>CADCTD010000126.1 GCA_902805545.1 uncultured Craurococcus sp. | reverse complement strand
AGCCACGCTGCCCATGTCGCTGTTGTAACTCGGTAAGACCGTTCGCCTGCATCGTTAACCGGTATCTTCGGGCGATCTAGCGGTCATGCCTGCCAAGGCTGCGGCACCCTGCCGCACGAAATGCACCGTGATGATCCCCGGGCATCCCGAGACTACGGTGTACTCCACCGTGCAGTACTCACGTCTGGCGATCTGCCGAAGGAGAGCGACGAGTTCGGACACGTCACCTCCACCGTATGCGAAGGAGAGGCAATCCGCTCTCCGTGCCGCCTGCCTAAGTCTCGACATCAGCAACATGCGACCTCGCATTCAGGCTGAGTCGGTCCACAGCCCACCGGGTCAGCGTAAACTCGCCTGACTGTCGCATACATTCTGTGATCGCATCAAATCAGCGTGGAGCGGTCACCCTTGTGTGCTATGCAACCCACCTTGCGCGATATCTGTCACACATCTGCGGTCCGTGAACGATAACAAACATTTCGCGGTGAGCAACGCGACCGAGAGATGACGGTGCGGGCTCCCGAGAGCAGAATCTTTCGGTTCATGCCACCAGGGTGCGGCGTGGCGGAGGCCTCGTTCAGGGATAATGTCTCGTCTTGTGCTAGCCATCCTCGTCGCCGCAGTGGATGCCGCCGCAGCGGGCAGTGGGGCAACGATGTGGTGGCAGCACCGAGCGCTCGTCTTGCCTATCCCGATGACAGTGGTCGGCAATCAGTCGATTGACGTTGGAACGGCGTCAGGGTTCTTCGGCAGCCTGACCAGCATGGGCTTCGTATGCATGGCGGAGGACATCACCCGCTGGCGGCTCCGACGTGTCTGGGTGGTATGCTCCCGCGGCGCTGAGGCTTTCCGTTACGAAGGCGGCTTTCCGGTGAGCTATAACTCTGTAATATTCGATCGCATTCACCGCGACGGGCGGCTGCTAGGCGGTGCCGACTTGATAAACCATGTCAACACGGTCATCGATCACCGAGACAACAAGCAGGACCGGTTGGCCGTGCAGTCTATGAGTGCTAATCGAGGTGTCGGAGAACAGTGAGATCGTGCCCCTCATGCGCCATTCCTCGGCACCACCCGGCACGGGCAAGCGACATCATCAGCCCGGGCTAATCGAGCGGCCGTGAAAGGCACGATCCTCCTGCGCGGCGTATGGCCTGACCGGCACGCCCCGGGGCGAGAACGGGCCGGCAGATTCATGGATTGATCATCTGGACACTACCACGCACTCCGCGCTCGCACAGGCTAGTTCAGTGCCGGCAGCAAGGTGGGATACTCATATGCTCAACCTTGATGGTGCCGTGCTGTCATTCCTCCGCGACGAGGCTCCGGTATCCCGGGTGTTGCTGGAGGAACCGCGCCACAAACTCACCCCACTGCGCGTTCTCTCCGGGCACAACGTCCCAGTCCCCGGCTGGTGCTCTGCTGACTCAAACCTTGGTGGACGACCTGATCAACCACTCCGACGAGATCGCCTCAGAGGGCGACCGCTAACTCAATGACGGCCGCGGATACGAAGGCAACTTCATCCCAGACCACTCCGGGAGTATCGGCCCGGAGGAAATGGAGTGCCGAGGCATTCCGCACCGCGACATACGTGGCCCCACGATCCCCGAATGGGAAGTTCCGCCTGCTGGGCTAATCTGTCCGCCGCATGTCGGGCGAACCGATAACTTTGCCTGACGCACATCCCTCCCCTGCCCCACGGCTGACTTGGTACGCGGCCTACATGCAGACCCGTGGCACCGCCCTATGCCGCCGATCTTGGCATGTGCAGCGAGCGACATGGCTGGAACGCGGGTGAGGCGGAGCCCGCGACGCCTGCCCCGCGAGGGCCTTGGCCCGGTTCCAGTCATGTCTGCTCGTGCCGGGTGGAAGCGCGCCCTGCGCGGTTCCGCCCCGGTAGGTCCAACACGTCCCTCGTCCCGCCATTCGGCTATGTGGCTGGCGACCAGTGGGATGTGGTGTGCAGTTCGCGACTCATGGCTTGGCCCCGAATTCTACTCCGTTGGGGCCGCAGGCCCCAGGTCAGGTGGTGCATGGATGTCGCACTGCGGAGCAGGGAATGGACATGGAGGTCGGGTCGCGCTCGGCCGTGGCCGGGCTCAGCCCGGCTTCAGCCTGCGCCCGACCCAAGCCTGACCTCGCGGCCAGCGGGCACCTGCGGCGCCCTCGCTTCTCCGCGCGTCTCCGCTGCGCTCCGTCGCGCATCGGCGCGTGCCCGGTCGGTCAGGCGTCTTCGCTGCCCTGCATCTGAATGGTCGATTTCTCACTCGCTAAGCAGGTATGATGCAGGTGTGGCCGCGAAGCGGGCGCGCATCTGCGCAGCCGGTCGGATAAATAGGTCACGAGCTATTTCTATATAGACACGCACCGGACGCGTTATCCGGCGCCCATCCATTTCAGCAGATTGAAGCCCGCCGCGCTGGTGCAGCGGGCATATTGGAGAGATGACGTGATTCGAGTTGAGGTACTGGTCGGCCCGCCGGGATGCGGGAAGACCAATGAGTTGCTGGTGGAGATGACCAGCGTACCGGGCCGCTATGTGTTCGCACTGCCGACGATGGAGTTAATCGGCGAGAAGCTACTGGACCTCTCCCGAGAGGCAGCGAAATCCGGCACCGAGCCGGTGATCCGGCCCATCCACAGCCGGGCCGAGAGCCGGCGCTCACTCGGTGTCACCCGCGAGATCACCGACGCCATCGATGAGTACTCATCGCTGCCGCATGTTATTCTCATCATCACGCATGAAGCCCTGATGCAGACCGACTTCACTTGCGCTGAGGGCGGACGGTGGCATATGCGAATCGACGAGGTTCCCTCGGCGGCCGTCGCGGGTGAGTTTCGTATCCCAAGCTCAGCGCGATTTTTCGAGGCAGCATACGCGCTCACGCCGACCGATGAAGCGGGTTGGCACCGCGTGTCGCTGGCCGGCAACGCCCCAACCATGGCCGACATGATGGCGGATGATCTGGTCAAAGGCTTGGCGGCGTTCCACAAGAGGTCAAAATCACCGCAGGGCGTGTTCGTGGATGTGGCGGATTGGCGCGATGCCCGGGATCGCGGGCGGACAGTGCGTTGGTGGTCAGCGTGGACCCCTGCTGAGTTGGCACCCTTCGCCACGTCGGTCATCGCAGCATCGGGGTTCTTTCACAGCATCACCTGTCTTGCGACCCGGAAGTGGTTTGGCGACGAGGTGGAGTTCGTGCGGCGGGAAGTCGGCGCCACCGCGTTCCGCAGGGAGCCGAAAGTTCGCATCCGCTACTTCACCCGCGGTCACCGAGGCTCGACCGAATGGTGGTTCCCTAAAGCTTCTAAGAAGCACTTGGATGGCAAGCGTTGCCTCGCCGCGGTGTCGCGCCACCTTGAGGGTGTGCATGACCTCGGCTACTGGAGCGGCAACGCAGAGGTGGTCAACTACTTTGAGGAGCGCCTGCCGGGCAAGCAGGTTCGGCCCAAGGTCGCGGGCTCCAATCAGTACCGACACCTGACCTCGTGCGCCTTCATCTACAGCAGCAAGACGCGTCCCGAGGACGCAATCCTACTCGGCGTATTCGGGCTGACACGCGACGAGGTGGAGCGTGCCCGTGAGCAGGAGGACATTTGGCAGTTTGTGATGCGTGGCGCGATCCGCATGGCCGAGTTCGACGGCATCTACACGGTCTACCTCTATGATCTCTGGCAGGCTGAGGTGTTGGCGCGGATGCTCGGCGAAGCTGGTATCTCTGCTGATGTTACGCTGGAACCCATGGAGGAGGCCGGCATCCTCGATGTGCAGCGTCCGAAGCCGGGACCAAAGCCGGACGCCAAGGCCGCTGTAGCGGATATGTCGTTCGAGCAGCAGGAGGATGAGCGCCGAGCAGCCGATCGGTTGCGGAAGCAGCGCCAGCGCGAGAGGGACCGGACGGCGAAAGCTGCCGAGGGAACACTGCGTGCGCGTGGCCGCCCGAAGAAGTCAGATGGACCTGAGGCGCGGCCGTGACGGCTATCATCATTCAACGCGGCTGCTGATGCGAAGGGTGGTCCATGGTGGGGATCAGCAGGAGTATTTGTCGCTGATCTTCATGGCTGCTCCTGGCGAGCGGCCCCGAAAATTAGGCAGGCTCCTCTCTATCCACCAGGGTCCCGATCAGCCGCAGCAACTCCTGATGCTCGGGGCCATGCCCGCCCCTGGGGAGGAAGTCACCGATGCTGATGTCGCTGCTCCTCCCACCAAATGAGAGGTTGGGCTCATGCCTCCCGAACACCCGTTCGGAGCCGGGGTCACGGATTAGCGGCCAGCGAGCCCCATTCGTGCTACGGTAAAGCTCCCTGGCCTTTAGGGACATGGCTGCTCCTTCTTCTCCGATCAGCCTGTGGCCGTAGGGCTGTGCTGCCATCACGCCGCCCTCGCCTCCTCCCGGAAGGCTCGCTCCCAGAACTCCAGGGCACGTCCCTCCGGACGCCCCTCCCGCTCCCACAGGAAGTAGGCACGTTCCCGTAGGTAGTGCTCAGGATCATGCCCCCTGGCCGGCGGGCGGCCTTGTTGTGTGCCCTGGGGAATGGCGGGCAGGTACGACGATCCCCTCCCATGCTCCGCCGTTATATCGTCATCATTGCTGCCTGCTTGCAAAGCCTTGCTGACCGCTCCGTCGGCTGCCTTCAGCAGAGCAGAGATGCGCTCGGCGGCCGGCTCGGGGTCGTGCTGCAAGCCACACCGGCCGCGGTAGATGATCTGCTGGCCAGAGCCGCGGCGCCGATGGAACTCGACGGTAAGGGCGACCGAGCCGTCAGCGACAACCAAAGTGCGGTAGAGGGCAGCCCCGCGGTCGCCCAGGGGCGCTACCCAGGTGATCCAATCAGCGGCTTCCTCCGGCGAAGGGCGCCCAATCTCCCACCAGACAGGATGGGGAGGTGTCGCAGGCTGGAGCGGGGGTGAGGACAAGGCCAGACCTCCGGTTTGTATGTAACCTAACCTTAACGTCAAGCCGTCGAGAATGGGACGCCTGCATCCCCCGTAGCCCCTTCTCGACCAATCACGTCTCTGTGGCGGAGCTTGGCAGGACTGGCTGGCTATCGCCCGACAGGCATCAAGGCCTGTCGGCGACGATTTACTCTTGAGACACTTTCCTGTGCGAGTTGGCCACTGCCGCTCGCGCCACCCATATCGTTGAGGTGCCTGCCCGCGGAGCAATCCGCGACGGCCAAAAACGTCGCCGCCAGATGGAGTGAGAAGCGGTGCTGAGCGAGGAAGCTTTCGATTTTGAGAAATGTTTCGGCGTATCCGCGGAGCATGTTCTCCGACGATCCGACCTCCCATTGCGAGCCGGAGGGCGGGTTGCCCCGAAGCGATGGGAGCATGAGGAATATGACAGGGATGGTCATCTGGTCGCTGTCTACGAGAGTTGGGCGCGTGATGGCGATAGCCTCGGCTTCGTAAAGTACTCGCCCTTTGGCTGGGTGCTCAGCATTTCTGGCCAGTCGCCGCGCTTTCCACCTTCCAAGCCGCGCCCTCGACTGGGGAAAGCAGCGTAGCTTAATCGGGATTGCGCCCGGTGCCTCACCAAGCGTCTGGCGGACCACCCACCGCGTGCGCTTTTGGTCCAGCACCTCTCCCCAAGATCGACATTCCTCATGCTCAGGCTCTCACCCCGAGCGGAAAGCGAGAAGTTGCTGTCCTTTTCGTGCCGCAGCCTCAAGCGACGCATTCAATGCAACTTCGGCGTAAGCACTCGCTAGCATCGGATCAGGTCCGCGCAACCCGGCAGGCAGACATTGCCATTCTTGAACATGTAGGCGGCGATCAGCAGCACGTTGCAGATCGAACGGTCGAAATAGGCGCTTTGCCAGTCAAACACGGTTGCAAAGGCGGCAAAGAACAGAATGCTGGTCGCAGCGTCAGGAAGCTTCAGTTCCCTCCGCTTCCCAAGCGCCGCGGCGACACGAAATGCGCTCCGATTTTGAGTTGTCCCTTACTCCGTCCGCAGGCCGAGCATTTTGACAGTCTCGCGCTCCTCCTCAAACTGGCGTCGGGCTGCCGCCGCGTAGTCTTCGGGACCCAGGTAGAGAAGCGGCATGTGATAACGTTCAAGGATGGCGAGATGCGCGGAATCGTAAAGCGATACCCTCAATGCATCATGTAGGATGTGCAGTACCTCTTGGCTCAAGCTTCGAGGCCCGGCAATTCCATAAGGTGCCGGCACAACAAGGTCGAGCCCCACCTCGCGTAACGTCGGAACCTCGGGAAATCGTCCAATCCGCGCCGCGCCAAAGGTGACGAGCAGGCGCAACTGCCCAGCCTCGACCAGCGGTGCCCATGTGCTCCCCTGCGCACTGGCCTGCACCTGACCCGCCAGAAGCGCTTGGAGATCGTCTGTGGTCCCGCGGAAAGGTACATGCGTCCAGGCAATTCCTCGCGCCCGGGAAATCCGCTCCATAGTGGCATGCAGCGGGCTGCCGACACCGGGCGATCCGTAGTTGATTTGGTCGGGGTGAGCCTTGGCGTAGTCCATCAGATCGGCAAAGGTCCGCCACGGTGCATCAGCGCGCACGACGACACCAAAGGTGTAGCCAGCGACCTGCATGACCCAGGTGAAATCGGCATTAGGGTCAAAAGGTGGGCGGGCTAACATATGCGGCAGGCGAAATACGCCGCTGGGCGGCATCTGCGATAACAGATACCCGTCTGGCCGAGCCTCCTTGAGAGCAACCGCTCCTAAAGACCCTGTTGCACCTGCGCGGTTTTCAACAATGATTGGTTGGCCGAGGCGGCGACTGGCGCCGTCGCACAAAGTACGCATCTGTATGTCAGTGGCGCCACCGGGTGGCCAGGGCACGATCATACGAATGGGTCGATCGGGAAAGCGGCCGTGAGCAATGGCCGGTTTAGCTAGTAGTGTGGCTGTAGCATCACAAGCCACGATCAGTATGGCACGGCGTGCCAGTCGATGAATGATGCGGCTCATGATTTCCTCACGTCAGATCGACTACTGCTGGCCGCTGGCGATCCTGAGTTCCACCTCGATCTCGATCGGCCCACCCGTGTCGCCGTGCTCGTGTCTTAGTTCGTCACGGATGGCCCGGCGCTGATCCTCCGTCAGTGCGACATAGGCTTGCCCGCTGGAGCCCCCGCCTCTCTCGAACGGCTCGAAGTAGGCGGCAAAGGACGGCAACGTGAAGCGGTGCATCTCGCTGGCAATCTCTATGTCGCTGAACCCTGCCGTCTCGAATAGGGTGCGCAGCCGCACCTCATCGCCGAGCGAAAAAAAGCGTGCATGCGCCGGCTCAAGGGCTGGCTTGTAGCGGGCGATGGCTCGGTTGATCCGGCCATTGTAGGACCGCTCCATTGTAGTGGTAACCGTGACGGCTGCCCGTCCGCCGGGGCGGAGCACACGGCGGAACTCGGCGAGGCCACGGGCAGGGTCGGGGAAGAACATCAGTCCGAGACTGCACACTACCCCGTCGAAGCTCTCGTCAGGGAACGAGAGCGACTGGCCGTCCTCAATCGCCACGGTTGCATTCAAGGCGCTGTCCAGACGCGCCCTCGCCTTTTCAGCCATGGCGGACGAGATGTCGGCTGCCGTGACGTGGCCGGTGGCACCGACTAGCGCCAGCGCTGCTTCAGCAGCGAGCCCCGTACCGGTAGCGATATCGAGCACACGCATCCCCGGCTTGAGCCGGGCTGACCTTAGGAGGAAAGGAATGAAGTAACTTGAGACGTGGGCAAAGGCCTTTTCGTACCCCTCCGCGGCCTCAGTCGCGTAGCTCAATCCTCCCGTCATGTTTTCGCTCCTGTTGAGCGAGATTCCAGGGGAATCGTGTAGTTGGGGTGGATCGTTACTGCCTGCCGCAGGCAATCCTGATCTCCATCTCGACTGGGGGTCGCTGGGCGCCTTGGCTTATTATTCTCCGGCCATGGCCGCGTTGGACTCATCGAAGAGGCGCATGTTCTTGGCCACATCGTAGCGCTCCTCCCGTAGTGTCTCGGGGTCCCACTCACTGCGTTCGATGCGGAAGAAATCTCCGCCATAGACATGAATGGCTCCAGTCAGGCGGGGAATGGGATTGGTCACAGAGTGGATGATGTCCCGACCTAGAACAGTGCAGTCTCCGGTACGTAACGCCTTTGCGCCTGCCGCCTCGACCTTGCCGCCCTCAACCCGGCGCCAGAAGATGTTGTCCTCGCAGCCTGTGTAGATGCCGATCACCGCCCAGATGCGATGGTCATGGGGCATCAGGGTCATCTTCGGCCCCCAAACGATGTTGAGGATCGTCAAGTCCGGGGCATGATAGAGCTTCTGGACTCCTGCACGGTGGGGCTCACCAAGCCCGGCCAGCACGTTGCTGGGGTCTGCTACCGCGCGGGCTACGATCTCGCGGACTGCGCGGTGTCCACCATGGTCCTGAGCAAGCGCCGTGCGGCAGTCGGCCGCGAACCGATTGAGGTCAAACATCGCCCTGCCCTCCCACGCGAGCGCTGAGTTCGGCGAAGGTCAGCGCCTCGGCTACTGGGAAGCCTAGGCCTTTTCGACCCGCCGCAGCACGCGGGAATTACGGCATAGTATTTGAGCGGAACGGTTGGGAGCGGGCTGGGCAGCACGGAAGCCCATCGGTATGTACCACGCAGCACCAATCCTATGTCGCGGGCGTCACCCTCGCTGGTTCGCCGCTCCAGGCCGGCTGAGAAGCGACAGCCGTGGATGTAGCGGAGCAGAGGCCCTTGCGGATTATTCAACAGAAACCCGCGGCCCGAGCGATGGTGCCAGTCGCGTTCAGGTATGGCGCTTTTAGCTTGCTACCGGTGTTTGGGTACCTGCATGTTTCGCAATAAGCGGCTGACCGAGCTTCCATTCATCAGGGAGGAATCATGGCTCCGCGCATCCGATCTGTAACGGAATCAGACACCATCCACGTCGGTCGCATCATGCATGATGCCTTCCGCGGAATTGCCGAGGCACATGGATTTCATCCCGACCTCCACGATGTCGAGGACGGGGTACGCCTTGCAGATACCTTTATCGCCTCGCCAACCATGTTCGGGGTCGTGGCGGAGCAGGATGGGCACATCGTCGGCTCCAACTTTCTGGCGGAAGGTGACCCAATCCGTGCTGTTGCTACACTGACGGTCGATCCGCGGTTCCAGGGCCGTGGTGTTGGCCGTGCTCTGATGGCAGCCGTTCTAGAACGTGCCGAAACTGCTGCCAGCGTGCGCCTTGTCGCTGACGCCTTCAATGTCCGTTCCGTGCCGCTCTACGCATCGATGGGTTTCGAGGTCAAAGAGCCCCTGCTGGTGATGCGCGGCACCTGCCGGAGCGGACCACTGCCCGGTTATGTGACTCGCCCCCTAGTCGCCGATGATCTCGCCGACTGCGCTACGCTTGCTGACAAAGTTTATGGCGCGGAGCGTACCGCGGAACTGCGCGGTGCCATCAACCTCTTCAAGCCATTTGTTGTTGAGACCGACGGCAGAGTTCGCGGCTACCTATCCTCCGCGACATTGTGGCTAGCAAATCACGGCATTGCGGAAACTGAGAGCGATCTCAGAGCGCTGATTGCGGGAGCGTCGGCAGTGATCGATGGACCGATCTCGTTTTTGCTTCCAGTACGGCAGGCAAGCTTATTCCAGTGGTGCATCAGCGAGGGATTACACGTCGTGAAGCCGATGGTCCTAATGGCCAAGGGCGAGTACCACCAGCCAGGAGGAGCTTGGTTCCCGTCCGTTTCATACTGACCACCGACCCTGGCGATGTTCGCGGCCTATGGTTCAAAGTTCGGGCCAGCGACGTGGCGGTCTCGCAAGGCGAACGGCTGACGCGTGCGGTGCGCTCTCCAAGTTCGTTTTCAGCCCCCACATCCATTCTACCACCTAATGGTTGCTGGTTTTGCAACGAGTGTGGCTGGAGGGATGATTGGAAACAGGGTCGCACGGACACCCGTACCGGCCTCAGAGCGACATTGCTGGCATGGTGTGGTCCAGCACCAAGGCCAAAGCAATAGCCAGGAGAGCTACAGCGGCCCCAACGAGTAATCGGTCCAGTGCGGTCATGATTGCCACTCCTGACCAGATCATCGCAGGACGAAGGATATAAATGCGGTGCCGTTCCAGTGAATGTCCGTACCGTGATTCCGCAACCGAGACGCCCCTCTTTTAAACTCTGCGAAATGTCTTGGTTTAGTGAATAGTCGGTAGCCTTGGCTCAGGCGCAAATGTGTGACCGAGATGTGCTACCCCAAGTGCCGGGGTGCCAGTAGCTAAACCCGGAGATCAGACCGTGCCCGCTCTGGAAGCAGCTTCGGCGATAGTTGTAGGTTCGGCAGCGATCCTGCTGGTTCTACGGCGCTGCTTCGCGTGGTATGTACAGCGGCAGAAAATTCGGCGCCTGTACAAGCGGTTCGCACCGAAGCTGTCGCTGCGACCGTAGTGTCTCCCGACGTGCGGGTGGACGCTCCAGCACCGAAGGTCGGCGATCGGACAAAGCAGCATGTAAAGCAGGATGATGAGCGGGATCGGCATCCCGATGAACTAACGCAGGATGCCCTTCATGAGGGCTTTTAGTTTCTGGTCAATGACATCTTAACTTGGCGCTCCTCGCGCAAAGTCGATAAAGGCATGGTTGGCAGCGATGAAGGCCAGCCAGTTCGAGGCTGCCTCGATCCGCGAGGTCTGCGAGCGGGACACGGCGGGTGTACGCAAAAATTGAGTAACCTTGTTGGCGCGGGAGTTAGACCACCGTGGCAAGAATGCCCTAACAGTGGTCCAGTCGGTGCTGCGCCTTAGCCTTACCCTGCGAGACGAGCCCAGGAAGTTTGCCGCCTCCGTCTGAGGCTATCTGGAGGCGCAACACTCGGCTGAGCGCCGTTGCCCTCTTTTGTCTGTCTCTTCAATCCCCCTTGGTCATCGTTCCGCTGTGCGGTCACCAAATCAGTCTCTTCGCACAAGGCGGCTCAGCCGCGCATGCAGGCTGAAGCTCCGGCGCGAAAATGCTTCTTCGGCGGCCGGCAAGGCGGTTCCTGGGAGCGCTCCCGGCTTCTCTATCGCGGCTCTTGCAACATCTTGCGCGTGCCAGAGCGCTTCAACCAACTGCCGCAAGGCGGCACCATGCTCGGTCCGTAGCCGCTCGATTTCCGCGGCATGAGCCGTTCTCAGGTGATCCAACTCCAGTTTTAGACGAGCTATTTCGGCAGCGTGTTTCGCCTGCTCCAACGCCTCTCCGGCGCATACCCGCTGTTCAGCCTGTAGTGTGCGCTGCCGAGAGCCTGCCACAACGGTGTCCGGCGGCGGGGCGACGGGATACTGGGCTGCCGGCGCCATCTGGTTCGACACCATCGATCCCGCAGGCGGAATCGCTTGCTCCGGTGCCACGATAGCCTTGCTAAAATGCAACAACCCATCCATGTTGGCAACACTAACCCGCGGGTGAGTGACTGCGCGAGTTGTGTGTTGGCCTTTGCTAGCAACCCCAGCGGGTGCGGCATCTGCGCCACAGGGCCGCTCGGCAGCACTACCCACCTCCCGCGCAGCCTTCGAACAACCGCTCCGTCCCAACCCGCTACAGCGCCCACGCCTCATCCGCTCAAGGACCGCGCGCGAAGCTGACCACCCCCAATGCGCCTTCGTCCGCCCGCGGGTGCTCAGCGGCTTCTCCACGCACCACACGATAAGACCACGCAAAAGCGCAGGTGCGAGGCCGAGTAACGCAAGCCTCAGCTTCATCTTGGCCGCGTTAGGACATCAGCGACTTCCCCCGCACCCACCATCGGGCCACATGCCGGGCGCCTAATGCCGATCGCGGTCCCGGCGCCGACTGTCCATCTCGATCCGGCGGCACTCGTCGTCGAACCGCCTCTGCTGCTCGTCTAGCTTCCGCTCCGCGTCCCCGGCAGAGCGGCGGCAATCGTCCGCGTCCCGCATGCCGCAGCGGTGCGTGTCCCACTCGTCCTGGCCACTTTCTCCGATGGTGCCCAAAAGAAGCGCTGTAAGGCCGCTTCGGTCCGAATGAGCATGGCACCGCACTGCCTTTATGTCCGGCAGTCAGCGGCCCTGTTGCAGGACGGTGCTCGGACGTTCTTGACCGGGGACGACAAACCCCGCCTTGGGCGATGTTGGCGTCCAAGCGCAGGGGCGGCTCGTCTCGGTCCCCGGCGGTCATAACCCTGCACTTCGGCCACATCCGGGCCAACCCGGTGGTCAGCGGCCTGCTCATGCCATCCGCAGCGGCATGCGAGCACCGCTTTGGTGAGCTTCGGGTACCGGCGGCGAACTTGACCCCCACCTCAACCTCGACTGACTCGCCCGTCTCGCTCACCTTGCGCTGCACCTCCTCATGCACAGCACACTGCACCTACCCGCGTTGCCTAGATGCCCTGAACTGACTCCTGTTCCCGAGCGTTTCCCGGTCCGCCGCAGCGTTACGCAATGAAACTTCCGATGAAGTTCCTCACCCAAATTCCGGCGTTCGATCCACATGGCGACATCAACGTCGTCATTGAAACGCCGAAGCGCAGCCATAACAAATACGCCTATGACGAGGTGTTGGGTGCAGTCTGCTTCAAGGCGGTGATGCCAGAGGGGAACCTGTTTCCCCACGACTTCGGCTTCGTCCCTTCCACGCTTGGTGAGGATGGCGACCCGCTCGACGTTCTGGTCCTGCTCGACGTGTCGCTCCCCGTAGGCTGCCTTCTTTCGGCACGGCCACTCGGCGTGATCGAGCCGGAGCAGCGAGAGCGGGATGGCAAGATGGAACGCAACGATCGCCTCATTGCGGTCGCCACCAAGGCCCGCACGCACGCCCATGTCCACAGTCTAGAAGACCTCAGGCCGGGACTGCTCGACGAGATCGAGGCGTTCTTCTGCCACTACAACGCCCTGAGCGGGCGTACCTTCACGCCTGTAGGCCGCGGCGGCCCTGAGCGAGCGCGGGCGCTTGTCGAAGCGGGTGTCGCTGCGCGCAAAATGGGTGGGTAAACCGGCATAGGCCGAACCGCCCGGCTTGTAGCGAGGCCTGGAAGGCGTCGCGGACAGCTAGTTTAGCTAAACGGGTTCGGCACGGGGGACCAGTGGTGGCGCGAACACCATGGCGGTGCGGCCTCCGCCACCGTTGAGGCATAATCTATTGCCGTCTACCTTGCAGCAACTTGCCCCGCCCGTGCATGCCTACTCGCCGGCCGCCCAAACGCCTCCGTCACCACCTGAAAGGCGTCCGCGCTGCCCCCGGCGTCCGGATGCGCTGCCTTGACTGCCGGCGATAAGCCCTGCGGAGTTCATCCCGTATTAACGGAATACGATTTCGCCGCGAACACTGGTGCCGAGAGTGCAGGGAGCCGGCGCTCACCGAGTGGAGCATGTTGGCGGTTGAGCGAAGCTAGCCCCAGGTCAGGCGGAACATCGTAGCCTCGATCTGGTCCGCGAAGAAGCAACATCGCCCCATATCGCGTCCCTGGGCACAGTCCCAGATGGGCTGGACCGTAAACTCGTGCTCGCAGTGCTGACGGCACCACAGCCTACGGCCCTGGAACTCTTCAGCGAACGTGTCGCCGAGGTCGTGTACGGTCAGGTCGAAGCACTCGACCATGTGCGGCATAGCGGCGGATTGCGCCGCCGTCGGGTTGCTGATCTCCGGCCATATGCGTTGGGCATGTCTCGCTCTTACGCTGTCTATGAGCGTGCGCATGGCCATCATGCCGGTAGACGGCTGATGCACCGAGGCTTCGCGCTCCGTCATGGTCGAGTTCTCGGTCATCGTGGAGCCCGGCCATCCGAACGACACCGATCTCGACCCGGCGCTGGCCGTCGGGGAGGTAATTGACGCCTTCCTGCTCGTGCCCTTCGCCGATGCGCACCCAGCGGAAGCGCAGGCCGAGATCGAGGCATATATTGCGCTCGGTGAGGTCGAGCGCGTCGCCTACCGCTAGTTCCCCCGGAAGGTGCTGCCCGAAGGGGAGGTCGTGCGCTTCCAGGGTACCGAGACCGAGGATATCTCCTCGGAGCGCGACGCCGCCATGGCGGGCCACGCCATCATCTACGAGGAGGCGGTCGGCTCCGAGTAAAGCTCCGCTCGCCTGCCGTTGACAAGCCGGGGTGGAAGCTCCCACCGTGCTCCCACCAACCCTGTGGGGGCCGAGGGGAGTACGCGGAATCAATGACTTGCCGGGGTTGTTGCTGCGAATCCAACCGCCGGAGCCATTCTTCCCCTCTCCCTTGCCGATCCCCCCTGCCCCGCCCTATCCGTGGTGCATGGACCTCCCCCGCATCGGCCACAATGGCGGCCCGCCGCTCGACCCCGAGGAAAGCTGGCGCGGCTATGTCTGGCGCCGCGCCCATAAGCGCGCCTGGAAGACGCCGCCGCGGGAGATTGCGCTCCGCCGGCTCGCGCGGGCCGAGGAGCTGGGGATGACCTACAGGGACTACACGCTCGAGATCCTGGAACGCGGGCGCTACCTGTGAAGGGCCTGCTTGGGTTCCGGCTCGCCGTGGGGCTGGGCGGGCTGGTGCCGGTGCTCGCCGGCGCCGGCGGGGTGCTGGCAGGCCCGGCGATGCTCGGGGCGGAGTCGGGGGCGGATGAGGACAGCTACTTCCGCTACCTCTCCGGCCTGCTGCTCGGCATCGGGCTCGGCTTCTGGAGCACGCTCGACGATCCGGTGCGGCATACCCGGCGGTTCCGGCTGCTGACGGCCATCGTTGTGCTGGGCGGGCTCGGGCGGCTCTTTGGGCTGATGGTGCGTGGGGTGCCGGAGACGCCGATGCTGGCGGCGCTCGGCATGGAGCTGGTGGTGACGCCGCTGCTCTGCCTCTGGCAGGCCAGACTCGCGCGATGAGGCGTGGCCTCGCCGTCGCCCTCGCCGCGATGCTGGCCGTCGCCTTCTTCTTCCGCAACCAGATCGGCGACGGCTTCACCCTGCTGCTGGGCGACCGGTATGATGCGGTGATCGAGCTTTCGATCCTCGAGCACTGGGTCAATGTGCTCGCCGGGCGCTCGGCCTGGAACCGGACGGACTACTTCCACCCGGTGCCGGGGACGCTCGGCTACAACGACGGCTACCTCGTCTTCGGTTTGCTGCAGGCCGGGTTCCGGGCAGCGGGGACGGACCTCTTCCTCGGCGGCGAACTGGTCAACATGACGCTGCGGCTGGTCGGCTTCCTCGGCGCCTATGCGCTGGGGCGGCGGGCGATCGGGCTCGGCTGGGGCTGGGCGCTGCTCGGGGCGGCGCTCTTCACCATCAGCAACAACCTCTACATCCGCGGCAGCCATGCGCAGCTTTTTAGCGTCGGGCTGGTGCCGGTTCTGGCGCTCCTGCTGCATGGCGCGGTGGCGGCGCTGCTCGATGGGCGGCGGGGCGCGCTGCTGGGCTGGGGGGCGGGCTTCGCCCTCGGCTTCGCGGTCTGCCTGATGACCGGCTTCTACATGGCCTGGTACTTCGCCTGGTGCGGCGGGGCGATGCTGCTGGCCTGGCTGGTGGTCGCGGGGCGGCCGGCGCGGCGGCGGCTGCTGGCGGCGCTGCGGGCCCAGGCGGTGCCGCTGGCGGCGATCGGCGCGCTGGCGGTCGTTGCCGAGCTTCCCTTCCTCACGCTCTACCTGCCGAAGGCGGCCGAGACGGGGATGCACCCCTGGGCGGATGTGCTGCGGCACGTCCCCTCGCCGCTCGACATCATCCATGTCGGCGAGGCGAACTACCTCTGGGGCTGGCTGGTGCAGGCGATGAACGGCGCCTTCCGGCCGGGCTTCCCCTTCTGGTCCGAGCTGATGACGGGCATGCCGCCGCTGCTGCTGCTGGTCTTCGCCGCGGCGCTGCTCTGGCTGTGGCGCGGCGCGGGCGAGGCGCCGCCGGGCCGGGTTGCGATGCTGCGGGCGCTCGCCATCGCGGTGCTGGTGACCTGGGCGCTCACCCTGCAGGTCGGCGGCGTGACGGGTTGGTCGCTGGTCTACCGCCTCGTGCCAGGGGCGAAGGCGGCGCGGGTGGTGGCGCGCTACCAGATCTTCCTCACACTGCCGGTGGTGCTGCTGGCGATGGCGGTGCTCTCGGCCGAAGCGCGCCGGCTGCCGCGGCTGGTCGTCGCGCTGCTCTGCGGGCTGCTGCTGGCGGAACAGGCAAATGGCTATGCGCCGCTGTTCCTCGACCGGCCGCTGGAGGCCCGGCGGCTGGCGGCGGTGCCGCCGGCGCCGGCCGTGTGCCGCGCCTTCTATGTCTCGACGGCGCGGCAGGAGAGCCGCTTCGGCGAGGAGGTCGACAACCCCTACAACCACAACACCGAGGCAATGCTGGTGGCCGCGGTGCGACACGTGCCGACGATCAACGGCATCTCCACCTTCAACCCGCCCTTCTGGCCGGAGGCGATCCCGGATGATCCGCGCTACCTGGCGCAGGTCCGGGCCTATGCGGAACATTGGGGCGTGACGGGACTTTGCGCGCTCGATCTGCGTCGCTTCACCTGGAGCGGACCGGAGTAGCTTGCGCGACGTGATGCGGTTGGTCATGATCGCCGAGGGAGATACGCAGTAGCGGCTGACAGCGTCAGCCTGCCGCAATGACGCGCAGGCAGCACGAGGTTTGCGCCATGCCTGCACATCACGAAATTCCCGCGACGCCCGAGGCGCTCATCTGGGGCTCGCTCGATGCGACGACGCCGCCGGTGCTGACCGTCGATTCCGGCGACGTAGTGACGATCACCGCCGTGCCGGCCGGCGGCACGCCTGCCTTCCCGCCCGACGCAACGCTGGTGCCGGAGGCCTATCGCGCGGCCGTCGAAGGGCTCAAACAGGGGCCGGGCGCGCATTTCGTCAACCGGCCCGTCCATGTCCGCGGCGCCTCGCGCGGCGACGTGCTGCAGGTCGACATCCTCTCGGCCGAGCCGTGGATGGATTGGGGCTTCGTCTCCATCATGCCCCTCCTCGGGACGCTGCCCGAGGAGTTCACCGACTACGAGACGATCCATCCACGCATCGACCGGGAGCGCGGCACCTGCCGCCTGCCCTGGGGGATGGAGCTGTCGCTCGATCCCTTCTTCGGCGTCATCGGCGTGGCGCCGCCGCCGGAATGGGGCTGCTGCTCCACCAATGTGCCGCGCGCCTTCGGTGGCAACATGGACAACAAGGAGCTGAAGCCGGGGACCACCCTCTACCTGCCGGTCTTCAACGAGGGCGCGCTCTTCTATGCCGGGGACGGGCATGGGGTGCAGGGTGACGGCGAGGTCTGCATCACTGCGCTGGAGACCGGGCTGAAGGGCAGCTTCCGCCTGACGGTGCGGAAGGACCTTTCGCTGGCGATGCCCTTCGCCGAGACCGCGACGCATCTGCTGTCGATCGGACTCGACGAGGATCTCGACGACGCGGCCAAGCAGGCCGTGCGCGAGATGGTGCGCGAAATCTGCGCCCGCACCAACCTTTCGCGCAACCAGGCCTACATGTTGTGCTCGCTGATCGGCGACCTGCGGGTTACGCAGACCGTCGATGGCAACAAAGGCGTGCATATGCTGCTCGCCAAGCGCTACCTTTGACGCGAGACCGGGGAGAACCAGACGGATGCAGCGCAGGACCCTGATTGCGGCGGCCGGGGGACTCGCCGCACCGCTCGTCTTCCGCCATGCCGCGCTCGGCGCTGACCCCATTAAGGTGGTCAGCATCCATGACGCCTCGGGTGGGCTCGACATCTACGGCAAGCCGATGATCGCGTGCATCGACTTCGCCGCGGAGGAGATCAATGCGGCAGGCGGGCTGCTCGGGCGGCCGGTGCAGGTGATCAACTACGACCCGCAGTCGAACATCCAGCTTTACACGCAGTTCGCCACCCAGGCGGCGACGCGGGACAAGGCGGCGGTGGTGCATGCCGGCATTACCTCGGCGTCGCGCGAGGCGATCCGCCCGGTGCTGCGGCGCTACAACACGCTGTATTTCTACAACACGCAGTACGAAGGCGGCGTCTGCGACCGCAACTGCTTCTGCACCGGCTCGACCCCGGCGCAGAACGTGCAGCGGCTGGTCCCCTACATCATGCAGAAGTGGGGCAAGAAGGTCTACATCGTCGCGGCCGACTACAATTACGGCCAGATCACCAGCAAATGGGTGACGAAGTACTTCCGCGAGGGCGGCGGCGATGCTGTGGCGGTCGACTTCTTCCCGCTCGACGTCACGAATTTCGGCCCGGCGATCCAGAAGATCCAGGCGGCGCGGCCCGACATGGTCGTTTCCGCCCTGGTGGGCGGATCGCATGTCTCCTTCTACCGGCAATGGGCTGCGGCAGGGATGAAGAGCCGCATCCCCATGGCCTCCACCACCTTCGGCGGCGGCAATGAAAGCCTGCTGCTGTCGCCGGAGGAGGGCGACGGGATCACCTGCGCCTTCTCCTATTTCCAGGAGGTCGACAATCCGGCGAACCGGGCCTTCCTCGAAAAGTTCCGCGCGAAGCTCGGCGCCAATACGCCCTATCTCGGGGCGGAGCTCGCCATGCGGAGCTATATCGGCATGCAGCTCTGGGCGGAGGGTGTGCGGCGCGCCCGCACCATCGACCGTGTGAAGGTGATCGAGGCGCTGGGCTCGGGCATCACCGTCGACGGGCCGCCGGGGAAGACGACGCTCGACCCGAAGACCAACCATGTGACGCTCGACGTCTATGTGGCCGAGGTGAAGAACCGCGGCTTCAACGTGCTGCAGCACTTCCCGAACTCGCCGCCTGCCGACACGCAATCGGTCTGCGACCTGCAGAAGGAGCCGAACGCCAATCGCCAGGTGGTCGTGGACGTCAGGATCTAGCGATGGACCTGGCGCTCGCCACCGGCATCCAGGCGCTGAGCGGCATCGCCACGCTGCTGCTGATCAGCCTCGGCCTTGCCATCGTCTTCGGCATGATGCGGGTGATCAACCTCGCCCATGGCGAGTTCCTGATGCTCGGCGCCTACAGCGCGATCCTCGCCGTGGAGGCGGGGATCAATCTCTGGGTGGCGATGCTGGTGGTGGCGCCGCTCTGCGTCGGGCTGCTCGGCGTGGTCGTGGAGCGGCTGGTGATCCGGCGGCTCTACGGGCGGATGGTGGATACGATGCTGGCGACCTGGGGCCTGTCGCTGGCGCTGGTGGGCGCCGTCACCATGATCTTCGGCAATACGGTCGCCGGCTTCTCGGCGCCGCTCGGCAGCGTGCAGATCGGCGCCTACAGCACCTCGGGCTATGGGCTCTTCCTGATCGCGGCGACATTGGTGCTGCTCGCCGCGGTCTGGGCGGTGCTGCGCTTCACCCTGGCGGGGCTGGTCGCGCGCGGGACGATGCAGAATGCCGGCATGGCGGCAGCCCTCGGCGTGCCGACCGAGCGGGTCTATGCCCTCTCCTTCGCGGCCGGGGCGGCGGTCTCGGGGCTGGCGGGGGCGCTGATCGCACCGATGTCGGGCGTCGTGCCGACCATGGGCACGGCCTATATCGCACGGAGCTTCATCACCGTCATCACCGGCGGCGCGTCGATGCTGGCGGGGACGAGCTCGGCGGCGGGCCTGCTCGGCAGCGTCAACACGCTCGGGACCTTCGCCACCACGCCGGTGCTGGGCGAGGTGCTGATGCTCGCCATCGCCATCGTGCTGCTGCGGCTGCTGCCGCAGGGCATCACCGGGCGCTTCTTCCGGCGGTCGCTGTGACGGAAGACCGCCGCGCCCTCTTGCAGGCCGTGCTGGCGCTGCTGGCGGCGGGCTTCGCCGCCTGGTGGCTGCCGCAGGTGCTGGAGCTCTTCGCCATCATCAATGCGACCGTCTATGTCGCCATGGCGCTGCTGGCGCTGAGCCTCGCGCTGGTCTGGGGCTTCGGCGGCATCCTCTGCTTCGGGCAGGCGGCCTTCTTCGGCCTCGGCGGCTATGCCTATGCGGTGGCGGCGCTGAACCTGCCGGATACGACCTATGCCATCCCCATCGCGCTCGGCGTGCCGATGCTGGCGGCCGCGGCGCTCGGCTATGTGATGTTCTACGGCAAGGTCAGCGATGTCTATATGGGCGTCATCACCCTTACGGTGACGCTGATCCTGTTCAACTTCATCAACTCGACGGCCGGGGACGAGTGGCGGATCGGCGCGGCACCGCTCGGCGGCTTCAACGGCATCCCGGCGACGCCGCCGCTCAATGTGCCGGGCGATCCGGGGACGGCGCTGGCGCCGGAGCAGATCTTCGTCATCGCCGTCGCCTGCCTGGGCGGCTGCTATGCGGTCTGCAAGCTGGTCCTGCGCAGCCATTTCGGCCGCGTCGTCGTCGCCATCCGCGAGAATGAGCTGCGGGCGGCGCTGCTCGGCTATGACGTGCGCTTCCACAAGCTGGCGATCTTCGCGATCGGCGGGCTGATGGCGGGGCTTGCGGGGATGCTCTTCGCCAATTGCGTCTTCGTCAGCCCGACCATGTTCTCGCTGGCCTATTCGGGGCAGGTGATCATCTGGGTGATGGTGGGCGGCGTCGGCACGCTGCTCGGGCCGATCATCGGCGCGATGCTGCTGCAGGCGCTGACGGCCTGGGCCGGGACGCTGCCGGAGGTCAACCCGAGCCTGATCCTCGGCCTCGTGCTGGTGGTCGCGGTGCTCGCCATCCCACGCGGGCTGCAGCCGACGCTCGCGGCGCTCTTCCGACGGCGGACGCCATGACGGCACTGCTGGCAACGGAGGGGCTGACGATGCGCTTCGGCGGCGTCGTCGCTGTCGACGACGTCAACCTCTCGGTTGCCGAGCGCGAGCTGCGCTGCCTGATCGGGCCGAACGGGGCGGGGAAGAGCACCTTCTTCCGCTGTCTCACCGGGCAGTACCGGCCAACGGCGGGGCGCATCCTGTGGCGGGGACGGGACATCACGGGGCTTGAGCCGCACGCGATTGCGCGCCTTGGCATCGGCATCAAGACACAGGTGCCCTCGCTCTTCGACGGGCTGACGGCGCTCGAGGGCGTGACGCTCGCGGTGCGGCGGAAGCATGGTGAGCGAGAGGCGAAGCGCAGGGCGATGGCGGCGCTGGAGCGGCTCGGCATCGGCGAGCTGGCGGAGGCGCAGGTCGGCTTGCTCGCCCATGGGCAGCGGCAGCTCGTCGAGCTGGCGACGGTGGTGGCACCGGAGCCGGACCTCATCATCCTCGACGAGCCGACCGCCGGGATGAGTGCGGAGGAGACGGCGGGGACGGCGACGCTGATCCGCGAGATGAACCGCGACCATGCCGTCATCGTCGTCGAGCACGACATGCAGTTCATCCGGGCGATTGCCAGCGGCATCACCGTCTTCCACCAGGGCCGCATATTGGTCGAGGATTGCGCGGAGCGCGTGCTGGCCGATCCGCGCGTGCACGACGTCTATCTCGGCCGGCCGCCCGAGGCGCGGATGGCGGTGCCGGCATGATGGCAGTCGAGGGTCTGGTCGCCGGCTATGGCCGCATCGGCGTGCTGCACGGCGCCTCGCTCGGCGTCGAGGCGGGAAGCTGCGTCGGGATCCTCGGCCATAACGGCATGGGCAAGACGACGCTGCTGCGGACCATCATGGGGTTGCTGCCCTGCAAGGGCGGGCGGATCCTGCTCGATGGGCAGGAGATCCAGCGCCTGCCGCCGCATGCGCGGGCGCGGCGTGGCCTTGGCTATGTGCCGCAGGGGCGGCAGATCTTTCCGGCGCTTTCGGTCCTTGACAACCTCCGCTTCGCCGTCGCTGCCAAGGGCGGCCGCGATGGAGAGGTGGTGGAGGATGTGCTGGAGGAATTCCCGGAGCTGCGGCGGCTGCTGGACCGCCCGGGCGGGGCGCTCTCGGGCGGCGAGCAGCAGCTGCTCGCCCTGGCGCGGGCGCTCTGCGGGCGGCCGCGGCTGCTGCTGCTCGACGAGCCGACGGAAGGCATCCAGCCCTCGATCAACGCGGCCATCGTCGAGCGCATCCATGCGCTGCGGCGGCGTGGGCTCTCCGTGCTGCTGGTCGAGCAGAATCTCGATTTCATCCAGGCCCTTGCGGACCGCATCCTGCTGATCCAGCGCGGCCGCATCACGCGGGAGCTCCCGCCGAATGCGCTCGGCGATCCTGACCTCGTGCAGGAATTCGTGGGCACGAGCGCCTGACGCCAATACGGAGGAGGACGATCATGCCGCTGGGAACACTGAAGCTGCCGGCCATCGATGAGTGGCGCAAGGTCGCGGGCGAGCTGGGCCTGACCCTCTCGGATGAGGATCTGACCCAGCACCGCGCGGCGCTCGTGGGCAGCTTCGCCGCCTACAACCTCGTCGACCAGATGCCGGACGAGATCCCGGAGGTGACCTTCCCCCGGACGCCGGGCAAGCGGCCGAGCGCGGAGGAGAACCCCTACGGCGCCTGGTACGTGAAGAGCCGGGTGGAGGGCGCGTCCTCCGGCAAGCTCAAGGGCAAGACCGTCGCGTTGAAGGACAATATCTGCCTCGCCGGCGTGCCGATGATGAACGGCGCCTCGACCCTCGAGGGCTATGTGCCGGATATGGATGCGACGGTCGCCACGCGCATCCTGGAGGCGGGCGGGACCATCACCGGCAAGACGGTCTGCGAGTATTTCTGCTTCTCCGGCGGCAGCCATACCAGCGCGCCGGCGCCGGTGCACAACCCGCATCGCATGGGTTATTCGGCTGGCGGCTCCTCCTCCGGCAGCGCGGCGGTGGTCGCGGCAGGCGATGTGCCTATGGCGCTCGGCGGCGACCAGGGCGGGTCGATCCGCATGCCGGCCGCCTTCTGCGGCATCTACGGGATGAAGCCGACGCATGGGCTGGTGCCCTATACGGGCATCATGCCGATCGAGCTGACCATCGACCATACCGGGCCGATGACGGCGACGGTCGAGGACAATGCGCTGCTGCTCGAGGTGCTGGCGGGGCCGGACGGGCTCGACCCGCGGCAGTACAGCACGGCGCCGGTGCCGGCCTATCGCGACCTGATGCGGGGCGGCATCTCCGGCATGAGGATCGCGCTGATCGAGGAAGGCTTCGCCCATCCGCAGTCGCAGGAGAAGAGCGATGCGCTGGTGCGGGAGGCGGCGGATCGGCTTCGCGGGCTCGGCGCGACGGTGGAGACGGTCTCGCTGCCGATGCACCGGCTGGGCGCGGCGATCTGGCTGCCGGTCGCGGCCGAGGGCGCGACGGTGCAGATGATGCACGGCAACGGCTTCGGCTTCAACTGGCAGGGGCTCTATGTCAACTCGCTGCTCGATGCGCACAGCAACTGGCGCGGGCGGGCGGATGAGCTCTCCGACTCGCTGAAGAACACCATGCTGCTCGGGCACTACATGGTGACGCGGCATCGCGGGCACTACTACGCCAAGGCGCAGAACCTGGTGCGGCGGCTGCGGGCGGCCTATGACTCCGTGCTGTCGCAGTACGACCTGCTCGCCATGCCGACCCTGCCGATGACGGCGACGCCGCTGCCGCCCGCCGATGCGCCGGTGAGCGAGGTCATCCAACGGGCCTTCGAGATCCTGCCGAACACCGCGCCCTTCGATTGCACCCACCATCCGGCGATGTCGGTACCCTGCGGGCTGGCGGATGGGCTGCCGGTCGGGCTGATGCTGGTCGGCAGGATGTATGACGAGGCGACGATCTACCGCGCCGCGGCAGCCTTCGAGAGCGGGGTCGACTGGAAGAGCCTCAAGGCCTGAGGCGGGCGATCGCGTCGCCGGCGAGGAATGCCGCCTCGCCTGCGACGAAGCAGGCCAGGACGCGCGGTCCGTCGGGGTCGATCAGGACCACGTCCCCGCGCATTCCGGGATGCAGCGCGCCGCGATCGGTGAGGCCGGCCGCGGCGGCGGGGTTGTCGGAGACGAGGGACCAGGCCTCGGCAAGGCCCATCCTGCCGCGGCGGGCCATGGCGAATGGGGCTTCGAGCAGCGCAGGCCAGTGGTAGTCGCTGGCGAGGATGGTGACGAGGCCGCGCTCGGCCAGCGGCGCGGCGCTGGCCCAGCCGAGATGGCTGCCGCCGCGCACAACATTGGGGGCGCCCATCACCACCGCCTCGCCATGGGCGCGGGCATCGGCGGCAACCGGCTCGGCCATCGGGAATTCGCAGAGCCGGGCGCCGAGGCTGCGATAAAGGGCGCGGTCTTCGAGCGTCGCGTCGTCATGGCTCAGCATGGGGATGCCGGCGGCGGCCGCTGCCGCGGCGAGACGAGCCCGGGCAGCGGGGACCTCGGCGCGGCGGGCGGCGATGCGCTCGGCCAAGGTGCGGAACTCCTCCGGAGAGAGGCCAGCGCGGCCGGCATACTTCGCCAGTTCCTTGGCATTGCCGAGCTTCGTCAGGATGGAGGGGGTATGGTCGTTGAAGCCGAGCAGGTGGACGCGGCCGGCGGCGATGTCGGCCAGCGCATCGTCCAGGGCGTCGAGATTGTCGGCCTCGAAGCGGCAATGGACGCGGAGGTCGAGGGGGACCGGGCGAGCCTCGTCCAGCGCTGCCATCAGCGCGCGCCACATGCCGAGCGACCGGAGGCCAGGCTCCCAGGAGAGGGTCACGCCGAGGAAGGCGGTGGTGATGCCGCTGGCGAGGATTTGCGCGGCGGTGTCGCGGAGCGCCAGGGCGGGCGGGAAGCCGATGCCCGGGCGCGGTTGCAGGGCGCGCTCATGCGCGTCGCCATGGATGTCGACGAGACCCGGCATGACGAGGAGACCGGTGGCGTCGATCTGGCGGGCGGAGGTGGGTGGCGCGGCAGCGATCGCCCCGCCGGCGAGCGCGACCTCGCCGGTGGCGAGGGCGCCGTCGCGCAGCACCTCGCCGCTGGTGATGTGCCAGCCGGGCGTGTCAGCTTTCCGCAATGATCTGCACCCGGCCCGACGCGTAGCAGCCCATGCTCACCTCGACCGGCTGGCCGTCCGGGTCGACATTGGTCGCCTCCGTCACCAGCACCGGGCGGGTGCGGGACTGCTCGAGCAGCGTGGCCTCCTCCGGCGTCGGCATGCGGGCGGTGATGCGGGTGGCCTCGCGGTGGAAGTCGGCGACGCCGAGGCGGGCGAGGACGCGGGTGATGGAAGCCTCCTCCGCCAGCAGCGAGGCAATGCCGGGAAAGCGGGTGGCCGAGAACCAGTGTGTGCCGATGGCGATGGGGCGGCCATCGACCAGGCTCAGGCGTTCCGCGAGGACGACGGGACGGCCGCGGCGGAGGCGAAGCTGCTCGGCGATATGGGCCTCCGCCGGCAGCTCCTCGATGCGGAGCAGGCGGCCCTGCGGCTCCCGGTTCTGCCGGCGGATGGTCTCGGAGAAGCGGGTGCGGGGGCCGACGGGGTAGTCCAGCACGTCCTCCGCGACGAAGCTGCCGCGGCCCTGCTCGATGCGGACGAGGCCGCGGCTCTCGAGCTCCTCCATGGCGCGGCGGACGGTGTGGCGATTGACGGCGAAGCGCGCGGAAAGCTCCGCCTCGGTCGGCAGGCGGGCGCCGGGGGCGAGGTTGCCGCTGGCGATCTCCCGCTCCATCGTCCCGGCGATCTGGCGCCAGAGGGCAACGCCCTGGCCGCGGGCGAGCGTGGCCGTATTGTTCATGGAAGTTTCAACCATGGGCCCTGCCTGCCGTGCGATGTTACCGGCATCCTAGTTAGCTGGACGTCTGGTTGTCTAGACTTTATGGTTGCATCTATGTCCGATAATGCAATGGAAGCTCGGGCGGCCCGGCGCCGCTGGATGGGCGTGCTGGCGCGGGCCGATGCGGAGGCCATCACGGCCCGGCTGGCGGAAGCCCCTGCCCTGCCCCGCCATGCCAGGCTGCGCGGTCCGGAGACCGGGTTGGTGATGGCTCGTGGCCGGCAGGGCGGCGACGGGGCGCCCTTCAATCTCGGCGAGATGACGGTGACCCGGTGCAGCGTGCGTCTGGCGGACGGCCTGGTCGGCCATGCCTATGTCGCCGGGCGGGATACGCGGCAGGCGGAGCTGGCGGCGGTACTAGATGCGGCGCTGCAGGACCCGTCCCGGCGGCCGGCGCTGCTGTCGGCCGTGATCGAGCCGCTGGCAGCGGCGCAGGCCGCCCGGGCGACCCGCGAGGCGGCGAAGGCAGCGGCGACGCGGGTGGAGTTCTTCACCATGGCGACGATGCGATGAGCGGCCTGACCCCCGGCTTCGCCGATCCGGTGCCGGCGGCGCAGGCCTGCTTCCGGGCGCTGCTGGAGGCGATGGCCCGGCCCGGGCGGGTGCACCGCCTGGCCGGCCTGCCGGAGGCGCCGGCGCCGCTCGCTCCTGCGGCTGCGGCCATGCTGCTGACGCTGGCGGACGCGGAGACCCCGCTCTGGACCGATGCGGGACCGGTGGCCGAGGAATGGCTGCGCTTCCATGCCGGCTGCCCGCTGGTGGCGGAGCCGGGGGCGGCCAGCTTCCTGCTGGCTGCGTGCGGCATGCCGGAGCTGGCGGCGCTGGAGGCAGGGACGGAAGAGGAGCCGCATCGCTCGGCGACGCTCGTCCTGCAGGTGGCGGGGCTGGAGAGGGGCGCGGGCTGGCGGCTCACCGGGCCGGGGATCGAGACCGAACACCTGCTGGAGGTGGAAGGGCTGCCGCGCGGCTTCCTCGCAGCCTGGGCGGCGAACGGGGCGCGGTTTCCGCGTGGCGTCGACCTGGTGCTCTGCACTGGGGACAGGCTGGCGGCGCTGCCGCGCACCACTCGGATCGAGGAGGCCGGCTGATGGCCTATGTGGCGGTCAAGGGCGGCGAGCGGGCGATCGAGGCGGCGCATGCCTGGCTCGCCGAGGAAAGGCGGGGCGACCCGGTGCTGCCGGAGCTCAGCCTGGCCCAGATCGAGGCGCAGCTCGGCCTCGCCGTCGACCGGGTGATGGCGGAGGGTGCCTGCCACGACCGTGGGCTGGCCGCGCTCGCCATCAAGCAGGCGCGGGGCGACCTGATCGAGGCGGCCTTCCTGCTGCGCGCCTACCGCACCACCCTGCCCCGCTTCGGCGCGAGCTTGCCGGTCGAGACCGATGCGATGCGCATCCGGCGGCGGATCAGCGCGACCTACAAGGAGCTGCCGGGCGGGCAGGTGCTAGGGCCGACCTTCGACTACACGCACCGGCTGCTGGATTTCGCCCTTGCCGCCGAGGGGGGCGTGCCGGAGCCGGCGCCCGAGGCTCCAGCCGACGAGGCACCCATGCCACGGGTCACGGCACTGCTGGCGCAGGAGGGGCTGATGGCGCCCGAGCTGCCCTCCGAGGCGGAGCCGCGCGACCTGACGCGGGAGCCGCTCAACTTCCCCGCCGAGCGGCCGCTGCGGCTGCAGGCGCTGGCGCGCGGGGATGAGGGCTTCCTGCTCTCGCTCGGCTATTCGACCCAGCGCGGCTATGGCAATGCCCATCCCTTCGTCGGCGAGATCCGCATGGGGGCGGTAACGGTCGAGTTCGAGCCGCCGGAGCTCGGCTTCCCGATCGAGCTCGGCGAGGTCACCGTCACCGAATGCCAGATGGTGAACCAATTTGCCGGCTCGAAGACGGAGCCGCCGCAATTCACCCGCGGCTATGGCCTCGTCTTCGGCCAGGGTGAGCGGAAGGCGATGGCGATGGCGCTGGTCGACCGGGCGCTGCGTGCGGAGGAGCTCGGGGAGCCGGTGGAGGCGCCAGCGCAGGACCAGGAGTTCGTGCTCTATCACTGCGACAATGTGGAGGCGACGGGCTTCGTCGAGCACCTCAAGCTGCCGCATTACGTCGATTTCCAGAGCGAGCTGGAGAAGATCCGGCTGCTGCGGCGGGAGGCCGATGGCGAATGACGGCGCTCGGCTACAACTTCGGTTATCTCGACGAGAACACCAAGCGGATGATCCGCCGAGCGCTGCTGAAGGCGGTGGCGATCCCGGGGCACCAGGTGCCCTTCGGCGCGCGGGAGATGCCGCTGCCCTATGGCTGGGGCACGGGCGGCATCGCCGTCACCGCCAGCGTCATCGGGGCGGACGACCGGCTGAAGGTGATCGACCAGGGGGCGGACGACACGACCAACGCCGTCTCCATCCGGCGCTTCTTCGCCAAGGTGGCGGGAGTGGAGACCACGGAGCGGACGGGCGAGGCGACGATCATCCAGACGCGGCACCGCATCCCGGAGATTGCGCTGCGCGAGGGGCAAGTCCTCGTCTATCAGGTGCCGATGCCGGAGCCGCTCTTCCGGCTGGAGCCGCGTGTCTCCGAGACGAAGCGGATGCATGCGCTGGCCGATTATGGGCTGATGCATGTGAAGCTTTACGAGGACATCGCCCGGCACGGCCACGTGGCGATCAGCTACAATTACCCGGTGCTGGTCGGTGGGCGCTACCTGATGTCGCCCTCGCCCATCCCCGCCTTCGACAACCCGAAGATGGACCGGATGCCCGCCCTGCAGCTCTTCGGCGCGGGGCGGGAGAAGCGGATCTATGCGGTGCCGCCTTACACATCGGTGAGGAGCCTCGATTTCGAGGACCATCCCTTCCGGCCGGTGCGGGCGGATGCGCCTTGCGCGCTTTGCGGGAGCCGGGAGAGCTACCTCGACGAGGTGGTGGTGGATGACCGGGGCGGCCGCATGTTCGTCTGCTCCGATACCGACTACTGCAGCACGCGGCAGGCGACACGGGAGGCGGCGGAATGACGGCGCTGCTGGAGGCGACCGGGCTGTCGCTGCGCTTCGGCACGGTGCCGGCGCTAGATGACGTCTCGCTTGAGGTCTTCCCCGGCGAGGTCGTCGCCATCGTCGGCGAGAGCGGCTCGGGCAAGACGACGCTGCTGCGCGTGCTCTCCGGCATGATGCGGCCCGAAGCCGGCGCCGTGCGCTACCGCGACCCCGAGGGAAGCGTGCATGTCGTCCACGAGATGGGCGAGGCGGCGATGCGGCGGCTGCACCGTACCGACTGGGGCTTCGTCCACCAGAACCCGCGCGACGGGCTACGCATGCGCGTCTCCGCGGGGGGGAATATCGGCGAGCGGCTGATGGCGGTCGGCGCCCGGCACTACGGCAGCATCCGCGCCGAGGCGGCCGAGTGGCTCCGACGCGTCGAGATCGACCCGGCGCGGATCGATGGCATGCCGGCGCTCTTCTCGGGCGGCATGCAGCAGCGGCTGCAGATCGCCCGCACGCTGGTGACGCGGCCGCGGCTGGTCTTCATGGACGAGCCGACCGGTGGGCTCGACGTCTCGGTGCAGGCGCGGCTGCTCGACATGATCCGGGCGCTGGTCGCCGATCTCGGCCTCGCGGTGGTGATCGTGACGCATGACATCGCGGCGGCGCGGCTGCTGGCGCATCGGCTGCTGGTGATGAGGCAAGGGCAGGTGGTGGAGCAGGGGCTGACCGACCGCGTGCTCGACGATCCGCAGCATGAATATACCCAGCTCCTCGTCGCCTCGGTGCTGGCGGCATGAGCTGGGCGATCCGGACGGAGGGGCTCGGGAAGTCCTTCACCCTGCATCTCCAGGGCGGGACGCGCATCCCCGTTCTCGAGGGCATCGAGCTCGACGTGGCGCCCGGGGAATGCGTGGCCCTGGCGGGACCATCGGGCGCCGGCAAGTCGACGCTGATGCGGCTGCTTTACGGGAATTACGGCGCGGGAGCCGGGCGGATCCTCATCCGCCATCGCGGCGCCGAGGTCGATCTCGCCGCGGCCGATGCGCGGCTGGTGCGGGAGGTGCGGCGGGAGACGCTCGGCTATGTCAGCCAGTTCCTCCGCGTTATCCCCCGGGTGCCGACGCTTGACATCGTAGCGGAGCCGCTGACGGCGCGGGGCGTCGCGCCCGAGCAGGCCAGGGCGAGGGCTGGGGAGTTGCTGGCGGGGCTCAACCTGCCGTCGCGGTTGCACGGCCTGCCGCCGGCGACCTTCTCCGGCGGCGAGCAGCAACGGGTGAACCTGGCGCGCGGCTTCGCCCCCGGCTATCCGGTGCTGCTGCTCGACGAGCCGACGGCGAGCCTCGATGCCGGCAACCGGGCCGTCGTGATCGGGCTGATCGCCGCGGCGAAGGCGGCGGGCACGGCCGTCATCGGCATCTTCCACGACACCGAGGTGCGCGACCAGGTCGCGGACCGCCTCTTCGAGGTGCAGCCCATGCCCGTCGCCGCATGATCTCCGAGACCATCCTGACCAATGCCCTGCTCGTCCTGCCGGCGGAGGTGGTGCCCGGCACCGTCGTCCTGCGCGATGGGCTGATCGCCGAGCTGCAGCGCGGGCGCAGCGGCCTCGCCGGGGCGGTGGATTGCGAGGGGGACCATATCATCCCCGGCGTGGTCGACCTGCATACCGACAATCTCGAGCGCCAGGTGCAGCCGCGGGCCAATGCACGCTGGCCGAGCCGCTCCGCCCTGCTCGCGCATGACGCGCAATGCGCGGCGGCGGGCGTCACCACCGTCTTCGATGCGCTTTGCCTCGGCGATCTCGGCTTCGACCCCGGACGGGTGCAGACCTTCTACGAGGGTGTCGCCGACCTCGCCGCGCTGGTGCCGAGCGGCCTGCTGAAGGCGGAGCACCTGCTGCATCTCCGCTGCGAGCTGCCGGCGACCGACATGATGCCGGCGGTGGAGAGCGTCGCCGACCATCCGCTGGTCGCCATGGTCAGCCTGATGGACCACTCGCCGGGCGTCGGCCAGTACCGCGATATCCCCCGCTACCGTGCCATGCGCCAGCGGCAGAGGCAGATGAGCGATGCCGAGGTGGATGAGCGCATCGCGGAGCTGCTGGAGCGCCGCGCGCGGCTGCGCGAGCCGCAGCGGCGCTGGCTGCTGGACCGAATAGCCCACCGCGAGTTGCCGCTCGCCAGCCACGACGACGACGATGTGGCGGAGATGGCACGCAATGCGGATGACGGCATCCGCATCAGCGAATTCCCGGTGACGATGGAGGCGGCCTGCGCGGCCCGCAGGCTGGGCGTGACGGTGATCGCCGGAGCGCCGAACATCGTCCGCGGCGGCAGCCATTCGGGCAATGTCGCGGCGGCCGACCTCATCCGCGCCGGCGCCGTCGATGCGCTGGCGAGCGACTATGTGCCGGCGGCGATGGTGGAGGCGGCCTGGATCGCCGCAGCGACCACCGGCATCTCCTTGTCCGAGGCTGTCGCCACGATCACCGAGGGGCCGGCGCGGATGGCGCGGCTGGCCGACCGGGGACGGCTGGCGCCGGGGCTTCGGGCGGACCTCGTGCGGGTGCGGGCAGTCGAAGGCCTGCCGATGGTCCGCGCCGTGTGGCGCCAGGGCGAGCGCGTCGCGTGATCGGGGCGCCGGCGCCGGAGGCGCGGCTGGCCCTCTACTGGGCGCCGGAGGCGGATGATCCGCTGCATCGCCTCGGCTCCGCCTGGCTCGGGCGGGATGCGGAGACGGGCGCGCCGTTGCCGCAGCCGGTGCTGCCAGGGCTCGATATCGCCGAGGTCACGGCGGATGCGCGGCGCTACGGCCTGCATGCGACGCTGACGCCGCCCTTCCGCCTCCGCGTCAGCTGGGCCGAGGCGATGGCGGCCGTCGATGCACTGGCGGCACGGCTTGCGCCCTTTGAGCTGCCGCCGCTCGCCGTCGAGGATTTGGAGGGCTTTCTGGCCTTGCGGGAGACGGCGCCCTGCCCTGCCCTCCGCCCCCTCGCCGATGCCTGCGTCGAAGCACTGGAGGCGTGCCGCGCGCCGCCGGACGAGGCAGAGCTGGCGAGGCGCCGGCGGGCCCGGCTCAGCCCGCGGCAGGAAGCGCTGCTGGCGCGCTATGGCTATCCCTATGTAATGGAGGAGTGGCGCTTCCACGTCACCCTCAGCCGCCGGCTCTCCGCTGCGGAAATGGCGGTGGTCCGGCCGGCAGTCACGGATTTCCTTGGCGAGGCGCCGGGGCAGAGGCGGCGGGTGGAGGCGATCACGCTCTTCACCCAGGCCAAGGCGGGAGCGCCCCTGCTGATTGCGGAGCGGCTGCGGCTCAGGGGATAGCGCGGAGCGCCGCTACGACGCGGGCAATGCCCTGCTCCACCGGCCCGTCATTCATCACCCGGACCACATCGAGGCCGGCCGGCAGCGGCGCCTCGCGGGCGAGGCGGGCGGCGATCTCGGCCTCACCCTCCCGGCCGCGGGCGGCGAGGCGGGCGGCGAGCACCGCGGGCGGGGCAGTGATTTCCAGCACCAGGAGCGGCAGGCGGCGCGCGGCCTCCGCGAGGACGGTGCGGGAGAGGTTGGCAATCGCCACGCCCGGTGGCAACGCGGCCGGAATTCCGTAGAGCAGGCCATGCGCCTCCCACCAGAGGGCGAAGAGGCCGGCGGCGCGCTCGGCCTCGAATTCGGCGCGGCTCAACGGGCGATGCGCCTCGCCGCCGGCCTCGGCGGGACGGGTGATGCTGCGGCGGATGAAGTGGAAGCGCGGGTCATCGGCGAGCGCGGCGCAGGCGCCCTCCATCAGAGTGTCCTTCCCCGCTCCGGAGGGCCCGACCACACCGACCAGCATGCTTGCCTTCCCGACCGATCGGGCCTTCTCTGCCTGTCCGTTCGCCGTCACACAATGGCCCAGGGAGAGCGCCACAGCATGTTCACGACGCGGCCCGAGATCGCCGGCACCTTCGGGGCCGTCGCCACCACGCATTGGATCGCCTCGCAGGTCGGCATGTCCGTGCTGGAGCGCGGCGGCAATGCCTTCGATGCCGCCTGCGCCGCGGGCTTCACCCTGCAGATCGTCGAGCCGCACCTGAACGGGCCGGGGGGCGATTGCCCGATCATCCTGCACAGCGCGAGGCTCGGCACGCAGCAGGTGATCTGCGGCCAGGGGCCGGCGCCGGCGGCGATGACGGTCGGCAAGCTGAAGGATGAGCTGGGCCTCGACATCGTACCGGGGACGGGCTTCCTCTGCGCGCCGGTCCCGGGCGCCTTCGATGCCTGGGCGCTGATGCTGCGCGACCACGGCACCTGGCGGCTGCGCGACGTGCTCGATTACGCCATCGGCTATGCCGCGCGCGGGGCGCATGTCGTAGGACGCATCAGCGCGACGATCGAGACGGTGCGGCCGCTCTTCGAGACGGAATGGAAGACCTCCGCCGCGCTCTGGCTGAAGGGGATCACGCCGGGCGGGCTCTATACCAACCCCGAGCTCGCCGAGACCTATGCGCGGGTGGTGCGCGAGGCGGAGGCGGCGACCGGCGACCGCGAGGGGCAGATCGAGGCGGCGCGCAGCATCTGGTATGGCGGCTTCGTCGCCGAGGCGATCGACCGCTTCGGCCGGGAATTCGCGGCGCTCGACACCTCCGGCCGGCGGCATCATGCGCTGCTGACGGGGCAGGACATGGCGGGCTGGCGCGCGAGTGTCGAGCAGCCGCTTGCCGGGCAGTATCGCGGCCATACCGTGTTGAAATGCGGGCCCTGGAGCCAGGGGCCGGCGATGCTGCAGACCCTCGCCCTGCTCGAAGGCTTCGACATCGCGGGGATGGACCCTGTCGGGGCGGAGTTCGTCCACACGGTCGCCGAGGCGATGAAGCTCGCCTTCGCCGATCGCGAGGCCTTCTACGGCGATCCGGACTTCACCGATGTGCCGATGGGGACGCTGCTCTCGGCCGGCTACAATGCCGAGCGGCGCCGGCTGATCGGGCGCGAGGCGGACAACGGCTTCCGCCCCGGCTCGCCCGATGGCCGCGTCCCGCGGACCGACTATGCCGCCGCCATCCAGCGCGCGGGCGCGCTCACCATGGCGGCGGGGACGGGCGAGCCAACGGTCTCCCGCCTTGGTGCCTCGGGCGGGGATACCTGCCATATCGACGTGATCGATCAATGGGGCAATTTCGTCAGCGCGACGCCCTCGGCTGGCTGGCTGCAGAGCTCGCCGGCCATCCCCGGCCTCGGCTTCTGCCTCGGCTCGCGCTGCCAGATGTTCTGGCTGGACGAAGCCCTGCCCAACGGGCTGAAGCCCGGCAAGCGGCCGCGGACGACCCTCTCGCCGAGCCTCGTGCTGCGCGAGGGCAAGCCCTGGATGAGCTTCGGCACGCCGGGCGGCGAGCAGCAGGACCAGTGGCAGCCGATCATGCTGGCGCGGATGCTCGACCATGGCTTCGGCATCCAGCAGGCGATCGACCTGCCGAGCTTCCACAGCGAGCACTGGATCAGCAGCTTCTGGCCGCGCGGCGCCCGGCCGGGCAAGCTGGTGCTCGAGGGACGCTATGCGCCGGCGGTGCTGGAGGAGCTGACGGCCCGCGGCCATGCGGCCGAGATGGGCGGCGAGTGGTCCGAGGGACGGCTCACCGGTGCGCGGCTCGAAGCGGATGGGCAGATCCTGGCGGGCGCCAATCCGCGCGGCATGCAGGGATATGCGGTGGGGCGGTAGCGCCCCACCCCCTCACCGGGTCCGCGGCCCGACGCGCCGCGGCGCCGGCACGCGGGCCGGCTGGGCCACCGGCACCTTCGCCGCCGCCTTGCGCGCCTGCTCGCGGAGCTCCGCGATGGTTGAGCGGTTGGTCACCTGCTCCGGATTGGTCCGCACCTCCACCACCGCGGGCTTGCCAGAGGCGATGGCCCGCTGCACGGCAGGCGCCAGCTCCTCCGTCGCCTCCACGATCTCGCCATGGCCGCCGAAGCTTTCGATGAATTTGGCGAAGTCCGGGTTGGTGAGCGTCGTGGCGGAGACGCGGCCCGGGTAGTGCCGCTCCTGATGCATGCGGATGGTGCCGTACATCTGGTTGTTGAAGACCAGGATGACCGGGTTGACCGAATGGTGGAAGGCAGTAGCGATTTCCTGCCCCGTCATCAGGAAGCCGCCGTCGCCGACGAAGGAGATCACCGTCCGGCCCGGATGGACGATCTTGGCGCCGATCGCGGCCGGCACGCTGTAGCCCATCGCGCCGTTGGTCGGGCCGAGGAAGTCCTGGCCCTCCGAGACATGCATGAAGCGCGTCGGCCAGGTGGCGAAGTTGCCGGCGTCGGTGGTGTAGATGGTGTCGGGCGGCAGCGCCTTCTCCAGCGCCTGAAGCGCGACGGCGAGGTTGAGCGGACCCTCGTACTCGCCGGGCCTGGCCTGCGCCTCGCGCGCTCCACGCAGCTCCGCCCGCCAGCCGGACCAGGCGGGGCTGGCAATCGGCGGCAGCGCCTTCGCGGCGGCGGCGAAGGCGTTCAGGTCGGTGGTGATGCCGAGCGCCGGGCGATAGACGCGGCCGATCTCCGACTGGTCGGGATAGGCATGGACGATGGGCGTGCCGCCCGCCATATCGAAGAGCGTGTAGCCCTGCGAGACCGTCTCGCCGATCCGGGTGCCGATGGCGAGGAAAAGGTCACACTCGCGTGCCTTCGCCACCAGAGTGGCATCGGCGCCGACGCCGAGGTCGCCGACGTAATTTGGCAGCGTGTTGTCGTAGAGGCCCTGGCGGCGGAAGCTGACCGCGACGGGGATGTCATTGGCGCGGAGGAAATCGCGGATGTCGGCGCGGCCCTCCTCCGTCCAGCAGCCGCCACCGCCGAGCACGGCGAGCGGGCGCCTCGCCTGCGCCAGCATCGCCATCATCCGCTCCATCGCCGCCGGCGACGGGTAGGCAGGCGCGACATGGGCGGGGCCGATATCCGGCACCGAGGCCATCTCCTTCTGCATCTCCTCGGAAATCGCCACCACCACCGGGCCGGGGCGGCCGGAGGTGGCGACGTCGAAGGCATGCGCCATCAGCTCCGGGATGCGGGAGGCGTCGTCGATCTGCGTTACCCACTTGGCGAGCGGGGCGAACATCTTGCGATAGTCCACCTCCTGGAAGCTCTCCCGGTCCGTCTCCTCGAAGGGGATCTGGCCGATCAGCAGCACCAGCGGCGTCGAGTCCTGGAAGGCGACATGCACGCCGATCGCCGCATGGCAGGCGCCCGGGCCGCGCGTGACGATGGCGACGCCGGGCTTGCCGGTCAGCTTGCCATAGGCCTCCGCCATATGGACGGCGCCGGCCTCGAAGCGGCAGGTGACGAGCTGGATGCGGTTGCGCTGGGCATAGAGCCCGTCGAGCAGGTCGAGATAGCTTTCGCCAGGCACGCAGAAGGCGTGGCTGACGCCCTGCGCCACCAGCGCATCGGCCAGGATATGCCCGCCGAGCCGCGACTCGATCCGCCTTGCCTGCGTCATGCCTCTGGTCTCCATCCCCTCGCCGTGGCGTGGGACCATAGCGAGGCGCCGCGCGCCCGTCACCCTGCGCCGAGGGCGCCGCTTGCCGTGCCGGCATGGATCTGCCGAAGCTCCCGCTTCAGCAGCTTGCCGGCGGTGTTCTTCGGCAGCGACTCGGCGATGATGATGCGCTTCGGCAGCTTGTAGGGCGCGAGCAGCCCTCGCGCATGGGCGAGCAGGACGGCTTCGATGTCGGGCGGCGCATCGGCCCGGGGGACGACGACGGCGGCGACGGCCTCGATCCATTTCGGGTCGGGCACCGCGATGACGGCGACCTCGGCGACGGCGGGGTGGGTGAACAGCGCCTCCTCCACCTCCCGGCTCGCCACCAGCACGCCGCCGGTGTTGATGAGGTCCTTGGTGCGGTCGACGATGGCGAGGTAGCCCTCCTCATCGATGGTCGCCACGTCACCGCTGTGGAACCAGCCACCCTCGAAAGCGCGGGCCGTCTCCTCCGGCATGTTCCAATAGCCGAGCAGGAGCTGCGGCGAGCGGTGGACGACCTCGCCGCGCTCGCCGGGGGCGACGTCGCGCATCTCCGCATCGACGACGCGGGTCTCGACATTGAGGACGGGGCGGCCGATGGAGCCGGGGCGGGCCTCGTGCTCCTCCGGCCGCAGCACCGTCGCCAGCGGGGCGATCTCGGTCTGGCCGTAGCAGTTGAAGGGCTGCGAACCGGGCAGGCGGGCACGGAGCTCCTGCAGCACGGGCACGGGCATGATGCTCGCGCCGTAATAGACCTTGCGCAGGCAGGCGAGGTCGCGCGTCCCAAAATCCGGGTGCTGCAGCAGCGTGATCCAGACCGTCGGCGGAGCGAAGAAGGCGGTGATGCGCTCGCGCTCGATCAGCTCGAGGCAAATGGCGGCGACGGGCGCATCGATCAGCAGGGTCGGGATGCCGGCGAGGAGCTGCGGCATGGTGAAGGCGTGCATCTGCGCCGTATGGTAGAGCGGCAGGGCGGCGAGCGAGCGGTCGTCGCGCTGCATCTCCAGCTCGATGATGCAGCTTGCGTATTCGGCGAGCAGGCCGCGATGCGACATCATCGCGCCCTTCGGCGCGCCGGTGGTGCCGGAGGTGTACATGATCTGGACGAGGTCCTCATCCTGCACCGCCTCACCGAGCGGCTCGTCCGAATCCCAGCGCGGGTCGAGCGCGGCGGCGAGGATGTCGAGCAGGCCCTCCCCCGCATCGATGGTGCCGCCGCGCACGCCCGGCACGGCGGCGCGGGCGGCCTCGGCCGTGGCGGCGAGCGCCGGCTGGTGCAGCAGCAGCGCAGCGCCGGACTGGCGGAGGACGTACTCGACCTCCTTCGCGGTCAGCGCGAAGTTGATCGGAACGTGCACCAGGCCGGCCCGGGCGCAGCCAAGCCAGAGCAGCAGATAGGCATCCGAATTGCGGCCATAGGCGACGACCCGGTCGCCCGGCGCGAGGCCCGACGCGAGCAGGCTGCGGCCGATGCTGGAGGCGGCGCGGTCGAGCGCCGCGTAGGTCCAGGCGCGGTCGGCGAAGCGAAGCGCCTGGCGGCCACGGAAGCGCGCCGCAGCGCGCCCCAGCGCATCGCCGATGGTGTTGCGCCGGGCACGCGCGCCGGTCTCGGTCATGGAAGCCTCCCCGTCATCGACGGGGAGTGTAGCCTAGGATTCGAGCGTGGCGTCGAGGGTGATGCTGGCGTTCAGCACCTTGGAAACCGGGCAGCCGGCCTTGGCGGCATCGGCGAGCTTCTGGAACTCGTCCTGGGACAGGCCGGGCACCTTGGCCTTCAGCGTGAGCGCCACGGCGGCGATCTTCCAGCCGGCGCCCTCCTGCTCGAGCGAGACCTTGGCAGAGGTATCCAGCGCCTGCGGCTCGTGCCCGGCGCCCGAGAGCTGGAAGGCGAGCGCCATGGTGAAGCAGCCGGCATGGGCGGCGGCGATCAGCTCCTCCGGGTTGGTGCCGGGGCCGTTCTCGAAGCGGGTCTTGAAGCCGTACTGGCTGTCCTTCAGCACGCCGGACTGGGTGGTGAGGCTGCCAGTGCCCTCCTTGCCGCTGCCCTGCCAATGCGCGCTGGCGCTGCGATGAATGCTGGCCATGCCCTTTCTCCTCTCCTTGTTGCGGAGAGGGAGATAGGGGCGTGGCGGCGCCGCTTCCAGCTGTTACTCAGCGGCCGGCACGTTCACCTGCTGCTGCTGGCCGCGCAGCAACGCCATCTCGTTGCGGAGCATGGCAACCTCAGCGCGTAGCTCGGCGAGCTCTTCCCCCACCGGGTCGCAGGGCGCGTCAAGCAATCCATAGCCGGGGCTCGGCGCGCGGCGGGGCGCCAGGATGCGCTGCTCCTGCGGCGGGCGGGCGGGGATTCCGACCACCGTCTCGCCCGCCGGCACCTCGCTCACCACCACGGCATTGGCGCCGATGCGGGCATTGGCGCCGATGCGGATCGGGCCAAGCACCTGCGCGCCGGCGCCGATCGCCACGCCATTGCCGATGGTCGGATGGCGCTTGCCGGGCTGGCCGGAGAGGCCGCCGAGCGTCACGCCATGGTAGATCAGCACATCGTCGCCGATCTCGGCCGTCTCGCCGATGACGACGCCCATGCCGTGGTCGATGAAGAGCCGCCGGCCGATCGTCGCGCCGGGATGGATCTCGATGCCGGTGATGAAGCGGTTGGTGTGGGAGACGGCGCGGGCGAGCGCGCGGAAGCCCAGCCGGTAGAGGCCGTGGGCCGCGCGATGCATCAGCACCGCCTGCAGCCCGGCATAGCAGGTAACGGCCTCGATCCAGGTCGGGCGGGCCGGGTCGCGGGCGCGGATGGTGCGGGCGAGTTCGAGGATTTCCATGGTCCGCCCTTATTCGAGCCAGGTGGGCACCGGCAGGCCGCGATCGCGCAGGAAGGCCGGGTTGAAGATCTTGCTCTGATACCGCGCCCCGCCATCGCAGAGGATAGTGACGATGGTGTGACCCGGCCCCATCTGCCGTGCCACCGCGATGGCGGCCGCCACATTGATGCCGGCGGAACCGCCAACCGAAAGCCCCTCATGGAGTTGCAGGTCATAGACCTGTTCCAGCGCGACCGGGTCCGTCACCTGCACCGCATCATCGATGAGGGACCGGCCCTGTTCGAGATTGCCGGGGACAGCGGAGGCCTGGCCGATGCCCTCGGTGATCGAGTTGCCCTCGGCCTTCACCTCCCCGGTCTTGACCCAGCTGTAGAGGCCGCTGCCCATCGGGTCGGCGAGGATGATGCGGACCGCCTGCTTCCGCGCCTTGAGGGCGCGGGCGACGCCGGCGAGCGTCCCGCCGGTGCCGCAGGCGCAGGTGAAGGCGTCGATCCGGCCGTCGGTCTGGTCCCAGATCTCGGGGCCGGTCGTGGCCTCGTGGGCCGCGGCATTGGCGAGGTTGCCGAACTGGTTGGCCCAAAGGACGCGCTCGCCCCCCGCCGCCAGTTCCTCGGCGATGCGGCGGGAGGTGTGTACGTAATGGCCGGGGTCGCGGTAGGGCTTCGGCGGGATGAGGCGTAGATCGGCTCCGATCATGCGGAGGAAATCGAGCTTCTCCTTCGCCTGTGTCTCCGGCACGACGATGATGGAGCGGTAGCCGCGCGCATTGGCGACCAGCGTGAGGCCGATGCCGGTATTGCCGGCGGTGCCCTCGACGACGATGCCGGACTGGCCGGGGATGAGCTGGCCGCGCTGCTCGGCATCCTCGATGATGCCGAGGCCGGCGCGGTCCTTCACGCTGCCGCCCGGCTGCATGAACTCCGCCTTGCCGAGGATCTCGCAGCCCGTCGCTGCGCTGGCCCTGCGCAGGCGGATGAGGGGCGTGTTGCCGATGGCACCGGCGAGACCATCCACGGTTCGGGCGGGCGGCGTGGGGCTCATGGCAATTCCGTCTCCTGGCATTCGGCTGATCTGCGCGCGGCCCGGGGCAGGATTCAAGGGGGGCTGGCGACATTGCGATCCCGAACCGGGTGCATGGAGGTTGACCGGAGGGGCCTCCGCGCGGGAACATAAGACGAACCCGACATGACCCAACCCCCCGACGACGCTCTCCTGCCCGCGCTCGACCGCCCTGCCCTGCGCGCGGCGCTGGCGGCGCGGCGCGGGCGAGACGCCGGCGTGGTGGGCGGCGTCTCGCTCTGTCGAGCGATCGATGCGGCGCTGCCGGGCGGCGGGTTGCCACGGGCGGCTCTGCACGAGGTGCTCGGGGAGGAGTTGGAGGCAGCGGCCGAATTCTGCGCGCTGCTGCTGGCACGGGCGGCTGCGGAGGGCGGCGGGAGCCTGCTCTGGATCGCCGCGGAAGGGTTCCCAGGCGGGCTCGGCCGCTTCGGCTTGTCGCCGATCGACCTGCTGCTCGTCCGGGCCAAGCGGCCGGAGGATGCGCTCTGGGCGATGGAGGAAGGGCTGAGCAGCCCTGGCATAGCCGGGGCGGTGCTCTGCCTCGATGGCGTCGAGCCGATGGCCGTGCGGCGGCTGCAGCAAGCCGCGGGGGCAGGTGGCGGGCTCGGCCTGCTGCTGCGCGGCGATGCGGGCGAGTCGGGGACGGCAACGCGCTGGCGGGTCGGCGGCGGCAGCACCGCGCTCGGCGATCCACGCTGGCGGCTGGAGCTGCTGCGCTGCCGGGCTGGACGGCCGGGGCGATGGGAAGCCGTCTGGCGGCCGGCGGCGGAGCGGCTGGAGGTCGAGGAGGATGAAGCCGAGGTGCGGCCCGAGCTGCTGCGGCGACGGGCGCGATAGGACGGGCACGATCGGGTAAACGGAAATCTCCTATTTGCGACTGGTTCTCAGTTGCGTTAACCTCCCTCCCTCCCTCGGAGAGAGTGACATGGCGACACATGGCCTTCCTGCCTGGCCCTGGGCCGATACAGAGACTGCCGAACTGCCGCCGGCCGAGGCGCTGCTCCTGGAGGGGATGCGACGCTGGGCGCTGGCCGCCCGCACCGGCGCGCCGACGCTCGCTGCGATGCGGCTGCCCTTCATCGCCGAGGATGCGATGGCGGCGCTGCGGCCGCTCGACGCGCTGATGCGGGCGGTGAGCGCGAATGGGATGTCGGGAATCGCCTGCCCGCTTTGCCCACGGGCGACACCGAGCGAGGCGGAGCTGCTGCTGGCCATGGCGCTCGCCCAGCGCGGCTGCCGCAGCCGGGCGCTCGGCCTGTTGCTGCGCTACCTCCCACCTGCCGCGGCCTATGCTGCAATGCCCGAGGCTCTGCATCTCGGCATCGCCCTGCGCGGCGCCGGATTGCTGCTCCGGAACCCGCTGCGCATGCGTTGACTCGAGGAGTCCGAAGGCTCCTCGGCCCCTGGCGTGGGGAGCTCGGGGAAGGCTGGGTCCTTCTCCATCCCTCGGGCAATGCCCCTCCCCTGGCGCAATCCGCGGCTTTGCCACGATGGCGACGCAAGGGATGGCGAGAAGGAACAGCATCGGCACGTCGTTGTAGGCGAGCACCAGCGCCTCCCTTTGCGTCAACGCCTGGAGGCGCTTGAGCCCAGCGAGACCTGCCGGCACATCCGGCTGCACCAGGGCGATGCGGGCGGCAAGGCTGTCAAGCCGGACGGGTATATTGGGCCGCGCCCAGTTCACCTGTTCCGCCAGGTGCTAGCGATGTGCCGCGCCGCGCCAGTTGACGATGCTGTTGATCGCGGCGAGGCCGAGCGCGCCGCCGAGGTTGCGCATCAAGTTGGAGAACGCCGCGGCATTCTTGATCTCGGCCGCCAGCAGGATGCCGAAGGCGATCTGGTTGATAGGCATGAACATGAAGATCGCGCCTTGCCCCGCAGGCCGAGTGGGAACGCCATCTCCCAGAAGCCGCTGAGATTGGGGAGCCGCGCAATCCAGAGGCAGGAAGCCGCGAGGAGCAGCATGCCCGCCGCCAGCAGCGGACGAAGGTCCATGAGCTTCGCCAGCCGCCCGGCGCCGAGAGGAACATGCCGGCGCCGAGAGGAACATGCAGAGACCGATGATGAAGAGCGTATCGCCGATCTGCATCGAGTCGTAGCCGTTCCGGCGCGGCGGGCCTCGCTCAGGGCGCGGGTTTGCTCGGCGCGGGCCTGCTCGGCCTGGACCTAAGCGTTGCCGATCTGGGCGCGCTGTTGGGCAAGCTGCTGGCGCAGCGTCGCCATGCCGCCGTCGTCTCGGCCTCTGCCAACCGTGCGCGCCGGAGGCCCGGGTCCAGCTCGATCAGCGCATCGCCGGCGGCGACGCGCTGGTTGTCGGCAACGAGGATGGCGGCGACATGGCCCTGGATCCGTGGCGCGAGGGTGGCGATGTCACCCTGGAGATAGACGTTGCCGGTCGATGCCAGCCACCGGCCGACCATCAGCGAACAATTTGTCCCGAGCGCCGCAATGAGCAGGTCGAGAGGACCAGCGTCGGCCAGCGCAGCCGGAGTGCCAGGCCGCGCCTAGCCGTGGCACCGCGGGGCGGGTTTCACTGGCGTTTGTCAGTCTGATCCGGAACGTTTCCCTCGGTTCCGGGAAACCCATTCCTGGCGAGATCAATCGGCAGCGGCCAGGGTGACCAGTTCCGCCCCCTCCTCCACGCTGTCGCCGGGAGCGCAGCCGATATGGGCGACGATGCCATCGGCTGGGGCGGTGATGCGCAGCTCGGTCTTCATCGCCTCCAGCACGGCGAGGACCTGGCCGCGGGTGACGGCCTCACCGGGCTGGACGAGCACCTGGACGACGCGGCCCGGGATGGGGGCGGAGAGCCGTCCTGCGCCAGCCGCCTCGCCGCCGGGCGGGGCGTATGGGTCGAGCCAGCGCAGGGTCCATTCGCCCTCCGGCAGCATGACCTGCACCGCATCGCCGTCGCGCAGGACAGGCACGCGCTGCGCGGTGCCGTCGAGCACCACCTGCAGGGCGCCATCCTCCAGGCGGCGGCCGGTGAAGGCGAGGTCGCCCTCCCACCCGGCCCCGGCCGCGGTGAGGCGCAGGCGGTGCACCGCCTCCCCGTCCCCCAGCAGGAGGAGGCGGGAGCCGGCGCCCTGGAGGCGCCAGCCATCCTGGCGATCCCACGGGTCCTGCGGCGGGGCGGCGGGCGGCAGCAGCGCCTCGAGCGCGGCCGCAGCGAGGGCCAGACGCGGTGCCGGGGCGGGTGGTGGCTGCAAGGCGGCGGCGTGGCGCCCGGCGAAGCCGGTATCGAGCTCCGCCGCCAGCATGGCCGGATGGGCGGCGAGGCGCGAGAGGAAGCCGAGATTGCTGGTGATACCGGCGATGCGGCATTCCGCCAGCGAGGCCGAGAGCCGGGCGAGCGCCGCCCGCCGGTCCGGCCCCCAGGCGACCAGCTTGGCGATCATCGGATCGTAATGCGGGGTGATGGCATCGCCCTCGACGACGCCGCTTTCGATCCGCAGGTCGGGCGCCGGCTCCGGCAGGCGGAAGCGGCGGAGCGGGCCGGTGGACGGGCGGAACTCCTGCGCCGGATCCTCGGCATAAAGCCGCACCTCGACGCTATGGCCGCGGGTCGGCGGCGGCTCGCGCTGCGGCAGCGGCTCCCCGGCGGCGACGCGGAGCTGCCATTCGACGAGGTCTAGGCCGGTGACCATCTCCGTCACCGGATGCTCGACCTGGAGCCGAGTGTTCATCTCCATGAAGAAGGCATCCTCGCCCTCGACGATGAACTCCACCGTGCCGGCCGAGACATAGCCGACGGCTCGCGCCGCGGCGATGGCGGCCTCGTGCAGCCGCTCGCGCAGGGCGGGCGGCAGGTCGGGGGCCGGCGCCTCCTCCAGCACCTTCTGGTGGCGGCGCTGGACGGAGCAGTCGCGGGTGTGGAGGTGGATGGTGTTGCCCTGGCTATCGGCGAAGACCTGCACCTCGACATGGCGCGGCTTCTGCAGGTAGCGCTCCAGCAGCACGCGGTCATCGCCGAAGGCCGCCTTGGCCTCGCGCCGGGCGCCGGCGAGCTCGGCCGCGAAATCCCCGGCGCGCAGCACCGGGCGCATGCCCTTGCCGCCGCCGCCGGCGCTCGCCTTGATCAGCACGGGGAAGCCGATACGCGCGGCCTCGGCGGCGAGCCGCGTCTCCTCCTGCGCTTCGCCATGATAGCCAGGGACGATGGGGACGCCGGCGGCCTCCATCAGACGCTTCGACTCCGCCTTGCTGCCCATGGCGCGGATGGCGGCCGGCGGCGGGCCGACGAAGGCGATGCCAGCGGCGGCGCAGGCCTCGGCGAACTCGGCATTCTCCGAGAGGAAGCCGTAGCCGGGATGGATCGCCCCCGCGCCGCCCTCCCTGGCCGCGGCCAGGATGCGGTCGATGCGGAGATAGCTCTCCGCCGCGCGCGGGCCGCCAATCGGATAGGCGGCATCGGCCATCAGGACGTGCTGCGCCCTGGCATCCGCCTCCGAGAAGACGGCGATGCTGCGGATGCCGAGGCGGCGCGCGGTGCGGATGATGCGGCAGGCGATCTCGCCGCGATTGGCGATGAGGAGCGTCTTGATCACATGCGGAACACGCCGAAGCGCGTCTCCCCGACCGGGGCGTTGCAGGCGGCGGAGAGGCCGAGGCCGAGCACGTCGCGCGTCAGTGCCGGGTCGATGATGCCATCGTCCCAAAGCCGCGCGGTGGCGTAATAAGGCGAGCCCTGCGCTTCGTACTGCGCGCGGATGGGTGCCTTGAACCCGGCCTCCTCCTCCACGGACCACGTGTCGCCTTTCGCCTCGATGTTGTCGCGGCGAAGTGTCGCCAGCACGCTCGCTGCCTGCTCGCCGCCCATGACGCTGATGCGGCTGTTCGGCCAGGTGAAGAGCAGCCGCGGCGAGTAGGCCCGGCCGCACATGCCGTAATTGCCGGCGCCGAAGCTGCCGCCGATCAGCACGGTGAATTTCGGCACGGCGGTGGTGGCGACGGCGGTGACGAGCTTCGCGCCATCCTTGGCGATGCCGCCCGTCTCGTACTTCCGCCCGACCATGAAGCCGGCGATGTTCTGCAGGAAGAGCAGCGGGATGCCGCGCTGGCTGCACAGCTCGACGAAATGCGCACCCTTCTGGGCGGATTCCGAGAACAGGATGCCGTTATTGGCGAGGATGCCGACCGGATGGCCCCAGATGCGGGCGAAGCCGCAGACCAGCGTGGTGCCGTAGCGCGCCTTGAACTCATCGAGCTCCGATCCATCGACGATGCGGGCAATCACCTCCCGCACGTCATAGGGCTGACGCACATCCTGCGGAATGATGCCGTGCAACTCCGCGGGGTCATAGCGCGGCGGCACCGGCACGGCGAGGTCGAGGCCCGCGGATTTCGTCCGGTTCAGCCGCCCGACGATGCGCCGGGCGAGGCCCAGCGCATGCATGTCGTCCAGTGCGAAATGATCGGCGACGCCGGAGAGGCGGGTATGGACATCCGCCCCGCCCAGCTCCTCCGCCGTGACGATCTCGCCGGTTGCTGCCTTCACCAGCGGCGGACCGCCAAGGAAGATGGTGCCCTGCTCCTTGACGATGATCGCCTCGTCGCACATCGCCGGGACATAGGCGCCGCCCGCGGTGCAGCTGCCCATCACCACCGCCACCTGCGGGATCCCCCGGGCCGACATGTTGGCCTGGTTGTAGAAGATACGGCCGAAATGCTCGCGGTCGGGGAAGATCTCGTCCTGGTTCGGCAGGTTGGCGCCGCCGCTATCCACCAGGTAGAGGCAGGGCAGGTGGTTCTGCAGCGCGATCTCCTGTGCGCGCAGATGCTTCTTCACCGTGATCGGATAGTAGCTGCCGCCCTTCACCGTCGCATCATTGGCGACGATGACGCATTCCCGCCCGCCGACGCGGCCGATGCCGGTGATCATGCCGCCGGCCGGCACCTCGCCGCCATACATGCCATTGGCCGCGAGTGGCGAGAGCTCGAGGAAGGGCGTGCCAGGATCGAGCAGCCGCTCCACCCGCTCGCGCGGCAGCAGCTTGCCGCGGGAGGCATGGCGCTGCCGCGCCGCCTCCGGCCCGCCGAGCGCGGCCTGGGCGGTCTGCCCGGCGAGTTCGGAGAGCAGGGCCCGCATGGCTTCGGCGTTGGCGCGGAACTCGGCGCCGCGGGTGTCGATGGCGGAGGCGAGGATGCTCATGCCGTCTCGCGGAAGAGTTCGCGGCCGATCAGCATGCGCCGGATCTCGCTGGTGCCGGCGCCGATCTCGTAGAGCTTCGCGTCGCGCAGCAGCCGCCCGGTCGGCGTCTCGTTGATGTAGCCCATGCCGCCGAGGATCTGGATCGCGTCGAGGGCGATGCGCGTCGCCGCCTCCGCCGCATAGAGGATGGCACCGGCCGCATCCTTCCGCGTGGTCTGGCCGCGGTCGCAGGAGCGGGCGACGGCATAGACATAGGCACGGCAGGCATTCAGCGCCGTGTACATGTCTGCGACCTTGCCCTGGATGAGCTGAAACTCGCCGATCGGCTGGCCGAACTGCTTCCGCTCATGGATATAGGGTACGACGACGTCGAGCGCCGCCTGCATGATGCCGAGGGGCCCCGCCGCAAGCACCGCACGCTCATAGTCGAGCCCTGACATCAGCACCCGCACGCCCTCGTTCACCCGGCCGAGGACATTCTCCTCCGGCACCTCGCAATCCTCGAAAACCAGCTCCGAGGTCGGCGAGCCGCGCATGCCGAGCTTGTCGAGCTTCTGTGCGGGGCGGAACCCCTTGAATCCCTTCTCGATCAGGAAGGCGGTGATGCCGCGCGGCCCGGCCTCGGGATCGGTCTTGGCATAGACCACCAGCGTCTCGGCATAATGCGCGTTGGTGATCCAGAGCTTGGTGCCGTTCAGCACATAGCGGTCGCCGCGCTTGTCGGCGCGCAGCCGCATGGAGACGACATCGGAGCCGGCGCCCGGCTCGCTCATCGCCAGCGCGCCCAGATGCTCGCCATCGATGAGCTTCGGCAGGTACCGCCGCTTCTGCTCCTCATTACCGTTGCGGGCGATCTGGTTGACGCAGAGGTTGGAATGCGCGCCGTAGGACAACCCGACTGAGGCGCTGGCGCGGCTCACCTCCTCCATCGCCACGCAATGGGCGAGATAGCCCATGTTCGCGCCGCCATGCTCCTCGTCGACGGTGATGCCGTGCAGGCCGAGCGCGCCCATCTCCGGCCAGAGATGGCGGGGGAACTCATCGGTGCGGTCGATCTCGGCCGCGATCGGCGCGATGCGGGCCTCGGCGAAGCCGCGCACGCTGTCACGCAACGCATCGATCTCCTCGCCGAGCCCGTGGTCGAGGCTCGGGATGGTGACATTGCCGGGCATCAGCCCTCTCCCTTGGAATAGCGGCGCCGCAGCTCGCCGCGCATCACCTTGCCGGTGGCGGTCAGCGGCAGCGCATCGGTGAAATGCACCAGGCGTGGATAGACATGCGCGGCGAGCCGCGTCTTTACATGGTCCTGCAGGCTGCGGCCCAGCGCATCATCCACCGTGACGCCCGGCGCGGGCACGACGATGGCGGTGACGGCCTCGGTGCGCAGCGGATCCGGCAGGCCGATGACGGCGGCCATCGCAACGGCAGGATGGGCGGCGAGGCAATCCTCGATCTCGCCTGGGCCGATGCGATAGCCAGCGGAGGTGATGACGTCGTCATCGCGTCCGACGAAGCGGAACCAGCCCTCCTCGTCCTGCTCGCCCTGGTCGCCGGTGAGCAGCCAGTCGCCGACGAATTTGGCGGCGGTCGCCTCCGGCTTGTTCCAATAGCCGAGGAACATCACCGGATCTGGGCGGCGGATGGCGATCGTGCCCTGCTCGCCGGGCGGCAGCACGCGGCCCTCGGCATCCACCACGGCAACCTCATGGCCCGGCACGGCCCGGCCCATCCAGCCCGGTCGCGGCGGCATCAGCGCGCCGCAGGAGGACACGACGAGATTGCACTCGGTCTGCCCGTAGAACTCGTTGATCGTGCAGCCGAAGGTGGCCCGGCCCCAATCCAGAAGCTCCGCGCCGAGCGTCTCGCCGCCGCTGCCGATGCTGCGGGGCCGGGCGCCGAAGCGCGCCGGGTTCGGCACCAGGCGCAGCATCTTCAGTGCAGTCGGCGGCAGGAAAGTGTTGCGCACACCATGCTCGGCCATCAGGCGAAAGGCGAATTCGGGATCGAACTTCGCCATGCGATGCGCGAGCACCGGCACGCCATGGTAGAGGCTTGGCAGCAGCACATCGAATAGACCGCCGACCCAGGCCCAGTCGGCCGGCGTCCAGAACAGGTCTCCGGGCTGCGGGAAAAGATCCTGCGGCATCTCGACACCCGGCAGGTGCCCGAGCAGCACGCGATGCGCGTGCAACGCCCCCTTCGGCGCGCCCGTCGTGCCGGAGGTGTAGATGATGATGGCCGGATCCGCCGCAGCCGTATCGCAGGGCGTGAAGGCATCGCTCGCCCGCGCCATCTCAAACGGCAGGTCGCGTGCCCCCTGCCCTGCCCCATCGGCGTTCAGCACGAGGCGCAGGTCCGGCAGGTCGAGGCCCGGCAGCTTGGCCAGCCCGACCGCATCGGTCACCAGCGCCACGGCGCCGCAATCGCGCAGCCGGTATTCCAGCGCCTGTTCCTGGAAGAGCTGGAAGAGCGGGACGGCAATGGCACCGAGCTTGTAGGCGGCGAGATGCGCGATAGCCGCCTCCGGCACCTGAGGCAGCAGCACGCCGACACGGTCACCAGCGCGGACGCCGTGCGCGGCGAGGACGTTGGCAAGGCGGTTGCTCTCGGCCTTCAACCTGTCGAAGCTGATGCGCTCCGCGCCGCCATCGGTGCGGAGGTGCAGCAGCGCCAGGCGTCCGCTGCCATCCGCCCAGCGGTCGCAGCAGGCCGTGGCGATGTTGAAGCGCTCCGGGACCTGCCAGCGGAAGGCGCGGCGGATGGCCTCGTAGCTGTCGCCCTGCGGCAGCATCAGCCCGGCACCGGCCGCGTGTCGTCAATGACCTTGCCGTCATTCGGCAACGATCCGGGCGGCACGCACTCGACCTGCCCACGCAGCTTGGTCGCAGCCTGCAGGGCTTCCGAAAGTGCGACGGCGGCATCGACCGGCGCCTCGGCACGCAGCAGCATGACGTCCCGCTCCCCCTCCAGCGAGACGATGAGCCGCGCCCTGCCGACGCCCGGCACCGCAAGGAGCGCGGCGGCAACCTGCTCCGGCCGCACGAACATGCCACGGACCTTCGCCGCTTGATCGGCCCGGCCCATCCAGCCGCGAATGCGCCGATTGGTCCGGCCGCAGGGCGACTGGCCCGGCAGGATGGCCGAGAGATCGCCGGTGGCGAAGCGGATCAGCGGATGGTGCGGGTTGAGCGTCGTGACGACGACCTCGCCGACTTCGCCATCCGGAACGGGATCGCCCGTGCCGGGTCGCACGATCTCGAGGATTACGCCCTCGTCCAGGATGAGCCCTTCTCGCGCCGAACTCTCATAGGCGACGAGGCCGAGATCGGCGGTGCCGTAGCTCTGCAGCACGGTGAGCCCGCGCTCCGCATACCAGGCGCGCAGGCTCGGCAGGTAGGCGCCGCCCGTCACATGCCCAAGCTTGAGGGAGGAGAGATCGAGCCCGAGCGCATCGCCCCTTTCCAGGATCGTCTTGAGGAAATCCGGCGTGCCGCTGTAGCAGCGCGGACGAAGCTGCGCGGCAGCCTGTGCCTGCAACTCGGTATTGCCCGTACCGGCCGGAAAGACCGGGCAGCCCAGCGCCCGCGCGCCGCTTTCCAGCATGCTGCCGGCCGGGGTGAAATGGTAGGCGAAGCAGTTGTGCAGCAGCTCGCCGGTACGCAGCCCGGTCGCATGCAACGCCCGCGCGTAGCGCCAGTAGTCAGGCACCGCGGCTTCCGGCTCGTAGATCGGCCCGGGCGAGGCAAAGACGCGGGCGAGCTGGCCGGCAGGCGTCGCCACCACGCCGCCGAAGGGCGGGCTCGCCGACTGTTGCGCCAGCAGGTCGGACTTGCGCGTCACCGGCAGGCTGGCGAGCGGCCCGTCCGGCAAGGCAGCGTAATGGGGCGCATGGGCACGCGCCTGGGCAATCTGCTTCGCCAGCGCCGCTGCCTGTGCTGCCTCCCGCTCATCCGCGCTGCGGGTCTCGAACGCGTCGAAATGTTCCGCTAGAGCCACCGCTTCCTCCGCTTGTAGCTCTTGAGGTTTTTGAAGCTCTTGCGTTCCGCGCCGTGGCCGCCGAGGTAGAATTCCTTCACATCCTCATTGCTCGCCAGCGCCTCCGCAGTCCCGTCCAGCACAACCTTGCCTTGCTCCATCACATAGGCATAGCTGGCGATGGAGAGCGCCATGCGCGCATTCTGCTCCACCAACAGAATGGTGATGCCGAGCTCCTCGTTCAGCCGGCGGATGATGCCGAAGACCTCCTTTACCAAGAGCGGCGAGAGGCCCATGGAGGGTTCGTCCATCAGGATCAGCTTCGGCCGCGCCATCAGGGCACGGCCGATGGCGAGCATCTGCTGCTCGCCGCCGGAGAGATAGCCGGCAAGGCCCGTCCGCTCCCGCAGCCGCGGGAAATACCCGTAGACCCGGTCGATATCCGGCTTCACCTGGTTGTCGCTGCGGGTGAAGGCGCCGAGGCGGAGATTCTCGAGGCAGGTCATGTCGGCGACGATGCGGCGCCCTTCCATCACCTGGAAGATGCCGCGCCGTACGATCATGTGCGGGTCGACACCATCGATCCGCTCGCCGGCGAAGCGGATCTCGCCGCGGGTGACCTCGCCCTCCTCGGTCTTGAGGAGGCCGGAGATCGCCTTCAGCGTGGTCGACTTGCCGGCGCCGTTGGCACCGAGCAGGGCAACGATCTTGCCCTGCGGCACCTTCAGCGAGAGGCCGCGCAGGACGAGGATGACGTCGTTGTAGACGACCTCGATATTGTTCACCTCGAGCAGCGGCGCGGCCTCCATGGCAGGCTACCAGCCCAGCCAGTCGGCGCGACGGTCGAGCGCCACTGTCTTCACCGTCTCGAGCCGCATCGTGCCGTTCTGCATCAGGTCGCCGACGCTGCCCTGGCTCGTGTCGCCGGTGACGCGGGCGCGGTAGAGCGAGACGGTGAGCTGCCCGCGATGATCGGCCGGGGTGAAGCTGGAGGGTGCGCAGACACCGTCGAAGCCGTTCGGCACCCAGTTCTGCCGCGCATAGAAGCCGTCGCGGATCCGCTCGCCCGTCACCTGCCCGCCGTTCGCGGCGGCGGTGTCCATCGCTTCCGCCAGCAGCATCGCGCTACAGATGCCGGCGAGGTAGTGCACGGGGCGATAGGCATTGCCCGCCTGGTCGGAGCCACGGCTGATTGCCTGGACATTCGCCATGCCCGGCGCCTGCTGGCCCCAGACCGCAGCTGTGCGCACCGGGAAGACGACGCCATTCGCCGCCGTGCCCGCAGCCTTCATCGCATTTTCGTCCATCCCCCAGACATTGCCGAGGAACTGCACATTCACGCCCGCCGCCTGGCAGGCGCGCAGGACGGAGATGTTGGAGCCTGCGGTATTGCCGAGATAGGCGTAGTTGCCGCCCTGCTGCTTCAGCGTAAGGCACTGCGCGGTGTAGTCGCCCGGCGTCAGGGCGAAGACGATTGCCGGCAGCACCTCGAAGCCGAGCTCGGCCGCAAGCGTCTCACCCGCCGCCTTCGGTGAATTCGGATAGGGGTGGTTGCCGCCCATATGGACATATTTCGGCTTGCCCTGGCCGCCCCGCGCCTTCCAGTCCTCCGCCGCCCAGATCAGCATCGCGCGCAGCGAGTCCGAATAGGACGGGCCATAGAAGAAGTTGTAGGGAGCCGGCTCGACGCCCTGTCGGCCGGACTTGCCGCCGGCATCGGTCAGTGCGGCGGAGTAGGACCCCGAGACATAGGGGACCCGGTCGCGCGTGACGAAGCGTACCAGTGCCTCGGTATCCGCCGTGCCCCAGCCATTGATGGCGACGACGCGGTCGCGGCTCCAGGCCTGGTACTGGCTGACGGCGCGCGGCGCCTGGTAGCCATAGTCGAAGGCGAGCACATTCACTTGCCGCCCGGCGACGCCGTTGCGGGTGCGGTTGATCCAGGCCCAGGTGTCGTTGACGCCTTGCGCGAAGGGCGTGCCGACATCGCTGGTGGCGCCGGACAGATCCATCAGATGCCCGACCGGGACCGGCTGCGCCCCCACCGGCAGGGCCAGCGCCATCGCCGCGGCCATGCCAAGGATCGTTGTCTTCATTGTCATTCTTGTCCTCCCCATCAATGCGAATACGGATAGAGCTTCCAGTAGGCCTTGATCAGCCGCCAGCGATGCGCGAGGCCGTCCGGCTCGAAGATCAGGAAGAGAATGATCGCAGCGCCGACCGCCATCTCCCGCAGGAAGGAGATCGAGGCGCCGAGCTTGAGCGCCCGGTCGATCGCGCTGCCCGACAAGGCATCCGCCCCGGCCTGCACCACCTCCGGCAGCAGCACCATGAAGGCCGCCCCCATCAAGCTCCCCATCACGCTGCCCAGACCGCCGATGATCACCATTCCGAGGAATTGGATCGAGAAGAGGATGTTGAAGGCCTCGACGCTGACGAAGAGCAGGTAGTGGGCGTAGAGCGCGCCGCCGATGCCGGCATAGAAGGAGGCGATGCCGAAGGAGAGCGTGCGGTAATAGGCGAGGTTGATGCCCATCACCTCCGCGCTGAGGTAATGGTCCCGCACCGCCACCAGCGCCCGTCCGTCCCGCGTGCGGATCAGGTTGGCGGCGCCGAGATACATCACGATCACATAGGCAAGCACGACGTAGAAGTAGCTTTCCTCCCGATCCGCCACCCAGCTGCCGAGCGTGAAGGGCTCCGTGATGCGGCCGGCGACGCCGCCGGTGAACCATTGGGCGCGGGCGAAGAAGTCCTCGAGGATGAACTGCGCCGCGAGGGTCGCGATCGCAAGGTAGAGCCCCTTCAGCCGCCCCGCCGGCGCCCCGAAGACGAGGCCGACGACCGCCGTCATCACTCCCGCGATAGGGATGCAGAGCGCGACCGGGATGTGCCAGCGCTCATGCAGCCAGGCGGAGGCGAAGGCGCCGAAGCCAAAGAAAGCAGCGTGGCCGATGCTGATTTGCCCGGTGAAGCCGACCAGGATGTTGAGGCCGAGTGCCGCGATGCCGAGCATCCCGATATTGATCAGCAACCCGAGCTCGTATCGGCCGAGCACCAAGGGCAGGGCGCAGGCGAGTGCGACGCCGAGCAGCACCGCGATGCGGCTGTTCCGCGTCGGGAAGATCGTCATGTCTTCCCGGTAGCTGGCGCGGTATTCGCCGGCCGGTGCGAGGTCCATCAGACGCGCTCGATGTTCTTGGTGCCGAACAGCCCGTAGGGCTTGATCAGCAGGATGATGACAAGGGCGTAGAAGGGCGCGATGGTCACCATGTTGCCCCAGTTCAACCAGCCGGCATCGAGATACTGCGCCCAGTTCTCCAAGACGCCGATGATCAGCCCACCGAGCACCGCACCGATGACGCTGTCGAGCCCGCCGAGGATAACGGCGGGGAAGACCTTGATGCCATAGAACGACAAGGCCGAGGAGACGCCGTTCACCACCCCCACCACCACGCCGGCAACCGCCGAGACCACTGCCGAGATCGCCCAGGACATGGCGAAGACCTTCGGCACGGAGATGCCGAGGGACTGCGCCACCTGCTGGTCGAAGGCCGTCGCCCGCATCGCCAGGCCATGCTTCGAGGCGGTGAAGAACCAGGCGAAGCCCGCCATGATCAGCACGGAGATGCCGAGCGACATCAGATAAGCCGTCTGCACCTCGAGCCCGAGCAGGTTGACGCGCTCGGTGCTGAAGATCGGCGGGAAGGGCTTGGCGAAGACGCCGAAGATCCACTTCATCAGCGCCTGGAAGAAAATGCCGAGGCCGATCGTCGCCATGATGACGCTGATAACCGGCTCGCCGATCAGCGGCCGCAGCACCACCACCTGCAGGATCACGCCGAACAGCGTCATGAAGGCGAGGGTGACGAGGAAGCCGGCCCAGAAGGGCAGCTGCCATTCCGTCAACAGCCACCAGCAGACCCAGGCGCCGACCAGCAGGAACTCGCCCTGGGCAAAGTTCACCACCTGGCTCGCCTTGTAAATCAGCACGAAGCTCATGGCGACGACGCCGTAGAGCGCGCCGACGATGAGGCCATTGAGCGTCAGTTGCAGCAGCAGCGTCCAGTCCATCGCCCTACTCCGCCGCCTGCGCCAGCGCCGGCGCACCCATCGTGACCACGCGCAGGGTCGTGCGGATGCGCTGCCGCGTGCCGTCCTGGAAGGCGATGGTGGTGTCCACCGGGATCGCCCCTTCACCGCCATAGAGGGCGGCAATGATGTCGGCATATTTCTGGTTGATGACGCCGCGGCGGACCTTGCGGGTGCGCGTCAGCTCCTCGTCATCCGCATCCAGTTCCTTGTAGAGCAGCACGAAGTCACGGATGCGCTGCGCCTCCGGGAGGGTCGCGTTCACCCGGGCGACCTCGCCCCGCAACAACTCCAGCACTTGGTCGCGCGCCGAGAGGTCCGTATATGTTGTGAAGGCGATGCGGTTGCGCTCCGCCCATTTGGAGACGATGGAGAAGCGGATGCAGATCATCGCCGCCAGATGCGGCCGCCCGTCCCCGAGCACTACGGCCTCCGCAACATAGGGGCTGAATTTCAGCTTGTTCTCGATATATTGCGGGCTGAAGCGGTCGCCGCGGCTGGTGGTGGCGATGTCCTTGATGCGATCGATTACGACCAGGTGGCCGGCGGCATCGAAATAGCCGGCATCGCCGGTATGCATCCAACCTTCCCGTACATCGCCCTGCTCGCCCTGGCCGAGATACCCGCAGAACATGTTCGGGTGACGGGTGACGATCTCGCCGACACCGTTGTGGTCCGGCTGATCGATGCGGATCTCGACGCTCTCGTCGAAGGGCACGCCGACGGTGTCGAAATTCACGTCGGCAGCGCGGTGGATGGTATAGGCGCCGAGCAGCTCCGTCTGGCCGTAGAGCTGGCGCAGCGGCACGCCCATGGCGAGGAAGAAGCGGAATGTGTCCGGCCCGAGCGCCGCGCCGCCTGTCGCTGCCGAGCGGAGGTTGCTGAAGCCGATCCGGTCGCGCAGCGCCCGGAACAGCAGCTGATCCGCAAGGCCGGATCGCTTCCCCTGGTCGAGCGCCGCCAGGCCGCGCTTCATGCCGAGTTCGAACATGCGGCGCTTCAGCGGCGAGGCATCCATCACCCGCGCCCTGACATCGGCCGCGATCTGCTCCCAGAGGCGCGGGGCGAAGAGGACGAAGGTCGGGCCGATCTCGCGGAAATCGGCCATCATGGTTTCCGGCTCCTCGACGAAGTTCACCTTCATCCGGGCCAGCAGTCCGAAACCGAGGACGTAGATCTGCTCCATGATCCAGGGCAGCGGCAGGACGGAGACATACTCGTCCTCCGGCCCCTTCGGATCGGCGCCGATATAGGAGGCGCAATGGCGGATCAGCGCTCCCCCCTGCAGCATGGCAAGCTTCGGCCGCGCGGTGGTGCCGGAGGTGGTGCAGAGGATCGCAACCTCCTCGCCCCGGGTCCCGGCGACCATGCCGGCATAGGCGCTGCCATCCTCGGCATGCGCCGCCTCGCCGAGCCGCACCAGCGCGTCGATCGACATCAGGCGCGGGTCGGCATGCTTTCGCATGCCGCGCGGATCCATGTAGAGGATGTGGCGCAGCGCCGGGGCGCGGCCTTCGAGGTTGAGCAGCTTGTCGACCTGCTCCTCATCCTCGGCGATCACCGCCGCGGCGCCGCTGTGCTCGAGCAGGTAGGCGACCTCATCGTCCAGCGCGTCGCGGTAGATTCCGAGCGAGCGGGCGCCGATCGCATGCGCAGCGACCTCGCCCATCACCCAATCCGGGCGGTTGTCGCCGATCAGGCCGACGACATCGCCGGCGCCGAGGCCGAGCGCCCGCAGCCCGAGGGCGAAGCTCCGTGTCCGCGCCTCCACCTCCGCCCAGGTGAAGCTGCGCCAGATGCCGAGATGCTTCTCGCGCATCGCCACCTCCCGCCCCGCCACGGCGGCGTTTCGGGAGAGCAGCTTGGGCAGGGTGTCGGCTTCGGTCATGGCGCGAGGGCCTCCTCGGGCTCGCTCACGACCTCGTCCGCCTCGCCGAGATAGGCGCGCCGCACATGTGGGTCGGCGAGCACCTCCTGCGGCGAGCCCTCGGCGATCTTCTTGCCGAAGTCGAGCACCATGACGCGATGGGAGATGTCCATCACCACGCCCATGTCATGCTCGATCATCAGCACTGTCATGCCCCATTCCTCGTTGAGGTCGAGGATGTAGCGGGCCATGTCCTCCTTCTCCTCGAGATTCATGCCGGCCATCGGCTCGTCGAGCAGGATCAGCTTCGGCTTCAACGCCACGGCGCGCGCCAGCTCCACCCGCTTGCGCAATCCATAGGAGAGCGTGCCGGCCGGCGCCTTCCGCACATGCTGGATCTCGAGGAAGTCGATGATCTCCTCGACCTCGCGCCGATGCGCGATTTCCTCGCGCTGCGCCCCGCCGAGCCAGTAGGGCATGCCGGTGAGAAAGCCATGCCGCATCAGATGATGGCGGCCGACCATGATGTTGTCGAGCACGGACATGTGCCCGAACAGCGCCAGATTCTGGAAGGTGCGGCCGATGCCGATGGCGGCGCGCTTGCGCGTCGGCAGGCGGGTGATGTCGGCGCCGCCGAAGTGGATGCGCCCGGCGGTCGGGCGGTAGCGGCCGGAGATGCAATTGACCATGGAGGTCTTGCCGGCGCCGTTCGGGCCGATGATGGAGAAGACCTCTCCTGCCCTGACCTCGAAGGAGACATCGGTCAGCGCGCGCACGCCGCCGAAGCGCAGCGTAACGCCCTCGGCGGCGAGGATCGCCGGGCCGGGCTCAGCCATGATACAGGCGATGAGGCGCAATGACGGCCACGATCGATCCCTCCCAGGCGGGTGTTGTCTCCCCGCTGCTAAACGAACATATGTTCGTTTATCGGTTGACCGCAAGAGGTTTCGCGCCCCAGCCTGCGCCTCGCCAGGAGGGGACGTCCAGCATCATGGCCCGCATCACGGGATCGAACGGCGAGCGCACGGCGGCGGCCATCCGCCAGGCTGCGCTGCGGCTGATCCATGCGCAGGGCTTCGCCGCCATGAACCTGCGGGAGCTGGCGGCCGCGGTCGGCATCAGCCCCGCCTCGCTCTACAACCACATGACGACGAAGCAGAGCCTGCTCTTCGACCTCATGCTGGAGCACATGACGGCGCTGCTGGAGCAGACGGATGCCGCCCTCGCCGCCGCCGGGCCGGAGCCGCTGGCCCGGCTGGAAGCCTTCATCGGCCACCACGTCCTCTATCACCTGGAGCGGAAGCGCGAGGTCTACATCGCCAATTTCGAGTTGCGCGCGCTCGACCAGCCCAATGCGGCGCGGATCATCGGCATGCGGCACGACTACGAGGCGCGACTGATCGCCCTGCTGGAGGAGGGGACGGCGGCAGGGCTGCTGAGCCTCGGCGATGCGCGGATCAGCGCCTATGCGATGCTGGCGATGCTGACCGGCGTCTGCACCTGGTACCGGGTGGATGGACGACTGACGCGGCAGGAGATCGTAGCCCTGCACACAAGGCTGGCGCTGGAGGGTGTCCTTCGCCGAGGCTAGGCCATGATCCACGGCCAGGGGATTGCGGTCAGGCCAGTCGCCGGGCCGCATAAGCCACGCCGCCGGCCGTTCCAGCCTGCAGCGATCATGCTCTAGCGGAGGCCGTCTTTTCCCACGATCTCGGCCGTTGTCAGCCCGCCGATGCGCGGCAGGGGCCGACCGCCATCGGCCAGCGCCAGGCAGAGCAGGATCTCCCGCGCCCGCGGTGCGTCCGGAACCCGAGCCTCGACGGCGTCGAAATGGCTGCGCACGAAGGCGGCGTCCTTGTGGCCGAGCGGCACGTCGATCGGCGTTCCCGGGCCGCCCGCTTTCTTGGCCGAGGGAATGAGTGCCGGCCCCTTGCCGAGCGCCGCCCGCACGGGCGCGCCCATCTTCGGGTGCAGCAGGGCGGCGGCATGCTCCAGCTCCCCCGCCTCCCCCACGACGGCAGCCTTGCCGAAGCTCTCGACCTGCTCGCCGGGGATGCCGAGGGCGGCGATGGCCCGCTCCGCCAGTAGCCCGCCCAGCGCCTCGCCCTGGGCGATCAGCTCGGAGAGATCCTCCTCGTAGCGGCCAGCGAAGGGGTTCTCGATGACGGCGCAGGCGACCGCGCGACGGATCGGCCGGGGCAGTTCGCGCCCCATCTCCCGCCGCGTCTCATCCAGCAGCACGACAAGCTTCCGGATCACCGCCGCCATCGCCGCTAAGCCCTTCCCGCCAGATTGGCCAGCCGTGCGCCATGGCCGATGACGGCGCCGAGCGAGCCGAGATTGCGCCGGTCCGCCAGCGCCGCCATGGCGGCAAGCGGACGCCCCTCCCTGAGCCGTGCGAAAGAGTCGCCGATCGAGACCGAGAAATGCAGCATGATGCTGGCATCGCGGTAGCAATCGGTGGTGCAGGCCTGGCAGCCGTCGCGCATCACCTTCTCCGGGGTGAAGTCCCAGACCGAGGAGAGCGGCTCCTTCCAGTCCTCGCAGCGCCAGAGGTCGTAGTTCCAGTCGAGATAGAAATACTTGTAGCCGGCATGGCAGATGAAGCGCTCGCCCTGGCCGGTGAGGCGACGGCGCATGTCGGCGATGGCGGCGCGCGGGTTGTGCACCGGGATCACGGCCCGGGCCTGCTCCACGCCGTCGAAGGCCGTCAGCAGCTCCGCCTGCGACATGTCGACCAGCTCGCTATCCTCCGAGTACACGAGGGAGGAAGAGCCGAGCGCCGCCTTCCGCGGATAGGAGAAGGTGACGGCCGAGAAGCCGAGCTCCTTCAAGAAGCGCCCGAGGGCCGCATAGTCCTTCACCAGCCGGGTCATGGCGACGCTGGCGATCGGCGTCACGCCCTTCGCGGCGAGGCGGGCATTGGCCTCCCTGATGCGCGCGCAGACGCCCTTCAGCCCGCGATTCTCCTCATGCAGATGGGCATGCTCGCTGTCGATGGAGATGAAGAGGGTGGTGATGCCCGTTGCCGCGAGGTCGTCGACCTTGGGCGGCAGCAACCAGCCATTGGTGACGAGCGTCGGCTGCGTGCCCTGCGCCGTCGCCTCCCGCGCCATCTCGAGGATCTTCGGGTGCAGCAGCGGCTCGCCGCCCATGAAGGTGACGAAGCGCACATTTGCCTGCTCGCGCAGCCGGGTGAGCGCGGCCGGGAAGCGCTCCGCATCCAGCCAGCTGCGATGTTTCACGAAGCCCTTGTTGTGCGCGAAATTGCAGAAGTCGCAGGTCGCGTTGCACATGTTGGTGACCGAGACATTGCAGATCGCCGGCCCCCCGCGCGGCACCAGCCGCAGCAGGTCGAACACCCCCGATGTCTTGCTCGCCATCACCCATCCCCTGGACTGGAGCGCCTCGCTCCGGCCTGCTTCGGTGGAGCCGCTTCACCCTGCGAGGCCATCAGGCCCCTCCGCGATCCGGTCCAGCGGACCGCATAGCGCCGGTTTCGGCCCGCTGCCAAGCGATAAGGCCAGGAAGGCTGAGGCAGACCTCCCGCGTCCGTCGTACCAGCGCCACCGCCAGCGCCGCCGCGGCGGGCACGCCGACCAGCGCCGCGGCGCCGATGATGGCCCCTTCCTGCACCGCCAGCGCCCCGGGCAGCATGAAGCCGACATTGCGCAGCGCCTGGGCGAGGCTCTCGATCACCAGCGCATCCGTCAGCGAAACGGGATGGCCGAGCAGCCAGAGAACGCCGGCGATCTCCAGTGCACCGAGCAGCCAAGACAGGGTGTGCCACCAGGTCGCCACCGCCAGCCGGGGCCAGTCGGCATGCAGCTCGAGGATCGCCGCCTGCAACCCCCGCACCCAGCCAGGGTCGATGGCCGGCCAGCGCCGCGCCAGGCGCGCGAGGCCGCGCTCCAGCAGGGTCAGCGGCAGGCGGCGCTGGAACAGCACCATGGCACCTGCCCCGGCGAGCGCGATGCCGAAGCCGGCCGCGGCGAAGCCGAGCAGTCCCGGCCCATCCCCGACCCCGAGCAGCAGCGCAACGCCGGCGAGGGTGAAGAAGAGCTGCGAGACGGCCTCCAGCGTGAGGTCCACGGTCGCCGTCGCCCCCGCCATTTGGCCAGAGATCCCATGCCGCGCGAGCAGGCGCGCCGCCGCCGCCTGGCCAACCAACGCCCCCGCCGGCACCAGAGCATTCGCCGATTCGCGGTACCACCGCAGTTGCGCCATCACCAGGAGAGGCGGCCGTGCCGCCGGCGGCAGCAGCGCCCGCCAGGCCGCCGCCGTCAGCAGGATCTGCGGGATGTGAACGGCGGCGGAGATACCGACCGCCGCCGGCAGATCCGCCAGCACCGCGCCGAGCCCCGGCAGTTCACCGGCATTGAGGGCGATCACCGCCCCCAGCGCCAGCACGCCGAAAATCAGCCCGTTGCGGAGGCCCTGGCGCCAGCCGGGGATCAATGCCCGAGCGTTTCGGGGACGCGTTCGGCCGGCGGGGTGTTGCGGCTGCGGCCGCAGCGCATCACGCCATCGATCATCACCCCGCCGATACCGGGGATGTCGCCCAGCGCGATGCTGTGCAGCAGGTCCCGCCCCGCCGTGTGCTGCGCCCGGTCGAGGAAGACGAGATCCGCCGCCCGCCCCGTCTCGATCAGCCCGGCATCGAGGTTGCGGATGCGCGCCGTGTTGCCCGTCGCCATGGCGAAGGCCTGTGCTGGCTCTATACCGCCGAGCGAGGAGAGCAGCGAGATCATCCGCAGAATGCCGAGCGGTTGCACGCCCGAGCCCGCCGGGCTGTCCGTGCCGAGGATGACCCGATGCAGCTGGCCGAGGTCGCGCGCCGCCTGCACAGCCGCGATCGCCACCCGCTCGTTGCCGTTGTGCACCAACTCGATCGCGCGACTGCTGCGCTCGCAGAGCTCGCAGACATGCGCCTCCGGCAGGCTGGTATGGCCGCCATTGATGTGGCCGATGATGTCGGCATCCGCCTCCAGCACCGTGTCCTTGTCGATCAACCCGCTGCCGGGGATGGATGGCCCGCCGGTATGGATGGTGCTCTGGATGCCGTGCTTGCGCGCCCAGGCGACCATCTCCCGAGCCTCGTAGCCCGCTTTCACCGAGCCCAGGCCGACCTCCCCGAGCAGGGTCACGCCCGCGGCGGCGAGCTCGGCGAAGTCGCTCTCCACCATCCCCTTCTCCAGCACCGGCGCCCCGGCCAGCACCTTCACGCCGGCCGGGCGGGCGTTGAAGAAGGCCCGCTGGGCGGTGATGGCCAGCGCCTTCAGCCCGACGATGTCTTTCGGCCGCCCGGGCAGGTGCACCTCGCCGGCCGAGATCATGGTGGTGACGCCGCCATGGAGGTTGCTCTCGACCCAGCCCATCTGGTTCTGCCGCGGGGTCCAGTCGCCGATCACCGGGTGGACATGGCTGTCGACCAGGCCCGGCGCGACCGCGCAACCATGCGCATCGATGACGGAGTCGACCGGGCCCCGCTCGGCGAGCTCCCCGGCCCGCCCCACGGCCGCGATCCTGCCGTCCTCGATCAGGATGGCATCCGCCTGGAGCATTGGGTTGGAAAGGTCGCCCGACAGCAGCAGCCCGATGTTCCGCACCAGGATGCGGCCCCGTGCCGGACCCGACGCCTGTTCCACCGCCATGGCCTGATCCCCCTCGGAATGTGCGCACTCTAGCGCCCGCCCATTCGTAAGCCTAGAAACGAAATGCGATGCGGAGGTGAGGATGCAGGAGCCCGAGGACTACGTGCTCGAGGAGCAGGTGGGCCACCTGTTGCGTCGAGCCTATCAGCGCCACCTTGCCCTGTTCCAGGGAATCATCGGCGAGGACGGGCCGACCTCCATGCAATTCGCCGCCCTGCACACGCTCTGGCGCCGCGGCCCGCTCTCGCAGAACCTGCTCGGCCGGCTGCTGGCGATGGATCCGCCGACGGTGAAGGGCGTCGTTGCCCGGCTGATGGCCCGCGGCCTGGTGGTGCGGGAGCGCGACCCGTCCGATGCCCGCATGCTGCTGGTGGCGCTGACGCCGGCTGCCCTCGCCGCGCTGCCCGGCTGGGTGGAGAAGGCCCGTGCGGTGACCGCCGCAACCCTCGCTCCGCTGCCGCGGGACGAGCAGGCCCGCCTCGTCGCCATTCTCCGGCGGATGGGCTGAATTGCGTTGTGGAGCGACGGCGAGGATGCCAAGCTCATTAGTGACACAATGATCGGTAGGTCCGATGAGCACCGACCGCACCGCCCTCTTCGGCGCCCGCGAGGGCAATGAGGGCATCGTCCGCTGCGACGCCTGCCCCGTGCTCTGCCGCATCCGCCCCGGCCGCAGCGGCGCGTGCAGCCGCTACGCCAACCAGGATGGTGCCCTCATCCGCACCGATCCGCTGGTGCTCATGCAGCGCACGGTGGAGGCAGGCGGTGAGACCGTGCCCTTCCTCGACGGCTCGGAGGATTGGGCAGGCGGCCTCGCCCCGCGGGAGGAGGTCTTCGTCTCTGCCATCGGCGCGGGGACGACCTATCCGGACTACAAGCCCGCGCCTTTCATCGTCGGGTCCCGACATGCCGGCATCGATACCGTCACCGTCGTGACCGAGGGCATCTTCAGCTATTGCGGCCTCAAGGTGAAGATCGACACCGACCGGCATCTCGGCCCGGAGACAGCGGCGGTCCGCGTCGATGGCGAGCAGATCGGCCATGTGACGACCGCCGAATACGGCAGCCAGATGCTGAGCCTCGGCGGCGTGCGGCACCTCACCGGCGGCTCCAAGCGCGAGGGCAACGTCACCTGCGCCGCCATGCTGACGCTCTGCAACAAGGGCGCCGTCGAGGTCTCGATCGACGGCGGGGCGAAGCTGGTGCTCCAGGCCGGCCAGGCGCCCATCGTTGACGGCATGCCGGAGCGGCGGATGCGCGTCGGCTGCGGGAGCGCGGCCATCGGCATCTTCGCCCGGCAATGGCACGGTCATGTGGATGAGGTGATCGTCGTCGACGACCACATCACCGGCGTCCTCTCCGAGCACCAGGCCGGCAAGTGCCTCGACGTGCCGCCGAGCGGCATCCGCGTCCGCGGCCGGCGCTCCACCCCCGGCCGCTACTTCCAGGTGGCGCATCCGGGGAATGGCTGGGGCGGGACCGACATCAAGGACCCGCTCGCCGTCATCGAGAGCATCGACCCGAAGACCGCCTGGCCCGGCCTCCGCCTGCTGCTCACCAGCACCACGGGCGAAGACCATCTCTATGTGGAGCTGGACGAGGCGCTGCGCCCCGTCCCGGTACCGATTCCCCCCGCCGTGCTGAAGACCGTCGAGCGTATCGGCGAGAATTGCGAGCCGGCGATGACCTCCGTGCTTTTCATGGCCGGCGCCGGCGGGTCGTTGCGGGCGGGCGTCACCGAGAACCCGGTGCTGCTGACGCGGGAGGTGCAGCGCTCCCTGGTCCGCGTCACCATCGGCGGGGCGCCCTGCACTCTCTGGCCGGGTGGCGGCATCACCGTGATGGCGGATGTGCTGCGGGCGCCGGACGGCGCCTTCGGCTACGTCCCCACCCCGGCTCTCGTCGCGCCCATCGAGTTCACGCTGCGGGCCGACCTCTATGCCCGGCTTGGCGGCCATGTGGAGCACGCGCTGCCGCTCGAGCAGCTCCTCGCCGAGTATGGCAGCTCGGCCCGCCAGGAGGCTTGGCCGGACGCCAATCCATGGCCGGCGCCCTAGCCGCCTCACTCCCCGATGGGAGGCTGCATCTCCAGGAAGGCCCGATCGACCTGATGATCGGCCTGGAGGGCACGCGTCCCGCCATCACCGAGGCCGCCGCCCGCGCGACCGTCGCCTTCCAGGGGCTGCTCGCCGGGCTGGCGGCGGAGTTGCCGCTGCTCCGCACACCCCTCGGCGCGGACCGCCCGGCGTTGCATGGCCCCGTCGCCCGGCGCATGGCGGAGGCGGCCTGGCCCTTCCGCGCCGGCTTCATCACGCCGATGGCCGCCGTCGCCGGGGCGGTGGCTGAGGAGGTGCTCGGGGCTTTGGCCGCCACGCCGGGCCTCACTGCAGCGCATGTCAACAATGGCGGCGACATCGCCCTCTTCCTCGCCCCCGGCGCTGCGCTGCGCATCGGCGTGGTGCCGCGCCTCGCCCGCGCCGTGCCGGAGGCGCTGATCCGCATCCGCGCCCAGGATCCTGTCCGCGGCATCGCCACCAGCGGCTGGCCGGGTCGCAGCTTCTCCCTCGGCATCGCCGATGCGGTGACGGTGCTCGCCCGCGGCGCCGCGGCTGCAGACGCCGCGGCGACCGTCATCGCCAATGCGGTCGATGCAGACCATTCCGCCATTCAGCGCGCGCCGGCCCGTTCGCTCGATCCGGACAGCGATCTCGGCGATCGCCTGGTGACGACGGGCGTCGGCCCCCTCCCCGCCCTGGTTGCCGCCGCCGCCCTCGACGCCGGCGAGGCGCGGGCCGAGGCCCTGTTCGCGGCAGGGCTGATCGAGGGTGCCGCGCTCGTACTGGGCGAGGCCGTGCGCGTCGTCGGCGCCCCGGGCCTGCTGCCTACACCGACAGGTACTGCTCCCTGACCTCATCCGCCGCGAGCAGGTCGGCAATGCTCCCGCTCCAGCGGATTCGCCCCTTCTCGATGATCGTCGCCCGGTCGCTGACCGCCTGGGCGAAATGCAGGTTCTGCTCGGACAGCAGGATCGAGAGCCCCTCCGCCTTCAGCGCCCGGATCGCCTCCGCCATGCGCTCGACGACGACGGGCGCCAGCCCCTCGCTCGGCTCGTCGAGCAGGATCAGCTTCGGGTTGCCCATCAGCGTGCGGGCGATGGTGAGCATCTGCTGCTCGCCGCCGCTCATCCGCCCGCCCGGCCGGTCCTGCATGGCGCCCAGGCTGGGGAAAAGCGCGAAGAGGCGCTCCGGCGTCCAGGGCCGGAGCCCGGCCGTCGGCGGCCGCCGCCCGACCTCCAGATTCTCCAGCACAGAAAGCCCGGTGAAGATGCGCCGCTCCTCCGGCACATAGCCGAGCCCTCGCCGTGCGATCTCGAAGGGCTCCCGCCCGGCGATCTCGGCGCCATCGAAGCGGACGCGGCCCGCGGCGGGCGGGACGAGCCCCATGATCGCCTTCATCGTCGTGCTCTTGCCGGCGCCATTGCGCCCAAGCAGCACCACCACCTCGCCCGGCCCGACATCGAGCGCCACGTCGTCGAGGATATGCGCCCGCCCGTAATAGGCCGAGAGGCCGCTGACGCTCAGCATCAATGCGCCCCCGTCACCGCGCCCGAGCCGAGATAGACCTCCCGCACCTTCGGATCCGCACGGACCGCGGCCGGAGCCCCCTCGGCGATCAACCGGCCGCGGTCGAGCACCAGGATGCGGTCCGCATGGCCGAACACCACATCCATGTCATGCTCCGTGAAGAGCACGGCGATGCCGCTCTCGCGGGCGATCTGCGCCGTCAGCGCCATCAGGGAGACGCGTTCCTGCGGCGCCATCCCCGCCGTCGGCTCGTCCATCAGCAGCAGCTTCGGCTGGTTGGCCAGTGCAATGGCAAGTTCCACGCGCTTGAGGTCGCCATAGGCGAGGATGCCGCAGGGCCGCGCCGCCTGCTCCGCCATGCCGAGCCGCTCCAGCAGCGCCCGCGCCGGCGCCGCATCCATCCGCGCCACCGGCCGCCACAGCCCGCCGAGCCGCCGGTGATGCGAGAGCAGCGCCATCTGCACGTTCTCCAGCACTGTCATGGAGCCGAAGGTGGCGGTGATCTGAAAGGTCCGGCCGACGCCGAGCCGCCAGATCGTCCGCGGGGCCATCCCGGTGATCTCGCGCCCCAGCAGCCGCACCGAGCCGGCATCGGGCCGGAGCTGCCCGTTCAGCATATTGAAGCAGGTGGACTTGCCGGCACCGTTCGGCCCGATCAGCGCCAGCATCTCGCCCGGCCTGACGGAGAAGGAGATGCCTTGGACGGCACGGACGCCGCCGAAGCTCTTCTCCAGCCCCGCGACCTCAAGCGTCGCCATGCCGGGCCTCCCAGCGCGCCCGGGCCGCCCCGGCCAGCCCTTGCGGGAAGAAGAGCACCAGCAGCACGATGATGCAGCCGAGGATCAGCCGCCAGAGATCGGTGATCCGCACCAGCTGCTCCTGCAGCCCGGTGAAGGCGAGCGCGCCGACGATCGGCCCCGAGAGCGTCTGCACGCCGCCGAGCAGCACCATCAGCAGCGCATCCACGCTGCGTGGGATGCCCATATAGGTCGGGAAGACGCTGCCCTTGCCATAGGCAAAGAGCCCGCCCGCGACGCCCGCCGCCGCCGCCGCCAGGCCGAAGCCTAGCCAGCGGATGCGGAAGGCATCGATGCCGATCGCCTCGGCCCGCAAGGCGCTGTCCCGCTGCGCCCGCAGCGCATAGCCGAAGGGCGCATGCACCACGCGGCGCAGGAACAGCGTCGCACCCAGGCAGAGGGCCAGCGCCAGGTAGTAGTAGACCAGCTTCGGCGCCGCCCAGGCCGAGGGCCAGACGCCGAGGATGCCGTTGTCGCCCCCCGTCACCTCGACCCATTGGAAGGCGACCGACCAGGCGATCTGCGCGAAGGCCAGCGTCAGCATCGCCGCATAGACGCCCGAGAGCCGCACGCAGAAATAGCCGAAGAGGAGGCCGAAGACGCCCGCCGCCAAGGGCGCCAGCGCCAGCCCGGCCAGCATCGGCGCGCCGAGCCATTGCGCTGCCAGCGCCGCCCCATAGGCGCCGATGCCGAAATAGGCGGCGTTGCCGAAGCTCGCCATGCCGCCAGGGCCCATGATGAGATGGAGGCTCGCCGCGAAGAGCACCGCGATAGCGAGCTCCGTCAGCACCGAGACGGCATAGTCGCCGAGGAAGGGCGGCAGCACGACCGCCACCGCGAGCGTCGCCAGGCCCAGCCAGCGCAGCGCCGGGGGCGCCGGGCCGATCACCGGCTCCGCACTCCCCTGCCCGCCCCGCGCCGCCGCCTCCGGCTTGCCGAGCAGCCCATGCGGCCGCACCACCAGCACCAGCGCCATGACGAGGAAGACCAGCACCAGCGTGATCTTCGGCACGATCAGGATGCCGAAGGCATGCAGCTCCCCGATCAGCAACGCCGCCAGCGCCGCGCCGGTGAGGCTGCCGAGCCCGCCCACCACCACGACGACGAAGGCCTCGGTGATGATGGCGAGGTCCATATGCAGGTTCACGCTCTCGCGCGGCAGCTGCAGCGCGCCGCCGAGGCCGGCGAGCAGGCTGCCGAGGAAGAAGACCGAGGTGAAGAGCATGCGCTGGTTCACGCCGAGCGCCCCCACCATCTCCCGGTCCTGGGTTGCCGCCCGCACCAGCGTGCCCCAGCGCGTGCGGTGGAACAGCAGCACGAGCAGCCCCAGCACCACCGGCCCGACGCCGATCAGGAAGAGCTCATAGAGCGGGAAGCGCATCCCCACGATCTCGATGCTGCCACGCAGCCCCGGCGCCCGCGGCCCGAGCAGGTCCTGCGGGCCCCAGATCATCTGCGCCAGGTCCTGCACGATGAGCACGACGCCGAAGGTAGCGAGCAGCTGGAACAGCTCCGGCGCCCGGTAGATGCGCCGCAGCAGCAGCACCTCGACGACGAGGCCGATCAGCCCGACCAGCACGGCCGCGCCGATCACCCCGCCCCAGAAGCCGAGATGGCCGCGCGGCAGGGTGGTGACCAGGCTGTAGGCCAGGTAGGCCCCCAGCATGTAGAGCGAGCCATGGGCGAAGTTCACGACGCGGCTGACGCCGAAGATGACGGTGAGGCCGGACGCCACCAGGAACAAGGATGAGGCGCTCGCCAGGCCGCTCAGGGCCTGGAGGACCAGGTTCTCCAAGGTTGCCTGCGTCAGGCCTGGGGCCGCAAGGTCCGCACCACCTCATCCGATGGCAGGTAGTCCTTGCCCTCGGCATAGCGCCAGTCGGCCATCGCCCCCTTGCCATTCTTCAGCACGGTGCGGCCGACGAAGGCGCCCATGGTCGATTGATGGTCGATCGCACGGAATTCCACCGGCCCGAAGACCGAGCCGAAGCGCAGCCCGGACATGCCGTCGACCAGCGCCTCGGTCTCGAGCGAGGGGGATTTCCTCAGCAGCGCCGCGATCGCCATCACCGTATCATAGCCGACGACGCTGCCGAGGCGCGGATAGTCGTTCCAGCGGCGGCGATAGGCCTCGCGGAAGGGCGTGTGGGAGGGCGTGTCGATCTGCTCCCAGGGATAGCCGGTGACGATCCAATTCTCCGGGGCCTCGTCGCCGAGTGGGTCGAGATACTCCGGCTCGCCGGTCAGCAGCGAGACGACGCGCCGCCGCTCGAACAGCCCCCGGGTCGAGCCCTGGCGGACGAAATTGGTGAGGTCGGCGCCGAAGGTGACGTTGAAGATCGCCTCCGGATTGGCCGCTGCCAGCGCCTGGACGGTGGCACCTGCATCGATGCGGCCAAGGGCGGGGAATTGCTCGGCGACGAACTCCACATCCGGCTTGGCGCGGCTCAGCAGTTCCTTGAACCAGCGCACGGCGGACTGGCCGTACTCGTAGTTCGGCGCGACGGTCGCCCAGCGCCGGGCCGGGAGCTTCGCCGCCTCCTCCACCAGCATGGCGGATTGCATGTAGGTGCTCGCGCGGAGGCGGAACGTATACCGGTTGCCGCGGCTCCAGACGAGCGCATCGGTCAGCGGCTCGCTGGCGACGAAGAGCTTCTTGTTCTGGTTGGCGAAATCCCCGAGCGCCAGCCCGACATTGGAGAGGAAGCCGCCCGCCAGCAGGGACACCTTCTCCGCATTCACCAACTCGCCCGCGAGGCGGACGGCATCCTCCGGTCGCCCGGCATCATCGCGGAAGACGGTTTCGATTCGGCGGCCGTTGACGCCGCCGGCGGCGTTCACCTGCTCCTGCGCCAGGATCCAGGCATTGCGGTAGGGCTGCAGGAAGGCGGGCTGGGCGGTGTAGCTGTTGATCTCGCCGATGCGGATGGCCTCGCCCTGGGCAAGGGCGATGCCCGGTGCCGCCAAAGCCGCCATGCCGGCGCCCGCCAGAATTTGGCGGCGCCCGATCGCCCGTCCCACCATGCTGCCCCCGGTCCCGCTGCAACTGCGAATATGATATGGAACCGCACTATCCGTTATTGCGCAAACGATTTTCGGCGTGCGACCCCCAGGTCACCTCCACATAGCGCAGATAGGGCCGCTTGACCTCCCAACCCTGGGGAAGGGAGCCGGTCTGCTCGTGGCTGGTGAGGGGCGGGCCGTCCCGCCGGGCTCCGTGGTGCAGACCGGCGTGAATTCTGCCGGATGGCCGAACAACACGCCCCAGGGCAAGCCGAGCCATTCATCGAAGCGGATGGGCCCATGCGTGGTCTCCGCCTTGAAGTCAGATGCGACCCGGCCAAGCTGGATCAGCGCCGTCTCCCGCACATTGAGCGGCCGGAGCGCAGCATGGCGCCCCGGACCCGGTCGACCAAGAGAAACAACCAATCCGCAACTCTTTGCGGAGTGGTCGGGGACCCGTCAGGCGGCGGCGACCAGCCCGCCCGTATCCGACAGGTAGCGGACATAGTGGTCCGCATCGCCGAACATGGCGTCATTCACCGTCAGCCGCTTGAAGTAGTGGCCGCAGGCATACTCGATCGTCATGGCGATGCCGCCATGCAGCTGGATGCTCTGCTGCCCGACGAAGCGCGCCGAGCGGCCGATCTGCACCTTCACCGCCGCCATCGACTTGCGCCGCTCCGTCGGATTGCGCTCCTCGGAGGAAATGGCCGCGAAGTAGGACATCGAGCGCGCCTGCTCCAGCGCCACCAGCATATCCGCCGCCCGATGCTGCAGCGCCTGGAAGCTGCCGATCGGCCGACCGAATTGCTGCCGGGTCTTCATGTAGTCGATGGTCATGTCATGCGCCGCCTGCATGGCGCCGACCGCCTCGCCGGCCAGCGCCGCGATGCTCTCATCCACCACCTGGTCGACCAGCGGCAACCCGTCCTCCGGATTGCCGAGCACGGCGAGCGCCCGGACGTTGGAGAGCTCCACCTCCGCTGCCCGCTGCCCATCCACCGTGCGGTAGCCGCGGCGCTGCACGCCAGGGTCCTTCGCATCGACCAGGAAGACGCCGATGCCTTTCAGGTCGCGCTGCGCGCCGGCCACGCGTGCGGTGACGATCAGTCGGTCGGCGCTGTCGCCATGCACCACATAGCCCTTGCGGCCATTGATGACCCAGCCATCGCCGTCGCGCTTCGCCGTCGTCGCCACGTCGAAAAGGTCGTAGCGCGACTGCCGCTCCACCTGGGCGAAGGCCAGCAGCATCTCGCCCGAGGCGACCTGCGGCACCAGCTCGTTCCTGAGCTCCTGCGAGGCGCCATGGCGGAGAAAGCCGCCGCCGATCACGACGGTGCTCACCCAGGGCTCGAGCGTGATGAAGCGCCCGATCTGCTCGGCGACGAGCAGCGTCTCGACGGGGCCGCCGCCGAAGCCGCCCTCATCTTCGCCGAAGGGCAGGCCGAGCAGGCCGAGTTCGGCGAACTGGCCCCAGATCTCCCGGCTCCAGCCATCGGCCGACTTCATATAGCCCTTGCGCTGCTCGAAGCCGTACCGGTCGCCGAGCAGCCGCGCCACGCTGTCCTGCAGCAGGCGCTGTTCTTCCGTCAGGTCGAAGTCCATGTGTCGTCAGAGCCCCAGGAACGCTTTGGCCATGATGTTGCGCTGGATCTCGTTCGACCCGCCATAGATGCTCTGCTTGCGCCAGTTGAAGTAGACGCCGGCGAGGCCGAAGGCCCAGTCGGGCGCGACATCCACGTCGTTGGTCTCGCCTTCCTCGTCCGGGTCGCCATCCGCCCAGGCATAGGGGCCGGCCGCCTTCATCAAGAGCTCGGAGCACATCTGCTGGATCTCGGTGCCCTTGATCTTGAGCACGGAGGTCGCCGGATCGGGCTTCTTGTCGCGGCGCTTGGACTCGGTGGCGATGACGCGCATGACGGTCATCTCCAGCGCCTTCAGCTCGACCTCGATCTCCGTCACCTTGCGGCGGAATTCGGGGTCCTGCATCAGCGGCTGGCCGCCATCCATGCTCTCCTGCGCGATCACCTTCAGCCGGCGGATGCGCTCGCGCGAGGCGCCGACGCGGGCCTGGCCGAAGCGCTCGTTGCCGAGCAGGAACTTGGCGCAGTCCCAGCCCTTGTTCTCCTCGCCGATCAGGTTCTCCGCCGGGATCTTCACGTCGTCGAAGAAGACCTCGTTCACCTCGTGCCCGCCCTCGATGGTGATGATCGGGCGGACGGTGATCCCCGGCGTCTTCATGTCGCAGACGAGGAAGCTGATGCCCTCCTGCTTCTTCGCTGCCGGATCGGTGCGGACGAGGAGGAAGATCCAGTCGGCATGCTGGGCGAGCGTCGTCCAAGTCTTCTGGCCGTTGACGACATAGTGGTCGCCCTCGCGCACGGCGCGGGTCTTCAGCCCGGCAAGGTCGGATCCTGCGCCGGGCTCGGAGAAGCCCTGGCACCACCAATCGTCGAGGTTCAGCATGCGCGGCAGGAAGCGCTGCTTCTGCTCCTCCGTGCCGAACTCGATGATGACAGGCCCGCACATGTTGATGTTGAAGCCGAGCGGCGAGGGTGCCGGCGCCTGCTGCAGCTCCTCGCGGAAGATGTAGCGCTGCGCCAGCGTCCAGCCCGGCCCGCCGGCCTCCTTCGGCCATTCCGGCGCCGCCCAGCCGCGGGCATTCAGCTTGCGCTGCCAGTCCACCACCTGCTGCTTGGTGGGGGACTTGCCAGCGATCATCCGCTCGCGCGTCTCGGCCGGCAGCTCCTTGGCGATGAAGTCGCGCACTTCCTGGCGGAAGGCGATCTCGGCATCGGTGAAGCGGAGGTCCATCGGGTCTCTCCTTGTGTTTGGGTTCAGGCGGCGCGCTTGAGGGTGGCGAAGCTGCCGCCCTCGGCCGCGAGTTTCTCGATCAGGGCCGAGGGCTGCAGGTTGCGGTCGCCCGTCGCCTCGGCATAGTGGGCGAGCCGGTCGCGCACCGCCTTCAGCCCCATGCGGTCGGCCCAGAACATTGGTCCGCCGCGGAAGGCCGGCCAGCCGAAGCCGTTGATAAAAATCACGTCGATATCGATGGGGCGGGAGGCGACGCCCTCCTCCAGGATGCGCGCCCCCTCGTTCACCATCGGCAGCAGCAGCCGCTCGAGGATCTCCTGGTCCTCGATCTTCCGCCGCCGCACCTGCATCTTCTCGGCGGTGTCGAGGATGATCTGCTCTACCTCCTTCGAAGGCATGCGCTTGCGGTTCTCGTCATAGTCGTAATAGCCCTTCGAGGTCTTCTGCCCGAGCCGCCCGGCAGCGACCACCGCATCGGCGATCGGCGCCACCGTACCGCGCGCCTTGCGCACGGCCGCGCCGATGTCGAGGCCGGCGAGGTCACCCGTCGCCAGCGGCCCCATCGCCATGCCGTAGCCTTCCATGACGCGGTCGATGTCCTGCGGCAGGCAGCCCTCCAGCAGCAGCTTCTCCACCTGCGGCCCGCGCTTGCCCGTCATGCGGTTGCCGACGAAGCCGTCGCAGTTGCCGACCAGCACCGGCAGCTTGCCGATCCGCTTGCCGACCTCGGTCGCCGTTGCGATCGCCGCCGCGTTGGTCGCCGAGCCGCGCACATTCTCCAGCAGCCGCATGACATTGGCCGGGCTGAAGAAATGCATCCCGATGACGAGCTCGGGCCGCCCGGTGGCCGAGGCGATCCCGTCGATATCGAGCGTCGAGGTGTTGGAGGCGAGCACCACGCCCGGCCGCGCCGCCTTGTCGAGACGGCCGAAGACCTCCTTCTTCACGTCCATGTTCTCGAAGACGGCCTCGATGACGAGATCCGCCTCGCCCACCGCTTTCTCGAACTCCGTCGTGCCGGAGAGCAGCGCGCGGCGCTTCTCGTACTCGGCCTGGGAGAGGCGGCCGCTCTTCACGGTACGCTCCCAATTCGCCTCGCAACGCTTGAGGCCACGCTCCAGCGCCTCCGCCGAGGTCTCGACGATCGTCACGGGCAGGCCGAAATTCGCCGCCGACATGGCGATGCCGCCGCCCATCGTGCCGCCGCCGATCACGACCAGCTTGTTCACGGGCAGCGGCTTGGCATCCGCTGGCAGGTCCGGCACCCGCTGCGCCTCGCGCTCGCCGAAGAAGATGTGCCGCAGCGCCTGGCTCTGCTCGCCCGCGACCAGCCGTTGGAACTGGTCCCGTTCGACCTTCAGCCCCTCCTCGAAGGGCATGGTGAAGGCCGCCCGCACCGCCTCGACGCAGCCGAGCGGGCTCTCCTGGCCGCGCGTCCGCGCCGTCAGCGGTTTCACCGCCGCATCGAAGGCGGCGGCATCGTAGCCGGCGATCTTGTCGCTGCGGTTCCGCGCCAGGGTGAAGCTCCGCCCGGCATTGGCCCGCGCCCACTCCACCGCCGCCGTCTCGAGCGGCCCGTCCACCACCGCATCGACGAAGCCGAGCTTCACCGCCTGCTCGGCACTGACCGGCTCGCCGCCGACGATGATCTTCAGCGCCTCGAGCCCGATCAGCCGCGGCAGCCGCTGGGTGCCGCCGGCGCCGGGCACGAAGCCGCGCTTCACCTCAGGCAGCCCCACCTGCGCGCCCGGCGCAGCGACGCGGGCATGGCAGGCGAGCGCCAGCTCCAGCCCGCCGCCCAGCGCGTTGCCATGGATGGCGGCGACCACCGGCACCGGCGAGGCTTCGATCGCATCGAAGACATCGGTGAGCGAGGGCGGCACCCGCGGCTTGCCGAACTCCGTCATCTCCGCGCCCGCGCTGAAATTCCGCCCCGAGCCGATGATGACCACGGCCTTGGCCCCGGCAGCCGCCTTCAGCCCCTCGACCAGGCCGGCGCGCACCTCCGTCCGCAACGTGTTCACCGGGGCATTGGCGATGCGCAGCACATGCACATCCCCATCCCGGGCGTGCTCGACGTATCGGGGCGCATCGGCCATGGGCGTTCCTCATTCTTGGCAATGACTGGCCGCGCATCCTGTTGCCCGGCGCCGTCCCCTGTCAACGGGACAGGTAGCTGGCTAACGGCCGATGGCGCCCGCCTGCTGCAACCCGGCATAGAGCAGCGCCACCACCGCCATCACGGCATAGGGGCTCGCCCCCCGCAACAGCGCGATGGTGCAGACAAGGAGCGTCGCCACCTCCAGCCAGCCTGCGCCATCCGCCTGAAGCAGCGTATGCACTCCAGCGAAGATGAGCCCGACCGCGACCGGCGCCAGGCCGCGCTCGATCACCCGCCGCATCGGGCTGTCGCCCCGCCTCTGCCACCAATGCCCGATCGCCAGCAGCAGGCAGGACGAGGGGACATACAGCCCAAGCGCCCCCGCCAGCGCCCCCGCGAACCCCGCCGCCTGCCAGCCGACCAGGGCGCAGATCAGCGTCCCCGGGCCAGGCGCCGCACGGGAGATGGCGAAGAGGTCGGTAAACTGCCCCGCCGTCATCCAGCCATGCACCTCGACCGATTGGCGCTGCATCTCGGCGAAGATCGATGGCCCGCCGCCGAGCGAGACCAGCGAGAGCGGCGCGAAGACCAGCAGGAGCGCGAAAAGCCGCTCAGCCACGCGCGCGTCCCTCGGCCCAGGCGAGGCCGATGCTGGCCGGGATCAGCACCGTCACCACCGGGATCATCGGCCAGCGCAGCAGCCCGATGGCAAGGAAGGTGATGCCGACCACCACCCAGGGCCAGGCACCCCTCAAGCGCCGCGCCGCGCGCAGCCCGGTCGTCAGCGAATTCGCCAGCCCCGCCGCCGCAACGCCCCCGAGCACCACGCCGAAGCCTGCCGCCCCCATCCCCCAGGCATAGACCAGCGCGAGGCCGAGGATGACCAGGAAAGGCGGTCCCAGGATGCCGAGGAAGGCCATTGCCGCCCCCGGCACGCCGCGCAGCTGCTGGCCGACATAGAGGGCAAGGTTCACGCTGTTCGCCCCCGGCAGCACCTGGCCGAGGGCAACGCCGGCGAGGAAGCCCTCCTCGCTCATCCAGCGCCGGCGTTCGACGACCTCGCGGTGCATCCAGCCGGCGAGGCCCCCGCCGAAACTCGCCAGGCCCATCGACGAGAAGACGCGTAGGATGTCGAGCAGCCTGGCCTGTGGCGGGTCCGGTTCGCGCACCACATCCCCCGATGGTTGCGCCGTGCAGTCTTCCGCCCTTCGCTGCCCCTGTCGAGGCCGATGCCACGGCTTCGCCATGCCGCAGCCATGCCCCTGCCCCATCCGCAACGGTTGATGCAGCCTTCCCGGCCGTCGCGCGTTGCGAAGGCGGATCGGAGGCAGGATGACAATGACACCGAAGTTTTGGCTTGCAGCCCTCGCGGCGCTTCCCCTCTGCGGTTGCGTCGTCCAGCCGACCCCCTACTACGCCGCGCCGCCCTCCAGCACGGCGGCCGGGGCGGTGACCGGCGCCGCGGCGGGCGGCCTGCTTGGCGCCGCGCTCGGTCGTGGCGGCGGGGCGGTCGTCGGCGGCGCCGCGGCGGGCGCCCTGGTCGGCGGGCTGATCGGCAATTCAACGGATCAGCGGAACGAAGCGGCCGCGCAGGGCTACTACGCCCAGCCCCGGTACGAACAGCAGTACCAGCAGCAGTACCAGCAGCCGCCGGCCTATGAGCCCCAGTACCAGCAGCCCTATGCCGACCCCTATGGCCGGCCCTATGCGGAGCCGGTTCCGCAAGGCTGGTAGCTGGCGCGCTTCCCCCGGCCAAAGCCCGCCGGCATGATCCCCGGCAAAGAGACACCGGAGGATCGCCCATGCACCGGCGCCACCTGCTGGCCGCCGCCGCCCTGCCCGCCGCGGCCGGGGCGCAGCCGGCCTGGCCAAGCCGGCCGATCCGGCTGGTCGTCCCCTTCCCGCCCGGCGGACCGAACGACATCATCGCCCGGCTTTATGCCCAGCCGTTGACGGCCACGCTCGGCCAGCCGGTGGTGATCGAGAACCGGCCGGGCGCCGGCGGGGTCATCGGTGTCGATGCCGTTGCCAAGGCGCCGCCCGACGGGAACATGCTGGTGCTGACCAGCAGCGGCGCCCTGGTCATCATCCCGCATGTGACGAGCACGGTGCCCTACAGGGTGCCGCAGGACCTCACGCCGGTCAGCATCGTCACCCTGGTTCCTGAGGCGCTGGTCGCCACGCCGAGCCTCGGCGTCACCGACCTCGCAGGGCTCAGGGCGCTGGCGAAGCGGCCCGGCACGCGGCTCGCCATCGGCACGGCGGGAGCGGCCGGCATCTCCCATTTCGCCGCCGAGATGTTGCGGCTGCAGAGCGGGATGGAGCTGACCGTCGTTCCCTATCGCGGCGCGGCGCCGGCGGTGACGGATCTGCTCGGCGGGCAGATCCATTTGCTCTTCGCCGACCTGCCGGTGGTGCTGCCGCATCTGCGGAGCGGCGCGTTGCGCGCCCTCGTCCTCGCCAGCACCCGCCGCAGCCCCATCCTCCCCGACCTGCCGACCACCGCCGAGGCCGGCCTGGCGGAAGTACTGGCTGACAACTGGTACAGCCTGCTCGGCCCCGCCGGGCTGCCCGCCGCCGTGGTCGACCGCCTCTCCGCCGCGCTGAAGGAGGCGAGCGACACCCCCGCGGTCCGCGACGGCCTCCGCGAGCAGGGCGCGACCGCGCAATGGACCAGCCCCGCCGCCTTCGCCGCCACCATCGCCGAGGAATCCGCCCGCTGGCAGCGCGTCGCCAGGGCGGCGCAGATCAGGCTCGACTGAACAGCCCCGGCCGGTGGAGCAGCAGCATCGCGCCACCCGCCAGCAGCCCCCAGAAGGCGCCGCTCACGCCAAAGACCGAAAGTCCGGAGGCGGTGACGAGGAAGGTGATCACCGCCGCCTCCCGCTGCCTGGGCACCGCGACCGCGCCCTGGATCGCATTGCCGAAGGCACCGAGCAGCGCCAGCCCCGCCACCGCCTGGATCAGCACCGGCGGCGCCGCCGCCATGAAGGCGACCGCCGCCCCCGCCAGCAGGCCGAAGCCGATATAGGCCAGGCCCGCCACCACCGCCGCCCACCAGCGCCGTGCCGGATCCGGCTCCGCCTCCGGGCTCGCGCAGATCGCCGCGGTGATGGCAGCGAGGTTCACCGCATGGCCGCCGAGCGGCGCCCCCGCGAGGGTGAATAGCCCGGTCACTGCGAAGAGCGGCCCCGCCTCCGGCCGGTAGCCATTGGCGTTCAGCACCGCCATGCCGGGAATATTCTGCGAAGCCATGGTGACGATGAAGAGCGGCAGCGCGACGCCGATCGCCGCCGCCAGCGTGAATTGCGGCGCCACCCAGACCGGCACCGGTCCCGCGGCGGCAAGGATGCCGGGCGGAAGCTCGATCGTCGCCAGGATCACCCCGACCGCCACCAACAACGCGGCCGGCACCGCCAGCAGCCGGTTGAACCGTCCGACCACCGCCCAGGTCAGGATGATGGCGATTCCTGCCGCCGGCGCCTCCCCCAGCGCCCGTACCGGCGCCAGGCAGAGCCCGAGCAGCACCCCCGCCAGCATGGCATTGGCCAGCGGCGAGGGGATCGAGGCCACGGCCCGCCCGAAGGGCTTCCAGAGCCCCGCCAGCACCAGCAACGCCCCGCTCACCAGGAAGGCGCCAACCGCGGCCGGAAAGCCGCCTGCCGGCACGGCCGAGGCCGCCAGCAGCGCCGCCCCGGGCGTTGACCAGGCAATACTGATCGGCATCCGCCGCCAAAGGCTCAGCACGATCCCGCAGAGCCCCATGGCGATGGAGAGCGCCATCAGCCCGGACGCCGCCTCGGCCGGCCCGGCGCCCATGGCGCCCAGGCCTTGCAGCACGACGGCGAAGGAGGAGGCGAAGCCGACGAAGCCGGAGAGCAACCCGGCCGCGAGGGCCGGCAGGGAGGGCATGCGATCGGGTCCCGGTCAGCGCTGGCGCCGCCGGTAAAGCATGCGCAGCGCGCCGGGGCCAGGGCGCGATCGCCGGCGACCGGAATGACCGCGGGCGTGACTCACCCGCAAGAACACCATGCCGGACCATGATCCACGGCCCAGTTGGGACCGGCGGTCTAGCCGCGCCGCTTGGACGCCTCGCCCGCCACCGCCCGGGGCGGCTGCAACTTGCCGCCGAGCTCGCCGAGCGCCCGGGCCAGCATCGCCGCCCCCATGGGCGGGACGAAGATCTGCGTCATCGCCGCGGCGGCATGCCGGAACTGCAGCAGGATGCGGCCGTCAGCGGCGAGGCTCGCCATGCATCCCGTGGTGTCGAGCGGCGGCCGGTCGGTCGGCACGATGGCGGTGCGGAGCGCATCGCCGCGTTCGATCCGCTGGCGATGCGCGTCATCCGCGCTGCTGCGCAGGGTGAGCAGCAGCCGCTCCGCCACGAGCAGGGGGATCGTGAGGGCGAGCGGCCCCTCGCTCGTCTCGAGGGTGATGCGGACCCCGTCCGCATCGGCTACCACCTCGTCCGAGACGCCGATGACTGGATGGTCGCTCATTGTGCTGTCCCGGACCTACGCATTGTTGAGCCGGACAGGATGCGCTTCGGCTCCCACTCCGATCCAGTCATAACTTGGAGTGAACCGTCCGGGTTGCGCGAGGTGCGGGATGGTGAGCCGGGTGGGATTCGAACCCACGGCCACGAGATTAAAAGTCCCGTGCTCTACCAGCTGAGCTACCGGCTCACAGGCGCCGCGGCATGCTGCGGTGCGGGCGCCCCCAAAACCCTGAGGACGCCCGCCTGTCAAGCCTCAAGCGGCAGCGGGGGCATCCGCCGCGATGCTCGCCTTGATCAGCTTGTCCGGTCCCTGGACCATGCCGTTGCCGCCGGAGCCGCGCTTGATCTTATCCACCGCCTCCATGCCGGAGACGACCCGGCCCCAGATCGTGTACTGGCCGTCGAGGCTCGGCGCCGGCCCGAACATGATGAAGAACTGGCTGTTCGCGCTGTCCGGGTTGCTGGTCCGCGCCATGCCGCAGGTGCCGCGCACGAAGCGCGCCTTGGCCGGCGGCGTGAACTCGGCCGGCAGGTCGGCATGGCCGGCATCGCGGGCGCCGCCGGTGCCGGTGCCGGTCGGGTCGCCGCCCTGGGCCATGAAGCCCTCGATGACGCGGTGGAAGGGCGTGCCGTCATAGAAGCCGGCACGCACCAGCATCTTGATCCGCTCGACATGTTGCGGCGCCAGGTCGGGCCGCAGCTCGATCGTCACCTTGCCGTCCTTCAACTCGAGGATCAGCGTGTTCTCCAGCGCCGGATCGGGCGTCGCGGCGGCAGGCGCCGGGGCGGCCTCGCCGATCGGGGGTTCGCCGGGGATCTCGGCAGGGCTGCCGGCTTCGTCGCTCATGGCTTTACTCCTCAAAAACTGTGTCAGGCGGTGACGATGCGGGCGCGGACCAGCTTGTCCGGGTTCTGCACGATCCCGTTGCCACCGCTGCCGCGCTTGATCTTGTCGACCGCATCCATCCCGGCGATCACCTTGCCCCAGATCGTGTACTGGTTGTCGAGGCTCGGCGCCGGGGCGAACATGATGAAGAACTGGCTGTTCGCGCTGTTCGGGTTGCTGCTGCGCGCCATGCCGCAGGTGCCGCGCAGGAAGCGGTACTTGTTGGTGAACTCGGCCGGGATGTCCGGCAGGTCCCGCGCGCCGCCCGTTCCCGTCCCGGTCGGATCGCCGCCCTGGGCCATGAAGCCCTCAATGACGCGATGGAAGGGCGTGCCGTCGTAGAAGCCGCGGCGGACCAGCAGCTTGATCCGCTCCACATGCTTCGGCGCCACATCGGGCAGGAACTGGATGGTGACGGTGCCGTCCTTCAGGTCGAGCAACAGCCGCTCCTCGGCTTGCGCCAGGGCGGGGGCGGCAAGGCTGCTGGTCGTGGCGAGGGCGGCAAGCCCGGCCAGGTCGCGTCGGCGCATGAGTCTCTCCCGATAAGGGCCGGTCAGCCCTGCTGAGGCCCGCGGACCCGTTCGAGGGTCCGCTCCAGCGTGAGTTTCGGCACGAAGCTGCTGATGTCACCCCCCAGCCGGGCGATCTCCTTGACCAAACGCGAGGCGACGAATTGGTTCGTCTCGCTGGCCAGCAGGAAGACCGTCTCGATGCCGGGATCCAGCCGGCGATTCATCCCGGCCATCTGGTACTCGTAGTCGAAATCGGTGACGGAGCGCAGGCCGCGCAGGATCATCCCCGCCCCGACCTGCTGGGCGAAGTCGACGACCAGCCCCTCGAAGGGCAGCACTTCGATCCGGGTGCCCGCGCGCTCGGCGATCGGCGCGGCCTCGGCCCGAACCAGCTCCACCCGCTCCTCGAGCGGGAAGAGCGGGCCCTTGCCGGTACTGACCGCGACGCCGATCACCAGCCGGTCGAGCAGCCGCGCGCCCCGGCCTATGACATCGAGATGCCCGTTCGTGATCGGGTCGAAGGTGCCGGCATAGAGCCCGGCCCGCTCAGCCATCGGAGGGCGTCTCCGGCTCCGTCGCGGCCAGCGCACCGGTCTGGGCCGCGCCGGAGTCTGGCCCCGCCTCGCCCTGGTCGTCGACGACCGGGAAGCAGCTCGTCACGCGTTCCCCCTCGTTCAGCCTGAGCATCATCACGCCGAGGCCACGGCGGCGCGTCAAGCGCACCTGGTCGGCCGGCAGGCGGATCAGCCGCCCGGTATCGGTGACGAGCATGACGTCATCGCCCGGCCGCACCGGGAAGGTGGCCACGACCTCCCGCCCCGTGCGGCGGCTGAAGACCATGTTCTCGAGCCCTTGCCCGCCCCGGCCGGTGATGCGGTAGTCGTAGGCGAGGCTGCGCTTGCCAAAGCCGCCATCGGTGATGGTGAGGATGATCTCCTCCTGCTCCTCCAGCTCCCGCGCGCGGTCGGCGGAGAGGGTGATCTCCGCGACACCCTCCTCCTCGCCGTCCTCGCTCGCGGGGGCGGGCGCCGCCTCCACCTCCTCCGTGCCGTTACCGTTGCCGTTGGTGCGGCGGCGCAGGGCGGCATTGCGGATCGCCGCCTCGCGCTCGGCCGGCGTCGCCTCGACATGCCGCAGGACGGAGAGCGCGATCACCTCGTCGCCCTTGGCGAGGCGGATGCCGCGCACGCCGCTGCTGTCCCGACTGGCGAAGACGCGGAGCACATCCTCCGTCGCCTGGAACCGGATGGCGCGCCCCTTCCTCGTGGCGAGCAGCACGTCGTCGCCCTCGCGGCAGGTCTGCACGCCGATCAGGTTGTCGCCGTCGTCGAGCTTCATGGCGATCAGCCCCGCCGCCCGCACGTTGCGGAAATCCGACAACCGGTTGCGCCGGACGCCGCCCGAGGCGGTGGCGAACACCAGGTGCAGCCCGTCCCACAGGCTCTCATCCTGCGGCAACGGCAGCACGGCGGTGATCTGCTCGTTCTCCTGGAGCTGCAGCACCTGGCGGAGGCTGCGGCCCTTGCCGGTGGCGCCACCCTCCGGCAGCTGCCAGATCTTCTCGCGGAAGGCGATGCCGCGGCTGGTGAAGAACATCACCCATTGATGGGTATGCGCGATGAAGCTGCGCACGACCACGTCGTCCTGCCGCGTGCCCGCCGCGCTGCGCCCGCGCCCGCCGCGGTTCTGCGCCCGGAAGACGTCGAGCGGCGTGCGCTTCACATAGCCGTCCCGCGTCAGGGTAACGACCATGTTGCCCGGCTCGATCAGGCTCTCGTCGTCCAGGTCGGCGGCGTAGTCGACGATCTGGGTCATGCGCGGCGAGGCGATCTGGTCGCGCACCGCCCGCAGCTCCTCCGACATCACCTCCATCCGCCGCACATGGCTGCCGAGGATGTCGAGCAGCTCGCGGATGCGGCCGCCGACCTCCTCCAGCTCCGCCGCGATCTTCTCGCGCTCAAGCCCGGTCAGCCGGTTCAGCGTGAGGGCCAGGATGCCGCGGGCCTGCGCCTCGGTCAGGCGCACCGTGCCCTCCGGCGTCACCAGGTTGCCCGCATCCTCGATCAGCGCCAACAGCGCGCCGACATCGCCCGCCGGCCAGTCCCGTGCCATCAGGGCGAGGCGCGCCTCGGTCCCGTCGCGGCTGGCGCGGATCAGGCGGATGACCTCGTCGATATTGGCGACGGCAATGGCGAGGCCGATCAGCAGGTGCCCCCGCTCCCGCGCCTTGGCCAGGCGGTAGCGCGAGCGGCGGAGGATGACCTCCTCGCGGAAGGCGATGAAAGCGCGGAGCGCCTCGATCAGCCCCATCTGCCGCGGCCGGCCGTTGTCGAGCGCGAGGAAATTGACGGCGAAGGAGGTCTGCAGCTGCGTCATGCGGTAGAGCTGGTTCAGCACCACCTCCGCCGTCGCATCGCGCTTCAGCTCGATGACGATGCGCATGCCGTCGCGGTCGCTCTCGTCGCGCAGGTCCGAGATGCCCTCGATCGCCTTGGCGCGGACCAGCTCCGCGATCTTCTCGATCAGGTTCGCCTTGTTGACCTGGTAGGGAATCTCGGTGGCGATGATGGCCTGGCGGCCGCCGCGCATCTCCTCGATCTCGCACTTGGCCCGCAGTGGGATGGAGCCGCGCCCGGTCTCGAAGGCGTTGCGGATGCCGCTGCGGCCGACGATGAGCCCGCCGGTCGGGAAGTCCGGCCCCGGCATGATCTCGATCAGCTGCGACAAGGGCGTATCGGGGTCGGCGATCAGGGCGAGCGTCGCGTCGATCACCTCGCCCGGATTATGGGTCGGGATGTTGGTCGCCATGCCGACCGCGATGCCCTGCGCGCCATTGACCAGCAGGTTCGGGAAGGCGGCGGGCAGGACCCGCGGCTCGCTCTCGCTCTCGTCGTAATTCGGCTGGTAGTCGACGGTGTCCTCGTCGATCCCCTCGATCAGCGCCGAGGCGGATTTCGCCAGCCGCACCTCGGTGTAGCGCATGGCCGCCGGCGGGTCGCCATCGACCGAGCCGAAATTGCCCTGCCCGTCGATGAGCGGCACGCGCATCGAGAAGGACTGCGCCATGCGGACCATGGCGTCGTAGATCGCCGAGTCGCCATGGGGATGGTACTTGCCCATGACGTCGCCGACGACGCGGGACGACTTGCGGTGCGGCTTGTCCGCCGTGTAGCCGCTCTCCTGCATCGCGTAGAGGATGCGGCGGTGCACCGGCTTCAGCCCGTCCCGCGCATCGGGCAGCGCACGGGAGACGATCACGCTCATGGCGTAATCGAGGTAGGAGCGGCGCATCTCCTCCTCGAGCGCTACCGGGGCGGTGTCGCCCGGCCCTCCGTCAGCGCCGTTCTGGGTTTCGCTCACGCGTCTCGGTTTCCTTGGGGCTCGGCCGGCCCCGCCGGAATGGCAATGGCCGGGCGCCCGGCGGGCCTCGGCCCGCGGGTTCCATCAGCCCTATATATAGGCACTCCCGGCCCCGACGCCAAATCGCCAGGGGCCCGACGGGCGCAGAAAGGCTGCCTCAGAAGGGGATGTCGTCGTCGAGGTCGCTCGCCCCGCCCTTCGGCTTGTCCCAGCCCCCGCCGCCGCCGCGCGAGGCGCCGCCACGGTCGCCCCCGCCCGAGCGCTCGAAGCCGCCAGAGGAGCGGCCGCCGCCACCATACCCGGCGCCACCGCCGCCCTCGCCCATCTCGCCACCCGCGCCACCGCGGCCGTCGAGCAGGGTCAGCTCGCCCCGGAAACGGCTGAGCACCACCTCGGTGACCTCGCGCTCATTACCGTCCTTGTCGGTATACTTCCGGCTCTCGAGCTGGCCTTCGAGATAGACCTTGCTGCCCTTCTTCAGGTATTTCTCGGCGATCTCGCCGAGCTTCTGGTTGAAGATGGCGATCCGGTGCCACTGGGTCTTCTCCTTCCGCTCGCCGGAGGCGCGGTCGGCCCACGACTCGCTGGTTGCGATGGAGAAACTCACCACCCGGTCGCCGGACTGCATGTTGCGGACCTCGGGGTCACGCCCCAGATTGCCCACCAGGATAACCTTGTTGACGCTGCCGGCCATGCCGTCCGAATCCCTGGAAGCTGAAAGGGAAGGACCATGCCTGCCGAAAGCCCTTCCCGCCAGCCCCATATAATGTCATCACTGCCAGAACACAAGGCGAACGCGGGCCGCGCGCCCCGTGGAGCAGGACCCCGCATGGCCACCCCCTCCCCCATCACCGGCGCCGGCTTCCTCCGCATCCGCGGTGCCCGCACCCACAACCTCAAGAACCTCGACCTCGACATCCCGCGCGGCACGCTGACGGTCATCACCGGCCTCTCTGGCTCCGGCAAGTCCTCGCTCGCCTTCGATACGATCTATGCCGAGGGGCAGCGGCGTTATGTGGAGTCGCTCTCCGCCTATGCGCGGCAGTTCCTGCAGCTCATGCAGAAGCCGGACGTGGACAGCATCGAGGGGCTGAGCCCGGCCATCTCCATCGAGCAGAAGACGACGAGCCACAACCCGCGCTCGACCGTCGGCACCGTCACCGAGATCCACGACTATATGCGCCTGCTCTGGGCGCGCGTCGGCGTGCCCTACAGCCCGGCGACCGGCCTGCCGATCGAGGCACAGACCGTCTCCCAGATGGTCGACCGCGTGATGGCGATGCCGGAGGGCACGCGCCTCCTCCTTCTTGCTCCTGCCGTGCGCGGCAAGAAGGGCGAGTACAAGAAGGAGCTCGCCGAGTTCCAGCGCCGCGGCTTCGAGCGGGTGAAGGTCAACGGCACGCTCTACCAGATCGCCGAGGTGCCGGCGCTCAGCAAGAAGCTGAAGCACGACATCGAGGTGGTGGTGGACCGCATCGTCGTCCGCGAAGGCATCGCGCCGCGCCTCGCCGACAGCTTCGAGACCGCGCTCGCCCTCGCCGACGGCATCGCCTATGCCGAGAATGCCGATACCGGCGACCGTACCGTCTTCAGCGCGAAATTCGCCTGCCCTGAATCCGGCTTCACCATCGAGGAGATCGAGCCCCGGCTCTTCTCCTTCAACAGCCCGCAGGGTGCCTGCCCGACCTGCGACGGACTCGGCACGCAGACGTTCTTCGACCCGATGCTGGTCGTCCCCGACGATCTGCGTACCCTGGCCGAAGGTGCCGTCGCCCCCTGGTCCGGTGCGCAGTCGCCCTATTACGACCAGACGCTGGAAAGCCTCGCCCGGCACTACAAGGTCTCGACCGCGACCCCCTGGGGTGACCTGCCGGCCAGGACCCGAGACGCCATTCTGCACGGAACCGGCGAGGAGGTCGTCACGCTCCGCTACAAGGACGGGCTGCGCAGCTACGACGTGAAGAAGCCTTTCGAGGGCGTGCTGCCGAACCTCGAGCGGCGGTACCGCGAGACGGATAACCCCTGGGTTCGCGAGGACCTCTCTCGCTACCAGGCCGCGAAGCCCTGCCCCGCCTGCAACGGCCACCGCCTCAAGCCGGAGGCGCTGTCGGTGAAGATCGCGGGCAAGCATATCGGCGAGGTCGCGCGCCTCTCCATCCGCGACTGTGAGCGCTGGTTCGGCACTGTCTTCGACACGCTGACGCCGCAGCGCCAGGAAATCGCCCGCCGCATCCTGAAGGAGATCTCAGAGCGGCTGAAATTCCTCGTCGATGTCGGCCTCGACTACCTCTCCTTGAGCCGCTCCTCGGCGACGCTTTCAGGCGGCGAGAGCCAGCGCATCCGCCTGGCGTCCCAGATCGGCAGCGGCCTTACCGGCGTGCTCTACGTGCTGGACGAGCCGAGCATCGGCCTCCATCAGCGCGACAACGAGCGGCTGCTGGCCACGCTCCGCCGCCTGCGCGACATCGGCAACACCGTCCTCGTCGTCGAGCATGACGAGGATGCCATCCGCGCCGCCGACCACCTGGTCGATATCGGCCCGGCCGCCGGCGCCGGCGGCGGCCGCGTCATTGCGCAAGGCACACCCGGCGAGGTCGCCGCCAACCCGGCCAGCCTCACCGGCGACTACCTCGCCGGCCGGCGCCGGATCGAGGTGCCGCCGACGCGCCGCAAGATCGACCGCAAGCGCGCGGTGAAGGTCGTCGGCGCGACCGGCAACAATCTGAAGAACGTCACGGCGGAGTTCCCGCTCGGCACCTTCACCTGCATCACCGGCGTCTCCGGCGGCGGCAAGTCGACGCTGGTGATCGAGACGCTCTACAAGGCGGCCGCCCGGCGGCTGATGGGCGCCGGCACCGTTCCCGGCCCGCATGAGAAGATCGAGGGGCTGGAACAGCTCGACAAGATCATCGACATCGACCAGTCGCCGATCGGCCGCACGCCGCGCTCCAACCCGGCGACCTATACCGGCCTCTTCGCCCCGATCCGCGATTGGTTCTCCGAGTTGCCGGAGAGCCGCGCCCGCGGCTACAAGCCAGGCCGCTTCAGCTTCAACGTCAAGGGCGGCCGCTGCGAGGCCTGCTGCGGCGACGGCCTCGTCAAGATCGAGATGCACTTCCTGCCCGACGTCTACGTCACCTGCGACGCCTGCAAGGGCAAGCGCTACAACCGCGAGACGCTGGAGGTGAAGTTCCGGGGCAAGTCGATCGCCGACGTGCTGGAGATGACGGTGGACGAGGGCTGCGAATTCTTCTCCGCCGTTCCCGCCATCCACGAGAAGCTCAAGGTGCTGCGCGAGGTCGGCCTCGGCTACATCCATCTCGGCCAGCAGGCGACGACGCTCTCGGGCGGCGAGGCGCAGCGCATCAAGCTCTCGAAGGAGCTGTCGCGCCGCGCCACCGGCCGCACCCTCTACATCCTCGACGAGCCGACCACCGGCCTCCATTTCGAGGACGTCCGCAAGCTCCTCGAGCTGCTGCACCAGCTGGTCGATGCCGGCAACACGGTGGTGGTGATCGAGCACAACCTCGAGGTCATCAAGACGGCCGACTGGCTGCTCGACCTCGGCCCCGAGGGCGGCGATGGCGGCGGCCGCATCGTCGCGGCCGGCACGCCGGAGGATGTGGCAGCGACCGAGGAAAGCCATACCGGCCGCTTCCTCGCGCCGCTGCTCGCCCAGGCAGCACCAGTGAAGAAGCGGAAGCGTGCCTAGCCGGGAAGCTTGCTTTGCTTCGCCCCCATCCCCCGCATGAACCGGTCACGGATCTGTGGGGGATCGCGCTCCGTCTGCGTCACCGGCGGCTGATCGTCGAGCTTCGCCGCGATGAAATGCGGCCCGTCGATCGTCAGGCATTGCCCGACCAGCCGCTCGAAATCCGCCTCATCCGCAGCCCAGGCCGCGCCGGCCAGGCCGCAGCCCCGGGCGATGGCGGCGAAGTCGGCCCGCGCCGCCGGCGTCTCCTGCCCGCCGGTGATCTGGTACATGCCGTTGTCCAGGACGAGGATCGCCAGGTTCTGCGGCGCCAGGGTGGCGACGGTGGCGAGGCAGCCGAGCTGCATCAGCAGGGAGCCGTCCCCCTCAACCGCGAAGACCTTCCTCCGCGGCTGCGCCAGCGCCACGCCGAGGGCGATCGGAACCGCCAGCCCCATGCTGCCCAGCATGTAGAAATTCTGCGGCCGGTGCCCGGCGGACCAGAGGTCGAAATTGGTGTTGCCGATCCCGCCGATCACCGCCTCCTCATGCTCCAGCCGCGCCACCAGCCGCTGCATGAGGTCGAAGCGGTACATCCGCTTCGCATTATGCGCCGCGGTCATGCGACCACCTGCCGCGTCACCGCCTTGCCGCCGGTCAGCAGCGGCGAGAGGATCAGCGCCGCCGGCATCTGCGTCAGATGCGCCTGGCGGATGGTGCGGTCCATGATGAACTCGCATTCGTCGAGCCGGGTGATGACGTGGTGCTCCATCCCGAGCGCCTCCAGCGTCGGCCGCATCGTCCGCCACACCGCCGCCTGGCCGAGATTGAACTCGCCCATCGTCCCCCGTTCGCTGATCGTCAGCAGCACCGGAATCTGGAAAGCGCAGGGCAGGCTCGCCAGCACATTGGCGAGCGTTGCGAAGCCGCTCGTCTGCATCAGCACCATGCCCTTGGTGCCCGCCATCCAGGCCCCGGCGACGATGCCCACCGCCTCCTCCTCCCGCGCCACGGTGAAGGCGTGGAAGAAGGGGTCGGCATGAAGAGCGGCAATCAACGGCTTCAGCACATTGTCCGGCACATAGGGGATAAGGCGGACCTCGTTCGCCTTCAGCACATCGAGGGCGACCTGGTGCCAAGCCCGCTCCATGCCGCTCAGACCGTCTCGCTCGGCGGGTAGTTGAGCTCGACCGCCACGCCATCCGGATCGAAGAGGAAGAGCTGGGTCTGCCGGTCGCGCGGGATCACCCGCTCCTCATGCTCGATCCCCCGGGCGGCAAGCCGCGCCTTCATCTCGGCAAGGCCGGTGCAGGAGAAGGCGATGTGGTCGAGCAGCCCCGTCGGCCCCGGCTCGCGGGCCAGGTGCGCATCCCGCTCCCGCGGCCCGATGATGTGGACGGTGGGCTCCCCGCCGCAATAGAGCCAGTACCCCTCGAAGCCGAGCGGCGGCCGGTAGCCGATCTCGAGGCCGAGGACATCCACGTAGAAATCCTTGGTCCGCTCCAGGTCGGCAGCCCGGATGGTGTAGTGGTTCAGCCCGTGCAGCGGCATGGCGCCCCTCCCTTGCCAGGCAGTCGGTCGTTCGACCATATCTCGATACCCGGCGCCGCCCCTGTCAAGGCGGGCCAGCGGAGAAGAGGGACGGCGGTGACCGAGAAGCCGAAGCCTGCGGACGCCGCCCCCAGCGCGCGGGAGCGCATCCTCGACATGGCGCAAGCGCTCTTCGCCGAACATGGCTATGCCGCCGCCTCCACCCGCGCGATCGCCCAGGCGGCCGGGGTCAACCTCGCCCAGCTCCACTACCATTTCGGCGCAAAGCGGGAGCTGTTCAAAGCCGCCTATCGCCGCGGCGCCGAGCAGGTGACCGAGGCCCGCCGCCACGCCCTCGCCGAGGCCAGGGCGCAGCACGGCGCGGCACCGATCCCGCTGGAGGCGCTGGTCCGCAGCTTCGTCACCCCCTTTATGCTGAACGGCCGGACGCCGGAGGGCCGCGCCACCATGCGCATGCATGCCCGCCTGCATACCGAGCCGGACGACATCGCCAAGGAGGTGCTGAGCGCGGTCTATGACGACACGACGCTCGCCTATGTGGCGGAGTTCGCCCACATCCTGCCCCACCTGCCGCATGAGGTGCTGTGCTGGCGCCTCTACTTCATGATGGGCGCCTATCGCTACACCCTGCTCCGCACCGGCCGGCTGGAGACCATGTCCGGCGGCGCCTGCGACAGCGGCGATTTCGAGCGCGCCGTGGCGGAAATCCTGCCCTTCCTCTGCGCCGGGCTGTCCGCGCCCGCCTAGGCGGCCTTCGCCTGCGCGACCACCTTCACCAGAGCCCCGAGCAGCTCCTTCGCCACGCGGATGCGCTGCCGCAGCTCCATCTCCCGCAGCAGGGCCAGCTTGTGGTCCGGCCGCAGCTTCACCAGCCCCTTCTGCGCCGTCACCCAGGCGATCAGGCCGCCCGGATTGCGGAACTGGTTGCGATGGAAGCTGAGCACCACGCCCTTCGGCCCCGCATCCAGCTTCTCGACGCCGGCCGCGCGGCAGAGCGACTTGATGGCGACCACCTGCAGCAGGTTCTCCACCTCCGCCGGCAGCGGCCCGAAGCGGTCGGCGAGCTCGGCCGCCATCGCCTCCACCTCCGCCTCGCCCGCCAGCGAGCCGATGCGCCGGTAGAGGCCGAGCCGCACCGGCAGGTCCCGCACGTAGTCCTCCGGGATCAGCACCGGCAGGCCGAGATTGATGTTCGGGGTGAACTCGCGGGCGTAGTCGCCCTCGGACTTCTTCTTCCGTCCCTGCCCCGCCTTCAGGTCGGCGACCGCATCCTCCAGCATCTGCTGGTAGAGCTCGATGCCCACCTCGCGGATATGCCCGCTCTGCTCGTCGCCGAGCAGGTTGCCGGCGCCGCGCAGGTCGAGGTCGTGCGAAGCGAGGGTGAAGCCGGCGCCCAGGTTGTCGAGCGTCTGCATCACCTCCAGCCGCTTCTGCGCCGCGGCCGAAAGCCGGTGCGAGGGCGGCCAGGTGAGATAGGCATAGCCCCGCTGCTTGCCGCGTCCGACCCGCCCACGCAGCTGGTAGAGCTGGCCGAGGCCGAACATGTCCGCCCGATGGATGATGAGCGTGTTCACCGCCGGCATGTCGAGCCCGCTCTCGACGATGTTGGTCGAGAGCAGGATGTCATGCTTGCCGTCCCCGAATTCGGTCATCACCTGCTCGAGCCGGGTCGGCGCCATCTGCCCATGCGCCTCGACGATGCGCGCCTCGGGCACGATCTCCCGCATCCGGTCCGAGACCTTCGCCATGTCCTCGAGGCGCGGGACAACGCAGAAGATCTGCCCGCCGCGGAAGCGCTCACGCTGGATCGCCTCGCGCAGCACCACGCCGTCCCAGGGCATGATGAAGGTGCGCACGGCGAGCCGGTCCACCGGCGGCGTGGCGATCAGGCTCATCTCCCGCACGCCGGTAAGCGCCAGCTGCAAGGTGCGGGGGATCGGCGTCGCCGTCAGCGTCAGCACATGGACGTCAGTCTTGAGGTTCTTCAGCCGCTCCTTGTGGGCGACGCCGAAATGCTGCTCCTCGTCGACGATGACGAGGCCAAGGTCGGCGAATTCCACGCCCTTCGCCAGCACCGCATGGGTGCCGATGACGATGTTGATGGTGCCGTCCTTCAGCCCCTCCTTCACCTTGGCCGCCTCCTTCGGCGCCACCATGCGCGAGAGCTGCGCCACGTTCACCGGCAGCCCGCTGAAGCGCGCCGAGAAGCTGCGGTAGTGCTGCCGCGCCAGCAACGTCGTCGGCACGACGACCGCCACCTGCACGCCGGACATGGCGACGACGAAAGCCGCCCGCAGCGCCACCTCGGTCTTGCCGAAGCCGACATCGCCGCAGATCAGCCGGTCCATCGGCCGGCCGCTCGCCAGATCCTCCAGCACGTCCGCGATGGCGCGCTGCTGGTCCTCGGTCTCGGCGAAGGGGAAGCGGGCGCAGAACTCGTCCCAGGCGCCCTCGGGCGGCGTCGCCAGCACGCCCTCGCGCAGCTGCCGCTCGGCGGCGATGCGGATGAGCTGCCCGGCCATGTCCTGGATGCGCTGCTTGGCCTTGGCCTTGCGCGACTGCCAGGAGGAGCCGCCGAGCTTGTCGAGCGCGACCCCCGCCGTCTCCGTCCCGAAGCGCGACAGCACCTCGATGTTCTCGACCGGCACGAAGAGCTTGTCGCCGCCGTCATAGACCAGCCGGAGGCAGTCATGCGGCGCCCCGTTGACCTCAATGGTCGAGAGCCCGTCATACCGCCCGATGCCATGGTCCTGATGGACGACGAGGTCACCCTGCTCGATCCCCGTCGCATCGGCGATGAACTGGTCGGCGCGCTTCCGCCGCCGCGGCGGCCGGGCGATGCGTTCGCCGAGCAGATCCTGCTCGCCGACGACCGAGAGGCCAAAACCCAGTCCCGTCGCCGTGGCGGGCGCGAGGAAGCCCCGCTCCAGCCCGACCACGGCGAGCCCGACGACGCCCTTCGGCAGCTTGCCGAGCTCCGCCAGGCTCTCCACCGGCTCGGCGGCGACGCGGTTTTCCCGCAGCAGGTTGCCGAGCCGCTCCCGCGACCCGCGTGTCCAAGCCACGACCACCGGCCGGCGGCCCTGCTGGACCATGGCCTCAGCATGCTCGGCATAACTCGCAAAGACATTCTGGCCTGCCGCCCGCGCCTCGGTGAAGAGCCGCCCCGGCCGTCCGCCGGCCTCGATCCCCTCCGCCCCGTCGGCCTGGGCAAATGGCGAGAAGCGCAGCAGCGGCCCCTCGGCCAGCATCCCATCCCAACTGCGCCGGGTGAGGTAGAGCGTCCCCGGCGGCGCCGGCCGGTAGGGCACCTCGCCCTCATTGGCCCGCACCGGCGCGCGCCGCGCCTCGTAATGATCGGCAATCATCTCGAGCCGCGCCGCCAGCACGTCCTCCGCCTGGTGGTCGAGGCTGACCGAGGCCTCGGGCAGGTAGTCGAGCAGCGTCTCCATCCGCTCGTGGAAGAGGCCGGCCCAGTGCTCCATGCCCGGATGCTTGCGCCCGGCGCTGACCGAGACGTAGAGCGGGTCCTCGGCGGCCGCATTGCCGTAGAGGTCGCGCCAGGCCGCGCGGAACCGGCTGATCGACTCGGGATCGAGGAAGACCTCGCCCACCGGGCGCAGCCAGAGCACGGTCAGCGCCTCGCCGCTCCGCTGCGTGCCGGTGTCGAAGCGCCGCAGGCTCTCGATCTCGTCGCCGAACAGGTCGAGCCGGATCGGGTCCGCCTCTCCGGCCGGGAAGAGGTCGATAATGCCGCCGCGCACCGCATACTCGCCCGGCTCCATGACGGTGCCGGTGCGGCCATAACCATTGGCCTCGAGGAAGGCGGTCAGCGCCTCCGGCTTCACCCGCCCGCCCTTCCGGAGCTGCAGCGTCGAGCCGGCAAAGGCCTCCCGGGGCGGCACCTTCTGCACCAGGGCATTGACGGTGGTGACGAGGATGCGCGGCCGTTCGCCCTGCTCCAGCAACCGGGTCAGGGTCGAGACTCGTTCGGCAACGATCTCCGGGTTGGGCGAGACCCGGTCATAGGGCAGGCAGTCCCAGGCCGGGAAGCGCAGCACCTCCACCTCTGGGGCGAAGAAGGCCAGCGCCTCGATCAGGCGCGCCGTGCGCGCATCGTCCCGGCAGACATGGAGGATAGGCGCCGCGGATTCTGCGCGCCGCCGCGCCAGCAGCAGCGCATCGAAGCCTTCCGGCGCGCCATGGACGGTGACGCCGCGGGTTGCCGTCTCGGCCTCGCTCATGGCCGGCGCAGGCCCTCGGGCAGGCCGGCACCGGGGGCTGCGCATTCCACGGCCATGCGGTCGAGCATCGGCGTCCGGCATTCGGGCGGGATGGGCCGGCGGCCGGTCAGCCAGTCGGACAGGTCGACATCCGGGTATTCCAGCACCGCCTCCAGCTCCTCCAGCTCGGCCTCGGAAAAGCCGGCGACCAGGCGCTCGACGAAGGCGCCGATCATCAGGTCGGCCTCCTTCGTGCCCCGATGGCGGGCGCGGAAAAGCAGGCGCCGGCGGCGCGGGTCGAGCTCGGTCGGGTCGGGAGCGGAGTGATCGCTGGGCATGTCGCTGTCTGGCCTGGGGGCTGGCATATAAGGGCCTATGGGAATCCTGTCAGCCCGACGCGGCGGCCGCATCTGCGGTTCCGCGCGATGAATCCGGAGCATGCCGACCTTACCCCCGTCTTCGCGCCGCTTGGCAGCCTGCCCGGGGTGGGGCCGATGATCGCCAAGCGCATGGCCGAGGCGGTCGCCGGCACGCGCGTGCTCGATCTCCTGTTCCACCTGCCGGAGCGCTACGCCACCCGCACCCGCATCGAGAGCCCGGCGGAGGCGCCTGCCGACGCGGAGGTCATTCTGCCTGCCCTGGTCGTCGGCCACCGCGCCGCCCGCTCCCGCACCGGCCGGGGCTATGTGGAGGTCCGCGCCGAGGCCGCGGGCAAGCCCCTACTGATCCGCTTCATCAACGGCAGGCTGGAATGGCTGCGGCAGCTCCTCCCGCCGGGCACGGACCGCCTCTTCGCCGGCAAGGTGAAGGCCGAGGCAGGCGCCTATTCCATGATCAACCCGCTGAGCGCCACCGGGCCAGAGGGCCTGCCGGAGCTGGAGCCGGTCTGGCCGCTGGTCCAGGGCCTCCGCACGGCCCAGATCGCCAAGGCCATGGCCCCGGCGCTCGACCGCATCCCGTCCCTGCCGGAATGGCACGACCCGGCCCTGCTGCGCCGCGAGGGCTGGCCCGGCTTCGCCTTGGCCCTCAGGACCCTGCAGGCGCCCGAGGCCCCGCCGCCGCCCGTCCACCGCACCCGCCTCGCCTATGACGAGGCCCTGGCCGGACAGGTCGCCCTCGCGCTGGTCCGCCGCCGCGTCCGCCAGCGCCCAGGCCGGGCGCTCGAAGGCGGTGGCCATCTCCGCGCCCAGGCGCTCGCCGCCTTCGGCCACCCCCTCACCCCGTCCCAGGCCCATGCGCTCCGCGAGATCGATGCCGACCTCGCCGCGCCCCACCGCATGCTCCGCCTGCTCCAGGGCGATGTCGGCGCCGGCAAGACCCTGGTCGCCGCGCTCGCCATGCTCCGCGCCGTCGAGGCCGGCACCCAGGCCGCGCTGATGGCTCCGACCGAGCTCCTCGCCCGCCAGCACACCCGCACCCTGAGCCGGCTCTGCACCCCCGCCGGCGTGCGGGTGGAGCTGCTGGCCGGCAGCGTGAAGGGCGCCCAGCGCAAGCGGGTCCTCTCGGGCCTTGCCAGCGGCTCCGTCCAGATCGCCATCGGCACCCATGCGCTGTTCCAGGAGGGCGTCGCCTTCCGCGACCTCGGATTGGCGGTGGTCGACGAGCAGCACCGCTTCGGCGTCGCCCAGCGCCTGCTGCTGGCCGAGAAGGGCGGCGAAGCCGACATGCTGGTGATGACGGCAACCCCCATCCCCCGCACCCTGCTGCTGACCCAATGGGGCGAGATGGCCGTGTCCCGCCTCGCCGGCAAGCCGGCCGGGCGGCAGCCCATCACCACCACCCTGCACGGGCTGCGCAGCCTGCCCGAGGTGGTCGCCGGCATCGGAAGGGCGATGGAACGCGGGGCGCGGGTCTACTGGGTCGTCCCCCATGTCGCCGAATCGGAGTTGGTGGACATGGCCGCCGCCGAGACCCGCTTCGCCGAGCTCTCCGAGCGCTTCCCCGGCCAGGTCGGCCTCGCCCATGGCCGCCTCGACCCCGAGATCCGAGAGCGGGCCATCCGCGACTTCGCCGCTGGCCGCACGAAGCTGCTGGTCGCCACCACCGTCATCGAGGTCGGCGTCGACGTGCCGGAGGCCACGGTGATGGTGGTCGAGCATGCCGACCATTTCGGCCTCGCCCAGCTCCACCAGCTCCGCGGCCGGGTCGGCCGTGGCGCCGAGGCCAGCTACTGCATGCTGCTCTATGACGAGGCGCTCGGCCTCGCCTCGCGCGAGCGGCTGCTGATCCTGCGCGACACCGAGGACGGCTTCGCCATCGCCGATGCCGATTTCCGCCTGCGCGGCGGCGGGGAGGCGCTCGGCACCCGGCAATCCGGCGCCCCCGTCTTCCGCCTCGGCCTGCCGGAGGCCGAGGCACAGGACGGCCTCGTCACCATGGCCAACCGCGACGCCGCCTTGCTGCTGGAGAAGGACCCGGCGCTGACCGCTCCCCGCGGCCAGGCCATCCGCCTCCTGCTTCGCCTGTTCGGCAGGGAAGCCGCCATGGAGACCTTGCGGGCGGGTTGACCGCCAATGGGTCTTGCCTGGGGGTCTCGCCTGGGGGTCTTGCAAAGCCGGCGCTTCCCGGTAAGTCCCGCGGCCGGACTGCATCGTTGGGGGGTTCCGCCTTTGGCCGCGCTGATCGAGATCGAGCGCCTGACGAAACGCTTCGCCGGCTTCACCGCGGTGGACGACATCTCCTTCAGCGTCGCGCGGGGCGAAGTGCTCGGCTTCCTTGGCCCGAACGGCGCCGGGAAGTCGACCACCATGCGCATGCTGGCCGGCTTCATGCCGCCCACCGCCGGCACCGCCAGCATCTGCGGCGCCGACGTGGTCGACCAGCCCGTCCGGGCGAAGCGCAATCTCGGCTTCCTGCCCGAGGGCGCGCCGACCTACCCGGAAATGACCGTCGCCGGCTTCCTCGCCTTCACCGGCCGCATCCGCGGCTTCCGCGGCAGCGAGCTCGCCGATCGCACCGACCATGCGATGGCCCTCACCCAGCTCGAGGGCGTGCGCCTGCAGCCGATCGAGACCCTGTCCAAGGGCTTCAAGCGCCGCGTCGGCCTCGCCCAGGCCCTGCTGCACGACCCGCCCGTCCTGGTCCTCGACGAGCCGACCGACGGCCTCGACCCCAACCAGAAGCACGAGGTCCGCGAGCTGATCCGCCGTATGGCGCCCGAGAAGGCCATCGTCATCAGCACCCACATCCTTGAGGAAGTCGGCGCCGTCTGCACGCGCGCCATCATCATCGCCCGCGGGCGGCTGGTGGTGGATGCGCCGCCCTCGGTGCTGGAAGAGCAGGGCAGCAGCCTCGACGACGTCTTCCGCCGCCTTACCCTCGGGCAGGAGGCCGCCTGATGCGCGCTGCCCTCATCGTCGCCCGGCGGGAGCTCTCCGGCTATTTCGCCACCCCCGTCGCCACCGTCTTCATCGTCATCTTCCTCGTCCTCGCCGGCGCGCTGACCTTCACGCTGGGCAATTTCTTCGACCGTGGCCAGGCCGACCTCATCCCCTTCTTCTCCTTCGTGCCCTGGCTCTTCCTCTTCCTCGTTCCGGCGCTGACCATGCGGCTCTGGGCGGAGGAGCGCCGCCTCGGCACCATCGAGCTGCTGCTGACCCTCCCCCTGCCGCAATGGGCGGCGGTGCTCGGCAAATTCCTCGCCGCCTGGGCCTTCTGCGGCATCGCGCTGGCACTGACCTTCCCCCTGGTGATCACGGTGAACATCCTCGGCTCGCCCGATAACGGCGTGATCCTCTCCGGCTATGTCGGCTGCCTGCTGGTCGCCGGCGCCTATCTCGCGCTGGGCGCCGCGGTCTCGGCGCTGACGCGGAACCAGGTGATCGCCTTCGTCCTTGCCGTCGCGCTCTGCTTCCTCTTCGCCGCCGCCGGCAGCCCCGTCGTCACCGAATTCCTGAACACCCGCCTGCCGGTGCTGGCCGAGATCGCCCGCGGCCTCTCGGTCGCCGATCGCTTCGGCGGCTTCACCCGCGGCGTCATCGCGGCGCGGGACATCATCTACTTCGCCAGCTTCATCGGCTTCTTCCTCTTCGTGAATGCCGTCGTGCTCGACCATCGGAAGGCTGACTAGTCCCATGAGCGAGACCACCCCGCGCCGCGGCAGCCGCCGCCTCGGAACCTCCGCGCTTGGCCTGCTCGCCGCCGCCGTGCTGGCCATCGGCGTCAACATGCTGGCCGACCGGCTGCTGCCGCGCGCCCGCATCGACCTGACGAGCCAGGGCCTCTACACCCTCTCCGGCGGGACGAAGCAGATCCTGGGCGGCCTGCAGGATCCGATCACGCTGCGCCTCTTCTACTCGCGCCGCCTCGGCGCCGAGATCCCGATGTACGGCGCCTATGCCGACCGGGTGCGGGAGATGCTGGCCGAATACGTCTCGCTCTCGAAGGGCAAGGTGAAGCTCGAGGTCTTCGACCCCGAGCCCTTCTCCGAGGTCGAGGACCGCGCCATGGCCTATGGCCTGCAAGGCGTCCCCGTCGACCAGTCCGGCGAGCAGGTCTATTTCGGCCTCGCCGGCACCAATCTCGTCGATGACGAGCGCGTCCTCGCCTTCTTCCAGCCGGACCGCGAGCGCTTCCTCGAGGCCGACCTGACGCGCCTCGTCTATGAGCTTTCCAACCCCCGCCGCCCGACCATCGGGGTGATGTCCCCCCTGCCGCTGAACGGCGACCCGCGCGCGCTGATGCTGCGCCAGCCCCAGCTCGGCCAGCCGGCCGCGGTGATGACGCAGCTCCGCCAGTTCTTCACGGTGAAGGACGTCCCGCTCGATGCGCAGGCGATCGAGCCCGAGATCCAGGTCCTCATCCTCGCCCATCCGCAGGGTCTCCCGGACGCGGCGCACTATGCCGTCGACCAGTTCGTCATGCGCGGCGGCAAGCTCTTCCTGCTGGTCGACCCGCATTCGGAGAGCCAGGCCGCCCGCCCCGGCCCGACCGGCCAGCCACCGACCAACACCGCCTCCTCCCTCGACCGGCTGCTGAATGCCTGGGGCGTCGAGGCACCCTCCGACAAGGTGGTGCTCGACCTGCGGGGCGCCTGGCGCGTCCGCGCCGGGCCGGGCGACCGCGTGCAGGCCGTCGACTACCTCGCCTGGTACAACCTCCAGGGCGATAGCCTGAACCGCGCCGAGGTTGCCATCGCCCAGCTCGAGCAGGTTACGGTCGCCTCGGCCGGCGAGCTGCGCAGGCGCGAGGGCAGCACGGTGGAGTTCACCCCGCTGCTCACCACCTCGCCGCAGAGCATGGTGGTGGACGCCGCCCGCGTCAGCCAGGACCCGAGCCCCGCCCGACTGCTCGCCGATTTCCGCGCCGACGGTACCCGCCGCGTCATCGCTGCCCGGCTGCGGGGAGAGCTGCCCTCCGCCTTCCCGGACGGCCCGCCGCCGCCCACCGAGGGCCAGCAGCGGCCGGAAGGCTTCCCGGCCCATCTCGCCCGCAGCCAGGGCCCGGCCAATCTCGTCGTCATCAATGACAGCGACATCCTGGAGGACCGCTTCTGGGTCCGCATCCAGGACTTCTTCGGCCAGCCCGTGGCGACGCCGATCAGCGGCAACGGCGCCCTCGTCGCCAACATCGCCGACACGCTCGGCGGCTCCGACGCGCTGATCTCGCTCCGCTCCCGCGGCGAGAGCCTCCGCCCCTTCGAGCTGGTCGAGAACATCCGCCGCAACGCCGATGCGGAATACCGCCAGACCGAGCGCCAGCTTACCCAGAAGCTGGAGGAGACGGAGCGCCGCCTGCGCGAGCTGCGCCAGGGCACGCCGACCGCCCCCGGCGCCGAGCGCAATGCCAACCAGTCCGTCATCACCCCCGAGCAGCGCGCCGAGATCGACCGCGCCCGCGAGGAGATCATCGCCACTCGCCGCCAACTCCGCGCCGTGCAGCTGGAGCTCCGGCGCGACATCGAGGGGCTGGAGACGACGCTCCGCCTGGTCGACATCGCCCTGGTCCCGACGCTGCTGACGCTCTTCGCCATCGGCCTCGCCGTGGTGCGGCAGCGCCGCCGCGCCGCGGCCCGGGCCTGAGGAGGCAACGCATGCAACGCCGGACCCTCCTGCTGCTCGGCGGCGGCGCCATCGTCACGGTGGGCGCCGTCCTGCTCCTCACCCCCCAGGCCCTCCAGCATGAGGTCGCCCCGCCCGCAGCCAACCTCGCCTTCCCCGGCCTTGCCACCCGCCTCGCGGATGCGGCGCGGATCGAGATCCGCAAACAGGACACTGTGCTCACCCTGCTCCGCCAGGGCGAAGCCTGGGTGCTGCCCGGCAAGGGCAGCTACCCCGTGCGCCCGGAGCGGGTGCGGGAGCTGCTGGTCGGCCTCACCGAGCTCCGCCTGGTGGAGGCCCGCACCGCCGATCCCGGCCAGCATGACCGGCTTGGCGTCGACGATCCCTCCCGCGCCGGCAGCACTGGCCTGCTGCTGCGCGTCCTCGGCGCCGGCGACCAGCCGATCGCCGAGCTGGTGATCGGCCGGCGCCGTGTCCGCACCCAGGGCAATGTCCCGGAGAGCGTCTATGTCCGCCGCCCGACCGAGAGCCAGGCCTGGCTCGCCGAGGGCCGCCTGCCCGCCGATTCCGACGCGCAGCTCTGGCTCGACCGCGACATCGCCAACATCGCCGCGGATCGCATCCGGCGCGTCACCGTCCGCCGGGGCGGCGAGCCTGAGCTCGTGCTCGCCCGCGGCGATGAGGCGGAGGCGAAGCTTCGCCTCGAGCAGCCCATCGATCCGCGCCCGCTCGACGAGGTCTCGCTCGACGAGATCGGGCGCAGCTTCGAATTCCTCACCTTTCTTGATGTGAAGCCCGCCGCCGAAACCCCCGGCACCGCCCTTGGCGAGACGCGCTTCGACCTCATCGACGGCATGGCCGTCACCGTCGCCCCGAGCCATGACGGCGAGACCGTCTGGATCCGCCTCGCCGCCGAGGGGCCGGGGAGCGAGCCGCTCAATGCGCGCTGGCGGCCATGGGCCTATCAGGTCGGCGTCTGGAAAGAGAAAGCCTTCATCCCCCGCTTCGAGGACCTGCTGCCCCGCGCCGCGCCGCCCCCGCAGCCCACCCAATGACCGCCCGTGAATACCCGGACCGCCCCTGGGTCGGCATCGGCATCGTAGTCTTCGATGGCGAGCGGGTGCTGCTCGCCCGCCGCGGCAAGCCGCCCCGGGTCGGCAGCTGGTCCCTCCCCGGCGGCGCCCAGCATCTCGGCGAGCGGGCGGAGGCCGCAGCCCGGCGCGAGCTCTTCGAGGAGACGGGCATCGAGGCCGGCCCGCTGCAACTCGCGGCCGTGGTCGATGCAATCACCACCGATGCCAGCGGCGCCACCCGCTACCACTACACCATCATCGATTTCTGCGGCCGCCGCGCGGGCGGCGAGGGCCGCCCCGGCGACGACGTCTCCGCCATCGCCTGGGCGCTGCCGGAGGAACTCCCTACCTATGACCTGACGCCCGACGTGCTCAGGGTTATCGCCGAGGCCCGCCAACGGCTGTAGGCTCCCCGGAAACAGGAGGCCATCCATGCCGGGACGTCGCCGCTTCCTCGCCGCGGGCGCCACGCTGCTCGCCGGCCCTGCCCGGGCGCAGCCTCTCGCCGGCGGCCGTCCATTGCGGCTGATCGTGCCCTTCCCGCCCGGCGGCGCCGTCGACATCCTCGGCCGGCTGGTCGCCGAACGCCTCGGCCCCGCGCTCGGCCAGACCGTCGTGGTCGAGAACCGCGGCGGCGCCGGCGGCAACATCGGCACGGATGCGTTGGCGAAATCCGTGCCCGACGGCTCCACCATCGGCCTGGTCGGCGCCTCCACCCTCTGTGCCGCGCCCTTCCTCTACCGCATGCTCGCCTTCGACCCGCAGCGGGACCTCGCCCCGGTCAGCGCCATCACCACAGGCCCGGTACTTTGCGTGGTGAACGCCGAGACGGCCGTGAAGCGCGGCTGGAGCGACTTCGCCGCCCTCATCACCTGGGCCAGGGCCAATCCGGAGCGGGTGACCATGGGCTCCTCCGGCACCGGCACCACCAGCCACCTGACCATTGCCGCGGTGAACCAGGCGACCGGCGCGCGCATCACTCATGTGCCCTACCGAGGCGGCGGCCCGGCCATCTCCGACCTGCTCTCGGGCACCATCGACATGATGTTCGACGTGATGCCCGCCCTGATGCCGCATGTGGAGGCCGGGCGCTTCAAGCCGCTCGCCGTCAGCAGCGCCGGGCGCCTGCCTTTCCTCCCCGATGTGCCGGGGATGAGGGACCTCGCGGCGCTCGGCCTCGGCGACCTCGACATCCAGAGTTGGAACGCGGTGATGGCGGCCAGCGGCACGCCCACCCCGGTGTTGCTCCAGCTCAACGAGGCGGTGCGCCGGATCGCCGCCGACCCCGCCTTCGTCGAGCGCCTCCGCCCTCTCGGCTACCAAGTTTTTACAAGTGAGACACCTGACGCGCTTGCCGCACGCATCCGCGCCGAGACGCCGCGCTGGAAGCGCCTGGTGGAGATCTCAGGCGCCCAGCTGGATTAGCCCCAGAGCCTCTCCCGCTGCAGGTTGCCGTAAAGCCCGCCGACGAACTCGCCATAGCCGTTGAAGAGCTGCGTCGGCACCCGCTCGCCCGTCCCGAGCACCCTCTCGCTGGCCTGGCTCCAGCGCGGATGCGGCACTTCAGGGTTGATATTGGCCCAGAAGCCATATTCCTGCGGCTGGATCGCCTCCCAGAAGCTCTTCGGCCGCTCCGCCACCAGGCTGATCCGCGTCAGCGACTTGCCGGCCTTGAAGCCGTATTTCCACGGCTGATGGAAGCGGATCGGTCCGCCATTCTGCGCCAGCAGCGGCTTGCCATAGGCGCCGATCACGAGGAAGGAGAGGTCGTTTCCTGCCTCTTCGATGGTGCACGCTTCGACATAGGGCCAGGGATACCAGGATTGCCGCAGCCCCGGCATCACCGCCGGCAGCGCCGCCGTCTCGAAGCGCACGTACTTCGCGCCCGACTGCACGCCGACGGCTGCGAGCAGCGCCGGAAGCGGAAAGCCCGTCCAGGGCACCACCATCGACCAGGCCTCGACGCAGCGCAGCCGGTAGACCCGCTCCTCCACCGGCATCGCCTTGATCAGGTCCTCGACCGAGAATTCGCGCGGACGGTCGACCAGCCCATCCACCTTCACCGTCCATGGCGAAAGCGGCAGCTTCTGCGCGGGCCGGTAGATGCCCTTGTCGGTGCCGAACTCGTAGAAGTTGTTGTAGGTGGTTGCCTCGCGCTCAGGGGTGATGGCGCGGCCCGGCTCGAACCGGGCATTCCGCGCCGCCGCCGGGAAAGCCGCCGCCTGCGCAAGCCCGGGCAGGCCGATGGAGGCCAGCCCCGCCGCCTTCAGCGCCGCCCGCCTCCCGAAGACCAGGGCCTCGGGCGTCGCCGCGCTTTCCGGGATCTCCCAGCCACGGCGCCTGCGAATGAACATCTCCATACTCCTAGGGCGAGGACAGGCCGCGTCGCGGCATGCCCGATTTGGCATCGCACAGGTGTTTCGCCAGGGCCACAGCAAGGGTTACCAGCACACGCATCACGCGAATTGGATTGTATTCCATATCCTGCACACTATCCTGTGATCGCCAACGGCCTCCCAGACGACCCACCGGCGGAGCAGCGCATGCACATCCTCCTAGCCTCCCCTTCGGCCAATGCGGCGACGCTCGTCGCCGGCCTTGCCGATCTCGGCCTCCGCTGCGACGATATCAATGTCCTGGACGACCTGCCCTCCGCCCTGGCGCTGAGCGGCCCCTATGACGGGCTCATCCTGCGCATCGACGGCACCATCCGCGAGGCCCAGGCCGCCATCGCCGATCTCCGCCGCCGGGGCCTCAATCTGCCCGTCGCCGTGCTCTGCGGCCGCATGCCGCAGCCGGCCGAAGAGGAGGCGCTGCTGCATGCCGGCGCCGATGACGTGCTCGCCAACCCCATCCATCTCCGGGTGCTGGCCGCCCGCCTCCAGGCCCTCGCCCGCCGCGCCCGCGGCCATGCCAGCGCCCGGCTCGTCTGTGGCAATGTCACGCTCGACCAGGCGCAGCACGCCGCCGTCGTCGATGGCCGCCGCGTCAACCTGACGGCCCGCGAGTTCGACTTCCTTGAGACGTTGATGCTGCACAAGGGCGTGCTCCTCACCAAGGAGCGCTTCATGAGCAGCCTCTATGCCGACGGCATGGCGCCCGACTCCAAGATCGTCGACGTCTTCGTCTGCAAGCTGCGCCGCAAGCTCGCCGATTGCGGCGCGGCGGAGATGATCCGCACCGTCTGGGGCCGCGGCTACGTCGCCTTCGAGCCGAGCCAGGCCGCGGTCGAGACCGCCCGCAACGCCCGCCGGCCGGAAGCGGCGATCGACCCGGTGCCGCGGGGCTGGACGCGGCGCAGCCAAGTGTTGGCGACTGCCTGATGACCGGGAGGGGCCTTGTCCCTCCCAGGCTCGCCCCGCCAAGCGCCGACGGGTTCCTGGACCCTTTGTGTCAGGGGCCGACATAGGCGATTGTCGCTATCTCGACCAGGAATTCCGGGCCTACCGGAGGCGCCTGGATGCAGTAGCGGGCAGGCGGCGCCTCGGGGAAGTATTCGCTGTAGACCGCGTTCGTCGTCGCATAGCCCGCCAGGTCTTTCAGGAAGATCTGGTTGAAGACGCCGCGTAGGAGGCTGCCGTCCACGGCCTCAAGCACTGCCTTGATCAACTCCAGGACGTGCCGCGTCTGCGCCGCCGCACCGCCGGTTCCGACCGTCCCGCCCTCCGGCCCGATCGCCAGCGTGCCGGAGGCGTCGATGAAGCCCCCGCCTTGATGCCCGGGCTGTAAGGCGCCAGCGGCGGCGGCGAGCCGGGCGGGATGATCGGTTCGATGGGCATGCTCGGGCCTCCCTCCTAAGCTTCGGCCATGATGCCGGATCGCGGGCTGGCACGTCCCTTGCGCTGACACTCCCAGTCGCCCGCATCGCGCGGGCGCGGGATGCCACGCGATGCCCTGCCGCCTTCTCTTCCTCCTTGCGCTCCTGCTGCGCGCCCTCCCCGCCGCCGCCGCCGGTCCTTGCGAAGCCGCCATCGCCACCGTGGAGCGGGAGGCCGGCCTGCCACCCCGCCTCCTCGCCGCCATCGCCCGCGTCGAATCCGGCCGCCGCGACCCGGCCACCGGCACCGTCGAGCCATGGCCCTGGACCATCAATGCCGAGGGCCGCGGCAGCTTCTTCCCGGACAAGGCGGCAGCAGTTGCCGCCGTCCGGTCGCTTCAGGCCCAGGGCATGCGGTCCATCGATGTCGGCTGCATGCAGATCAACCTGCGCTACCATCCGAACGCCTTCGCCAGCCTGGAGGAGGCCTTCGACCCGCTTGCCAATGCCCGCTACGCCGCGCGCTTCCTCAACGAGTTGAAATCGACCCGCGCCGACTGGATGGCCGCCGCCGCCGCCTACCACTCCCAGACACCCGAATATGCCGAACCCTACCGCGCCCGCATCGCCGCCGCCTGGTCGCAGGAGCAGGCCCGTCCCGCCACCCCCGCACCCCAGGTCGCGCTGCCGGCCTTCCGGCCTGTCCAGCCGGGCGGCGGCTTCATGCTCTCGAACGGCGCCGACCGCGCCCCTGTCCTGGCCAATGCGAGTCCAGGCAGCGGCCGCGGCCTCTCGGCCTATCGCGCCGCGCCCATCCCGCTCGCCGGCCGCATGGTGATGCTGCCGCCGCGCCTCTGAAGACACCTGTCGGAGCGGGCACATGCTCGCTGCCCTTCCGCGGAAGGCGGCGCGAAGACTATGGAGCCGAGCAAGCGCCTGCCCACGGCAAAGCCGCGAAGCGGCTTCGTCGGAAGCCTAGTCGGCGTTGTTGAAGATCCGCTGGATCACCCGGTCCCCGACGCGCAGCCCGAGCCGCTCCGCCGTCCCCGCCGCCAGTTCGAGCGTCGCCCGCACCGGCCCGCGGCTGTCGATGGCGGCGAGCGAATGGGGCACCGTCCGCTCCGCGATGCGGTGGATGCGCCCATCGGCTGTGATGAACACCATGTCGAGCGAGGTGATGGTGTTGCGCATCCACATGCTGGATTCGCGCGGCTGCCCCCAATCGAAGAGCATCCCCTCATCCGGCCCGACGCTTGGGCGAAACATCAGCCCGACCATCTGCTGCTCCATGGTCAGCGCCATCTCCACCCGGAACTCGTGCCGCTTGCCGTCGCGGGTGACGATGGCGAGCTTTTCCTCGGGCAGCCGCGGCTGCGGGTTGTTCTGCGCGCGGGCGGCGGTGGCGAGAGCGAGGCCGGCGAGGCCGAGCAGCGAGCGTCGAAGCATGGCATCCAGCTTGGCACCGCGGCAGCCCGCCGACCATACTCCCCGGATGGACGCCCTCCGCACCCTTCGCACCCCGAGGCTCGAGATCGGCTATGCGGAGGCCGGCCCGCCCGACGGCCCGCCCGTCCTCCTCCTGCACGGCTTCCCCTACGCGCCGCAGGCCTATGCGGAGGTCGTCCCCCGCCTCGCCGCCGCCGGCCGGCGCTGCATCATCCCCTATCTGCGCGGCTATGGCCCAACCCGCTTCCTCTCGCCGGAGACGCCCCGCTCCGGCCAGCAGGCCGCGCTCGGCCAGGACCTGCTCGACCTGCTCGACGCGCTCGCCATCCCCCGCGCGGCCCTGGCCGGCTACGACTGGGGCGGCCGCGCTGCCTGCATCGTCGCCGCGCTCTGGCCGGAGCGGGTCGCCGGGCTGGTCTCCTGCACCGGCTACAATATCCAGGACATCGCCGGCTCGGTGCGGCCCGTGGCGCCCGAGCAGGAGCACCGGCTCTGGTACCAGTATTACTTCCACACCGAGCGCGGCCGCGCCGGGCTGGAAGCCGACCGAAGCGGCATCGCCCGCCTGCTCTGGCGCCTCTGGTCCCCGGAATGGCGATTCGACGAGGCGACCTTCGCTGCCAGCGCCGCCGCCTTCGACAATCCGGATTTCGTCCCGGTCGTCATCCAGTCCTACCGCCACCGCTTCGGCTATGCCGAGGGGGACCCGGCGCTCGAGCCGATCGAGGCCGCCCTCGCCCGCCAGCCCCGCATCGCCGTGCCGACCATCGCCCCGCATGGGGGTGCCGACGGCGTCGGCCCCGCCGAGGCCTCCGCAAGCCACCACCGCTACTTCACCGGCCCTTACGAGCGCCGCGTCCTGCCCGGCATCGGCCACAACCTCCCGCAGGAAGCGCCAGAGGCCTTCGCCCGCGCCGTGCTTGACCTGCCCGCAGCCTGAGCCGTCACCCCGCCGCGGCGAGGACCGGGCGCTCCTCGGCGACAAGCCGCAACCGCTCCTCCAGCGCCGCGACGCCATCGAGCTCGACATTGGCGAAGGCGATCCGGAGGTGCCGCTCCGTCCCTGCGAAGGCTGGGCCAGGCAGCGCCATCAGCCCGTGCTCGGTCGCCAGATGCCGCACCACATCCCAGGCCGAGGCCTGGCCGAATGGGTGCTGCACATAGGCGAAATAGGCTCCGAGCGCCTCGACCCGCCAACCCGGCAGCCGGATGAAGGCGTCCCGCACCGCGCGCACCCGCGCATCCAGCTCGGCCCGTTTAGCCTCGCGCCAGTCCGCAAGCGCCTCGATTCCCCAGGTCACCGCCGCCTGCGCGGGCCGGTTGGCGCAGATCTGCATGCAGTCCATCACCTTGCCGAGCTGCGGCAACAGCACCTCCGGCGCGGCCAGCGCCCCAAGCCGGTGCCCCGGAATGGCGAAGGATTTGGAGAAGCTATAGAGCTGGATGAGGTTCTCCGGCCATTCCTCCCGCCCCAACAGCCCATGCGGCGCGCCTTGCCCGGGCGGCAAGAAGTCCCGATATGTTTCGTCGAGCACCAACCAGATCCCCCGCCGCCGGCACAGCGCGTGGAAGCGCGCGATCAGCTCAGGCGGATAGATGGCCCCGGTCGGATTGTTTGGCGTCACCAGCACGATCGCCCGGACCCGTCCGTCGATCAGCGCCTCCGCCGCCTCCGGCTCCGGCAGGAAACCAGGACCACAAGGCAGGCCCCGCGCCTCGATGCCGAGCATGTCGAGCGTCATCGCATGGTTGAAGTACCAGGGCGTCGGCACGATGACCGCATCGCCCCGCCCGGCGAGCGCCATCATGGCAACGAAATAGGCCTGGTTGCAACCGGCGGTGATGGCAACATGCCCGGCCGTGCAGCCTCCGCCGTAGAGACCGCGGAGATGCGCGGCATAGACCTCCCGCAGTGCCGCATCGCCCTGGATCGGCCCATAGGCGGCCGCTTCGGCGCTCCCAGCCGCCGCGGCGAGCCTCTCCAGCATCTCCGGCGGCGGTGGATAGGCGGGCACCGCCTGGCACAGATTGACCAGCGGCCCATGGCGCCCGTCGTAGCGCCGGCCCCAGGCCTGGATTTCGGGAATGGGCGGGCTGCCGGTATCGATCAGGCGGGGGTTGAGTCTCGGCATGGCGGATCCTGTTGCAGGGAACGGACCCTCAACGTCCCGGAGGCGCGATGGTGTCGAGGTCCTGCACCACCGCCGCCGCCACCCGCTGCACCGCTGCCCGCACCACCCCCGGCCGCGGCGCATCCCGCAGCGTGTTGAACCAGTGCTCCGGCGGATTCCTCCCCGCCGCCCGCCCGAATTGCAGCGCTCTTAGCACCTGCTCCGCCGCCGGCGGCAGCCGCTCCGGGATGGCGAAGCCGTTGAGCGTCGCCCAGACCCCCGCCCAGCACCGGCCGACCGTCCAGGGATTGTACCCCCCGCCCCCGAGCACCAGCAGCCGCGGCGCCAGCGCCATCAGCGCCCGCACCACTCCCCAATGCGCGTTGTTAGAGAGAGAAAGCTTCGAGAGCGGATCCTCCTCCAGCGCATCCGCCCCGCACTGCAGCATGATCGCCTGCGGTCGCAGCCGCCGCGCGATCGGCAGGATCGCCTGGTGCAGCACCCAGAGCATCTCGGAATCGTTGAAGCCCGGCGGCACCGGCAGGTTGCGCGCCGCCCCGCCCGCCCGGTCCTCCACCGCCCCGGTCTGCGGCCACCGCCCCGCCTCATGGACCGAGAGGGTGAAGACGCGCGGATCGCCATGGAAGGCGTCCTGCACCCCGTCGCCGTGATGCGCGTCGATATCGATGTAAAGGATGTTCTCCAGCCCGGCATCGAGCCAGCTCAGCAGCCCGAGCACCGGGTCGTTGAGGTAGCAGAAGCCGCTCGCCCGGTCCGGCCGCCCGTGATGCGTCCCCCCGCCCGGGCAATAGGCGACGCCGCCCCCGGCCGTGAGCCGCGCGGCCAGCATGCACCCCCCCGCGCTGGTCGCCGGCCGGGAGAAGACCTCGCGGTAGACCGGATTGCCGTGGGCGCCGATATGATAGCGCGCCTGGTCCTCCGGCGGCGCCCGCTGCGTCGCCTCAGCCCTTTGCAGCGCCGTGATGTAGTCCGGCGCATGGAACCGCGCGAGCTCCGCCGGCGTCGCCATCGGCGCCTCGATCCACCCGCCCGACGGCAGCCATTCCAGCGCCTCGATCAGGTCAAGCGCGGTCGAGACCCGGGGTATGGCCAGCGGATGCTTCGGCCCGTAGGAGGAATGCCGGTAGATCTCCGAGCCGATGAGCAGCGGCGTCACGCGGCGTCCGGCACCCCCGCGGCGATCGCCAGGAAATCCGCCGCGACCAGGCTCGCCCCGCCGACCAGCGCCCCGTCGACATGGGGCAGGGCGAGGATGCCCTTCGCATTGCCCGGCTTCACCGACCCGCCATAGAGGATGCGGAGCCCAGCCCCCGCCTCGCCGAACCGTCCCTCCAGATTGGCCCGGATCGCCGCATGGATGGCTGCGATCTCCGCCTCGGTCGGCGTCCGCCCGGTGCCGATGGCCCAGACCGGCTCATAGGCGACAACGCCCCCGGCCGCCGCGAAGCCATCCGGCAGGCTGCCATCGAGCTGACCTGTCACGACCGCCTCCGCCGCGCCCGCCAGCCGCTGCGCCTCGCTCTCGCCGACGCAGACGATCGGGACAAGGCCCGCCGCCAGCGCTGCCTCCGCCTTGGCCCGCACCAGCGCATCCGCCTCGCCATGGTCGGCCCGCCGCTCGGAATGGCCGAGGATGACGTAAGTCGCGCCGACATCCCGGAGCATCGCCGCCGCCACATCGCCGGTATGGGCGCCCCTCGCCGCCGCATGGCAGTCCTGCCCGCCGAGCCCGACGCCATCCCCGAGCGCGCCGGCGACCGGCACCAGATGGGGAAAGGGCGGGCAGATCAGCAGTTCCGCCCGCGAGGCCGCGGCGCCGGCCCGCACCCCCTCGGCCAGCGCCGCGGCCTCGCGCAGGGTGCCGTGCATCTTCCAATTGCCGGCGATCAACGGGCGCACTCCGGGGGTCATGGCAGCTTCCTATCTGTTGGTCGAAGTCGGGTATCCGCGACCAACAGGTTTGGCAACGGCCGACGCCTCCGCTATGCACCCGGCCCGGATCACAGACGGACCATCATGCTCACCGCATTCCGCCGGCTTGCCTCCACCTGGGTCGCCAAGCTGCTCTTCGTGCTGCTGATCGCCTCCTTCGCCGTATGGGGCATCGGCGACACCATCCGCGATTTCGGCCGGGACAATGCCGTCGCGCGGGTCAATGGCGCGCCGATCGAGATCGAGGAGGCGCAGGCCGCCATCCGCCGGGAGATGCAGCGCCTCTCCCGCCAGCTCGGCGGCCAGTTCGACAACGACCCGCGCATCCGCCGCGCCGTCGCCCAGCAGGCGATCGAGCAGCTGGTCCTCGACCGCGTGCTCCGGGCCGAGGCGGCCAGCCTCGGCATCGCCGTGCCGGACTCGGCAGTGCGGGATTTCATTTTCTCGATCCAGGGCTTCCGCGGCCTCAGCGGCCAGTTCGAGCGCCCGGTCTTCGAGAACTTCCTCCGCAGCAACGACCTCACCGAGGCCGCCTTCCTCGCCCTGGTCCGCGCCGACCTCGCCCGGCAACAGCTGGTGCTGGCCGTCCGCGCCGGGGCCGCCGTCCCCGATACCCTGGCCGGCCCGCTGGTGCAGTGGCAGCAGGAGCAGCGCAGCGCCAGCCTCGTCATCCTGCCCCTCACCGCCGCGCCCGAGCCGCCGCCGCCCGAGGAGGCGCAACTCCGCCGCTACCATGAGAACAACCCGGACCGCTTCTCGAGCCCCGAATACCGCGAGGCGGGCGTCGCCGTGCTGACCGCCGAGCGCATCAGCCGCGAGGTGGAGATCTCCGACGCCGACCTCGCCGCCGCCTACGATTCCCGCCGCGGCCAGTATGAGACGCCGGAGCGCCGCAGGCTCGAGCAGGTCCTCGTGCAGGACGAGGAGAAGGCCAAGGCCATCGCCGCCGCCTGGTCCGGCGGGGCCGATTTCGCCACGGTGACGCGGGAGGCCGAGGCCGCCGGCGGCCAGGCGGTGGAGCTCGGCGCCATCGACCGTGCCGGCCTGCCCTTCCCGCAACTCGCCGAGGCCGCCTTCACCGCCGCGCCCGGCACCGTAACCGCCCCGGTGAAGACCGATTTCGGCTGGCATGTCCTCAAGGTCGAGGGTGTCGAGCCCGGCGCCACCCGCTCGCTGGCCGAGGTACGCGACCAGCTCCGCCAGGAGCTCACTGCCGAGAAGGCCGCCGACCTCGCCTTCGAGCGCGCCAACCAGGTCGAGGATGCGCTGGCCGGCGGTGCGACCCTCGCCGAGGCCGCCCAGCGCTTCAACCTCGGCTTCGCCACCCTCCGCACCGATGGCAACGGCCTCGACCCGGAGGGGAAGGCGGTGGAGCTTCCCGTGATCGAGGCCGCCCGCGCCCCGCTGCTCCGCGCCATCTTCAGCACGGAGAAGGGCGCGGCGCCCCGCCTCGCCGAGACCGAGGCCGGCTTCGTCGCCGTCGATGTGAAGGAGGTGACGCCCCCCGCCCTCCGCCCCTTCGAGCAGGTGGAGCCCCAGGTCCGCGAGGCCTTCATCGCCGACGCCAAGCGCCGCGAGATGGAGGAGCGCGCCGCCGCCCTCCTCGCCGCGGTGAGGGGCGGCAAGACCCTGGCCGATGCCGCGCGCGAGGCGGGCTTCGGCGTCCGCGAGGTTGGCGCCATCACCCGCGACCAGCGCGACGGGCCGGTGCCGGCCGAGATCCTCGCGCCGCTCTTCGAGTTGAAGGCAAACGAGCCCACCATGGCGCGGACCCGGGACGGCTTCGCCGTCGCCCAGCTGCTGGAGGTGACCCGCCCCGACCCCGCCACCGACCCGGCCGCCATCATCCGCGTCAAGACCGAGACCAGCCAGGCAATGGCCGGCGATTTCGAGACGGAATACGTCGCCGCGCTGCGCAACCGCTCGGATGTGCGGATCAATCCCCGGCTGCTCGATACTCTCGCCCAACCCTGAACCCGGAGCACGCGCCATGCCCTCCCCCGATTTCGCCGCCTTCAGCGCTGGTCTTGCCGCCGGGCAGGCCCAGGTGCTGTGGCGGGAGCGGGTGGCGGACCTGGACACGCCGGTCGGGGTCTTTCTCAAGCTCGCCTCCGGCAGGCCAAACAGCTTCCTGTTGGAAAGCATCGAGGGCGGCGCCGCCCGCGGCCGCTACTCCGCGGTCGGGCTGGAGCCGGACCTGATCTGGCGCTGCCGCAACGGTCAGGCGGAGCTGAACCGTCATGCCCTCGCCGCCCCGCATGCCTTCGAGCCAGCCGGCCATGATGCTTTGGAGAGCCTCCGCGCCGCCATCGCCGCCGCGCAGATGACCCTGCCGCCCGGCCTGCCGCCCATCGCCGTCGGCCTCTTCGGCTATCTGGGCTACGACATGGTCCGGCTGATCGAGCGCCTGCCCGCGACCGCGCCGGATCTCCTCGGCATCCCCGAGGCGGTGCTGGTGCGCCCGACGCTGGTCGCCGTCTTCGACCATGTCCGCGATGCGCTGAGCCTCTTCACCACGGCCTGGCCACAGCCGGGCCAGGACCTGCAGGCCGCCTGGGACACCGCCCAGGCCCGGCTCGACGAGGCCGAGGCCGCGCTCGACCGCCCGCTGCCCCGCCCCGCGGCGCCGGTCAGCCTGCCGCGGCTGCCCGAGCCTTCCAGCAACTTCACCCGCGAGGGCTTCGTCGCCGCGGTGGAGCGGGCGAAGGACTATATCCGCGCCGGCGACTGCTTCCAGGTCGTGCCCAGCCAGCGCTTCTCGGTGCCCTTCGCCCTGCCGCCCTTCGCCCTCTACCGGGCGCTGCGGCGGATCAACCCGGCACCTTTCCTCTTCTTCTTCGACTTCGCGGGCTTCGCCGCGGTCGGCGCCTCGCCGGAGATCCTTGTGCGCCTGCGCGACGGCGAGGTGACGATCCGCCCGCTCGCCGGCACCCGCCGCCGCGGCGCGACGCCGGAGGAGGACGAGGCGCTCGAGGCCGAGCTCCTCGCCGACCCGAAGGAGCGCGCCGAGCACCTGATGCTGCTCGATCTCGGCCGCAACGATGTCGGCCGCGTCTCCGCCATCGGCACCGTCCGCGTCCCGAGCCAGTTCCAGATCGAGCGCTACTCGCAGGTGATGCATATCGGCTCCGAGGTCCGCGGCCGCCTCCGCCCCGGCCTCTCCGCGCTCGACGCGCTGGCGGGCGGCTTCCCGGCCGGCACGCTGACCGGCGCCCCCAAGGTTCGCGCCATGCAGATCATCGAGGAGCTGGAGCCCTCGCGGCGTGGCATCTATGCCGGCGGCTTCGGCTATTTCGGCGCCGATGGCGGCATGGACACCTGCATCGGCCTCCGCACCGCGCTGGTGAAGGACGGGGTTATGCATGTCCAGGCGGGCGCCGGCGTCGTCGCCGACAGCGACCCGGTCGCCGAGTACGAGGAGACGCACCAGAAGGCCCGCGCCCTGTTCCGCGCAGCGGAGGAGGCCGTCCGCTTCGCCGCCGGCCGCCGCCAATGACCCGCCCCTGCCCCGGCGCTCGCACCGTGACCAGCCGCCCCCGCTGGCAGCCGCCCGCCGGCGCGACCGACTGCCATATGCACATCTTCGGTCCCTATGGGCGCTATCCGCTCTCCCCTGGCCGCTCCTACACGCCGCCCGAGGCATCCATCGCCGCCTACCGGGCGATGTGCGACGCCATCGGCATCGAGCGCACCGTCATCGTCCAGCCAAGCATCTACGGCACCGACAATGCGGCGACGCTCGACGCCGTGGACGCCCTCGGCCGCGACCGCACCCGCGCCGTCGTCGTCATCGACGAGGGCTTCGACACTTCCGCGCTCCACGCCATGGCGGCCCGCGGCGCCTGCGGCGTCCGCATCAACGCGGTGAGCGGCAGCAACGCCCTGCTTGCCTGGCTCGAAGTCCTTGGCGCCCGTCTCGCCGAGCTTGGCTGGCACCTGCAGGTCTATACCCATCCTGCCGAGCTGCTGGCGCTGGAGCCCGTCCTCGCCCGCCTGCCCTGCCCGCTGGTGATCGACCATATGGGCGGCGTGAAGTCGGACCAGCACGGCGCCGGCCACCCGGCCTTCCAGGCGCTGCTCCGCCTGCTGCGGGGCGGCGCCTGGGCCAAGCTCTGCGGCTACCGCTCATCCGCCGCCGGCGCGCCCTACCGGGATGTCGCCGCCATGGCCCGCGCCATGATCGAGGCCGCGCCCGAGCGCTGCGTCTGGGGCACCGACTGGCCCCACCCCTCCCTCGCCTCGCCGGAGGAGGTGCCGGATGACGGCGTGCTGATGGACGCGCTCGGCGACTGGGTGCCCGAGCCGGCGCAGCGCCAGGCCATCCTCGTCGACAATCCGGCGCGGCTCTACGGCTTCTGATCACGCTTGCACCGCGCGCCGCGCCATGGCACGACTTCCGTCATGGTGCAGCGCGCGATCCCCGCTACGCGATTTTGGTACCGCTGGTACAAACCGGCGGCCTAAGGATCAGCGCACCCTCGCAGACCCCAGAAGCCGCCACCCGCTGGCGGCTTTCTCGTCTCTGCACCCTCGCCAGCGGTGCCGGCCCCCACCCCAAAGGAGGCCCGACATGCAGCGCAGCGATTTCGACTTCGACGTCATCAGTGGCCCGGCCCTGCCGCCGGTGCGGCCGCCCGCGCCCCCGGCCCCGCCGCCGCCCGCGCTTGACCCCACCGCGAGCCGGCCCGAAAGTCCGAAGCCATGATCCTGCTGATCGACAACTACGACAGTTTTACCTTCAATCTCTATCACTTCCTTGGCGACCTTGGAGTGGAGATCGAGGTACGGCGCAATGACGCGCTGACGAGCCAGGAGGCCCTGGCCATGCGGCCGGAAGCCATCCTGCTCTCGCCCGGCCCCTGCACGCCGAACGAGGCCGGCATCTGCCTGCCGCTGATCGGCGCCGCCGCCTCGGCCGGGATCCCGCTGATGGGCGTCTGCCTTGGCCACCAGGCGATCGGCCAGGCCTTCGGCGGCACCGTCATCCGCGCGCCCGACCCGGTCCATGGCAAGGTCTGGGACGTGCATCACCGCGGCACCGACCTCTTCGCCGGACTGCCGAGCCCGGTGCGCGCCACGCGCTACCACTCCCTCGTCGTCCGCCGGGACGACCTGCCCGCCGAGCTCGAGGCGACCGCCTGGACCGAGGATGGGCTCATCATGGGCCTCGCCCATCGCAGCCTGCCCATCTGGGGGGTGCAGTTCCATCCGGAGAGCATCGCCTCCCAGCATGGCCACGACCTGCTGCGGAACTTCCTGCTGCTCGCCAAGGCGCGGGTGCCGGCGTGAACACGCTGAAGCCGGTCCTCGCCCGTCTCGCCGCTGGCGAGCGCCTGGCGGAGAGCGAGGCCGAGGCCGCCTTCGGCATCATCATGGCCGGCGAGGCGACGCCCGCCCAGATCGCCGGCCTGCTGATGGCGATGCGCGTCCGAGGCGAGACGGTGGCCGAGATGACCGGCGCCGTCCGCGCCATGCGCGCCCGCATGACGGCGATCGAGGCACCGCCCGGCGCCATCGACATCGTCGGCACCGGCGGCGATGCCATGGGAAGCCTCAACATCTCGACGGCAACGGCACTGGTCGTCGCCGGCTGCGGCGTGCCCGTCGCCAAGCACGGCAACCGCGCCCTCTCCTCCCGCTCCGGCGCCGCGGATGCGCTGGCCGCGCTCGGGGTCGACCTCGACGTGCCGCTGGACCGGCTGGAGACGGTGCTCCGGACCGCCGGCATGGTCTTCCTGATGGCGCCGCGCCACCACGCGGCGTTGCGCCACGCCGCCGGCCCCCGCGTCGAACTCGGCACCCGGACCATCTTCAACCTGCTCGGCCCGATGGCGAACCCGGCCCGCGTCCGCCGCCAGCTCACCGGCGCCTACGACGCCGCCTGGCTGCGCCCCATGGCGGAGACGCTTGCCCGCCTCGGCACCGAGTCCGCCTGGCTCGTCCACGGCCAGGGCCTCGACGAGATCGCCCTCTCCGGCGAGACGCGGGTCGTCGCGCTGCAGGACGGCGCCATCCGCGAATTCAGCATCGCCCCGGAGGATGCCGGCCTCCGTCGCGCCCCGCCCGAAGCCATCCGCGGCGGCGAGCCGGCGGAGAACGCCCTCGCCCTCGCCGCGTTGCTGGACGGCGCCCCAGGCCCCTACCGCGACATCGTGTTGCTGAATGCGGCCGCGGCCCTGGTCGTTGCGGGGCGCGATACCGATCTTGCATCCGGCGCGGCGCGGGCCGCGGCGGCCATCGACAGCGGGGCCGCCTCTGCCGTACTGGCCCGCCTGAAGGACGCCACTGCAGCATGAACGCCCCCCATGTCATCCTCCCCGACCCGCAGACGGTGCCGGACACGCTCTCCCGCATCCTCGCCGACAAGTACGAGGAGGTCCGCGCCCGCTCCGCCGCGACGCCGCTCAGCGAGATCGAGCGGCAGGCGCGCGCCGCCGAGCCGCCGCGCAATTTCGTCACCGCCCTCTGCGACGCGGTGGCCGATGGCCGCGTCGGCCTCATCGCCGAGATCAAGCGCGCCTCCCCCTCCGGCGGGCTGATCCGCGACCCCTTCGAGCCGGCGAGGCTCGCCGAGGATTACGCCCGGGCGGGCGCCACCTGCCTCTCGGTGCTGACCGACGCTCCCTGGTTCCAGGGCCATGCCGACCACCTGAAGGCCGCCCGCGCCGCTTGCAGCCTGCCGGTGCTGCGGAAGGACTTCATGGTCCACCCCTGGCAGGTCTTCGAGGCGCGGGCGATGGGAGCCGATTGCGTCCTGCTCATCATGGCCGCCCTCTCCGACCAGCAGGCGGAGGAGCTGGAGGATATCGCCCGCAGCCTTGACATGGGTGTCCTCGCCGAGGTGCACGATCGTACCGAGCTTGAGCGCGCTCTCGGCCTCCAGACCCGGCTGATTGGAATCAACAACCGTAATCTCAAGACCTTGCAGACTGATCTTGCGACCTCGGACGAGCTTGCGCCGCTGGTCCCCGCCGACCGCATCCCGATTGCCGAGAGCGGCATCCGCAACCCTGCCGATGTCCGGCGCATGGCCGATGCCGGCGCCCGCTGCATCCTGGTCGGCGAGAGCCTGATGCGGCAGCCGGACGTCACCGCCGCCGCCGCCGCGCTCGTCCAGGCCCTTTGATGGCCAAGGCGCCTTCCCTCACCCATTTCGACGCGGAAGGTCGCGCCGCCATGGTCGATGTGGGGGGCAAGGCGGAGACGCAGCGTCAGGCCATCGCCCGCGGCCGCGTGGTGATGGATCCGGCTACCCTCGCCCGCATCGTCGAGGGCCAGATGGCCAAGGGCGACGTCCTCGCCGTGGCCCGCCTCGCCGGCATCATGGCGGCGAAGCGCACGGCGGACCTCATTCCGCTCTGCCACCCGCTGATGCTGACCAAGGTCGCGGTCGACCTCACCCCCGCCCCGCCCGATGCCGTGGAGATCGAGGCGACCGTCGCACTGACCGGCCGCACCGGCGTCGAGATGGAGGCGCTGACCGCCCTCACCGTCGCAGCGCTGACCGTCTACGACATGTGCAAGGCTATCGATCGCGGCATGCGCATCGAGGCTGTGCGGCTTGCCCACAAATCCGGCGGAAAATCCGGCACTTACGAGGCAGAGTGATGATCTCGGTCGAGGAAGCCCGGACGCGCATTCTGGAAGCCCTCGCCGCCACCCCGGCCGAGACCGTGCCCCTTCCCGCCGGATGGGGCCGTGTCCTCGCCCGCCCCGTCCTCGCCCGGCTGACCCAGCCCCCCGCCGATGTCTCGGCCATGGATGGCTATGCGGTCCGCGCCGCCGAGGCCACGGAGGGCGCCCGCCTCGGCGTCATCGGCACGGCTCCCGCCGGCCATCCTTTCGCCGGGGAGGTTGGCTCCGGCCAGGCGGTCCGCATCTTCACCGGAGGCTTGGTCCCGCCCGGTGCCGACGCCATCCTCCTCCAAGAGGATGCCGAGGTTGCTGGCGCCTCCGTACTGGTGAAGGAGACCGTCCGCCCCGGCCGCTGGATCCGGCGCCGAGGCCTCGATTTCGCCGAGGGCGAGGAGTTGCTCCCCGCCGGCCGGCGTCTGACCGCCCGCGACATCGGCCTCGCCGCCGCCGCCAACACGCCCTGGCTGACGGTCCACCGTGCGCCCCGCATTGGCATCCTGGCGACCGGCGACGAGATCGCCCTCCCCGGCGACCCGATCCCGCCCGGCGGCATCGTCAGCAGCAACGCCCACGCCTTGGCAGCCCTGGTCCGCGCCGGCGGCGGCGAGCCGCTCGTTCTCCCCATCGCCCCCGACGACAGCCAAGCCATCGCCGAGGCCGCCCGCGCCGCCCGCGCCTGCGACCTGCTGGTGACGAGCGGCGGCGCCAGCGTCGGCGACCATGACCTGGTGCAGAGCGCCCTCGGTCCGCAGGGCTTCACCCTCGACTTCTGGAAGATCGCCATGCGGCCCGGCAAGCCGCTGATCTGGGGAAGGCTTGGCCCGACGCCGGTTCTCGGCCTGCCCGGCAACCCGGTCTCTGCCCTGGTCTGCAGCGTGCTCTTCCTGGTGCCTGCCCTCGATCGCCTCTCAGGCCTGCCGGGCGCCGCGCCGCGCACCATCCGCGCGCTCGCCGGCACCGATCTGCCGGAGAACGACCGCCGTTTCGACCATCTCCGCGCCACGCTGGAGCCCAGCGCGGACGGCACCCCCCTGGCGACGCCATTTCCCGCGCAGGACAGCTCGATGATGAAGACCCTGGCCCGCGCCGAGGCCCTCATCCTCCGGGCGCCGAATGCTCCGGCCCTCCCCGCCGGTGCCCCGGTGGAGGTCATCCCACTCGGCGATCTCGGTCTCTGATACGATACAGTTGACCGGCTGATGGAACTTCCGTAGAACATCCCTGCGATTCGTGGTTTGTTCGCCAGCCACGCGCAGGGCCAGCCCACGGAGGGGATGATGCTTACCCGCAAGCAGCATGAGCTGCTGATCTTCATCGACAAGCATTTGCGCGCGACCGGTTTCTCCCCCTCTTTCGAGGAGATGAAGGACGCGCTGAAGCTCAAGTCGAAGTCCGGCATCCACCGCCTGATCACCGCCCTCGAGGAGCGCGGTTTCCTCAAGCGGCGCGCCCATCGCGCCCGTGCGCTCGAGGTCATCCGCCTGCCGGAGAACATCGCGCCGCGCCGCGCGCCCGAGCCCGCACCGGCTGCCCCGGCCCCGGCCGCCGCAGCCTTCTCGCCCAATGTCATCCATGGCCGCTTCGCTCCGAACCTCGCCGGCGTCCAGCGCGCAGCGAATGAAGCGGCGGCCGTCCAGCTCCCGCTCTATGGCCGCATCGCCGCCGGCCTGCCCATCGAGGCGCTGCGCGACAGCGGCAGCAGCGTCGAAGTCCCCGCCGCCCTGCTGACCAATGGGGAGCACTACGCGCTCGAGGTCGCCGGCGACTCCATGGTCGAGGCCGGAATCCTTGACGGCGACACGGTCATCATCCGCCGCGGCGACATCGCCGATAACGGCGCCATCGTCGTGGCGCTGGTCGATGAGAACGAGGTCACGCTGAAGCGCCTGCGCCGCAAGGGCAACTCCATCGCCCTCGAGCCGGCCAACCCGCGCTACGAGACCCGCATCTTCGGCCCGGACCGGGTGAAGGTTCAGGGTCGCCTGATCGGCCTGCTCCGCCGCTACTGAGCTATTCGACCACCGCGACCGGCGCCGTCGAGGCGATGCCTCGCGGCGCCGGCACCGGCGGCACCCAGGGGCGGTCGCCTCGCCAGGCCCGGTCGCTGACCACCCGCGCCCCGCCGCGCTCCAGCCAGATGGCATGCGGCCCGTCCCGCCAGACCGCGAACCGGTCGACCACCTGCGCGAGGCATGCTCCCCGCACCGGCTCAGCCGAGACCACCACGGCGGCGGTGACACAGGCCGCGTGCGGCGCCTCGCCCCGCAGCAGCACCGCCTCCGCCCCTGCGGGATCGGGTCGTAGCGCGCAGGCCCCGGCCCGGCAGCGCAGCATGCCCTCGGCCAACTCGCCCTCGCGCGGCAAGGCCTCGGTGCCGGCGACCGCATGGACCCGCTGCCAATTCTCGCGGATGAACGCCGAAGCGCCGGATTGGCGCTGCAGGAAGAGCGAATCCCCCGCCCGCAGCGCGATCAGCCGCCCATCGCCCGAGATGAGCAGGTCTGGCGGCCGGTCCAATGGGCCGCTGAGCAGCCCCATCGCCAGCAATGGCACGCCCGCCAGCCGCCAGCCCGTCCGCCACAGGCAGAGCCAGAGCAGGCCGAAGGTGCAGAGTCCGAGCCCCCAAGCCGGGATCGGCTGCACCGCCAGCGCCGCCCCGGGCCAAGAGGAAACCAGCCGCGCCACGCCGAGGATCGCCTCTACCCCCCAGCCCATCGGCGCCAGGGCCAGGCCCTCCAGCCCGAGCGGCATCAGCAGCACCGCCGCCATCGCCGACGGCATCACCAGCAGCGAGGTGATCGGCACCGCCACGGCATTCGCCACGACGCCATAGAACTGCACCCGGCCGAAGTGGTGGAGGGCGAAGGGCATGGTAGCAAGCCCCGCCAGCACCGAGGTCGCCACGATGCCGAACAGCGCCAGCACCGCCCGCCTCTGCCAGGCGGTCCGCCGCCCGGCCTGCGGAAGCCGCGGCCGCAGCCACTCCCAGCCGGCGATGAGTGCCAGCACCGCGGCGAAGCTCATCTGGAAGCTCGCTCCCAGCAGCGCTGCCGGCTGCACCACGATCACCGTCGCCGCCGCCAGCGCCAGAACCCGCAGGCTGAGCGCCCGCCGCCCGGACAGCAACGCCAGGGTCGTGACGGCCGCCATGGCGAAGCTCCGCTGCATGGGCACCTGCGACCCGCTGAGCAGCAGATAGCCCGCCCCCACGGCCAGCGCCGCCAGGGCTGCGATCGCCTTCCCCGGTAGCCGCATGGCGAAGGCGAGCCCACAGCGCACCAGGGCGAAGGCGAGGCCCATCACCGCGGCGATGTGCAGCCCGGAGACGGACAGCAGGTGCGCCAGCCCCGAATCCCGCATGGCGTTGAGGTCGCCCGCCGGAATGGCACTCTGCCCCCCGGTGATCAGAGCAGCGGCGATGGCTCCCACCGTCCCCGGCAGCGCCGCCGTCACCCGCTCCTCGATCCTCGCCCGCAGCCCGGCGAAGACCGGCTGCGCTTCGCCCGGCGCCACCTCGGCCATGCCGAGCGCATAGCCGCTGCCGCCGAGGCCGGAGAAATAGGCCGCCCGCTGGAAATCCCACCCACCGGGATGCGACGGCGCGCCCGGCGGCCGGACCATCGCGCGGACCTTCAGCCGGTCGCCCGGCTGCGGCCGCGACGGATCTTCGGATTTCAGCCGCACCCGCACCAACCGCTCCTCCACGGGCCCGGCATCGAACCGCGCCGCCCGCAGCGTCACCCGCCGCCCCTCGGGCAGCAGCTCCACCTCCGCGACCTCGCCGGTGAGGATGGTCGCCACCCGCGGCGGCTCCTGCGGCGGGGCCATCCGCGATGCCTGCCAGCTCGCCAGGGCGAAGCCGGCCGCCCCGGCCGCCATCAGGCCGAGCAGCAGACCAGCCATGGGCCGGCGCGCCCCGATCCAGAGCGCAAGCAGCAAGAGAGGTGGCGCGACCCACCTGGCCGCCGGTGGAGGTTCCGACGGCCAGGCGAAATAGGCCAGCACGCCCGCACCGAGGGCCACGGCCAGCCACAAGGCAAGCCTGGGGCGCTCGTCCGCAAGGAGGTTTTCCCCCGCGACCGTCGATGCGAGCCTGCCGGACCATCGGGAGGCTGGCCGGGCGACAGCTGAAGACATTTGCGACGAGAACACTACGGCTCCGAACCATAATTACAACCATTACGTGAAGCTAAAAAATGAGAGATCTTTAAAGTTGCATCTTAGAATGTCAGCTTAGGTTGACACCGATTCGCCCATGACACGTAGCGTGCCCTGGTTGCAACTGCCTCCGATTCGGCTCGGCAACCGTGCGGAGAGGCCCATTTCCCAAGCTCTGCCGCCCGGTCTATTCTCGGGTGGAGGGGTATCCGCGCCCCGACACCGGCCCATGGCCTGCCCTTCATTGCGCTGCAGCAAGCATGCCGGGCCGGCCGGCGCCGCCATCACCCAGGCAGGTCATGACCGTCCGCACCCGCTTCGCCCCCTCGCCGACCGGCTTCCTCCATATCGGCGGGGCGCGCACCGCCCTCTTCAACTTCCTCTTCGCCCGCCATCATGGCGGCCAGTACCTCCTGCGCATCGAGGACACCGACAGGGCGCGCAGCACGGAGGCCGCCGTGCAGCAGATCCTCGACAGCCTCGCCTGGCTCGGCCTTGGCCCGGACGAGCCGCCGGTCCTCCAGAGCAGCCGCGAGGTCCGTCATGCCGAGGTGGCGCGGGAACTTCTGACCCGCGGCGCCGCCTACCTCGCCTACGACACGCCGGAGGAGCTGGCTGCGATGCGTGCCGAGGCGGAGGCCGCCAAGCGCCCCTTCAAGTATGACGGCTCGCGCTGGATCGACCTCAACCCCGCGGAGGCGCCCGCCGACCGGAAGCCCGCCATCCGCCTGAAGGCCCCGCGCGAGGGCTCCACCGTGGTCGAAGATTTGGTCCAGGGGCGCGTCGAAGTCCGCAACACCGAGCTGGACGACATGATCATCCTCCGCTCGGACGGCACGCCGACCTACCTGCACGCCGTAGTGGTGGACGACCATGACATGGGCATCACCCATGTCATCCGCGGCGACGACCACCTGACCAACACCTTCCGTCAATGCATGGTCTACGACGCCATGGGCTGGCGCCGTCCGCATTTCGCCCATATCCCGCTGATCCACGGCGCGGATGGCGCCAAGCTCTCAAAGCGTCACGGCGCCGTCGGCGTGATGGAGTTCGAGGCCCAGGGCTTCCTCCCCGAGGCCGTCTGCAACTATCTGCTCCGCCTCGGCTGGGGCCATGGCGACGAGGAGCTCATCCCGCGTGACCGCGCCATTGCGCTCTTCGACCTGAAGGATGTCGGCCGCGCCGCCTCCCGCATGGACTACGCCAAGCTGACGCATCTCAACGGCGTCTATCTCCGTGCCGCCGAGGACGCCCGCCTGACCGAGGATGTGCTGAGGCGCCTCGCCCATCGCGGCATCGACTACGGCACCCTGGGCGGCGACCGCATCCGCGCCCTGATGCCGGTGCTGAAGGAGCGGGCGAAGACCCTTGAGGACCTGACCGCCGCCGCCGCCTTCGCCGCGGAGGAGGGTCCGCCCGCGATGGACCCGAAGGCCGCGGCCCAGCTCACGCCCGAGGCCAAGGCCCTTCTTGCCGACCTCGCCCGCTTCCTCACCGACACGCCCTGGGAGCGGGCGGAGATCATGAACTGGCTTCGCGACTATGCCGATGTGAAGGGGATGAAGCTCGGCCAGGTCGCCCAGCCCCTCCGCATCGCCCTCAGCGGCAGCACCCAGAGCCCGCCGATCGATGCAGTCCTTGCCGCCCTCGGCCGGACGGAGGCGATGGACCGCATCCTCGCCGCCGCCGAGTAGTCAGGCCTCCAGCAGTTCGGGGAAGGGCACGATGGTGCTCTTCACCGTGCGCATCGCCATGGCATCGGCGACGGCCCGCTCCACCCCGTCCTGGTCGAAAGGGTAGATGGTCTGCATCTCGTACCAGGGGTAGCGGTCCCGCGCATGGTCGAGCATGCGGATGCCGAGTGCGAGGTCGTTCTCGGTGAAGGCCCAGGAGCCGATGATCACCACATCCTTGGCAACGAAGCGGTGCCAGTTGGTGGCGATGCTCCCCGCATCGGTGAACTGCCCCATCTCGATCAGCGCCGCCCCGTCGCGCAGCATCTCGACCCCCTCCGGCCCCGCAGCGGGATGGCCGGTGCAGTCCATCACCAGATCAGCGCCGTAGCCGCCGACGATCTCACGGACGCGCGCCACCCGCGCCTCGGAGGTCGGGTAGGCTTCGATATCCACCGTCGCCTCCGCCCCGAAGCGCCGGGCCAGCGCAAGCCGCGGCTCCTCCGGCGCACCGACGCAGATCACCCGCCCGGCCCCCATCTCCCGCGCCGCGGCGATGGCGAGGATGCCGATCGGCCCGCTCCCCTGGATAACGACCGTGTCGCCCCAGCGGAACAGCCCCATCTTCTGCGCGCGCGCGAAGCCGCGGATGCACGAGGTCAGCGGCTCCGACAGCGCCCCGAGGCGGAGCGGCATGGTATCGGGCAGCTTGTAGATCTTGGTCCCCGGCAACGCCTCGAGGTCGACATAGACATACTCGGCCCAGCCGCCCCAAAGGTGCGGCGGCCGGTCGAAGCCGAGATAGCGGCCGTAATAGACCGGCGTCTGGCAGCGGTTGGAATTCTCCGGGTAGTGCCGGCAGTAGTAGCAATCGCCGCAGGGCATGAAGGGCGGGATCATGATCTTGGACCCAAGGCCGATCGGCAGGTCCATCCAGTCCGTCTTGAGTTCCGGCCCGATCTCGCGGACGATCCCGGTCATCTCATGGCCGAGGGTGAAGGGCCAGGGCAGCGGCTTCGGCCAATGGCCCTTGAGGATGTGCAGGTCCGTCCCGCAGACCCCGCAGGCCCCGATCTGGATCAGCGCCGATTTCCGCCCGACCTTCGGCCATGGCACCTCGCGGATGACCGGCGGCGCGCCTGGCCCGTCGAAGGTCGCGACACGAATGGGCTTCATCGGCCTCTCCTCCCTGCTGAGGCTGAAGCCTAGGCCGCCAGCGCGACCCCCGCCAGCCGCGGCAGCAGGACGCGAAGCGGCGCCGGCGCGACCTGCACCTCCACCGGCAAGCGTCCGGCCGGGTCCCCATCCGCTTGCACGGCGACGCCCTCGCCCTCGATCCTGAGCCAGGTCGCATGCCGCAGCACGAGGCCCGGCATGCGCGGCAGCAGGTTGAGCGGCAGCGCCGCGCCATAGGCGGCGGCCGCCACCGGTCCTGAGCCGCGGAACAGCGCTACCTGGAAGCCCGGCCGCGCCATCTCGGCCGCCGGCGCCAGCAGGTGCCGCCCGGCATAGAGCCGCCCCTTGCTGACGATCACCGAGCTCACCTGCACCTCGCCCTCCTCGAAGACCACCCGCAGCGGCGGGAAGCGGTAGCGCCCCAACTCCCGCACCGTCTGCCAGACATAGGCGCCGCGCCCGATCCGCTGCTTCAGCCCGAGATCGAGATTGGCGACGACGGCGGCATCGAACCCCGCCCCCAGCATCTGCACGAAGAGCCGTGCCGCCCCATCCGCAAAGCGCGCCTGCCCGGGATGCACGCACCGCGCTGCCCCCTCCGCCAGCAGCCGCGCCGAGGCTTCCGGCCGGACCGGGATGCCGAGTTCCCAGGCGAAGACGTTGGCCGTGCCGAGCGGCAGCACGCCGAGCGCCGCCCGCCCGCCGGCGAGCCCCGCTGCCACCTCGGCGATCGTCCCATCCCCGCCGGCGGCGACAACGACCTGCCGCCCCTCCCTGGCCGCCTCGCGCGCCAACTGCTCCGCATGGCCCGGATGCCCGGTCTCGACCAGGGTGAAGTCCCGCCCGAGCCTCCGCAGCACCGCAAGCGCACGCTCCAGCCGTTGCCGGCGCCGCTGCCCGGCAGTGGGGTTGAAGATGATCAACATGGCGGGCTTATCGCAGCAAAGGATGACGCTTCCGGGTCATGCCGTTTTCAGGAGCTTTACAACCTCCACAATTTGGCCGCGCACCTGTCATCGCCATGTCATGTCGCAGACTCGTGCGGCCCGTTACTGCACGGTTTCATGAAGGGTTCACGACAGGATTGCCGCTCCCGCGTTACCCGCCTGCCGATGATTGTGTTCGGGGAATCGGTTGCACCGCCCCGGCAAGCGCGAGGGCAGGATCATGCAAGCCGTCGAGGCCAGGACCCGTTACCGCAGCGTCTTCCTCTCCGACACGCATCTCGGCATGCGCGGCTGCCGCGCCGACTACCTGGCCGACTTTCTCCACCGCACCGACTGCGACCGGCTCTATCTGGTCGGCGACATCGTCGATGGCTGGCGTCTCCGCAAGTCCTGGTACTGGGACAGCGACCATGACGACGTGCTGCGCATCCTGCTGAAGCTTGCCCGCTCCGGCACCGAGGTCCTCTATATCCCAGGCAACCATGACGAGATGTTCCGCAACTGGCTGGGCCAGGGGCTCGAGGTCGCAGGCATCCGCCTCATGCGCGAGGCGGTGCACGAGTCCGCCGACGGCCGCCGCTTCCTCGTCATTCATGGCGACGAGTTCGATGGCGTCATCCGCTACGCCAAGCTGATCGCCCATCTCGGCGACTGGGCCTATGACATGGCGCTCACGCTGAACCGCTGGTTCAACGCCGCCCGCCGCAAGCTCGGCTACCCCTACTGGTCGCTCTCGCAATGGCTCAAGCGCCAGGTGAAGGAGGCGGTGAAGGCGATCGACCGCTTCGAGCTGGCGCTGGCCAACGAGGCTGGCCGCCGCGGGCTGGACGGCGTCATTTGTGGCCATATCCACCATGCCGAGATGCGCGAGGTCCACGGTATCACCTACATGAACGACGGCGACTGGGTGGAAAGCTGCACCGCCCTCGTCGAGCATGCCGATGGCCGCTTCGAACTGATCGACTGGGTCCGCGAGATGCGCCTGCGCACCGAGCGGCAGGCCGCTGCCGACTCGCTGGCGATCGCCCGTGCTTGACCAACCAATGCCCCTTGCGGCGGCACTGGCGACGGATGCCCCGCTCCGCCTGCTCATCGTCACCGATGCCTGGGCTCCGCAGGTCAACGGCGTCGTGCGCACGCTCGGCATTATGGCCGAGATGCTGCGCGCGCATGGCGACACCGTCGAGGTGATCGGACCCGACCGGTTCCGCAGCATCCCGACGCCCGGCTACAGCGAGATCCGCCTCGCCATCGCACCGCGCCGCAAGCTGGCGGCGCTGGTCGATGCCTACATGCCCTGCGCCGTGCACATCGCCACCGAGGGCCCGCTCGGCTGGGCGATGCGCCGCATCTGCCTCCGCCGCAACTGGCCCTTCACCACCGCCTTCCACACGAAATTTGCTGAGTACATGGAGGCGCGCGCCCGCGTCCCCGCCGACTGGTCCTGGCGCGTGCTGCGTCACTTCCACGCCCCCGCCCGGGCAGTGATGGCGGCGACGCCAAGCCTCCGCCGCGACCTCGCAGCAAGGGGCTTCACCAGAGTCCGGCCCTGGACCCGCGGCGTCGACCTCTCCCGCTTCCGGCCGGGGCCACGGGAGCCCTTCGAGGGCCTGCCGCGCCCCATCTTCCTCTATGCCGGCCGCATCGCCGTCGAGAAGAACATCGCGGCCTTCCTCAGCCTCGACCTGCCCGGCAGCAAGATCGTCATCGGCGAGGGGCCGCAGCGCGCCGAGTTGCAGGCGCGCTTCCCCGGCGCGCATTTCCTTGGCTACCGCGACAACGGCCTGCTCGCCCGCTCCTATGCCGGCGCCGATGTCTTCGTCTTCCCGTCGCGTACCGACACATTCGGCCTCGTGCTGCTGGAGGCGCTCGCCAGCGGCACGCCGGTTGCCGCCTTCCCCGTTACCGGCCCCCTCGACGTGGTGACCGATCCACGCGTCGGGGTATTGGACGAGGATCTCCGTGCCGCCTGCCTGGCGGCGCTGGAATGCAGCCGGGAGGCTGCGCGCGCTCATGCGGAAGCCTTCTCCTGGGAGGCCTCGATGGCGCAATTTCGCGAAACCCTGGTCCGGTTCAGCAGCTGAAGCAGCGCCGGACAAAGAGGACAAAGCATGTCGAGCAGCACCCTCCGGCGGCACGACGCCGCCCATCCGATTGCCAACCTGCCGCTCTTCTTCCGCCGCTGGTTGGCGGACCCGTTGCAGATGGGCTCCATCGTGCCCTCCTCGCGCACCCTGTCGAGCCGCATCGCCAACCTCGCCGCAGCGGATGGCGATGGCGCGGTGCTCGAGATCGGGGCCGGCACCGGCGTGATCTCCCGCGCCATGCTGGATGCGGGCATCGCGCCCGAGCGCCTCATCCTGGTGGAGATCGTGCCCGACATGGCGGACCACCTGCGCGAAAGCCTGCCCGGCACCACCGTGCTTTGCGCCGACGCCTTCGCCCTGCCGCAGCACCTGCCGGAGCGCTTCGCCGGGCGCATCACCAGCGTGATCTGCGGCATCCCGCTGGTGCTGCTGCCGATCGAGCGCCAGCGCCTCTTCATCGAGGGCGTCGAGCGCGTCGCCCCCGGGCTCGGCTTCCTGCTCTACACCTACTGCATCACCTCGCCGCTGCCGTATCGAAAGCTCGGCCTCTCGGCGCGCCGTGAGACCTGGACGCCGAAGAACTTCCCGCCCGCCAGCGTCTGGCGCTACCGCCCGCTGCAACAGGGCTGACACGGAACTGCCAAGCCGGCGCAACCCGCGCCGGCTAGGAGCGCCCCCGGACCAATCAGGGGGATGCCCGCATGCGCCGACTGCTTCTCACGACCACTGCCCTCCTGCTCGCCGGCCCGGCCCTCGCCCAGCCACGCTTCGAGGCGAGCCTGGCGGGCCATGCCATCCTCCCGGCCTTCACCATGGCGGTGCCGCCCGCCGATGCGCCGCGCGACGCGCTTGTCTCCGGCAAGTTCGCCGGCCCGGGCAACCGGCGCACCGACCGGCCGGGCAGCATCGCCGGCACCACCGGCGCCGCCCCCGCCGGGCGGCCGACCGGCATCAGCCTCCCCTTCATCGGCCAGCCCGTGCAGGGCTTCTCCGGCATCGCGCCCGCCGCCGGCGCGGATGGCCGCTCTTCGGGCGCCTATTGGGTGCTGAGCGACAACGGCTTCGGCAACAAGCGCAACAGCCCGGACGCCATGCTGATGCTCCACCGCATCCGCCCCGACTGGCCGAGCGGCCAGGTGGCGCTCGAGCAGACCATCTTCCTCTCCGACCCGGATCGCCGCATCCCCTTCCGCATCGCCTATGAGGGAACCGAGCGCCGCTACCTGACGGGCGGCGACTTCGACATCGAGAGCATCCAGCCGACAGCCGGCGGCTTCTGGCTCGGCGACGAGTTCGGCCCCTTCCTCATCGAGGTCGATCTCGAGGGCCGCGTCCGCCAGATGGTGGAGACGGTGATCGACGGCCGCCCGATCCGCAGCCCCGACAACCCTGCGCTCCAAGTTCCCGCAACCGCCTTCGAATCGCAGCGGAGCGGCGGCTTCGAGGGCATGGCGCAGAGCCCGGATGGCCGCCGTTTTTACGCCCTGCTGGAAAAGCCGCTGCTCGCCAATGGCCAGCCCGAGGGCCGCTTCCTCCGCATCGCCGAATTGGACGCTGCGCGCGGTGCCTGGACCGGCCGGGTGCTGCGCTACCGCATCGAGGAGGGCACCACCGCCATTGGCGACTTCAACATGATCGACGACCGCCGCGCCCTCATCATCGAGCGCGACGACGGCGAGGGCGATCCCTCGCTCGCCTGCGCCGCCGGCGCCAACCCGCCTGGCTGCTTCGCCACGCCGGCGCGGCTGAAGCGCATCTACGTCGTCGACCTCGGCGCGGTGGACGAGCAAGGCTTCGTCAGGAAACTCGGCTATGTCGATCTGATGGCGATCCGCGACCCGGAGGGCCTCGCCCGCACCCAGGGCGACCGTGCCCCGACCGAGCCCCGCGACCGCTTCACCTTTCCTTTCTTCACCATCGAGAGTGTCGCGGCGGTCGATGGCGAGCACGTCATTGTCGGCAACGACAACAACCTGCCCTTCAGCGCGGGCCGCCACCTGACCCGTGCCGACGACAACGAGCTGATCCTGCTCCGCGTGCCGGAGCTGCTCCAGGCCCGCTGATCAGCGGAGCCGAGCCGTGGCCGCCCTGTCGGGACCATCTCCGGCATGGCGGTCGGACGCGACCGCAGGCCTCGGACATTCTGAGGAGGCCGGATCGGAGCGCAAGAACGACAGGTGAGGCGTCGACCGTCAGGCGGCGGGACGAAGCGCCCGGCTCGAGCAGGCGATTCGCACCCAAAGGGGCAAGCCTCGCCATGGCACCGGGGCTCGCCACATCGACGCCGCATCGAAAGGAGGGCCCCTGCCCTCCCGAGGTCAGGCGCCGCGCTTGGCGCCGCGCCAGGGGGCCCGGGGCCGGCTGGCGCGGCGCATCACCTGGGCGCCGCCGCGCCCGGCGGCCGTCTCGCCCGCCAGCTCCAGCGTCACCTCGGCCTCCGCCGCGGCAGCCTGCTGGCTCGTCTCGTCCGAGCGCGGCGTCCCGCCCTCGATCAGCAGGGCGACCGCCCCATGGGTCTCCTTCACCGCCTCATCCTGCCGGACGGCGACATGCGGCTGCCCGTCGATGGTGAAGATGCGACGCTGCATGGTCAGCCGGGCGACCTGTTCCTCGGTCGCCGACAGGAAGGTGCAGCCACGGGCCCGCGCCGCGGCGATCTGCTCGGGAGTCAGTTCCATGCCGCGTGCTTAGAACAAACTCCAATCCGGGGGAATCACCCCCGCGCCGAATTCCGTGTGGTGCCCCCCTCACGGCATCACGATGCAAGGCGTCGCCGACCGATAACGTGATCCAAACCGGGAAGTGGGTGAATGTCCCATCCCAGATAAACGAAAAGTTCACGCCACGTCGGGAACACCCGCCCTGCCGCGACGCCGGCAGCCGCCCAGGCATCCGTGACGACCGGGCCGCCCATCGCCCACTTCCTCGATGGCGCGGCCCAGGGGCGCACCACGGGTGGCGAATCTCCGGGTGGATTGGCGCTGCCGCTGGTACAATCCGGCGCCATGCCCCTCGTCATCTGCCTCGGCCACCTCGTCGCCGATCACAGCTTCTGGGTGGAGGATGTCCCCCAACCCCCGGCGAAGCAGGTGGCCCGGCGCTACCGACTCGGCGTCGGCGGTCTTGCGGCGAATGCGGCCATCGCCGTTGCCCGGCTCGGCGGGCGCGTCCGCTTCTGGGGCCGCGTCGGCGATGACCGAAACGGCGCCCCGCTAGCCGAGGAGCTGGCCGGATTCGGCGTCGATGCCAGCGCCATCCGCATCATCCCCGGCGCCCGCACGCCGGTTTCCGCCGTGCTGCTCGACCCGGTGGGCGAGCGGGTGATCATCGCCTTCCGCGGCGAGGGCCTCGACCTCGACCCGAACACCCTGCCGATGGAAACGCTCGGCGAGGCCGGCGCCCTGCTCTGCGACCCGCGCTGGCCGCGCGCCGCCGAGGCCGCGCTGCGCACCGCCCGCCGCCTCGGCATTCCCAGCGTTCTCGATGCCGAGAAGAGCGAGGCCCGCCTGCTCGCCCAGCTCGTCCCCCTGGTGGATCACGCCATCTTCTCCCAGCCTGGGCTGCAGATCTTCGCCCCTGGCGTCGCGCCAGCCGAGGGGCTGCACCGCGCGCTCGCCGCCGGCGCCCGGCTTGCCGCCGTCACCCGCGGCGAGCACGGCACGCTCTGGCTGACCGAGGGGATGGAGGCGCCGCGGGAGACGCCCGCCTTCCAGGTGGAGGCGACCAACACCGCCGGGGCCGGCGATGTCTTTCACGGCGCCTATGCCCTTGCCATCGCCGAGGGTATGGCGCTGCCGGAAGCGATGCGTTTCGCCTCTGCCGCAGGCGCCCTCCGTGCCCGGGACGGCGAAACGCCCGACCGCGCCGCCGTGGAGGCGATGCTGCGCAGTCGAGGCTGACGCGGAGCGGCGTGGCCAGCGCAGCGGGGGGATGGAGGAGCATGCCTCCCCATGCACCGCAATCCTGAGGCTCCTGGAACCTCCGGGCTCAGCCGTGCAGGGCCGAGGGGAACTCCTGGCCGAAACAGGCCAGCTCCAGCCGATGCGGCAGGTCAGGCCTGTCGGCGCAGACCTCCAGCACGAGGTGCCCCCGCGCCATCGCCACAACCCGGTCGGAGACAGCGCAGGTCTTCTCGATCAGCTGCTCCACCAGGAGCACCGCCGTGCCCTGCGCCTTCCGCGTCCGCACCAGGCCGAGCACCCGATCGACCAGCACCGGCGACAGCCTGGCCGAGGGCTCGTCCAGCATGAGCAGGCGCCGCCGCTGCATCGGGCCCTGCGCCACTGCCAGCACCTGCTGATGCCCGCCGCTCAGCGCCCTGCCCTTCTCCTGCCGCTTCGTCGGGATTTCGGGAAAGGTCTCGAGCGCCTCCTCCACCCGCCACATCCGCTCCGCCCGCGGCAGGTGACGAAAGCGCCGTTGTGCCCGAGCAGATGCGTCCCGTGCAGCAACCGCCGCGACAGCCCGTTGATGTTGGAGAAATCCCGCTCCAGCGCCAGCGGCGGGACGATGGTCTCGAGGGCGGCTCTCGTCGTCGGGATCGCTGCATGGCCAAAGGACTCGCCCCGGCCGATCAGCCCGTCCTCCGTCTCGGCGCGAACGAGCAACACCTCCATCCGGTCCCAGAGCTGCGCGGCGAAACGCCCGTGCGGCCCGCCCATCCTGAAGGGCATGGACAGCACCGAAGACCCGACCGCCGTGATTGGCCTGGGCCGGGAGGTTTCCCGTGCGACCCTCTCGGCGGGGCCATGAGGTGCATCCGGCGGCTTCCTGCCGCAGAGTCAACGGGCGCCGGCCAGCCGCCGCGCGAAGCTAATGAGCGTTGATGCCACCGCTTCAGGCTGTTCCGGCAGCAGCGCATGTCCCGCCCGCTGCACCACCACCCGCTCCACCTGCGGCCCGAGCGCCTCGCGCAGCCGTGCCTCGGACGGCACCGGCGCGATCCTATCCTCGGCCGCCGCGACATAGAGCGTCGGCACCCGCTCGGCGACGCGCTTCCAGGCTGCATCCGTCGCCGCCGTCGCCGCGCGCTGCATCCGCGCCACCGGCACATGCCAGCCGGCGAGCCAGGCCCGCGCGTCATGCTCCGGCGCGAAATAGCCCCGTTGCAGATGGCCCAGCCGCTCCGCCTCGCCGAGCGCCGGGTCGAAGCTGCCATCGATCGAGGCGCGGATCGCCGGGTCGAGCCCCGTGTCGATGGAGGCCGCCAGCAGCACGACGCCGCGCACCAGCGGCGGGCGCACCACCGTCATCGCGCGCGCCACCCAATTGCCGAAGGCATGCCCCGCCACCACCGCCGGCCCGCCGGCACCGGCCGCCGCCAAGGCCGCCGCGGCATCCCCGGCGAGGTCGTAGAGCGTCAGCCCCTCCATCGGCCCGGTGGAGCCGCCGATTCCCCGCGGCTCCGCCCGCACCACCCGGAACCCGGCCGCTGCGACCAGCGGCGCGACCGCATCGAAATCCTCCGCCCCGCGCCCGAGCGAGGGCAGCAGCAGCACCGCGGATCCCTCGCCCTCCGCCTGCCAGGCGATCTTCGCCGCGCCATGCCCGGCGACACCCCGCTCCATGCCCCCTCCCGCTGCTTTCCCGGCAGCATCCGCTCGGGCATGCTTCGCGGCAACAGCGAGGAGGAGGACACGATGCCAGACGAGGCGCCGCCGACCCGCTTCGACCCGCTGCCCGCCGGCATAGCCCCCATCGTCCCGACCCCTGGCTATCCCGCCACCTTCACCCACACGCCGAGCCAACCGCCCTTCCGGCGCCTGCCCGGCCGCAGCGAGATCACCGGCCCGCTCGCCCTCCACCGCAAGCTGCCCTGCGGCGAGGCCAACCTCGCCGAGCCCGTCCCCGGCCGCCCCGCCCTGGGCCAGCTCATCCATATCGAAGGCCAGGTGGTCGACGAGGATGGCCGCCCCGTCGGGGACGCGGTGGTGGAACTCTGGCAGGCCAATGCCGCCGGCCGCTACGCCCACCCGAACGATGCACGTTCCGCTCCGCTCGATCCGCACTTCATCGGCAATGGCCGGGTGCGGACGGATGCCGAGGGACGCTATGGCTTCTTCACCATCCGCCCCGGCGCCTATCCCGTGCCCGGCGATGCGGTCTGGTGGCGCCCGCCCCATGTCCATTTTTCCGTGCTCGGGCCATCGAGCCTCGCGCGGCTGGTGACGCAGATGTTCTTCCCTGGCGACCCGCTGAATGCGCTCGACCACATCTTCATGGCCGTGCCCAACGATGCTGCCCGCGGACTCCTGATCGCCCGCGCCCTGCCGCCGGCGGAGGTCGGCTCCGGCTGGCTCGGCTACCGGCACGACATCGTGCTGCGCGGCCGCCGGGCGACACCCGTGCTGCCATGAGGCCGCTTTCCTCCCACACCATCGGCCCTTTCTTCCCGAAAACCTTCTTCCGTGAAGGCGACAACGACCTCGCGCGTGTCGCTCCCGGCGCGCTGCCCTCCCGCCGCGGCACGCCTATCCGCCTGCATGGCCGCGTGCTGCGCGAGGGCGGCCTGCCATGCATCAACGCCATCCTCGAGGCCTGGCAGGCCGATGCCGCGGGCCGCTTCCGCCACCCTGCCGACCCGGACTGGGCGCAGGCCGACCCTGACTTCCTCGGCTGGGGCCGCGCCTGGACGGACGCCGAGGGCTACTACGAATTCCATACCCTGCTGCCCGGCGCCTTCCTCGACCGCGCGCCGCATGTGAACCTGCTGGTGATGGCCTCCGGCCTCATGCAGCCGGTGGCGACCACGCTCTTCTTTCCGCAATTCGCCGAGGCCAATGCCGCGGACCCGGTGCTGAACCTGCTGCCGCCGCCGCTCCGCCCCCGCCTCGTCGCCAGCCCGGACAATGACGGCGGCTACCGCCTCGACATCCGCCTCCGCGGCAGCCCAGCGGAGGAGACGCCTTTCTTCGAGACCTGAAGCGATCTGGTCGCGTGATGCACGCCTCCGGCCGTCCCAGCTTGCGGCGAACGCGCTCAGGTGCCGTCCGGCTCGTCCTCCGTCGGCATCTCGCAGCGATTGTGGATATGCGTCGCCGCGACCGCCGCATGCCCCATGCCGACCACGATCTGGTCGAGCCCCCGCACGATGTCGCCCGCCGCATAGAGGCCGCGCACCGTCGTCTGCGCATGCTCGTCGACCAGCAGCGCGCCGGACGCGTCCTGCTCCGCGCCCAGCCCGAGCGCCAGCTCCGAGCGGTAGTGGAGGCCAAGCGCCGAATAGAGCACCTCGAACCGATGCTCGGCCCCGCCGCTGCGCAGCGCCGCGATCCGCCCGTCGCGGATATCGAGCCCCGTCACCGGCTCCTCGACGAGGCGGATGCGGTGCCGCGCCGCCACCTCCCGCTCCTCCGGCCCGAGCGTCAGGCGCTGGCCCAGCGTCAGCAGCGTCACGTCGTCCGAATAGGTGCGGGCGATGAAGGCGGCCTCGCCCAGCCCATGCGCGCCATGGCCGATGACGGCGATGCGCCGATCGCGCGACTCATGCCCGTCGCAAATCGGGCAGTAGCGCACCAGGCCGCGCCGCACCGCATCCGGCAGGTCGGGCAGCTCGGGCTCCACATCGACGGCCCCGGTTGCCAGCAGCACCCGCCGTGCCTCGAGCAGACGCTCCCCGCCCTCCGCCGCTTCGAGCACGGCGGTGAAATGGCTCTCGCGCCGAGTCAGCCCCGTCACCCGTCCCGGTACCGGACGAATGCCATAGCGTGCCAAGTGGTCCCGCTGCCGGTCGAGGATCTCCGTTCCCGGAATGCCCTCGGCGAAGAAAGGAATATTGTGGCTCGCCGGAATCCAGGCCGCCCGCGGTTCCCCTGCATCGACCACCGACAGGCGCCGGCCGAAACGCGCGAGATAGAGCGCCGCCGTCAGCCCCGCGGGCCCGCCGCCGATGACCAGTGCATCCAGCCTTTGCGCCTCGCGTTCCAATGTCACCCTCCGCCCCTGCGGCACGGCAACGCGAGGCCAGGCGGAAGTTCCAATTGCCTGCGCGACGACCGCGAACGCAACCCTGGCCTCCGGGTTAGGGAGGTGAATCGAAGGAGCCGCACGCCGATGTCGGACCAACCCCCGGTACTGCCAGACGGCCCGCAGTTGCGGACCATCGCCATGCCGCGAGACGCCAATGCGTCGGGCGACATCTTCGGCGGCTGGACGCTGTCGCAGATGGACCTGGCTGGCGCAGGCTATGCAGCGGAGCGGGCGCATGGCCGGGTCGCCACGATCGCCATCGAGGCCATGCGCTTCCTTCGTCCAATTTTCGTCGGCGACGAGGTCAGTTGCTTTTGCAGCGCGGTCCGCACCGGCGAGACCTCGGTTACCGTCAAGGTGGAGACCTGGGCGCGTGGCCGAGGGCGGGGGCGTCGGCCCGAGAAGGTCACCGAAGGTATCTTCACCTTCGTCGCCATGAATGAGCATGGCCAGCCGAGCCCCTTGCCCGACCAGCCCTGACGGGCCAACACGGATCCACACCTGCCATACGGAGGCAATGTATGACGCTCTTCACTATCGAGGTCGCCGGCCGCGCCCTCCTCGTCTTCCCCGAGAAGACCAGCGAGGCCGCCGAGGAGCTCGCCACCGAGACGATCGGCCCGGACCTGCAGGATTTCGAAGAGGATGGCGAGCCGCTCTGGGACGGCGAGGAGCCCCTCTCCGTCCGTCCCGCCAACGAGAAGGAGAGCGCCATCTGGGACCAGGGCCTCGCCGAGGCGAAGTCGAGCGGCGATTCCGCCCAGTTCGACCCGGACAGCTACGCCGTCCTGCTCGTCGAGGTGGATGCCGAGGGCGACGAGGAGGAGGGCGAGGCCTGAGGCAGCCCCGGCCGGCCCACGACTGCGGGCCGGCCCCTGTTCATGGCCTGCGCTGGCCGCCGGTCACGGGCGCCGCGCCGCATCCGCCGAGCTGAGGATGAAGGCCCTGATCTGCATCACCTGGGCCTCATCCAGCCGTCCCGCGAAGCTCGGCATCCCGCCGCCGAGGAAGGCGCCCTCGAGCACCAGCTTCGGCAGGTCCTGCAGCAACTCGCGGTGAGCATAGCCGAGATTGGGCACGTTGCCGCCGCTGTTCACGCCGGGCGCCCCATGGCAGCCGGCGCAGTTCTGCACATAGAGCCCGGCCCCGACCGGCACATCCTCGGCCTTGTAGGCGATGCCGCTGACCAACGGCCGCCGCTCCGCCTGCACCACCGCCGGCATCGGCGCCATGCCGCCGACCCGGAAGGTATAGACCCGCCCCGGCGTCACCCGGTCCGTCGCCCGCTGGACGATGCCGTAGACGCCGCCCCAGCCGACCGCGATCGAGACATACTGCTCGCCATCGACCTCGTAGGTGGACGGCGCGGCGACGACGCCGGAGCTGACTGGCACCTCCCAGAGCTTCTTCCCGTCCCGCGCGTCATAGGCGATGAAGCGGCCGTCGGCCGTGCCCTGGAAGACGAGGTTGCCCGCCGTCGTCAGCGTGCCGCCGTTCCACGGCCCGGTATAGTCGACGCCCCAGGCCTCCATCTGCCGCACCGGGTCCCAGGCGACGAGCCGGCCGAAGGCCTTCGCCTTCGGGTCGACGGCATTGAGATAGAAGCCGAGATTCCAGCCCGAGGCGCTCTGGAAGCGCATCGGCGAGGAGGCGTTCATCCGCCAGCCCTGGTCGGGCGAGAGCGTCAGCGGCACGCCGTGGACCGGCATGTAGACCAGGCCGGTCTGCGGGTTGAAGGACATTGGGTGCCAGTTCCGCGCGCCATAGGCGGTCGGGATGGCCTCGAAGGGCTGGTCGATGCTGCGCGCCGCCGGGTTCTCCATCGGCCGCCCCTCGTTGTCATAGCCCGTCGCCCAATTCACCGCGGTGAAGTTGCGCGCCGAGATGAACTCGCCGGTCTGCCGGTCGATGACGAAGAAGAAGCCGTTCTTCGGCGCATGCATCACCACCTTCCGCAGCCGCCCGTCGATGGTGAGGTCGGCGAGGATCATCGGCTGGGTGGCGGTGAAGTCCCAGTGGTCGCCCGGCGTCTCCTGGTAGTGCCAGACATACTGGCCCGTCTCCGGGTTCAGCGCGACGATCGAGCTGAGATAGAGGTTGTCGCCGCCGGCCGGGCTGCGCAGGTTGCGGTTCCAGGGCGAGCCGTTGCCGGTGCCGACATACATCAGGTTCAGCTCGGGGTCGTAGGCCATGGTGTCCCACATCGTCCCGCCGCCACCTGCTTCCCACCAGCGCCCGGCCGGGTCCCAGGTGCGCATGGCCCGCGCCATGCTCTCATCCTCCGGCGGCTTCGACGGGTCGCCGGGGACGGAGAACCAGCGCCACTTCTGGTCGCCCGTCGCCGCGTCATAGGCGGTGAGGTAGCCGCGCACGCCGTATTCCGCGCCGCCATTGCCGATGATGACCTTACCGCCGAAGACCCGCGGCGCGCCGGTGATCGTGTAGGCCCGGCTGCGGTCGATGATCGTGTCCCGCTCCCAGAGCTTCTGCCCCGTCGCCGCATCGAGGGCGAAGAGCCGCCCGTCATAGGAGGCGACGAAGACCTTGCCCTGGTGGACGGCGACGCCGCGGTTCACCACATCGCAGCAGCCCCGCTCGCCATACTGGCGCGGCACCTCTGGGTCGAAGGTCCAGAGCGGCTGGCCGGTCTTCGCATCGACCGCATGGACGATGCTCCAGGAGCCGGTGACATACATCACCCCGCCGATGACGACCGGCGTCGCCTGCACGCCGCGCCGCGAGCCAAGGTCGTAAGACCAGGCCAGCCCCAGCCGGCCGACATTCTCGGCATTGACCGCGCGCAGCGGGCTGAACCGGTTTTCGGAGTAGTTCAGCCCATAGCTCGGCCAGTCCCGACCCGTGGCGGCATTGGCGATGATGCTCTGCTGGTCGACGGCACCCGTCGCGGCACGGATACGCTCCGGCGTCAGGCCCTGGGCGGAGGCCACGCCGGCGACGGCGCCGGCCAGCAACGCCGCAAGGGCGATGCGGTGCATGGGCATGGACTTTCTCCCTCGATCTCCGGACCTCCGGCCCGGTTGCGAGAAGCCTAGGCGGGAGTATACGACCAGCGCAACCGGCGCGTGTGCCCCGCTATCGGCTCGGGTGCCGTCCCGCCAGCAGCCGGAACCCCGCATGGATCGCCGGCAGTGCGGCGACGAAGCCCGCCGCGGCGAGCAGCGGTGCGGCCGGCACACCGGTCGCATCCTTCACCCAACCGGCCAAGGGAGGCAGCCCGGCATGGCCGATATAGAGCCAGGTGTAAAACAGCCCCATGCCGATGGCCCGGTTCTCCGGCCGCAACGCCTCGGCCGGCAGCGCCATGATCACCCCGACCGGCAGCCCCATGGCGAGCCCCGCGCCCAGCAGCGCCACGGCCCCGAGCCCGAGCCCCATCGCCGCAAGGCATCCCGCCCAGACCAGGCATCCGCCCGCCAGCAGCAAGGCCGGTGAGACCCGCCGCTGCGCCAGCATGCCCCCCGCCTGCACCGAGGCGACGGAGAGCCAGGTCGCCGCCCCCACCACCAGCCCCGTCTGCCCCGGCGACAGCCCACCCTGGACCAGGAAGGTCGGCGCGAAGCCGATCGTGACCGCGAAGCTGCCATTGAGCCCACCCCAGAGGATCCCGGCGAGGGAGACCAGCACCACCTCCCGCCGCGAGGGGCGTCCCGTCGCCACCGCGCCGCCCGCGCCATCATTCGGGTGCGGGCGATAGCCGAGCCGCAGCAGCAGCAGCGCCGCCAGCGCCAGCCCCCCGGTCGCGGCAAGGCCCGCCGCCCAGCCCGCCATGGCGGCAAGCGGCCCGAGCCCAAGCTGCGCCAGCCCGATGCCGATCGGGAAGGAGTTCACGAAGATCGCCATGGCGAGCACGATGTCGCGCTGCCCGGCGAACCAGTCCGTCACCATCTTCGCCATCAGCACGTTGAGCAGCACCGCGCCCACCCCGCCGAGCAGCCGCCCGACCGCCAGCCCCGCGAAGCCCGTGGCCAGGCTGGAGAGGACGCCGCCAAGGGCCATCAGAACCAGCCCCGCCACCACCACCCGCATGTCGCCGAAACGCCGGCCGAGCGCCCCGCCCGGCAGGGCCAGCACCAGCCCGGGCAGGAAGTAGAGGCCGATCAGCGCGCCGAGATCGGCCCCGCTCAGCCCCATCTCCTCCACCAGCATCGGCGAGACCGAGGCGACCGACTGGAACTGGAAGCCGAGGCTGCACCGCGCCGCAGTCAGCACGAGCAGCGCCCGCCATCTCGGATCCATCGGCCCCTCCTCTCCGGTGATGCGGCAGCATCCCTCCGGCCGCGCCCCGCGCCAATGCGCCAACCTCACCGCCCGGCGCGCAACCCGCCTCGTCTGGTTCCTGGAACCATCCCCGCCGGCTCACGCTTCGTCCGGCAACCAACCCCGAGGGAGGACCCGGCGCCATGGACGACATCGAGAAGCGCACGATCGGCAAGGTCATGTGGCGGCTGATGCCCTTCCTCTTCGTCTGCTACTTCGTCGCCTATCTCGACCGGGTGAATGTCGGCTTCGCCAAGCTGCAGATGAATGCGGCGCTCGGCCTCTCGGAGGCCGCCTACGGCCTTGGCGCCGGCCTCTTCTTCATCTCCTACTTCCTGCTCGAGGTCCCCTCGAACCTCGCCCTCGACCGCTTCGGGGCGCGGCTCTGGATCGCTCGGATCATGTTCACCTGGGGCCTCGTCTCCGCCCTCTTCGCCTTCATCGCGCCGATCTCGGCGATGACCGGCCTCTCCAACGAGTGGGTCTTCTACATCCTGCGCTTCGTGCTCGGCGCGGCGGAGGCCGGCTTCTTCCCCGGCATCATCTTCTACCTGACGCTCTGGTTCCCCTCGGTCTACCGCGCCCGCGTGGTCGCCCTCTTCATGCTGGCGATCCCCTTCTCCTCGATCGTCGGCGCGCCTGTCTCCGGCGCGCTGCTGAACCTCTCAGGCGGTGGGCTTGAGGGCTGGCAGTGGCTCTTCATCCTGGAGGCGATCCCCTCCATCCTGATGGCCTTCGGCGTCGTCTTCTATCTCACCGACCGCCCGGCCCAGGCACGCTGGCTTACCGAGGACGAGCGCGGCTGGCTGCAGGGGCGCCTCGATGCGGAGCACAAGCACAAGCAGTCGGCGGAGCATATCAGCATCGGCAAGGCGTTCAGCGATTCGCGCGTCCTCGCCTGCGCCTTCGTCTATTTCTGCCTGAATGCGGCGAGCTACGGCGTCGCCTTCTTCCTCCCCACCATCGTGAAGGGCTTCGGCGTCAGCAATTTCCAGACGGGCCTGCTGGCCGCGTTGCCATTCGTCTTCGGCGCCATCGGCATGGTGCTGCTCGGCCGCAGCTCGGACCGGACGCTGAAGCGGCGCGAGCATCTGTGCTTCGCCATGATCCTGGCCGCGGTCGGCGTCGCCGGGGCGGGACTCGTCTCGTCCCCGGTGCTGGTGCTCGGGCTGCTCTGCCTCAGCCAGATCGGCGTCTCCGCGACGCCGCCCCTGCTCTGGCCAATCCCGAGCGCCTTCCTCACCGGCACTTCGGCCGCGGCCGGCATCGCGGTGATCAACGCCATCGGCAACCTCTCGGGCTTCGCCGGCCCCTACATGATGGGCTACCTGAAGGATGCGACCGGCGACTTCACGGCGGGGCTGCTGGTCCTCGGCGGCTGCACCCTGGTCGGTGGCATCGTCGCCATCACGCTGAAGGTCAGCACGCATCTCGAGACGGCGGCCTCGGCAAGGCCGGCCGTCGCCCGCTGACCAGGGAGGAAGGGCGCCAAGCCCTTCACCTCAAGGAAGGTTGGTGGCGGAGGGGATGGGATTCGAACCCACGATAGAGGTTGACCCCCTATAACGGTTTAGCAAACCGTCGCCTTCAGCCACTCGGCCACCCCTCCGCAGGTGCAGCACGGCTCACGACGTATGCAAGGCGCTTCATACCGAAGCCCCCCCACCCCGTCAAACCCATCCTCCGTCCCGTCGCCGAGGAAGCTGTTGCGCTGGCCGCACCAGTGCTTGACCCTTGCCGATCCCCGCATCACGGTGCGCCGCGGGAGACGATAGGGGGCCAGATGGCAGGGTCGCGCCTGCACAGGGCGGCGTTCGGCGTGGCGGTGACGGGGGCCTATGGGCTGATCCTGGCGCCGGTCCTCGCCGTGATCGTGATCAGCGTCTTCGCCCAGGAGATCGTCTCCTTCCCGCCCTCGGGCATCACCCTCGCCTGGTACGCCAATGCCTGGGAGCGGCGGGAGTTTGCCCGCGGCTTCCTCACCTCGCTGCAGCTGGCCCTCGGCGCCACCGCCATCGGCGTCCCACTCGGCACCGCAGCCGCGCTGGCCCTGTCGCGCGCGCGCCTCGGCCGATTCCGCGGCGGGCTGAACACGCTGCTGCTCGGCCCGCTTGCCGTGCCCGGCGTCGTCGCCGGCACCGCCCTCTACCTCTTCTACGTCCGTGCCGAGTTCTGGATCGATGACGACATCAAGGGCACCCTCCCCGGGCTGGTCGCTGCCCATGTGCTGCTGACCATCCCCTGGACCGTCCGCCTCGTCCTCGCCTCGCTCCAGGGCCTCGACCGTGCGGCGGAGGAAGCAGCGGCCAATCTCGGCGCCCGGCCGTTCACCGTCTTCCGCCGCATCACCCTGCCGATGCTCCGCCCGGGCGTCGTCGCCGCCTGCCTGTTCAGCTTCATCCAGAGCTTCGAGAACCTCGAATTGACGCTGCTCCTGGTCGGCCCGGGCCGCACCACCCTCCCCGTCGCCATGCTGAACTACCTGGAATTCCGCGTGGATCCGACGCTCGCGGCGGTCGCCACCGTGCAGATCGCCCTCGTCGGCGCGCTAATGCTGATCACCGACCGCTTCGTCTCCCTGAGCCGCGTCGTCTGAGCATGGGCACCCTCACCCTCGACGGCCTCTGCCGCCGCTACGCCACCACCACCGCCGTCGAGCGCGTCGACCTCGAGGTGGCAGAGGGCGAGTTCGTCGCACTCCTCGGCCCCTCGGGCTGCGGCAAGACGACGACGTTGCGGATGGTCGCCGGCTTCGTCGCGCCGAGCAGCGGCCGAATCCTCATCGCCGGCCGCGACGTGACGCATGCGCCGCCGCATGGCCGCGACACGGGCATGGTCTTCCAGTCCTACGCCCTCTTCCCGCACATGACGGTCGGCGAGAATGTCGCCTTCGGCCTCGAGATGCGGAAGGTCGCCCGAGCCGAGCGCGACGCCCGCGTCCGCGAGGTCCTCCGCCTCGCCCGCCTGGACGGCCTGGGCGACCGCCTCCCCCGCCAGCTCTCCGGCGGCCAGCAGCAGCGCGTGGCCCTCGCCCGAGCGCTTGTCGTCAACCCCGCCGTCTTCCTGCTCGACGAGCCGCTCTCCAACCTCGACGCCAAGCTCCGCGCCGAGGTCCGCATCGAGATCCGCGCGCTGCAGCAGCGCCTCGGCCTCACCACCCTCTTCGTCACCCATGACCAGGAGGAGGCGCTGACCATGGCCGACCGGCTGGTGGTGATGGAGCGCGGCCGCGTCCGCCAGATCGGCACGGCGGAGGCGCTTTACGAGCGCCCGGCCGATGCCTTCGTCGCCGGCTTCATCGGCCGCTGCAACCTGCTGCGCGGCACCCCGGAGGCGCCCGGCCAGTTCCGCACCGCGAGCGGTGCCCTGCTGCCCTGCCTGCCGCAGCCGGCCCGTCCCGGCGACATCCTCGCCCTCCGCCCGGAGCGCATTGCCCTCAGGGCCGCAGGCGACGGCCTCCCTGCCCGCCTCGCCGCCGTCACCTATCTCGGCGCCCAGACCGAGTACCATCTCGACCTCGCCGGCACCCGCCTCGTCGCCGTCGCGCCGACGCCGGCCGAGGGCGATGCCCGCCGCGGCCTCGCTCCCGGCGATGCCGTGCTCGCCCATTGGGATCCGGCCGAGGCCCGCCTTCTGCCGGCCGAGCCCGGCGACCTCCTCGACGACCAGGCTTGAACCCCAGGAGACGCAAGCATGATGCTCACACGCCGCAGCGCCCTCGCCGCCACGCTCACCGCCGGCCTTCCGGGCTTCGCCGCTGCCCAAGGCTCCGGCCAGGTCGTCGTCGGCACCTGGGGCGGCGACTACGGGGACCTGCTTGCCTCCAACATCGACAAGCCGCTGCTCGCCCCGAAGGGGATCGAGGTGCTGCAGGATGTCGGCCCGCAGGACCCGCGCAAGACCAAGCTGATCGCCGAGCGCGCCTCGCGCCGCGGCAGCATGGATGTCTGCTGCCTCTCCGATGTCGACATGTTCACCATGGCGCAGCAGGGCGTCTTCGAGAGCATCGAGGCCGGCCGCGTCCCCAATCTCGGCAAGGCCATCCCCTCGCTGAAGCGCCCCTATTCCGCGCCGCACATCTACTCGGCCAAGGTCGTGCTCTACAACCCGTCGAAGGTGACCGCGCCGCCAAAGTCCTATGCCGATCTCTGGGACCCGAAGTATCGCGGCCGCGTCGGCCTGGTCGACATCCTCCATCTGCAGAACATGGAGGCCGCGTCGCTGGTCGCCGGCGGCACCGAGCATGACTACGAGCCCGGCAAGAAGAAGCTGATGGAGCTCCGCGGCCTCGACGTGAAGATCTACCCCTCGAACGAGGCCCTGGCGGCCGCCCTGAAGTCGGAGGAGGTCTGGCTGACCATCATGTGGCTCGCCCGCGGGTTCATGTGGAAGAAGTCCGGCATCCCCGTCGAGCATGCGGTGCCGAGCGAGGGCGCCACCAGCATCTGCTTCGAGATGGCCGTGCCGAAGAATGCCCGCAACCGCGACGGCGCCATGGCCTATCTCGACGCCGCGCTCGACGCCCGCGCCCAGACCGCCTTCGCCGACCGCATGGGCTATGCGCCGACCGTCACCGACGCCCAGCTCCCCGCGGAGCTGGCGAAGCAGATCAGCCTGACGCCCGAGCAGCAAGCCAGGCTCCGCACGCCGGACTACGAGTACATCGCCAAGAATCAGGTGGCGCTCATCGATTTCTGGAACAAGGAGTTCAAGCGGTAAGGGGGCGATGGCCGCCCTCCTCCTCCCCGCGACGCTGCTGGTGCTCGGCCTCCTGGTCGCGCCCATGGCGATGCTCTTCCGCATCAGCCTGAACCAGTATGACGCTGCCCTGATGATGCGGGAGGCGCTGAGCGCGGAGAACTACCTCCGCGCCCTCGCCGACCCCTATTACCGCGAGGTGCTGGGGACGACGCTCGGCGTCGCCTTCTCCTGCACCCTGCTCGCCCTGCTGATCGGCTTCCCCGCCGCCTACTGGCTGGCGCGCATGGAGAGCCGCTGGAAGAGCCTCGCCACCATCCTGACGCTTTTCCCGCTCCTCGTCGGCAATGTCGTCCGCGCCGCCGGCTGGATGGCGCTCCTCGGCCGCGACGGTGCCATCAATGCTGGCCTGTTCGGCCTCGGCCTCGTCGCCGAGCCCTGGCCGATGCTCTACACCACCGGCGCCGTCATCGTCGGCATCCTCGCCGTCGTCGCGCCCTATATGATCCTGACGCTCGCCGCGGTGATCGAGTCCATCCCCCGGGGCGTCGAGGAGGCCGCCGCCAATCTAGGCGCCGGGCCGATGACCGCCTTCCGCCGCGTCGTCCTGCCTCTCGCCCTGCCCGGCGTCGCCGCGGGCTGCGTCCTCGTCTTCATCCTTTGCATGAATGCCTATGCAACGCCCGTCCTCCTCGGCGGCCCGCAGTTCAAGATGATGGCGCCCGCCGTCTACGATCAGTTCGTGCGGGGCACCAACTGGCCCTTCGGCGCCGCGCTCGCCTTTTTGCTCCTCATCGTCACCCTGGTGCTGACCATCATCGGCAGCACCATCCTCGCCGGCCGCTCCCGCTCGCGCTGAGCGCGAAAAACTACCCCGGTTACTCTCTTGAGGATATTGCAGGACCGGCCCCGCAACCGCCCTGGAAAGGTCTGCGAAAGCCCCGCTCCATGCCGCATCCGAATACTTTATAATATTGATTTTAAACTGTTTTTTCTCGGCTTTGTGCGGATGGTGCCGCATCCAGGCGCACCATTCCACGTTCTGTCGCCGCAGGCCGCGGAGAAGGGCGGCCACGCAGTCAACGGAACGGGGAAGAACACCATGGCCAATAGCGGCAACAGCAATCCCGGCAACTTCGCCAACGACCGCGAGAAGGCCTCGCGCGCCGGCCAGGCCGGCGGCACCAACCAGGGCGCCGAGAACAACCCGGGCAACTTCGCCAACGACCGCGAGAAGGCCGCCGAGGCAGGCCGCGTCGGTGGCCAGCACCAGGGCAAGGAGAACAACCCGGCGAACTTCGCCAATGACCCCGAGAAGGCCGCCGAGGCGGGCCGCATCGGCGGCCAGCACCAGGGCAAGGAGAACAACCCGGCGAACTTCGCCAATGACCGGGAGAAGGCCGCCGAGGCGGGTCGCGCGGGCGGGCAGGCCAGCCATGGCGGCGGCGGCTCGCAGGGCAACTCCGGCAACTTCGCCCAGGACCGTGAGAAGGCCAGCGAGGCCGGCAAGAAGGGCGGCCGCAGCTAAGCGGATCGCCTGACGCGATGGCGGGGCCGGCAGCGATGCCGGCCCCTTTTTTCTTCCCGAATTCGCATAGCCTGCTAGGCTTCTCCGCAAGAGCGGAGGAAGCCCCATGGGACCGTTGAAGGGCCTGCGCGTCCTGGAATTCGCCGGCATCGGCCCCGGCCCCTTCTGCGGCATGGTGCTGGCCGATCTCGGCGCCGAGGTCATCCGCCTCGACCGCAAGGGGGGGCCCGCGCCGGCGCCCGAGGATTTCGTCCTCCGCGGCCGCCGCAGCCTCGCCCTCGACCTCAAGTCGCCCGCCGCCGTCGAGGCCGCACTCCGCCTCGTGGAATCCGCCGATGCCCTGATCGAGGGCTTCCGCCCCGGCGTGATGGAGCGCCTCGGCCTTGGCCCCGATGCCTGCCTCGCCCGCAACCCGCGCCTCGCCTATGGCCGGATGACCGGCTGGGGACAGGAGGGTCCGCTCGCCCAGTCCGCCGGCCACGATATCGACTACATCGCCCTCACCGGCGCGCTGCACGCCATCGGCCGCCCGGGCGAGCGCCCCGTCCCGCCGCTCAACCTCGTCGGCGACTATGGCGGCGGCGGCATGCTCCTCGCCCTCGGCCTCCTCGCCGCCATGCTCGAGGCGAAGGGGAGCGGCCGCGGCCAGGTCGTCGACGCCGCCATGGTCGATGGCGCCGCGCTGCTGATGGCGCCCATCTACGCGATGAAGGCCCGCGGCCGCTGGTCGGGCGAGCGCGGAACCAACATGCTCGACGGCGGCGCCCCCTGGTACGACACCTATGAATGCGCCGATGGCCGCAGCATCGCGGTCGGCCCCATCGAGCCGCAATTCTTCGCCCTCATGTGCGAGAAGCTTGGCCTCGATGCCGGCCGCTTCCCCGACCGCATGTCGCCCTCGGCCTGGCCCGCGCTGAAGGGCGAGCTGATCGCCATCTTCCGCGGCCGCACCCGCGACGACTGGGCGGCGCTTTTCGAGGGGACGGATGCCTGCATCGCCCCCGTCCTCGACATGGACGAGGCGCCGCGCCACCCGCACAACCAGGCCCGCCATACCTTCCTCGTCCGCGACGGCGTCGTGCAGCCTGCCCCAGCCCCCCGCTTCAGCCGCACCCAGGCCG
>CADCTD010000125.1 GCA_902805545.1 uncultured Craurococcus sp. | reverse complement strand
GCTGACACCTCCCCTCCCATGTCGAACACCGGGGCAGGCTGGCCCCGGCTGGGACGACGGCCATACATGACGCGTGTCGCCGGCAAACAAAGCGCGACCAGGAAGGCGGGGCCATGCGCACCTTTTCTCCCGCTGCGGCAGCGCGCCCGGATCGCTACCCAGCAGCACGCCGGGTGCAGCATCACACCCGCCCCTGCGACGTCCCTGCAGGAGATGAGCGGTGGAGGGGGGCTGCGCGAGTGCGGCTCAATACCACCGCGCCCTGCACGACCTGCGCAGGGGCGCTCTGGGGCACGCCCCGCGCGGGGCCCTGCCAAGGTCCTGTATGGGCGCAGCACGTGCGGGTAGCGCGGGGTGGTAACCGGATGGGCGCTGGCTGCCCTTAGCGACCCGTGGAGGGCAGCCGTGAGAAGCGGCAGCTACCGGCGCTGCTCCGGCATGATCCGGCGGCCTCAATGATTGGTTGTCCTCGCGGGCAGCGGTGTTAGAGGCTTGGCCGAGGGGCGGGGCGCTGCCCGTCCGGGCACGAGCAGAGGGCGGGGTGATCGCGAACACCGCGGGCAACCCACGTGAGAATGGCAGGTGGCGTCGGATCTGGGGCCACCTCCGCCTGCGGGTCGGCGTGCGCGGAGTCGGGCCGTCCGGCCGGCGCGACCACGATCTCGCCGAAGGCCTCCCCCTGCGACAGCGGAGCGGCGCCCTCGCGGCCCAGTTCGAGGCCGGCCAGGAGCCGTGCTCGCCAACGGCGCCCGGCGCTGCAGCGCCTCGCCGGGCCCGTCGGCCGCCGTCTCCGGCAGGAAGCGCTCCAGCGCCGCACCCTCCTTCAGCCCCGGCAGCATCCGGCGCGGCGCCGAACTGCCCGGCGAGGTCGAGGATGGGTGCGTAGACCGCCCGGACCCTGCGTGCGGTGTTCCGCCTGGCGCTGCGCCAAACCGAGGGCTTGATCGGCTCCATCCTCCACCTGCTCGGCCTCGACCTCGCCGTGCCGGACCACACCACGCTGAGCCGCCGGGCCGAGACGCTGGCGGTGCCGCGACCGCGCCGCGAACGGGCGCCCGTCCACCTGCTGGTGGACAGCACCGGCTCGCGGCTGTGCGGGCCCGGCGAGTGGCTCGGCGAGAGGCATGGAACCCACAGGCGCCGGTCGTGGCGCAAGCTCCACCTCGCCACGGACGCCGACACCGGCCACATCGTCGCGTCGGCGCTGACCGGCCACGGCACGGACGACGGCTCTCAGGTCGGCCCGCTGCTCGACCGGATCGACGGCCCGGTTGCCTCGTTCACCGGCGACGGCGCGTACGACCGCGACGACGTCTACGCCGC
>CADCTD010000124.1 GCA_902805545.1 uncultured Craurococcus sp. | reverse complement strand
CCGGCCTCGCCGCCGCGCGGGAGGCGGCCGAGGCCGCCGCCACCCTCGCCCTGCAGCAGGCCACCCTCGCCCAGCTCGCGGTCGAGGAGCATGACCGCCTGCTCGCCGAGATCGCCGCCGCCGAGGCGGCCCTGGCAGAGGCCGAGGCTGCCGCCGCGCTCCGCCAGGACCTCGCCGACCTCGCCGAGGGCCGCAACGGCCACGGCCTCGATTTCGAAGGCTATGTCCTCTCCGGCCTGCTCGACGAGGCGCTCGCCGCCGCCAATGCCCGCCTCGAGGGCATGCTCGACGGCCGATACCGCCTGCGCCGGCGGGAGGAGCCGGAGCGGCTGCGCGCCAGGGCCGGCCTCGACATCGAGGTGGTCGATGGCTGGAATGCCGAGGCCCGCCCCGCCGCCACCCTCTCCGGCGGCGAGGGCTTCTGCGCCTCGCTCGCCATGGCGCTCGGCCTCGCCGACACGGTCGCCGCCCATGCCGGCGGCCACCAGCTCGACGCGCTCTTCATCGACGAGGGCTTCGGCACGCTCGATGCCGAGACGCTGGATACCGCCATCCGCGTGCTGGAGGGGCTGCAGGCCGGCGACCGCCTGGTCGGCGTCATCAGCCATGTGGCGGAGCTGCGCGAGCGCATCCCTGCCCTTCTCGAGGTCACGCCCGGCCGCCGCGGTGCCACGGCGGCCTTCCGGCTCGGCTAGAGCAGACTTCGATCAGATGGGATCGTCTGATCGGAGCAACTTGCTCGACCAGAACAACAAGCCAGAGCGGCTTCCGTGAGCCCACGCGAACGAAAGCCGCTCTAGTAGGCGGCGAAGATCCGCTCGATCTCGGCCGGCTCGCTGCTGATCGTCAGCGCCAGGGCCAGCAGGATGCGCGCCTTCTGCGGGTTGAGGTTGTCCGCCGGGATGAAGCCCGCCTCCGCCAGCTTCGTCGTCGGGAAGACGCGCCCGCTGCCCGAGCGCGTCGACTGCAGCACGGTGACGCCCGCCCCGCGCGCCTCGGCCAGCGCCGCCGCATCGCCCGGCGTGACGAAGCCCGGCGCAAAGCCGGCGACGACGATCCCCTTCGCCCCGGCCGCGGTGAAGGCGCGCACCGCCGTGCCGTCGGCTCCCGCATAGCTGTAGGCGATGTCGACCCGCGGCAGCGCCTCCAGCCCGCGGATGTCGAACTCCGTCTCCGGCGCCAGCCTGCGCAGCGGCCGGCGGTACCAGACGATTTTGTCGCCATCCGCCTGGCCGAGCACGCCGAAATCCGGGCTGCGGAAGGTCTGCATCCGCCCGGTCGAGGTCTTGGTCACCTCGCGCGCCGCCTGGATCTCGTCATTCAGCACGACGACGGCGCCGAGCCCCCGCGCCCCTTCATCCGCCGCGACCCGCACGGCATTGACCAGGTTGAGCCCCGCATCGGTCGAGAGCGCGGAGGCCGGCCGCTGCGAGCCGACCACCACCACGGGCACCGTCACCTTCAGCGTGAGCGAGAGGAAATAGGCCGTCTCCTCGAGCGAGGCCGTCCCATGCCCGATGACGATGCCGGCGACGGAGGGATCCTCCCGCACCACCGTGTCGCAGAGCAGGACGAGCTGCTTCCACTCCGCCCAGGCGATCTGCGGCGAAGGCACGTTGCGATAGGGCACCGCGACCACCTCGGCCACGCGCTGCACATCGGGGAAGCGCTCGAGGATGCCATCCGCCTGGAGCATGTTGCCCATGGCGCCGTAGTTGACCGTGTCCAGCGGCCCATTGCCGAGCGAGGAGATCGTCCCGCCCGTGCCGATGAAGGCAACCCTCTTCCGGCTCATGCCGCATCCCTCTCTTCGTTGACGGGGCCGGCGATGCATGCATCGGCCGCCGGCACATCGCCGGATTGCAGGCAGGCGTTGATCAGCGACGCGGCGTACCGCGAGGGGGCGGCGATGGCCTCCGGGTTCGGGAAGGGATGCAGGCAGGACCTCCCCGCGAATGGAGCCCCGCCTGCCCTGCGCGTACCGCCGCGGCCGGCTTGCCCGCCGAAGACTGGGCCGGAGACTAGGCCGGAGCCGGAACCGCGGCAACCCAGCCACGTTCCGCGCCGAACAGGGAAGGGCCTCCACATGCCGCGCAACGCCAGCGACATCGTCGTCGACACGCTGCATGCCTGGGGCGTCGATACCATCTTCGGCCTGGCCGGGGATGGCATCAACGGCGTGGTGGAGGCGCTCCGCACCCGCCAGGACCGCATCCGCTTCGTTGCCGTCCGGCATGAGGGGAGCGCCGCCTTCATGGCCGCGGCCTATGCGAAATGGACCGGTAAGATCGGCTGCTGCTTCGCCACCACCGGCCCCGGCGGCCTCCATCTGCTGAACGGCCTCTACGATGCGAAGCTCGACCTTGCGCCGGTGGTGGCGCTGACCGGCCTGCCCTATCACGACCTGGCCGACACCTTCACCCAGCAGGACGTTCCGCTCGACCGCGTCTTCGCCGATGTCGCGGTCTACAACGCCCGCGTCATGGGCGCCGCCCAGGCGGAGAAGCTCACCGACCTCGCCTGCCGCACGGCACTCGCCCGCCGCGGCGTCGCGCATCTGGCGCTGGCGACGGACGTCCAGGAGCAGGCGGAGGACAAGCCCTCCCCGCGCGGCGCGGCCCAGTCGAGCGGCCGGAACTGGCAGGACGGGCTGCTGCTGCCCGACCCGGATGCAGTGGCGAAGGCGGCCGAGATCCTGAACGGCGCGCAGCGCGTCGCCATCCTCGCCGGCCGCGGCGCCCTCGGCGCGAAGGCGGAGCTCGAGCAGACGGCGCAGCTGCTCGGCGCCCCGGTGGCCAAGGCGCTGCTCGGCAAGGCGGTGCTGCCGGACGACCATCCCCATACCACCGGCGGCATCGGCTACTACGGCACCTTCGGCACCCATGCGGCGATGGCGGAGTGCGACGCGCTGCTCATCGTCGGCTCCACCTTCCCCTATGTCGAGTACTACCCGAAGCCCGGCCAGGCGCGGATCGTGCAGATCGACCGCGACCCGCAGCGCATCGGCCTCCGCCAGGCGGCCGAGGCGGGGCTGGTCGGCGATGCCCGGGCATCGCTCGAGATGCTGAATGCCCGCCTCCAGCGCAAGGAGGACCGCAGCTTCCTCGAACGCGCCCAGGCCGAGACGCGCCGCTGGTACGAGACGCTGAGCGCCGCCGAGACCAGCCCCCGCCTGCCCATGAACCCCTCCGCCCCGGTGGCCGCCTTCGGCGCCCGGCTGCCGGCCGATGCGGTGGTGGTGTCCGACAGCGGCCATCATACCGGCCTCGTCGCGCGCCATATGCGGCTCGGCCCCGGGCATGACTTCGGCGTCTCCGGCCTGCTCGCCAGCATGGCCTGCGCCATCCCCTACGCGGTCGCCGCCGGCTGCGCCTTTCCCGGCCGGCCGATCTTCGGCGTCATCGGCGATGGCGGGCTCTCCATGCAGCTCGGCGAGTTCGCCACCGCCGTCGCCATGAAGCTGCCGCTGAAGCTGCTGGTGCTGCGCAACGGGACGCTCGGCCAGATCAAGTGGGAGCAGCTCCTCTTCCTCGGCAATCCGGAATTCGGCTGCGAGGTGCCGGCGATCGACTTCGCCCGCGCCGCCGAGGCGATGGGCGGCCGCGGCCTCACCGTGGAGGATCCGGCACAGCTCGGCATGGTGATGGACCAGGCGATGGCCATGGAGGGCCCCGTCCTCATCCAGGCCATCGTCGACCAGAACGAGCCGCTGCTGCCCGCGGTGGTCTCCGAGAGCTACGCCCAGCACCTGACCAAGGCGCTGGACGGGGGCACGAAGGGCGCCGCCGAGATCAGGCAGGCGCTGGAGCGCGAGCCCTCGCGCTCCATGATGGGCGGCTAGCCGCCCGCCACCATCGCGGCGAAGGGCCCGGACATGGACCTGCGGCGTCACCGGCAGGCCGACCAGCACCGCGAGCACGGCGGGGTGGAGGAAGACGAAGCGCGGGATCGTCCCCTCCTGCCCGGCCCAGCTGGTCGCGGTGGAGGCGACGAGGATGCTCCGGCAGGCATGACGGGCCCAGGCGTCTCGGGGCGGCAACATCACCCCCGCGCGCGGTGACGCTCCTGCACCAAACGGCTTTGCGCCGCCGATCGCGGTATGGAAAAACGGACCGGCATCCCCTTCATCGGAGCCAGCCGAAACCATGCCAGCCTTCGTGCCCCCCGGCGTCATCGGCCACAACCGCAGCCTGGTCACCCGCAACTATGCCGTGCTGCCGCCGGAGGGGATGTTCCCGAGCGCCCTGCCCTGGCTGACCAAGGCCTCCGTCTTCTACCAGACCAGCCCGAAGATGGGCGCCCGCTTCGCGCAGGGGCGGCTCGAGGCCGAGCCGGGCGGCGGCACCACCGCGCCACGGCAGGATGGGCTCGAGCATTTCCTCTACATCCTCGCCGGCACGCTCGACATCGCCGCGGACCAGGAGAGCGCGAGCCTGGAGCCGGGCGGCTTCGCCTACATCCCGGCCGGCGCGACCTGGAGCCTGCGCAACAACGGGGCAGAGCCGGCGAAGGCGGTCTGGATCACCCGCCCCTATGTCCCGGCCGAGGGCATCGCCCCGCCCGCGCCGCGCTTCGGCGCGCGGGAGACGACACCGGTCACCCGCGTCGACGACAGCGGCCGCTGGCGGCAGTACCTGCTCGGCACGCTCGACATGTCCATGGATTTCGAGATGAACATCATGGGCTTCGACCGCGGCACGCATTTCCACTGCGTCGAGACCCACATCTTCGAGCACGGGCTGGTCATGCTGGAGGGCCAGGGCCTCCAGCTGCTCGACCGCGACTGGCACGAAATTTGGGAGGGGGACTTCATCTGGATGGGCCCCTTCGTCCCGCAGCAGTTCTACTGCACCGGCTGGGGCGGCGCGGCCTATCTGCTCTACAAGGACGTCAACCGAGAGGTCGTGTTCTAGCCATGCAGGCGCCAGCCCCGTCCACGATGATGCATCTCTCGACGCGCTCGGATGCGAAGGGGCTGCGCCAGCTCGGCATCCACCTCGCGCTGCTCGCCGGCGCCGGCCTCCTGGTGGCGCTGCTGCCCGGCTGGTGGAAGGCGCCGGCGGTGCTGCTGCTCGGCATCGCCCAGGCCGCGCTGTTCGCCCCGCTGCACGAGACGGTGCACCACACCGCCTTCGCCAATCGCCGGCTGAACGCCCTGGTCGGCTGGCCGGCCGGGGCGCTCTCGCTGTTCAACTGGCACTTCTACCAGCAATTCCACCTGGCCCATCACCGCCACACCCAGGACCCCGAGCGGGACCCGGAGCTGACGCCGCCGCCCCCCACCCGCCTGCCCGCCTTCATCGTGAAGATGCTCGCCATCCCCTACTGGCGGGGCCGGGCGCGGAACCTCTGGGACGGGCTGCGCGGCGACCTCTCTGCCTATTCCTTCATCAATCCGGCGACGGCGCCCCGCGTCATCCTCAGCATGCGGGCGATGGTCGCGGCGGTGCTCGGCCTCGCCCTGCTCTCCGGCCTCGCCTTCGGGTGGCAGGCGCCCCTTCTCTTTTGGATCCTGCCGCAGCTCGTCGGCCAGCCCCTGCTGCGCCTCTACCTCTTCACCGAGCACACCGGCTGCTCGATGGACCGCAACGGGCTGACCAACACCCGCACCATGCTGACGACGCCGCTGATGCGCCTGCTGATGTGGAACATGCCCTTCCACGCCGAGCACCACCTCTACCCCTTCATCCCCTTCCATCGCCTGGGCGAGGCGCATGCCGTGCTGCGCGACCGCCTCGCCCATGTGCATCCCGGCTATGCCAGCTGGCATGCCGAGCACCTGAAGACGCTGCGCGCATGACGGCGCAGGAGGGCGTCTTCGCGCTCGGCGACCTGCCGCTCCACCGCGGCGGCGTGCTGCCGGATGCGAGGATCGTCTGGAAGACCCACGGCCGGCTGAACGCCGCCCGAGACAACGTCATCCTCTACCCGACCAGCTATGGCGCCCAGCACCCCGACCTCGAATGGCTGATCGGGCCCGAGGGCATCCTCGACCCGACGCGCTGGTTCATCGTCATCCCCAACATGTTCGCGAACGGGCTCTCCACCTCGCCCTCCAACTGCGATGGCTGGCCGGGGCTGGTGACGGCCTGGGACAATGTCCGCGCCCAGCGCCGCCTGCTGCGCGAGATCTTCGGCATCGAGCGGCTCCACGCGGTCTATGGCTGGTCGATGGGCGCGCAGCAGGCCTATCACTGGGCCGCCGCCTTCCCGGAGGCCGTCGCCCGCATCGTGGTGAATTGCGGCAGCGCCCGCACAGCCGTGCACAACCAGGTCTTCCTCCGCAGCCAGATGGCCGTGCTGGAGGCCGCGCCCGAGCATGACGGCAAGGGGGGCTTCACCAGCCAGCCCTCGGCCGCGCTGCGCGCCTTCGGCCGGGTCTATGCGAGCTGGGCGCTGAGCCAGGACTTCTACCGCGCCAACCTCCATCTCACCGCCCTCGGCGCCCCCGACCTCGAGACCTTCCTCCGCACCGACTGGGAGGAGCGCTTCGCCCGCCGCGCCGCCGCCGACCTGCTCGCCCAGCTCCGCACCTGGGATGCCGGGGACATCGCCGATGGCGGCGACCTCGCGGCGGCCCTCGCCCGGATCGAGGCCCGCGTCCTGCTGCTGCCCTCGGCGACCGACCTCTATTTCCGGGTCGCCGACAACGAGGCGGAGCTGCCGCACCTGAGGCATGGCCGCCTCGCGGTCATCCCCAGCATCTGGGGCCACCGCGCCGGCAATCCCGGCCCCAACCCGGCGGATGCCGCCTTCATCCGATCCGCGGTCCGCGCCCTGCTCGATGCGTGAAAGCGGATGAATTCACGAATCCGATGCAAAAAGCGGGAAGCCATCAAGCCGGTTCCGTGCCTATCCTGGGCCTGCCGGAGACCCTGAATGACCATTGGAGACCGCGACGCCAGACCCTTGGCCCGCCACCGCGGGCGGCTCCTGCATGCGTTGCTTGCGCTGGCCCTCCTCGCCGGCTGCGACAGCCATGAGGAGGAGCCGACCGCCGCCGACATCCCGCCCACCGTCTCCGTCATGCCGCCGATGCGGCGCGAGGTGATCGACTGGGACGAGTTCACCGGCCGCCTCGTCCCGACGGAGCGGGTCGAGCTCCGCGCCCGGGTCAGCGGCTATCTCGAGAGCATCGCCTTCACCGGTGGCCAGGTCGTCCGCCGCGGCGACCCGCTCTTCCGCATCGACCGCCGCCCCTTCGAGACCGCCATCACCGATGCCGAGGCGCGCCTCGCCGCCGCCCGCTCCCAGGTGATCCTGGCCGACCGGGAGTTCACCCGCGCCGGCAACCTGCTGCAATACCGCGCCGGCTCCGAGGCCAGCCTCGACCAGCGGGCCCAGGCGCTGGAAGCCGCCCGCGCCGCCGTGACCCAGGCCGATGCCGCCCTCCAGCGCGCCCGGCTCGACCTCGAATTCAGCGAGATCCGCGCCCCGATCTCGGGCCGCATCGGCCGTCACCTGGTCAGCCCGGGCAACCTCGTCGCCGGCGGCGAGGGCAGCAGCGCCACCCTGCTGGCCGTCATCGTCACCATGGACCCGATCGATGTGAGCTTCGACATCGACCAGGCCGCCGCACTCCGCTACGCCCGCCTCGCCGAGAGCGGCGGCCGCCTCTCCTCGCGCGACATGGCCAACCCGGTGCAGCTGGCACTCGCCGACGAGACCGGCTTCCCCCGCACCGGCCGCGTCGTCTTCGTCGACAACGAGGCGGATGCCGGCACCGGCACCGTCCGCCTCCGCGCCCGCTTCGCCAACCCGCGGGACCTCCTGCTGCCCGGCGTCTTCGCCCGCATCCGGCTGGTCGCCTCCGCCCCCTACCAGGCGCTGCTGGTCCCGGACGCCGCCGTCACCACGGACCAGTCGCGCCGCGTGGTCTATGTCCTCGCCCAGGACAACACGCTGCAGATGCGCCAGGTGGAGCTCGGCCCGCTGCACGAGGGCCTCCGCGTCATCCGCGGCGGCCTCCAGGGCGATGAGGAGGTTGCCGTCACCGGCCTCACCCGCGCCCGCGCCGGCCAGCCGGTCGTGCCGGTCCGTCCCGCCCCGCTCCAGGCCCGGTCCGAAACAGGCCCGCCGCCGGCGCCGCTCCCGTGAGCAATATCGGCGTCATCTCGGTCCGCCAGCCGGTCCTCGCCTGCGTCCTCTCGCTCGTGCTGCTGATCGTCGGCAGCCTCTCCCTGCTCTCCCTGCCGATCTCCGAATACCCGGATGTCGCGCCGCCCACCGTCGTCGTCGCCACCAACTACCCCGGCGCCTCCGCCCAGGTCGTCGCCGACACCGTCGCCACGCCGATCGAGCAGGAGGTGAACGGCACCGAGGGCATGCTCTACATGTCCTCGCAGTCGACGGCTGACGGGCGGATGACGCTGACCGTCACCTTCCGCCTCGGCACGGATCCGGACCGTGCGCAGATCCTGGTCCAGGGCGCCGTCTCCACCGCCCTGCCCCGCCTGCCGGAGGAGGTGCGCCGCTGGGGCGTCACCACCCGCAAGATCGCCACCGACCGGTTGATGATCATCTTCGTCACCTCGCCGGACAATTCCTACGACCAGCTCTACATCTCGAATTTCGCCCTCCGCCAGGTGCGGGACCAGCTGCTGCGCATCGACGGCATCGGCGACATCGACATGCAGGGTGCCCGCGACTACGCCATGCGCGTCTGGCTCGACCCGGCGCGGATGATGGCCAACGGCATCATTGCCGAGGACGTGGTCGCCGCCATCCAGGCGCAGAATGCCGAGGTCGCCGGCGGCCAGGTCGCCGAGCCGCCGGTCTCCGACCAGGCCTTCCAGCCCAACCTCACCTTCCGCGGCCGCCTCGACGACCCGGCCGAGTTCGAGCGCATCGTCGTGCGCGCCAGCCCCGATGGCCGCCTGCTGCGGCTGCACGATGTCGGCCGCGTCGAGATCGGCGCCGCCTCCTACACCACCGGCAGCACGCTCCAGGGCCGCCCCGCCGTGGCGCTGGCGATAACCCAGCGCCCCGGCTCCAACTCGCTCGACACGGCGCGGCTGATCCGCGAGCAGCTGGACGCCATCACCCGGAATTTCCCCGCCGGCATCAAGGCCGAGATCGCCTACGACCCGACGCGCTTCGTCGCCGAGAGCGTCCATGAGCTCGTCGTCACCATCGCCGAGGCCGTGGTGCTCGTCGTCCTGGTCGTGCTGCTCTTCCTGCAGAACTGGCGGGCGGCGATGATCCCCATCCTCGCCATCCCCGTCTCGCTGATCGGCACCTTCGGCGTCATGGTGGTGCTCGGCTTCAGCCTCAACGTGCTGACCCTGTTCGGCCTGGTGCTGGCCGTCGGCATCGTGGTCGACGACGCGATCGTCGTGGTGGAGAATGTCGAGCGCCACCTCGCCGAGGAGCCCACGCCCGAGGCCGCGGCCGAGCGCACCATGCTCGAGGTCGGCGGCGCGCTGATCTCGATCGCCCTCGTCCTCTGCGCCGTCTTCGTCCCCACCACCTTCCTCGATGGCATCACCGGACGCTTCTTCCGGCAGTTCGCCATCACCATCTCGGTGGCGACGGCGCTCTCCTGCTTCTGCTCCCTCACCCTCAGCCCGGCGCTGGCCTCGCTGCTCCTCCGCCACCACGCGCCGAAGACGATCCTCCGGCCCAGCCCCTTACGCCGCCTCGGCACCACCCTGCTCGATGGCTTCAACCGCGGCTTCGACCGGCTGGCCGAGGCCTATGGCGCGCTGACCCGCCGCCTGGTCAGCCACTCCTTCGCCATGCTGGCGGTCTATGCGGTGCTGATCGGCGGCGCCGTCGCCCTGCTGGTGACGGCGCCGCAGGGCTTCGTCCCGGCGCAGGACCGCGGCTATGCCGTCGTCTCCATCGAGCTGCCCGGCGGTGCCTCGCTCGCCCGCACCACCGCCGTGGTCGAGCGCGGGGCGGCCATCGTCCGGGACATCCCCGGCATCGCCAGCGTCTCCGCCCTCTCCGGCATCTCCGGCGCCACCAACACCGCCGGCAGCAACCAGGGCACGCTGACCCCCATATTCGCCCCCTGGGACGAGCGCCTGCCGCTGGGCATCACCTCGGACAGCATCATGCGCGAGCTGCGCCGCCGCCTCTCCGTGCTGGACGAGGCGACGGTGCTGGTCATCTCGCCGCCCGCCGTGCCCGGCCTCGGCAGCGGCGCCGGCTTCGCCCTCCGCCTCGAGGACCGCACCGGCCGCGGCACCCCCGTCCTCGCCGCCGCGGCGGAGGATTTCGTCGCCGCCCTGCGCCGCATACCCGGCCTCGGCGGGGTCTACACGCCCTTCCGCATCGACGCGCCGCTCGTCGCCGTCGATATCGACCGCAGCAAGATCGAGATGCTCGGCGTCCCCGTCGCCCGGCTCAGCCAGAGCATCGAGACGCTGCTCGGCTCCTCCTATGTCAACGACTTCACCGCCTATGGCCGCAACTGGCGCGTCGTCGCCCAGGCCTCGCCCGAATACCGGCGCGAGGCGCGCGACCTCAACCGCCTCTTCACCCGCAATGCCGAAGGGCAAATGGTGCCGCTGGCCAACGTGATGACCCTCCGCGACATCACCGGCCCGCAGCGCGTGCCGCGCTACAACCTCTACCCCACGGCCGAGGTCGCCGGCGAGATCCTGCCCGGCACCGGCTCCACCGCCGCCATCGCCGCCATCGAGCGCCTGGCCCGCCGCACCCTGCCGGACGGCATCGGCTTCGAATGGACCGACCTCTCCTACCAGCAGTCGCAGAGCGGCAATGCCGGGCTGCTGGTCTTCCCGCTCTGCGTGCTCTTCGTCTATCTGGTGCTGGCGGCGCAGTACGGCTCCTGGAGCCTGCCCTTCGCCGTCATCCTCATCGTGCCGATGTGCCTGCTGACCTCGACGCTCGGCATCCGCGCGCTCGGGCAGGACGTGAACATCCTGACGCAGATCGGCTTCGTCGTGCTGGTCGGGCTGGCGGCGAAGAACGCCATCCTCATCGTCGAATTCGCCCAGCAGCGCGAGGACGAGGGCGTCAGCCCGATCGAGGCCGTGGTCGAGGCCTGCCGGCTGCGGCTGCGCGCCATCCTGATGACCTCGCTCGCCTTCATCCTCGGCGTGCTGCCCCTCGTCATCGCCAGCGGCGCGGGGTCGGAGATGCGCCGTGCGGTCGGTTCCGCGGTCTTCTTCGGCATGATCGGGGTGACGGCCTTCGGCCTGATCTTCACCCCGGTCTTCTACATGGTGATCCGCCGCATCGTCGGCCCGCGCCCCTCCAAGCTGCGGCAGATGACGCGCCAGCGCCGCCGGCCGCGCCTGCCGGGCTGACCGCTCAGTAGGCGAGGCGCGCGAGCGGCACTTCCAGCCGCAGCGTCAGCCCCTCCCGCGCCCAGTCCTGCGCGATGCTGCCGCCGAGCTGGGTGATGGCGCCCCGCTCCGCCAGGATGGTGCCGAAGCCGCGCCGCTCGGGCGGCCCCTCCACCGGCGGCCCGCCGCGCTCCCGCCAGGTAAGGCGGAAGCTCCCGCCAAGCCGCTCCCCGGCGATGGCGACGCCGCCCTCGGGCTGCGACAGCGCGCCGTACTTCGCTGCATTGGTCGCCAGCTCATGGAGGATCAGCGCCAGCGAGGTCGCCGCCTTCACCCCGACCGGCACGTCGTCGCCCTCGAGCTGCAGCCGCCCCGCATCCTCGGCGCCATAGGGCGCGAGCAGGGTGCCGAGCAGCCCCTTCAGCGTCGTCCCGCCCTCGGCCGGCTGCGCCTCGCCGCTCTGCGGCCGCACATACTCATGCGCCCGCGCCAGCGCCTGCAGCCGGCGGCGGAGCGCGCCGGCGAAGCCCTTCACCTCCGCCGGGGCGCCCGAGGCGGAAAGCGAGACCATCCCCCCGATCACGGTGAAGATGTTCTTGATCCGGTGCGAAAGCTCCTTCGCCAGGAGCTCCTGCCCCTCCTCCGCCCGCTTGCGCTCGGTGATGTCGACCACGGCGCCCGAGAAGCGCCTGTTGCCGCCCGGCGCGTCCCACCGGCACCGCCCCCGCGCCACGATCCAGCGCACCTCGCCGCTCCGCTGCACGACCCGGTGCTCGATGTCGTAGGGCTCGCCCGTGTCGATGGTGCGGAGGATCTGCTGCTGCACCCGGTCGCGGTCGGCCGGGTCCACCACCTCGAGCAGGCCGGCCTGCGACATCCCACCCGCCATCGCCGCGGGATCCTGGTCGAAGAGCCGGGCGAAGGAGGCATCGGCGGTGAAGCGGTCCGCATCCACGTCCCAGACGAAGGTGCCGATCATCTCCGCCGCGCCGAGCGCCAGGCGCAGCCGCTCCTCGCTGACGCGAAGCTTCTCCTCGGTCGCCTTGATGTCCTCGATATCGGTGCAGGTGCCGAACCAGCGCTCGATCCGCCCCTCCGCGTCGCGCACCGGCAGCGCGCGGCCGAGCGTCCAGCGATAGGCGCCATCGGCGCGGCGCAGCCGGTACTCGATCTCGTAGGGCTCGCCGGTCTCGAGCGAATGGCGCCAGCGCTCCCAGGCGCGTGCCTGGTCATCCGGATGGAACATGCCGTTCCAGGCCACGCCATCCGTCGAGCCGAAGGGCACGCCGGTGAACTCGTACCAGCGCGCGTTGTAGTAGTCGTGCGCCCCGTCCGGCAGGGTGGACCAGACCATCTGCGGCATCGCATCCGCCAGCACGCGGAAGCGCCGCTCGCTCGCGCGCCGCGCCGCGAGCGCCCGGCGCAGCTCGAGCTGCGCCATCACCTGCCGCGCCAGGACATCGAGGGCGAAGCGCTGCTGCGCCGTCAGCCCGTCCGGCCGCGGCACGCTGTCCAGCACGCAGAGCGTGCCCAGCGGCAGCCCATCCTCCGTCTCCAGCAGCGCGCCGGCATAGAAGCGGAGATGCGGCGCCCCCGTCACCAGCGGATTGGCCGCGAAGCGCGGGTCGCAGGTGGTGTCGGGCACCACGAAGAGCCCCGGCTGCAGGATCGCATGGGCGCAGATCGAGACGTCGAGCGGCGTCTCCCGCACGCCGAGGCCGACCTCCGCCTTGAAGAACTGCCGGTTCTCGGCGATCAGGTTGACGACCGCGATCGGCGCATCGCAGAGCTGGGCCGCGAGCCGGACCACCTCGTCGAAGTCGCGCTCCGGCGGCGTGTCGAGGATGCCGTAGCTGTCGAGGGCGGAAAGCCGCCGGTTTTCATCCCAGGCCCGGCCCTGCGAGCGGCGAGGCTCGGCCTCGTCCGCCTGGCCCTCAAAGGCATTCATCGACGCACTTCCGAAGCTGGATCCCAGGTCGAGTCAATTCGCACCAAATCAGGCCCTTGGCGAGAGGTTTGCGCGCAGGGTGCGCTCGATATCGGCCGGGTCGTAAGGCTTTGGAACGAACGGAACGGTCCGCAATTCCGGTGGCAATTCCTCGGGCCGGGAGCCGGAGACGAAGGCGAAGGGCAGGCCGTGGTCGCGCAGCGCCGCGGCGAGCTCGAAGGTCTTGCCATCGAGCACGTCGATGTCGAGCAGCGCCACGTCGAAGGCCGCCCCGGCAAGGGCCCGCCGCGCCTCGCGCACCGAGGCGGCGAGCGCGACCTGCGCCCCGCCCTCCGCGAGGCCGAGCACGATCTCCTCGAGGTCGAGCGCGACCATCGGGTCGTCCTCCACGATCAGTATCCGACGCGCATGCATTGCTTTCACCGATGCCCAGCCCAGGGTGCCACAGGTTCCTGCCTGTCGATACGCGAACGCATTGCAGGCCCCCAGGCCCCGCCGCCTGACGTTGATGTGACGGCCTGTGCCGCAGCCCCGACCCATGCCAGGGTTCCCTTGACGCCATCCGCCCCGCCATGCCCATCCTGACGGCAATGAGACCAGGGGGTGAGGCGGGGTGAGCCAGGAGGAGGCAGGCATCGTGATCGCCGGGGCCGGCCATGCCGGCGGCTCGGCCGCGGCCTTCCTGCGCCAGTATGGCTGGAAGGCGCCGATCACCCTGATCGGCGAGGAAGCCCTGCTGCCCTACCAGCGCCCGCCCCTTTCCAAGGCGTGGCTGAAGCGCGAGGCGACGGCCGACAACCTCGCCCTCCGCCCCGGGCGCTTCTACACCCAGCAGGCCATCGCCACCCGCCTCGGCACGCGCGTCACGGCGATCGACCGCGCCGCCCGCCGCCTCGCGCTCGATGACGGCACCACCGTCCCCTATGACCGGCTGGTCCTGGCGACCGGCGCCTCGCCCCGCCGCCTCGGCCTGCCCGGCGAGGCGCTGCGCGGCGTGCTGGCCCTGCGCAGCGCCAGCGATGCCGATGCGCTGGCCGCGATCCTCGCCCCCGGCCGGCGCCTTGCCATCATCGGCGGCGGCTATATCGGCCTCGAGGTCGCCGCCTCCGCCCGCGCCCTCGGCGCCAGCGCCGTGGTGATCGAGCGCGAGGCCCGGGTGCTCGCCCGCGTCGCCGGCCAGGCCCTCTCCGCCTTCCTCGAAGCCCGCCACCGCGCCGAGGGCGTCGAGCTGCTGCTGGAAGCGGCCGTCGAGGCGATCGAGGGCGAGGCCGGCGCCGCCTCGGCGGTCCTGCTGCGCGACGGCCGCCGCATTCCCTGCGATGCGGTCCTCGTCGGCATCGGCGCCGTGCCCAACGACGCGCTGGCCGTGGCGTGCGGCCTCGAGGCCGGCGGCGGCATCACCGTCGACCTCGCCGCCCGCACCTCGGACCCGCTGATCCACGCCATCGGCGACTGCACCCGCCGCCCCCTGCCCCTCTACGGCCGCGAGGCCCGGCTGGAGAGCGTCCCCAACGCCATCGAGCAGGCGAAGCAGGCCGCCGCCGACATCTGCGGCCGCGCCGCGCCGATCCCCGAGGTGCCCTGGTTCTGGTCGGACCAGTACGACCTCCGCCTGCAGATCGCCGGCCTCGCCTTCGACCCCGCGGAGGCCGTGGTCCGCGGCGATCCGGAGGGCGGCAGCTTCGCCGTCTTCCACCTCGCCGCCGACCACCGCGTGCTGGCGGTGGAGGCGGTGAACGCGCCGGCCGACTTCATGGCGGGGCGCATCCTGGTCTCGAAGCAGCGGCAGGTGGCACCCAACCTGCTGCGCGATGCCGCGATGCCGCTCAAGGACCTCGCCATCTAGCCAAGTCATCAGGAGGAAACCGCCCGCATGCCGCAGGTCACCTATATCGAGCACAACGGCACCGAGCACCGCATCGAGCTGGAGCCCGGCCGCTCGGTGATGCAGGGCGCCCTCGACAACGGCATCCCCGGCATCGATGCCGATTGCGGCGGCGAATGCGCCTGCGCCACCTGCCATGTCTATGTCGACGAGGCCTGGCTGGCGAAATGCGGCACGGCGGGCGAGCAGGAGGCGAGCATGCTGAGCTTCGCCGCGACGGCCGAGCCCAATTCCCGCCTCTCCTGCCAGATCACCATGTCGCCCGAGCTCGACGGCCTCGTCGTCCGCATGCCGGAGGCGCAACACTAGAACCAAGAGAAAAGAGAGAGGAGCCGGCCCATGAACGCCCCCGTCGACCTCGACCACGCCCGCATCGCCGCCTCGACGCCGCTCGACCGGCTCGACCCGAGCAACCCGGCGATCTTCCGCGACGACACCTGGCAGCCCTATTTCGCCCGGCTGCGGCGCGAGGCGCCGGTGCACTACACCGCCGAGAGCATGTTCGGCCCCTTCTGGTCGATCTCCACCTACAAGGAGATCATGCAGTGCGAGCTGGCGCACAAGGTGCTGTCCTCCGACAGCCTCCACGGCGGCATCACCATCCGCGACCGCGACAAGGCGCTGCGCCTGCCGATGTTCATCGCCATGGACCCGCCGCAGCATGACGACCAGCGGAAGGTCGTGCAGCCCATCGTCGCACCCGCCAACCTGGCGAAGCTCGAGCACATGATCCGCGAGCGCGCCATCCGCATCCTCGAGGACCTGCCGCGCAACGAGACCTTCAACTGGGTCGACCGCGTCTCGATCGAGCTGACGGTCGCCATGCTGGCGACGCTCTTCGACTTCCCGCAGGAGGAGCGCCGCAAGCTCTCCCACTGGTCGGACTGCGCGACAGCGCTGCCCATGCCGGGCGGGCTGATCGAGAACGAGGAGCAGCGCGAGGCCGTCTTCGCCGAGATGCTCGGCGCCTTCATGACGCTCTGGAACGAGCGGGTGAATGCCGACCCGCGCCCCGACCTCATCTCCATGCTCGCTCATGGCGAGGCGACGCGGAACATGACGCCGCGGGAGTTCATGGGGAACCTCATCCTGCTGATCGTCGGCGGCAACGACACCACCCGCAACTCGATCAGCGGCGGCGTGCTCTTCCTCAACGAGAACCCGGCCGAGTACGACAAGCTCCGCGCCAACCCCGCGCTGATCGAGACCATGGTGCCGGAGATCATCCGCTACCAGACGCCGCTCGCCCATATGCGCCGCACGGCGGTCGCGGATTACGAGATCGGCGGCAAGACCATCCGCGCCGGCGACAAGGTCGTCATGTGGTACATCAGCGGCAACCGCGACGAGGCCGCGATCGAGCAGCCGGATCGGTTCATCATCGACCGCGCGCGGCCGCGGCAGCACCTGTCCTTCGGCTTCGGCATCCATCGCTGCGTCGGCAACCGCCTGGCGGAGCTGCAGCTGAAGATCCTCTGGGAGGAGATCCTGAAGCGCTTCCCGAAGATCGAGGTGGTGGGCCCGGCGGAGCGGACCTACTCCTCCTTCGTCCACGGCATCACCAACCTGCCGGTGCGCATCCCCGGCTGAGGTGGAGGGGGCGGCGGATCGCGCCGCCCCGTCCCGTCAGCTCCGCTGGAGCATCATGTTGAGCTCTTCCAGCATGGTGATGTGCTGCTGGATCGACATGCGCGCCAGCACCGCGATGTGCTGCCCGTCGACGCTGCGGTTGTTGTTGTCGAGATAGCCCTGCTGCACCAGCAGGCCCTCGCGGTGGCTGAGCAGCTGGCTCTGCACATAGGCGCGGTCGAAGGCGGGGCCCGTGAGCGACTGCAGGCTCGTCAGCACCGCCCGGTGCTCGGCATCGAGCGGCACCGGCGGCGGGTTCGCCACATCGGTCATCACCTGGGCCAGCGCGGTCTGCTCGGCGATTTCGAAGGTGGCGAACTGCTTCACCTTCAGGTTCTCGGACCGCTCCAGCGCCAGCTGGCTGGTCTGCTTGGCGAGCGTCCCGCTCATCAGCGTCATCGCCGTGTGCTCGGTGGCCGAGAGGGTGCGCACCGAGCCGGGCGTCACCAGCGGCGCGGTCTGGGCGATGGCGGTCCCGCGCAGCAGCGGCACGGCCGCCCCGGCGGCGGCAAGGCCGAGGATCGCATGGCGTCGGTTCATGGCATGGCTCCGTTTGGCTGTGGCTGGCGCGCAACGCACCAGCTCTTTCGCGCAAACGGGCCGATCCGGCGGAGGTTCATCAACTCCGGCGAATGAAACTCCGGAAACCGGTCAACTTCCGCCCCTGTCCGGGCGCCGATCCGTCAAGCCCTCGCGCCGCGCACCAGCCGCCCCGGCAGCGCCCCGGTCGGCTCGCCATGCCGTGAGACGACCTCGCCATGGACGATGGTCGCCACATAGCCCTCCGCCGCCTGCACCAGCCGCTTGCCGCCGGCGGGCAGGTCGTAGCGCAGCTCCGGCACGCGGATCTGCAGCCGGCCATAGTCGATCACGTTGAGGTCGGCCCGCTTGCCGACGGCGATCAGCCCCCGGTCCCGGAGCCCGAGCGCCACCGCATTGTCCCGCGTCAGCCGCCGCACCGCGAAGGGCAGCGGCAGCTTCGGCCCCCGCACCCGGTCCCGCGTCCAATAGGCGAGCATGTGGGTGGTCGAGGAGCTGTCGCAGATGATGCTGACATGCGCCCCGCCATCGCCGAGCCCCATCAGCGTCTGCGGGTGCTCGACCATCTCGCGCACCGCCTCCAGGTCGCGGTCGGCGTAGTTGATGATGGGCCGGTTGAGGATCGCCTTGCCGTCCCGCTCCATCATCCAGTCCCAGCACAGCTCGGCCGGGTCCCGGCCCTGCTGCGCCGCGATGGCGCCGACGCTGGTCTCCGGCCGCGGCTCGTAATCCGGCGGGTCGCCGAGGCGGAAGATCATGTCCCAGACATTCAGCCGGTCCCGCAACGCCGGGTCCGGCACCTCCTCGGCCAGGATCCGCGCCTTGAAGGCCGGGTCGCGCAACGCGGCCAGCTTCTCGGCGAAGGGCAGCCCGGCCACCGCCTGCCAGGACGGCCGCGCCATGAAGGGGTGCTGCGACAGCTCGAAGCCGAACATCAGCCCGACCGGCCGCGCCATCACCTGCCCCGTCATCGGCACGCCGGCCGCGTTCGCCGCCTCGATCTTCTCCAGCAGGAAGCGCCAGAGCCAGGGCCGGCTCTCCCGTTGCAGCAACGAGAAGGTCATCGGCCGCCCGGAGGCCGCGGCGATCCGCTGCAGCCGGGCGAACTCGTCCTCCGGCTCGTCGAAATCCGAGATCACCTGCAGCCAGCTCGCCCCGGCCTCGCCCGCCGCCCGGCCGATCGCCTCCAGCTCCGGCTCGGGCGTGCCGAGGGTCGGCGTGTGCGTCCCGTCCAGCGTCTTGTGGGCGATGGCGCGCGAGGTGGAGAAGCCGAGCGCCCCGGCGCGGATGCCCTCCGCCGCCAGCCGCGCCATCTCGGCGATCTCCTCCGGCGTCGCCTCGGCATAGGCCGCCGCCCGATTGCCCATGACATGAACGCGGAGCGGCGCATGGCACACCTGCGTCGCCACATCCATGTCGTAGCGCCGGCTGCCGAGCACATCGAGGAATTGCGGGAAAGTCTCCCAGTTCCAGGGCAGCCCCTCGGTCAGCACCACCTCCGGCAGGTCCTCGACGCCCTCCATCAGCCTGACCAGCGCCTCCCGCGCCTCCGGCCGGCAGGGCGCGAAGCCGACGCCGCAATTGCCGATCAGCGCCGTCGTCACGCCGTTGAGCGAGGAGCTGTCGAGCCGGCTGCTCCAGGTCGCCTGCGCATCGTAATGGGTATGGATGTCGACGAAGCCCGGGGTGACGATCATCCCCCGGGCGTCGATCTCCTCCGCCCCCCGCGCCGCCACCCTGCCGACCTCGAGGATGCGCCCGCCGCCGACGGCGATATCCGCCTCATAGGGCTCGCCGCCGCTGCCATCGATGACGGTCCCGCGGCGGATGACGAGGCTCGGCTCCATGGCGGCTTCCTCCTTTTCCTTGCCCCCAGCCTTGGCCGCTCCGCCGCCCCTGTCAACGCTGGCGCGGCCCTTGCTAGTCTGGCGCCATCAGGAGCCCCTTGGATGCCCGCACCCCGCACCCTTCTCGAGTTGGAACAGGATGTCGCCCGCGACCTGGAGCTGACCGCCCATCCCCGCGCCCCCTGGCTCGTGCCGAAGACCTGCGGCGGCGCCCCGGTGCTCGATTGCCTCGTCATCGGCGCCGGCCAGGGCGGCCTCGCCGTCGCCCATGCCCTGCGGCGGGACAGGGTCGAGAACATCCTGCTCATCGACCGGGCGCCCGAGGGCCGGGAGGGCCCCTGGCTCACCTATGCCCGCATGCGCACGCTCCGCAGCTGGAAGACGCAGACCGGCCCCGACCTCCGCCTCCCCGCCCTCACCTACCAGGCCTGGCACGAGGCGCAGTTCGGCGCCGCGCATTTCGAGGCGATGCGCTGGATCCCGAAGGAGCTCTGGCAGGACTACCTGCTCTGGTTCCGCCGCGTGACCGGCATCCCCGTCCGCAACGGCGTCGCCGCCGGCGCCATCGCCCCGGCGCGGACGGATGACGGCCTGCCCTGCCTCCGCATCGAGAGCAGCGAGGGGCCGCTGCTGGCCCGCAAGGTCGTCATCGCCACCGGGCAGGAGGGCGTCGGCGCCTGGTGGATGCCGGAATTCGTCTCGGCCCTGCCGAAGCCGCTCCGCGCCCATGCCAGCGAGGAGATCGACTTCGCCGCGCTGCGCGGCAGGACCGTCGCCGTGCTCGGCGCCGGCGCCTCCGCCTTCGACAATGCCGCGACCGCGCTCGAGGCCGGCGCGGCCGAGGTCCACCTCTTCTGTCGCCGCGCCGAGCCGATGATCATCCAGCCCTATCGCTGGCTGACCTTCGCCGGCTTCCTCCGCCACATGCACGAGATGTCGGACGAGTGGCGCTGGCGCTTCCTCAGCTACATCCTCGGCCTGCGCGAGGGCTTCCCGCAGGACACCTACACGCGCGTCCTCGCCTTCCCGAACTTCACCATGCATGTCGGCCGCCCCTGGACCGATGCGCGCGCCGAGGCCGGCCGCGCCGTGCTGGAGACGCCGCGCGGCCCCTTCGCCGCCGACTACCTGATCTGCGGCACCGGCGCCCGGATGGACCCGGCCCTGGTGCCCGAGCTCACGGCCTGCGCCCACAACATCGCCCGGTGGCGCGACCGCTACGCGCCCCCGCCCGGCGAGACCCCGCCCGAGCTCGCCGAGCGCCTGGGCGGCTTCCCCTACCTCGCCCCCGACAGCAGCTTCCAGGAGCGCCAGGCCGGCGGGACGCCCTGGATCCGCGACATCCACCTCTTCGGCATCGGCACCACCATGTCCTTCGGCCCCGCCGGCAGCTCCATCAACGCGATGAGCATCGCGGCACCGCGCGTCGCCGCCGGGGTGACGCGCGGGCTCTTCGAGGCCGACCTGCCGCGCCTCTACGAGGAGCTGCTGGCCTATGACATCCCGCAGGTGGAGCTGAACCCCGGCCGCATCGCCGCCGAGTAGCGCCGCCCCTACAGCCCGACCTCGCGCAGGAAGGAGCGCGAGGGCGCGAAGAAATACTCGCCGCCCTGCATCCGGACGAAATCGGCGAAGGCGAAGGGCACCATCGGCTTGCCCTCGCCCACCGGCCAGTCCTGCGTCCGCGCCGCCTGGTCGCCGCCCTGGCCGATGACGGGGTCGATGCCCGTCGGCGCCTCGCCCGCCGCCAGCCCGCGGAGGAAGCGCGGATTGTTCGCCCAGGCCTGCTGGGTGAACTCGAACTGCCCGACGATGCTGGCCATATAGGCCATGAAGAGCAGCCCGACCTCGCCCTCCGGCTCCTGCCCCTCCTCCGCCTCGAAGTCGCGCACCGCATCGCCGAAGGGGATGCCCCGCCGCGCCATGATGTGGCTCCGCTCCTCCGGCGCCCCGGGCGGCAGCTTCGGCGTGCTCTCGCCCCGCGGGTTGGTCTTGCGGATATGCGACTGGAAGGGGCAGCGCATCCCCTGCGGGTCATTCGCATAGCTGAAGTTGTTGGGCGGCGGCGCCGCCGTCGCATCGTCGGAGAGCACCACCGGCGTCCCGTCCTCGAACCGCCCGACCACCATGGCCCCGGCCCGCTCCGCATCCGCGCCGGTCAGGCCGAGCGCCTCGGCCAGCGCCGCCTCCTGCTGCTTGAAGGCGCGCACCCGCTGCTCGAGCTTCCGGAAGACGAAGTAGCTGCCGGCGGCGAGCGGATGACGCGCATTCGGGTCCGCCAGGATGAATTGCGAGGGCGGGAAGGCCGGGTCGAAGCCCCGGTCCGCGCCGGTGGGCGCCGGCTCCTGCCCAGAGGCCGCCTCCTCCCGCTCGAGGTCCTCGGCGAGGAAGAGCGGCTGGCTCCGCCCGTCGACATAGCCGAAATGCTCCACCCCCTCCTGCGGGCCGCCGGGCCTGAACTGGCGGAACTGCGCCCGGCCCCGCTCCACGCCGAGCACCCGTGCGCCGGTGCCGTCCAGCCAGCCCTCGGCCGCCTCGAGGTCGCGGGTGACGGCGTCGAAGCTGGAATTCGCCAGCAGCAGCATCGCATCCGGCGCCGGGTTGCCCGGCCGCCACGCGCCCTCGCCCCAGGCATTGGCAGGCGGGTCGGCGAGCATCGCCTGGCGTGCCCGCATCCCCGCCTGGAAGGCCGCATCCCCCGGCATCGCCGCCAGCTGGCCGAGCGCCCGGTAGGCCCCGGCGCCGAGCAGCAGGCAGCGCACCGGCCCGCCGTCGAAGCCGGGCCCGGCGCTGCTCCGGGCCGTGCGCAGCTGCTGCAAGGCCGAGGTGACATAGCCCGAAAGGTCGCGCAGCAGCGCCGCCACCGCCGCCTCGCCCATGCCTTCGAGGCTGATGAAGATGTTGCCGGTGAAGTGCCGGCCATGTCCCTTCAGGATATTCGCCTGCAGGTCGTCAAGAAAGCTGCGGATCTCCGCATCCTTCGCCTGGTCCATCCAACGTATCGGGGATCGCAGGATAGCATCGAGCTGCGCCATGGCTTGTCCCTCTCCGGTCCGAGCAGCAAGCGGGCAGGCGCGTCTTCCGCTGAAGATCGCAGGCATGGCAAAGGGTTTCGGCGCCTGCCGGCGCCGGTCCGATGGAGTTCCCTTGCCTTGCGGCCTCCTGCCCCATCGCCACCTCAGCGGCGAATACCGACAGGGTCATGCCATGCAGGACGTCCTGTACATCGAATACTTGGCCTGAACGCAGGCGTGAGAAACATTGCGTTTCATCGTTCGAGGATCGACGCAGCCTGCCTCAACCGGGGATCCGCCGCCCCAATCCTGGGACGATTCCCGCCCGGCTAGCCTGCCTCGCCGAATTGAAGCGCGGCCAGCCGCCCGTAGAGCCCGCCCTCCCGCACCAGCGCGTCGTGGGTCCCGCTGGCGACGATCCGCCCGCCCTCCAGCACGACGATCCGGTCCGCCTGCCGCACCGTCGCCAGCCGGTGCGCGACGACCAGCGTCGTCCGCCCCCGCGCCAGCCGCTCCAGCGCCTGCTGCACCGCGCGCTCGCTCTCCGCATCCAGCGCGCTCGTCGCCTCGTCCAGCAGCAGCACCGAGGGGTCGCGCAGGATGGCGCGGGCGATCGCCACCCGCTGCCGCTGCCCGCCCGACAGCGTCACCCCGCGCGTGCCGAGATGCGTCTCCAGCCCCTCCGGCAGCGCCTCGAGGAATTCCGCGGCCGCCGCCCGCATCGCCGCCTCGATCTCCGCATCCGAGGCATCCGGCCGGCCGAAGCGGATATTCTCCCGCGCCGTCGTGCTGAAGATCACCGGGTCCTGCGGCACCAGGCCGAGCCGCCCGCGCAGCGCCGCCGGGTCGAGCCGCGCGATGTCGGCGCCATCCAGCCGGATGCGCCCGGATTGCGGGTCGTAGAAGCGCAGCAGCAGCTGCAGCACCGTGGTCTTGCCCGCCCCCGAGGGCCCGACCAGCGCCACCGTCTCCCCCGGCTCCACCGCCAGCGAGAAGCCGTCGAGCGCCGCCCGGTCCGGCCGCGTCGGATAGCGGAACACCACCTCCTCGAAGGCGATCCGCCCCCGCGCCGGCGGCAGCAGCAGCGGCGCCGCCGGGGCGGTGACGCCGGGCCGCTCCGCCAGCACCTCCAGCAGCCGCTCCGCCGCGCCGGCCGCCCGCTGCACCTCGCCCCAGACCTCGCTGAGGCTCGCCCCGGAGGTCGCCAGGATCACCGCATAGAGCACGAAGGCCGAGAGCTCGCCCCCCGTCATCCGCCCCGCGATCACATCCTGCCCGCCGACCCAGAGCGCGAAGGTGACGGCGCCGAAGCCCAGCAGGATGACGACGAGGATCAGCAGCGCCCGCGTCCCGATCCGCCTGAGCGCCGCCCCGACCGACTCCTCGACCTGCCTCGCATAGCGCGCCCGGTCCACCGGCTCATGGGTGAAGGCCTGCACGGCGCGCAGCCCGTTCAGCACCTCCTCCGCCGTATGGCCGAGGTCGGCGACGCGCTCCTGGGCTGTCCGGGAAAGCCGCCGCTCCCGCCGCCCGAAGCCGATCATCGGCAGCACCACCAGCGGCACGACGACGGCGATGATCCCGGCGAGCTTCGGGCTCGTCACCAGCAGCATGGCGAAGGCGCCCCCGCCGGTGAGGATGTTGCGGATGCCCTGCGAGATGGCCGAGCCCGTCAGCGACTGCAGCAGGGCGATGTCGGCCGTCAGCCGCGAGAGGATGTCGCCCGTCCGCGCCCGCTCGTAATAGGCCGGCGAGAGCGTCAGCAGATGCTCGAAGACCCGCCGCCGCAGGTCGGCCGCGACCCGCTCCCCGAGCCAGGACATGAGGAAGAACCGCCCGCAGGTCGCGGAGGCCAGCGCCGCCACCAGGCCGAACAGCACCAGCGCCGTCCGGTCGAGCGCCGCCCCGCTGCCCGCCGAGAACCCCTCGTCGACGAGGTGCCGGAGCCCCTGCCCCAGCCCCAGCGTCAGCCCCGCCGCCGCGACGAGCGCCAGCCCGGCCAGCGCCACCCTGCCGCGATAGGGTCGCAGATAGGGCAGCAGCAGGCCGAGCGAGGCGAGCCGGCCGGCCACCTAGCGCGAACTCCGCCCAGGTGGGGACACCTGAGCGGAGCAATCTGCGCGACGGGCCTGGATGACGAAGCAGGGTCCTGACGCCATGCGGGCGGAGCCGGCCCCTACAGGATGTAGCGGCTGAGGTCGGCGCTGCCGGCGAGCGGCGCCACCTTCTCCCGCACGTAGTCGGCCGTCACCGGCACCTGCTCCCCGGGCCGGTCGCTGGCGGTGAAGGAGATCTCCTCCAGCATCCGCTCCATCACCGTCGCCAGGCGCCGCGCGCCGATATTCTCGACCTTCGCGTTGATGTCGGTGGCGAGGTCGGCGATCGCCTCCACCGCATCCGGATGGATGTCGAGCGCGACACCCTCCGTTCCCAGCAGCGCCGTGTACTGCTTGATCAGCGAGTGCTCCGGCTCGGTCAGGATGCGCCGCATGTCGTCCCGCGTCAGCGCGCCGAGCTCGACGCGGATCGGCAGCCGCCCCTGCAGCTCCGGCAGCAGGTCGGAGGGCTTGGCCAGGTGGAAGGCGCCCGAGGCGATGAAGAGGACATGATCCGTCTTCACCGGCCCGTGCTTCGTGGTGACGGTCGTCCCCTCGATCAGCGGCAGCAGGTCGCGCTGCACGCCCTCGCGCGAGACGTCGCCGCCGCGCACGCCGCCCTCGCTGGCCCGCGCCACCTTGTCGATCTCGTCGAGGAAGACGATGCCGTTGTTCTCGGCATTGGCGATGGCCTCCCGCGTCAGCGCCTCCTGGTCGACGAGCTTGTCCGCCTCGTCCTTGATCAGCGCGGCGCGCGCCTCGGCCACCGTCATCTTCCGCGGCTTGGTGCGGCCGCCGAACATCTTGCCGAGCATGTCCTGCATGTTCTGCATCTGGATGCCCTGCGCCCCCGGCAGGTCGATCATGCCGATCGGCATGCCGCCCCCCTGGTCGGCGACCTGGACCTCCACCTCGCGCGTCTCGAGCTGGCCCTCGCGCAGCATGCGGCGGAACTTCATCCGCGTCTCGCCCGAGGCGCCCTCGCCGACGAGGGCCGTCACCAGCCGCTCCTCCGCCGCAAGCTCCGCCTTGGCCTGCACGCCGCGGCGGGACTGCTCGCGCGTCTGGGTGATCGAGACCTCGACCAGGTCGCGGATGATGCTGTCCACGTCGCGGCCGACATAGCCGACCTCGGTGAACTTCGTCGCCTCGACCTTGAGGAAGGGCGCGTTGGCGAGCTTGGCCAGCCGCCGCGCGATCTCCGTCTTGCCGCAGCCGGTGGGCCCGATCATCAGGATGTTCTTCGGCACCACCTCCTCGCGCATGGCATCCGGCAGCTGCTGCCGCCGCCAGCGGTTGCGGAGCGCGATGGCGACCGCGCGTTTCGCGTCATTCTGCCCGATGATGTAGCGGTCGAGCTCGGAGACGATCTCGCGCGGCGAGAGGTTGACGGCGTCGGTGCTCATCTCAGGCCGCTTCCAGGGTTTCGACGACGATGTTGCCGTTCGTGTAGACGCAGATGTCGCCCGCGATCGCCATCGCCCGGCGCACGATGTCCTCGGCCGAGAGCCCCTCGACCGGCAGCAGGGCGCGGGCCGCGGCAAGGGCGAAATTGCCGCCCGAGCCGATGCCGATCACGGCATCCTCGGGTTCCAGCACGTCGCCCTGCCCGGTCAGCAGCAGGCTGCGCTTGCCATCCGCGACCGAGAGCAGCGCCTCCAGCCGGCGCAGGTAGCGGTCGCTCCGCCAGTCCTTGGCGAGCTCGACGCAGGCGCGCTCCAGCTGGTCGGGGAAGCGCTCCAGCTTCGCCTCCAGCCGCTCGAGCAGGGTGAAGGCGTCGGCCGTGGCGCCGGCGAAGCCCGCCAGCACCCGCCCGCCGGCGATTCGCCGGACCTTCCGCGCATTGCCCTTGACCACTGTTTGCCCAAGGGAGACCTGCCCGTCGCCCGCCATGGCGACGAGCCCGCCCTTGCGGACCGAGAGGATGGTGGTGCCGTGCCAGCCGACGAGGTCGGGCGCGGCATGGAGGGAGTGATTCGACATGGGCGCGGATGTGGGCCTTTGCGGCGCCCGGGGCAACTACCCCCGCCGGCCGGCGGGGTCGGAACCCTCCCCCTGCCCAACCTCCCCATTTCCCCCAAGGCCGGCATCCGCTATGCCCGCGCCCATGACCGCCCCCCGCACTGCCGCCATCACCCGCAGCACGGCCGAGACCGCCATCACCGTCCGGCTCGCGCTGGACGGCACCGGCCAGGTGCGCGCCGGGACGGGCATCGGCTTCCTCGACCACATGCTGACCGCGCTCGGCCGGCATGCGCTGTTCGACCTCGAGGTGGAGGCCAAGGGCGACCTGCACATCGACTTCCACCACACGACCGAGGATGTCGGCATCGTCATCGGCCAGGCGCTCCGCCAGGCCCTCGGCGACAAGCGCGGCATCCGCCGCTACGGCCAGGCCCTGCTGCCCATGGACGAAGCCCTGGCCGAGGCCGCGGTCGACATCTCCGGCCGCCCCTTCCTCGCCTGGAGCGTACCCTTCGCCCGCGACAAGATCGGGGAGATGGACACGGAGTTGTTCGAGGAATTCTTCCGCGCCCTCGCCTTCAATGCCGGCATCACCCTCCACGTCACCTTGAAGGCCGGTACCAATGCGCACCATGTCGCGGAGGCCTGCTTCAAGGCGCTGGCCCGGTCGCTGCGGATGGCCGTCGAGACGGACCCGCGCTCGCCGGACGCCATCCCTTCCACCAAGGGGGTGCTGGAGGCCTGATGCGCATCTGGACCGTCCACCTCCCCCCGGAAGGCCACCCCGCGGCCCCGGAGGCCCGGCTGCCTGCCCTGGTGCCGGAGCGCTTCGCCTGGCTCGCCTTCCTGCTCGGCCTGCCCTGGCTGCTGGCCCACCGCCTCTGGCTGGAATCGGTGATCTATCTCGGCGCCCTGGCGCTCCTGCTCGCCCTCGCCCCGGCCTGGATGCTGGCGCCGCTCGGCCTCGCCCTGCACCTGCTGCTCGGCTTCCATGCGGAGGACCTGCGCCGCGCGGCGCTGGCCCGGCGCGGCTGGCGCCAGGCGGGCGTCGTCGCCGGGCGCGATGCCGACCTCGCCCTGATGCGCGCGCTGGACGCCCGGGCATGAGGGTCGCCGTCATCGACCCGGGCTCGGGCAACCTCGCCTCCGTGCTCCGCGCCCTCGACCGCGCGGCGGAGATGGCCGGCGAGACCGTGGAGGCCGCCATCACCCGCGACGCGGCGGAAGCCGCCACGGCCGACCGCCTCGTCCTTCCCGGCCAGGGCGCCTTCGCCGCCTGCATGCGCGGGCTGCAGGCCCTCCCCGGCATGGTCGAGGTGCTGGAGGAGCGCGTCCGCGGCCAGGGCGTGCCCGTGCTCGGCATCTGCGTCGGCATGCAGATCATGGTGGAGCGCGGCCTCGAGCACCGCACGACCCCCGGCCTCGGCTGGATAGCCGGCGAGATGGCGCCCATGGACCCGCGCGGCCCCGACGGCACCCCCCTCCCCCTGCCGCAGATGGGCTGGAACACCCTCGCCTTCACCCCCGGCGAGCACCCGCTGCTGGATGGCATCCGCCCCGGCGAGCACGCCTATTTCGTTCATTCCTACGCGCTGCGCGGCGCGGAGGAGGGCGAGGTCGCCGCCACCACCGACTATGGCGGCCCGGTCGTCGCCATCGTCGCCCGCGGCAATGTCGCCGGCACGCAATTCCATGTCGAGAAGAGCGCGGCCCTCGGGCTCCGCCTCCTCGCCAATTTCCTCCGGTGGGAACCATGAGCGGGACCATCGCCGAGCTCCGCGTCGACCGCGTCACCGAACTCGACGACCACGACATCGCCGAGCTCTGCGAGGCGACGGACGCCGCCATCATCGAGGGCGGCGGCTTCGGCTGGGTCGAGCCGCAGGGCCGCGCGGCGCTGGAGCGCCACTTCCGCGGCGTCCTCCTGGTGCCGGAGCGGGAGTTGTTCGTCGCCCGGCTCGACGGCATGGTGGTCGGCAGCGCCCAGCTCGTCCGCCCGCACCGCAACAACGAGGCCCAGGCCTTCTCCGCCCACCTCACCCACGCCTATATCGCGCCCTATGGCCGCGGCCATGGCCTCGCGCGCCTCTTGATCCAGAAGGTCGAGGAACGCGCCGCGGCACTCGGCCACCGCGTCCTCAACCTCGACGTGCGGGAGACTCAACTGACCGCCATCGCGCTCTTCCAGGCGCTCGGCTACGTGCTTTGGGGCAGCCACCCGGTCTATGCCAGGGTGCGAGGCCAGACGGTCGCAGGGCAATACTACTACAAGCTGCTGGAGCCCGGCCGCGGCCGCCGCACGGAACACATGGTGCCATAAGCGATGGGCCTCACCCTCTACCCCGCCATCGACCTCAAGGCCGGCCAGGTCGTCCGCCTGAAACGCGGGGACATGCGCGAGGCGACGGTCTACTCCGCCGACCCCGCCGCCCAGGCCCGGCTCTTCGCCGCCGCCGGCTTCCGCTGGCTGCATGTGGTCGACCTCGACGGCGCCTTCGCCGGCCGCCCCGCGAATGCGGTCGCCGTGCAGTCGATCCTCGCCGCCACCCCCGGCCTGCCGGTGCAGCTGGGGGGAGGCATCCGCAGCATGAACTCGGTCGAGGCCTGGCTGGACCAGGGGGTGAAGCGCGTCATCCTCGGCTCGGCGGCGCTGAAGGACCCGCGTTTCGCCCTCGCCGCCTGCCGTGCCTGGCCCGGCCAGATCGCCGTCGGCATCGATGCCCGCGGCGGCATGGTGGCGACCGAGGGCTGGGCGGACATCAGCACCATGCCGGCGCAGGAACTCGCCCTCCGCTTCGAGGATGCCGGGGCGGCCGCCATCATCTACACCGACATCGACCGCGACGGCATGCTGGGCGGCGTCAACCTCGAGGCGACCCTCGCCCTGGCCCGCGCCGTCCGCCTCCCCGTCATCGCCTCGGGCGGCGTCGCCTCGCTGAACGACCTCGCCGCGCTCACGGCCGTCGCCGCGGAGGGGATCGAAGGCGTCATCATCGGCCGCGCCCTCTATGACGGCCGCATCGACCCGGCCAAGGCCCTGGCGCTGGTGTCCAACCCGGCGAACCGGTGAGCCTGACCCCCTCCCGCCAGGTCGCGGTGCGGGAGGACTGGCTCGCCCTGACGGCGGAGGGGATCCTCGACCCCGGCCTGCCGATCATCGACCCGCACCACCACCTCTGGGACCATCCCGGCGAGCGCTACCTCCTCCCGGACCTGCTGCGCGACACCGCCACCGGCCACCGGATCGAGGCGACCGTCTTCGTCCAGTGCGGCGCCATGTACCGCAGCGCGGGCCCGGAGGAGGAGCGCCCGCTCGGCGAGACGGAGTTCGCCGCCCGCGCCAGTGGCCGCCATGGCGGGACCGAGGCCTGCGCCGGCATCATCGGCATGGTGGACCTCACCCTCGGCGACCGCGTCGCCCGCCTGCTCGAGGCGCACCGGGCGGTCGCCGGCCCGCTCCTCCGCGGCATCCGCAACCGCACCGCCTGGCACCCCTCGCCCGGGATCCGCTCCAACCTGGTGACGCCCCCGCCCGGCCCGCTCGGGCATCCGGCCTTCGCCGAGGGCGCCCGCCAGCTCGCCCGCGCCGGCCTCACCCTCGATGTCTGGGCCTACCACACCCAGCTGCCGCTGGTGCTCGCCCTCGCCCGCGCCGTGCCGGAGCTGACCATCATCCTCGACCATTGCGGCGGCCCGCTCGGCGTGGGGCCCTTCGCCGGCCGCCGCGCCGAGGTCTTCCCCGTCTGGCGCGACTCGATCCTGGCGCTCGCCACCCTGCCCAACACGGCGGTGAAGCTCGGCGGGCTCGCCATGCAGGTGAACGGCTTCGACTTCCACCTCGCCGCGATCCCGCCCGGCTCCGCCGCCCTGGCGGAGGCCTGGCGCCCTTACACCGAGACCTGCATCGAGGCGTTCGGCCCCGCGCGCTGCATGTTCGAGAGCAATTTCCCGGTGGACAAGGGCATGTGCAGCTACCCGGTGCTCTGGAACGCCTTCAAGCGCCTCGCCGCGGGCGCGAGCGAGGCGGAGCGCGCCGCGCTGTTCCACGGCACCGCCGCCCGCCTCTACGGGCTGCCATCCAGCTTCAGCACCTCGCCGGCGAGGTAGAGGCTCCCGCAGACCAGCACCCGCGCCGGCCCACCCTCCCGCCGCAGCGCGGCCAGCGCCGCCTCGACGGTCGGCCCCGGCCGCGCCACGCCGCCGCTCGCCGCGACGATGCGCTCGACCGGCGTTGCCAGGTGCTGCCCCGGCTCCGCCACCGCCCAGAGGCTGCCGGCCAGCGGCACCAGCGGCCGGAGGAAATCCTCGACGACCTTCGTCCCCTTCATCCCGACGAGGAGGTGCAGCGGCCGGTCGCCCCAGGCCCTCGCCTGCTCCGCGATCGCCAGCCCGCCTCCGGCATTGTGCCCGCCATCCAGCCAGAGCTCCCAGCCCTCCGGCAACAGCCTCGCCAGCCGCCCCCCGAGCCGCTGCATCCGCCCCGGCCAGTCCACCCCGGCGACGCCCGCCGCCAGGGCCCCCTCGCTGAGCCAGCCCGGCGCCCAGGCCCGGAGCGCCGCCACGGCGATCCCCGCATTGTCCGCCTGGTGCGCCCCGAGCAGCCCCGGCGGCGGCAGCTCGACCACCCCCGCCGCATCGGCATAGCGCAACCCGCCCTCGTGCCGCTCGACGCTCCAGCCGCGCCCCCTGGCGAGCAGCGGCGCCCCCGCCTCCGCCGCCACCCGCTCGAGCACGCCGAGCGCCACCGGGTCCTGCGCCCCCGTCACGCAGGCCACGCCCGGCCTGATGATCCCCGCCTTCTCGAAGGCGATCTTCTCCAGCCGGTCGCCGAGGAACTCCATGTGGTCCATCGAGATCGAGGTGATCGCCGCCACCGCGGGCCGCGGAACCACATTCGTCGCGTCGAACCGCCCGCCGAGGCCCACCTCCAGCACCAGCAGGTCGGCCGGCACCCGGCTGAACAGCAGGAAGGCGACGGCGGTGATCACCTCGAAGACGGTGATCGCCGCCCCCGCATTCACCGCCTCCACCTCCTCGAGCGCCGCCCGCAGCGCCTCCTCCCCGACCAGCGCGCCGGCCAGGCGGATCCGCTCGTTGAAATGCACCAGGTGCGGCGAGGTGAAGACATGCACCCGCTGCCCCGCCGCCTCGGCGACGGCGCGCAGGAAGGCGCAGGTCGACCCCTTCCCGTTGGTTCCCGCGACATGCACCACCGGCGGCAGCCGCCGCTCCGGATGCCCGAGCTTCCCGAGCAGTGCCTGCAGCCGCCCGAGGCTCAGGTCGATCGCCACCGGATGCAGCGCATGCAGCCGCTCGAGGATGGCCTCGCTCCGCCTCACGCGGGCCGCCTCATGCCGGGACGGCCGGCCCTTCCGGCGCAGGCAGTGCCGTCAGCGCCCCGGCCTCGGCCGTCCCGGCGACGGGCGCCTCCATCCGCTCCGGCGTCCGCAGCAGGCCGATGAGCCGCGCCAGCGTCGCCCGCATCTCGCCCCGCGGCACCACCATGTCGAGGATGCCGTGCTGCAGCAGGTACTCCGCCCGCTGGAACCCCTCCGGCAGCTTCTCGCGCACCGTCTGCTCGATCACGCGGGCGCCGGCGAAGCCGATCATCGCCCCCGGCTCGGCGATCTGCACGTCGCCCAGCATGGCGAAGCTCGCCGTCACGCCGCCCGTCGTCGGGTCGCAGAGCACGACGATGAAGGGCAGCCCCGCCTCCTTCACCATGCGCGTGGCGATGACGGTGCGCGGCATCTGCATCAGGCTGATCGCGCCCTCCTGCATCCGCGCCCCGCCCGAGGCGGTGAAGACGACGAGCGGCGAGTCCTGCAGGACCGCCAGCCGCGCCGCCGTCACCAGCGCCTCGCCGACGCCCGCGCCCATCGAGCCGCCGAGGAAGCTGAACTCGAAGGCCGCCGCGACGACGCGGTTGCCCTCGATCGCCCCATGCGCGACGACGACGGCATCCTCCTGCCCGGCCTTGGCCTGCGCCTCCCGCAGCCGCTCGACATAGCGCCGCTGGTCACGGAACCGCAGCGGGTCCTGCGGCGCCTTCGGCAGCTCGATCCGCGCCCAGCCCGCATCCAGCGTGTAGTCCAGCCGCACCCGGGCCCCGACCCGCATGTGGTGCCCGCAATGGGTGCAGACATGCAGGTTCCGCTCGAGGTCGCGGTGGAAGATCATCTGCTCGCAGGACGGGCATTTGTGCCAGAGATTCTCCGGCACCTCCCGCGGCGCGCCGAACAGCGTCTTGATCTTGGGCAGCGCCCATTCGCTGATCCAGTTCATCCGGCCCGCACCGCCCCCGCCAGCGCCCGCACCTGCTCCAGCACCAGCCCCACCGTCTCCGGCCGCGCCCTGCCATCCTCGTCGAGCGAGGCCGCCAGCGTATCCACCAGCGCCGTCCCCACCACCGCCCCATCCGCGAGCCTGGCCGCATCGCCCGCCTGCTGCGGCGTGCGGATGCCGAAGCCGATGGCGATCGGCAGGTCCGTATGCCGGCGGATGCGCGGGATCGCCTCCTCCAGCGAGGCCGCCGTCGCGCTCCTGGTCCCGGTGATGCCGGTGATCGAGACGTAGTAGACGAAGCCGCTGGTCGCCTGCAGCACCCGCGGCAGCCGCGCATCGTCCGTCGTCGGCGCGACCAGCCGGATGAGGTCGATACCCGCCGCCTGGGCCTGCGGCTCGATCTCGCCCGCCTCCTCGGGCGGCAGGTCGACGAGGATCAGCCCGTCGACGCCGGCCGCGGCCGCATCCGCGCAGAAGCCGTCGACGCCATAGGCGAGGATCGGGTTGTAGTAGCCCATCAGGACGACCGGCGTCGTGTCGTCGCCGGCGCGGAACGCCCGCACCAGCTCCAGCACGCCCGGCAGGGTCGCCCCCACCCTCAGCGCCCGCTGCGCCGCCCGCTGGATCGAGGGCCCGTCCGCCATCGGGTCGGTGAAGGGCACGCCGAGCTCGAGCAGGTCCGCCCCCGCCCCCGGCAGCCCGCGCAGCAGCGCCAGCGAGGTCTCCCGGTCCGGATCGAAGCCCTGCAGGTAGGTGACGAGCGCCTTGCGCCCCTCGGCCTTCAGCGCCGCGAATTTGGCAGCGATGCGGCTCACATCTCCACTCCCAGATGCCGCGCCACGGTGAAGATGTCCTTGTCCCCGCGCCCGCAGAGATTCATCAGCAGGATCTCGTCCTTCGGCCGCGTCGGCGCCAGCCGCATCACATGCGCCAGCGCATGCGCCGGCTCCAGCGCCGGGATGATGCCCTCGAGCTTCGAGCAGAGCTGGAAGGCGGCCAGCGCCTCGTCATCCGTCGCGCTCACATACTGCACGCGGCCAAGCTCGTGCAGCCAGGAATGCTCCGGCCCGACGCCCGGATAGTCGAGCCCCGCGCTGATCGAATGCGCCTCGGTGATCTGCCCGTGCGCATCCTGCAGCAGGTAGGTGCGGTTGCCGTGCAGCACGCCCGGCCGCCCCTTGGTCAGCGAGGCCGCATGCTGCTCCGTCTCGACGCCATGCCCCGCCGCCTCCACGCCGAACATCTTGACGGAAGCATCGTCGAGGAAGGGATAGAACAGCCCCATCGCGTTCGATCCGCCGCCGATGGCGGCCACCAGCGCATCCGGCAGCCGCCCCTCGGCCGCCATCATCTGCTGCTTCGCCTCCTCGCCGATGACGCTCTGGAAGTCCCGCACCATCACCGGGTAGGGGTGCGGCCCGGCGACGGTGCCGATGCAGTAGTAGGTGTCCTCGACATTGGCGACCCAGTAGCGCAACGCCTCGTTCATCGCATCCTTGAGCGTCGCCGCCCCGCTCGTCACCGGCATCACCTCGGCGCCGAGCAGCTTCATCCGAAACACGTTCGGCTGCTGCCGCTCCACATCCGTCGCCCCCATGAAGACGGTGCAGGGCAGGTCGAACAGCGCGCAGACGGTCGCCGTCGCCACGCCGTGCTGTCCCGCCCCGGTCTCGGCGATGATGCGCGTCTTGCCCATGCGCTTCGCCAGCAGGATCTGCCCGAGCACGGCGTTGATCTTGTGCGCGCCGGTATGGTTCAGCTCGTCGCGCTTGAAGTAGACCTTGGCCCCGAGGCCCTCGCTCGCGCTGTTCGCACGAAGATGGTTGGTCAGCCGCTCCGCGAACCAGAGCGGGCTCGGCCGCCCGACATAATGGGTCAGCAGCCGGCGCCACTCGGCATCGAAGGCCGGATCGCGCTTCGCCGCCTCATAGGCCTGCTCGACCTCGAGGATCAGCGGCATCAGCGTCTCGGCGACGAAGCGCCCGCCGAATTGGCCGAAGCGGCCCTGCACGTCCGGGCCCTGGCGGAAGCTGTTCGGCAGCGGCTTGTTCACTGGCTTTCCCCTTGTCCGGCCGCCGTCATAAAGCAGCGCGGGCAGGGGGGAAAGCCGGGCATCGCCAGGGCGGCAGGCTCCGGTCGGCGCCGCGGCGGCGGCCCGGCCATGGCAGGCCAAACCGGGGGGCCAGGGCTATCGGGCGAGGCAGGCCAGGCGACATGTGCTGCCGGCCGGGCGAGAGAAACCCCGGCCCGACGGGCTCCCCACCGCCACCGGAGCCCGTGGATCCAGCCCGGCCCCGGCTGGCACCGCCACCGCGGCTTCCATCCGCCCTGGCTCACGGCATTCGCCCGCGCCCGCCACTCGATCGAGCAGGCCGCTCGGATCAGGCGGGTCCGTCGGATCCGGGCTTGCTCGAGCGGTGCGAAGCAGGACGGCCAGCCAGCAATCCCACGGGGTCCGGCATCGCCTCGTTCCGCCGCAGCGGGGCCCTGCCTGCCGGGTTGCTCGCCCGTCCGGTCCGGCTGGAGAGCACATCGGCCAGGCTGGCGACCAGATCCTCGGCGGCAAAGGGCTTGCTGAGCCGGACGGTGGGGCCCCCAAGCCCCCGCAGGTTGGCCTCCGGCGCCTCCGGATGGAAGCCGGTCACCACCACGACCGGCAGCCCGGGCCGATCCCGGCGGAGGCTGCGGATCACCGCCTTGCCGTCCAACTGGCCCAGCAGGTGGATGTCTGCGACGGCCGCGGAGAGCTCGCCGATCGACTGCGCCATGGCCAGCGCCTCCTCGCCATCTCTGGCGAGGAAGACCTCGTACCCGCACTCCCGCAGGATGGTGTCGATCAGCATGGCGATGAGGGCCTGGTCCTCCACGACCAGGATCCTGGGCGCGGCGGGCTCCTGCCTGGGGTGGGTCGCGTCGCCGAGGGGCATGTCGGCCGGCATGGACTTGGCGCCTTGGGTTACGCCACCGAGGGGCCGGGGCGGTCACTCGCCCCATCATATACGGCTCTCAACCTTAAGAACATGTATAGTTTCATCAATTTCGCCTTCTCGGCGAGACATCCGAGCAGCGGCTCGAAGCCCGCCCACCGGCTCGGCGACCGGACGTCCCACCCGAAGGCCGCACCATGTCGTCCATCGGGACCGACAGCCTCAACCTCCCGATGCGCCTCCGCGCTGCCCCCTCGCCGCCCCCACGAAATCCCTGATCCGCCCCGGATCCTTCACCCCCCGCGCCCGCTCGACGCCGGAGGACACATCCACCCCCGCCGCCCCGCTCTGCCGGATCGCCTCCGTCACCGTCTCCGGCGTCAGCCCCCCTGCCAGCAGCCAGGGGCGGGGAATCACCCGCCCCGCCGTCAGCCCCCAGTCGAAGGCCGCCGCATTCCCCCCCGGCAGGCTCGCCCCCGCCGGCGGCTTGGCATCGAGCAGGAAGCGATCGACCACCGGCGCATAGGCCTCGAGCGCCGCGAAATCCGCCTCGCCGCCGATGCCGACCGCCTTCATCACCGGCACCCCGAACCTGGCGCGGATCGCCGCGCACCGCGCCGGGCTCTCCGCCCCATGCAGTTGGATCAGCCCGAGCGGCACCGCGGCCAGCACCGCCGCGATCTCCTCATCGGTCGGATCGACGAAGAGCCCGACCCGCACCGGCCCGCCCTCCATCCGCGCCGACAGCGCCGCGGCCTCCTCCGGCGTCACCGCCCGCGGCGAGGGCGCATAGAAGACGAAGCCGACCATCGCCGCCCCCGCCTCCGCCGCCGCATCGAAGCCCGCCGCATCGCGGACCCCGCAGATCTTCACCTCGATCACGCGATCTCCCCGGCGATCGCCCGGAGCGCCGCCACCGGATCGGCAGCGCCCGTAATCGGCCGCCCGACCACGATCCAATCCGCCCCGGCCGCCACGGCCTCCGCCGGCGTCGCCGTCCTTGCCTGGTCCCCCGCGGCGCTCCCCGCCGGCCGTACCCCCGGCACCACCAGCACCGGCGCCTGCCCGAAGGCATCGCGGATCGGCCCGACCTCGCGCGGCGAGCAGACCAGCCCATCAGCCCCGGCGCCGAGCGCCAGCCGCGCCAGCCGCAGCACCTGCTGCACCGGCCCGCCCGCGACACCCGTCTCCGCCAGCGCCCCCGCATCGAGGCTGGTCAGCACGGTGACGGCGAGCAGGATCGGCCTCGCCTCCCCCGCCGCCTCCGCCGCCTCCCGCGCGGCCGCGATCATCGCCGCCCCGCCCGCCCCGTGCAGCGTCAGCATCGCCGGCCTGAGCGGCAGCAGCGACCGCACCGCCCCGGCGACGGTATTCGGGATGTCATGCAGCTTGAGGTCGAGGAAGACCGGCGCCACCGGCGCCACCCGCCGGACCGCCTCCGGCCCGCAGGCCGCGTATAGCTCGAGCCCGAGCTTCACCGCCCCGCAGCCCGGCGCCAGCGCCCGCGCCAGCGCCTCCGCCCGCCCCATATCGGCGGTGTCGATCGCCGGTATGACCCGCTCGGCCCCCCCTTGGGGACGCTTCAGCACCTCAGGCCGCCGGCCGCTGCAGCCGCGCCAGGTTGGTCCCCGCCGGCTGCGGCACCGGCCCGATCTGCCGCGCCGCCGCGGCACGATACTCGTTGAGCTCCGCCTCCAGCACCTGCGCCGCCCGCTCCGCCCGCCGCGCCCGCGCCCGGTGCCGCAGCCCCGCCGTCGAGGCCACCAGCGCGCCGCACAGGAAGAACACCGCGGCGAAGATCAGCATCGCGGTCGACAGCGGCGTCGCCCAGGTGAAGTCGAGCGGCCAGAGGCGCAGCAGCACCTCCTCCCGGTTCGACAGGCCGAAGAGCACGAGCAACACCAGCACGGGCAGCAGCAGGATCAATCGCAGCATCAAAGGGGGTCCTTCACGAACTGGCAGCGGCGCGGGCCGGGCGCGGCGCGGCCGGGACCTGCCCGCCATTCACCCGCTCCCGCAGCTCCTTGCCCGGCTTGAAATAGGGCACGGCCTTGCCCTCGACAGGAACCGCCGCCCCGGTGCGTGGGTTGCGCCCCGTCCGCGGGTCCCGCTTCTTGGCCGAGAAGGCGCCGAAGCCGCGCAACTCCACCCGGTCCCCCCGGGTCAGCGCCTCGGTGATCTCCTCGAAGATGGTCGACACGATCAGCTCGATATCCGGCTGGCGCAGATGCGGGTTCTCCGCCGCCAGATGCGCGATCAGCTCGCTCTTGGTCATCGCCGCCCCATCCTGCCCCTCAGCGCGGAAGCTGCCAGAGCAGGCCGGGCCCGTCAACGCCAAGCCATTCTGAAATCACGGTTTTCGCCAGGGACGCGAAGGCCGCGCCCACCACCCGCTCCGCCATGCTGCGGGTCTCGATATCCCGCACGGGGAGGTCGGCGGGCACGCCCTTCTCGGCCGCCAGCCAGGCCCTGGCCTCCGGCTCGCCGCCGATCGCGTCGACCAGGCCCGCCTCCAGCGCCTGCCGCCCGGTGAAGACCCGCCCATCGGCCAGCCCCCGCACCTGCTCGACCGGCATCCGCCGCCCCGCCGCCACCTTCTCGACGAATTGCGCATACATGTCGCCGATCACGCCCTGCAGCGACGCCCGCCCCTCCTCCGAGAGCGGATGGAAGGGATTGGGCTGGGCCTTGAGCGGCCCCGAGACCAGCGCCTCCCCCCGCACGCCGAGCCGCGCCAGCAGCTCCGATGTGTCGAAGGTCTGCAGGATCACCCCGATCGACCCCGTCAGCGTCGACTCCCGCGCGAAGATCCGCTCCGTCGCCACCGCCGCCATGTAGCCCGCCGAGGCCGCCGTCCCCCGCATCACGGCGACCACCGGCTTCGCCGCCCGCAGCCGGCTGAGCGCCGCATGCAGCGCCTCGCCCCCGCCGACCGTCCCGCCCGGGCTGTCGATGGCGACGATCACCGCCCGCACCCCCGCATCCTTGGCCAGCCGGTCGAGCGCCTCCTGCAGCTTGCGGTCGTCGCTGATGGCGCCCGAGACGGTCAGCCGCTCCACGCGCCCTGCCCCGATCCCCGGCAATTCGCCCGCCCGCCCGAACCAGGCCAGCGCCGCCCCCAGCACCAGCAGCAGGGCGAAGCCCCGCCACAGCGCCAGGCGCCGCTTCAGCCGCCTCCGATCGATCAGCAGATCGGCGTCCAGTGCCATGCGCGTCCCGCTCCCGTCGCCGCTCACCTGGCCCCGCATCTGGTCCCGCTTGGCCTTCCGGTCCAGCCCCCGTGCCTCTACCGTCGGTCCGACCGGAACGGAGACGCCCCATGAGCATCGGCATCCTCGAGCAGCGCCGCATCGAAGCCGCCTTCGCGCGGGGCATCTACGAGGAGATGGCCGCCGCGCTCGGCCCCGAGCAGGCCCGCGCCATCCTCTCCCGCGCCATCGTCAAGCTCGCCAAGGAAGCCGCCGCCGAGATGGCCGCCGAAGCCCCGGACGGCCCGAGCCTCGACCACTTCATCGCCATCCAGGAGCGCTGGACCCGCGACGACGCGCTGCGCATCGAAGTCGTGGACCGCAGCGAGACCAGCTACGGCTTCAACGTCACCCGATGCAAATACTCGGAGATGTACCGCGCCATGGGCCTCGCCGAGCTCGGCGCCGTCCTCTCCTGCAACCGCGACGGCGCCTTCTGCGAGGGCTACGACCCGAAGCTCAAGCTGGCCCGCACCCAGACGCTGATGGGCGGCGCCTCCCACTGCGACTTCCGCTACCGGGTCGAGTCCTGATGCACCCGCTCGTCAAGCCCCTCCTCGCCGAGGACTGGGCCGCCATCGACCCCGGGCTCCCGCCCCTGCTCGATCTCCTCTTCGCCCGCGCCGCCGGCGAGGACTGGCACAAGGCCGGCACCTTCAAGGACCACCTGCTCGGCCTCTACCGGACGCTGGCGCTGTGGGACATGCCGCGCGAGATCCGCCTGCTCGGCCTCTTCCACAGCGTCTATTCCAACGAATACGTGGACCTGAAGCTCTTCGCCGACCGCGCCCCGCTCCGCCAGGCCCTCGGCGAGGAGGCGGAGCGCCTGGTCCACCTCTTCTGCACCATGCCCCGCACCCTCTTCACCCGCCGCCTCCTCGAGGAGGGCGACCTCCCGGAGGAGGGCATGGTCCTCGAGCGCGAGGGCGCCCCCGCCATCCTGCTCAGCACGAAGGATGTCGCGGTCTTCGCCATCGCCACCATCGCCGACATCGCCGAGCAGTGGCATTCCTGGCAGGACGAGCTGTTCCCGGGCTTCCCCGGCCCCTCCAAGCCGCGCCGGGTGCAGGACCACTGGGCCGCCGCCCTCTGGCCCGGCCCCCTCAAGCCGACCGCGAGCGCCCTCTCCACCCTTTCCCGCCTCGCCGTGCCGCTGTCGGAGATGCCCCCCGAATGGGGCATCCCCACGCCCCCCGTCTTCGCCCGCTGCACGGCGCGGCTCGACCCCGCCGACGAGCTCGCCGCCGCGACGCTCTACTGGCAGGCCGTGACCCGCTCGCTGCCCGTCGCCAGCCCGGACCCGACCCGCCGCGCCCTGGAAGCCGCCGCCGCCCACAACCCCTATGTCGCCGAGCCCCGGCTGATGCTGGCCCAGCTCGCCCTCGCCGCCGCCGACTGGGAGGCGGCCGCCCGCCATGCCGGCGCCGGCCTCGCCCTGCTCGCCGACTGGGGCGTCGCCTGGGACAAGCGCATCGCCTGGTCCGGCTGGGTCGCCTGGGCCCGCATCCTGCTCCAGTCCGCCGAGGCGCGCCGCTGGCCGGAGATGCTGCCGGGGCTGAACGGGCTGGGGCTGGTCGAGGGCTAGGGGCTTCGCGCCCCCCGCATCCGCGGCCGGCTCGCTCCCCAACCGGGAAGTCTCCGCCGCGCCAGGCAAGCCGGAGCTTGTCGTTGCGTTTTAGGTTTGTTCCTGCTACGTTCCGAACCAGCCCCTTCGCGGAGCCCATCCCCATGCCTCTCCTCCGCCGCAAGCCCCGCCCCGACCCCATCCCCGCCGGCCTCATCCCCGCTAATTTCCTGGCCAGGCACGACATCCTCCGTCGCATCTGCCTCGACCCGCTCACCTGCCTGACCCCGCCCCGCCCCTGGGCACCCATGACCGACGCCGAATGGGCCGAGATGGCGCCGCTGATGGAAGCCATGGCCTGCGGCGGCCTCCACGAGCGCGGCCGCCCCCTCGACTGCACTCCACGAGAGCGGCTGGACGCCATCTTCCGCTGGGCCACCACCAAGCACCGCGGCGGCCGCGCCCCCTGGCGCCTTTTGCCGCCCGGGCACGGCAAGCCCGACACCGTCTCGCGCTCCTACCGCCGCTGGGCCCGCGCCGGCCTCTGGCCCCGCCTGCTCGTGGCGCTCGCCCTGCGGCCCCGCCGCCTGGCGACCCTTGCCCACCGGATCTGCTGCGCCTTCCGCCGCGCCATCCGCCTCTGCGGCAACCTCCACGCCATCGTCCTCGCCCGCCGCCTCCGCCTCTTCTCCGCCCTCCCGGCCCCGTCCCAATTCCTGCCCGACCCGGATTTGTCCGAAATCTACCAGCCCGTCTTCGACCGCTTCGCCCAGTCCCTGCTCGACCGCCCCTGGCATCCGCCCAGGCAGGTCTGGCGGACGCTGCACTCCATGCACCGCTTCGTCGCCGGCCGCGCCCGCATCCCAAGGTGGATGGAGCCGGCATGACTGGTCCCGTTAATCGTTTCGAGTCATCCTCCGCGGCAAAATCCGGGAGGATCCCCATGCCAAGCATCACCCGCCGCACGGCGCTCGCCAGCCTGCTCGCCACCCCTGCCCTCGCCCCCCATGGCCTGGCCCAGGCCGAGTGGCGCCCGAGCCAGCCCATCCGCATCGTCGTCCCCGCCGCCCCCGGCGGCACGGCCGACATCAGCGCCCGCCTGCTCGCGCCCTACCTGCAGAGCCATTTCGGGCAGAATTGCGTGGTGGAGAACCGCTCCGGCGCCGGCGGCGTCATCGGCACGACGGAGATCGTGCGCGCCGCCCCCGACGGGCTGAACCTGCTGCTCGGCAATATCGGCCCGCAGGCCATCGGCCTCTCGCTCTACCGCAGCCTGCCCTTCGACCGCACCAGCCTGCTGCCCATCGCCGGCACCATCCGCGGGCCCAACGTGCTGGTCGTCCACCCGTCCGTCCCGGCGAACACGCTGCCGGAGCTCGTCGCCCATCTGAAGGCCAATCCCGGCAAGCTCAGCTACGGCTCCCCCGGCGTCGGCCAGTCGCCGCACCTGACCGGCGTCTGGTTCAACCAGGCGACGGGGACGGAGGCCATCCACGTCCCCTTCCGCGGCGCCGGCCCCGCCGCGATCGAGCTCGTCGCCGGCAACATCCAGTACATGTGGGACAACCTGACGAGCGGCATCCAGCAGATCCGGGCCGGCCGGGTGCGCGCGCTGGCCGTCAGCAGCGCCGACCGCAACTTCTCGCTGCCCGACATCCCCGCCGCGCGCGAGACGATGCCGGAGCTCGCGGCCTTCGACGTCAACACCTGGTTCGGCATCTTCGTCCCCGCCGCCACGCCCCGCCCGATTGCCGAGGCGCTCAACCGCGCCATGAAGGCCTGGCACGAGACGGAGGAGGTGAAGGCGCGCTGGCGCGAGATGGGCGGCGTCTCGCTCTACGGCTCGCTCGAGCAGTACGCCGCCTTCGTCAACGGCGAGATCGACAAATGGGCCACCGTCATCCGCAAGGAGGGGCTGCAGCTTGACGCGGGCTGAGGCCCGCCGCAGCCTCCCCCGCAATGATCCTCTCGCCGCTCTGGCTGCCCGTCACCCTGGCCGCCGCGCTGTTCCAGACCTGGCGCACGGCCCTGCAGCAGCGGCTGCGCGGCCAGCTCTCCGTCAATGCGGCGGCGGTGGTGCGCTACCTCTACGGCGTGCCGGTCGGGGCGCTGCTGCTGGCCCTCTACCTCGCCGCCTTCGGCGGCACCCTCCCGCCGCTGAATCTCACCTTCCTAATGCTCTGCGCCGCCGGCGGCCTCGGCCAGATCCTCGGCACCAACCTGCTGATCATGGCCTTCGGCCACCGCGGCTTCGCCGTCGGCACGGCCTACGCCAAGACCGAGGCGGTGCAGGGCGCCGTCCTCGCCCTCGTCCTGCTCGGCGAGCGCATCTCGGCCATCGCCTGGTGCGGCATCGCAATCGGCGTTGGCGGCGTGCTGTGGCTCTCGCTCGCCGGCCGCGCCGCCTCCTGGCGGGAGCTGGCGCGGGCGACGGTGCAGCCGGCGGCGATCTGCGGCCTCGCCTCGGGCTTCTTCTTCGCCCTCACCAGCGTCCTCATCAAGAGCGCCAACCTCGCCCTCCCGGGCGAGGACCCGATCCTGCGCGCCCTGGTGACGCTGGTCGCCGCCAACATCCTGCAGACGATCATGCAGGGCGGCTGGCTGCTGGCGCGGGAGCCGGCGCAGCTCCGCGCCGTCTTCGCCACCTGGCGCACCAGCGCCCAGGTCGGCGCCCTCTCCGCCTGCGGCTCGGCCTGCTGGTTCACCGCCTTCGCCCTGGCCCCGGTGGCGCTGGTCCGCGCCGTCGGCCAGGTGGAGATCCTGATGACCCTGCTCTTCAGCCGCTTCTATCTGCGCGAGCAGCCGACGCGGGCCGAGGTGCTGGGCGCGCTGACCGTCGTCGCCGGCGTGGTGCTGGTGCTGGTCGGGCGATAGCTCAGCCTTCGAACAGCGCCGCGATCGCCGCGGGATCGATCTCCTCGATGGTGGCCGGCTGCCACTGCGGCTTGCCGTCCTTGTCGACGAGCACGCTGCGCACCCCCTCGCGGAAATCCGGGTGCCGGTTCACCACGCTGCGGGTGAGCGCCAGCTCCATCGCCAGGCACTCGTCGAGCGTGGCGCCTGCTCCGCGCCGCAGCAGCTCGAGCGAGACCGAGAGGCTGGTCGGCGACATCCGCCGGAGGATCTTCACCTGCTCCGCCGCCCAGTCGGTCCCCTCCGCCTCGAGCGCGGCCAGGATCGCGGGCATGGTGTCCTGCCCGAAGCAGCGGTCGATCGCCGCGCGATGCGGTGCGAAGCCGGCCTCCGGCGGCGCCTCGGCAAAGCGCTCGGCGACCGAGGCATCGCCGCCGAGCAGCGCCTCGCGCAGCGCCGGCAGCCCCGCCTTCGGGACGAAGTGGCTGGCGAGCCCCGCCGCCACCGCATCCCCCCCGCGGAGCCGCGCGCCGGTGAGCGCAAGCCAGGTGCCGATGGCCCCCGGCAGCCGCGGCAGGATATGGCTGGTGCCGACATCGGGGAAGAGGGCGATGGCCGTCTCCGGCATCGCCAGCATCGCCGCCTCCGTCACCACCACCGGCCGCCCATGGACGGAGACGCCGATGCCGCCCCCCATGCAGACGCCGTCGATCAGCGAGACCCAGGGCTTGCCGATGGTGGCGATGCCGCGGTTGACCGCATATTCCTCGGCAAAGAAGGATTCGATGGCGGCCGCATCGCCGGCGATCGCCTGCTCGCGCACCCGCCGCACATCGCCGCCGGCACAAAAGGCCTTCCCGCCCGCGCCCTCGACGATGATCAGCGCGACGGCCGGATCCGTGCTCCAGGCATCGAGCGCCGACTGGAAGCCGCGGATCATCTCGAGGTCGAGGGCATTCAACGTCTTCGGCCGGTTCATCAGCAGGGTGCCGGCGGCGCCCTCGCGGCGGGCGATGATGGTAGGCTCGGTGGCGTCGCTCACGGTCTGTCCTCGGCTGTCCGGGCGGAGGCTAGGACGCAGGCAGGCGGGCTGCAACCGGCCGCGGCCCCGGTCGTTGGTCTGCCGACACCCCGAAACGGAGGCCACCATGCCGGAAACCCGCAGCGACGCCGAGGCCAAGCGCAAGGTCTGGGAGATGATCAAGGACATCGACGTGACCATGATGGTCACGCAGGACAGCGAGGGCCGTTTCCGCGGCCGGCCGATGCGCGCCGTGAACAAGGAGTTCGACGGCGTGCTCTGGTTCTTCGCCAGCGGCGGCAGCCCGGTCACCGCCGAGACGCGGGACGATGGCCGCGTGCTTCTCGCCTTCTCCGACCCGAGCAGCCAGAACTACGTCTCCATCTACGGCATGGCCGAGGTGATCAAGGACGCGGCGAAGCAGAAGCAGCTCTGGAGCGAGCCGCTGCGCGTCTGGTTCCCGGCCGGCGCCGAGGACCCGAAGATCGAGCTGATCCGCGTCGAGTGCGAAGGCGCCGAGTACTGGGACAGCCCGAGCAGCACGCTGGTCCATGCCTATGGCTACATCAAGGCCGTCACGACCGGCGAGCCGCCGCATCCCGGCGCGAACGACAAGGTCGACTTCACCAAGAAGGCTGGCTGAGAATTCCCCACGACACCGCTACGCGGCGTCGTGGGGGCCCCGAGGGCGCTACAGGCCAAAGCGCCCGGCATCCTTCCGCGGCGAAGTCGCGGAAGGTTCCGCCATCACCGCGTCGGCGTCGGCGGCGTGGTCGAGTAGTCGTAGAAGCCGCGGCCCGACTTGCGGCCAAGCCAGCCGGCCTCGACATATTTGGCGAGCAGCGGGCAGGGCCGGTACTTCGGGTCGCCCAGGCCCTCGTGCAGCACCTTGAGCACGCTGTAGAGCGTGTCGAGGCCGACGAAGTCGCTGAGCTCGAGCGGGCCCATCGGGTGGTTGGCGCCGAGCTTCATGCCGGCATCGATCGCCGCCACGTCGCCGACGCCCTCCATCAGCGCGAAGATCGCCTCGTTCAGCATCGGGCAGAGGATGCGGTTGACGACGAAGGCCGGATAGTCGGCCGCCGCCACCACCGTCTTGCCCATCCGCTCGGCGAGCGCCGTGACGGCCCCGACGGTCGCATCCTCGGTGGCGAGGCCGCGGATGACCTCGACCAGCTTCATCATCGGCACCGGGTTGAAGAAATGCATGCCGACGAAGCGGCCAGGCCGGTCCGTCGCGGCGCCCAAGCGCGTGATGGGGATGGAGGAGGTGTTGGAGGCGAGGATCGCGTCCGGCCGCAGGATCGGACAGACACTGGAAAAAATCTTCTTCTTGATCTCCTCGTTCTCGGTCGCCGCCTCGATGACGAGGTCGCAATCGGCGAAGGCGGCATAGTCGGTGCCGGCGGCGATGCGTGCCAGCGCCTCCTCCTTGGCCCCGGCCGGAATGCCGCCCTTCGAGGCCTGGCGGTCGAGGTTCTTGCCGATGGTCGCCAGCGCACGCTCGAGCGCCGCCGGGTTCACGTCGACCAGCGCCACCGGCACGCCGGAGAGGGCCGCGACATGCGCGATGCCGTTGCCCATCAACCCGGCGCCAATGACGCCGAGCTTCTTCACCTCCGCCATGGCCTACTTCTTGCCGATCTCGGTTTCGAATTCGGGCATGACCTTGAAGAGGTCGCCGACCAGGCCGTAATCGGCGACCGAGAAGATCGGCGCCTCCTCGTCCTTGTTGATGGCGACGATGACCTTGCTGTCCTTCATCCCCGCCAGGTGCTGGATCGCGCCCGAGATGCCGACCGCGATGTAGAGGTCGGGCGCCACGATCTTCCCGGTCTGGCCGACCTGGTGGTCGTTCGGCGCGTAGCCGGCATCGACCGCGGCGCGCGACGCGCCGACGGCTGCGCCGAGCTTGTCGGCCACGCTCTCGATGATGTGGAAATTCTCGGCCGAGCCCATGGCGCGGCCGCCGGAGATGACGACCTTCGCCGCCGTGAGCTCCGGCCGCTCCGACTTGGCGATCTCGGCGCCGAGGAAGTTGGAGAGGCCCGGGTCCTCGCCCTTCGGCGCGGCCTCGATGGCGGCGCTGCCGCCCTCGGCCGCCGCCGGGTCGAAGCTCGCGGCGCGGACGGTGATGACCTTCTTCGGGTCGGCCGACTTCACCGTCGCCAGCGCGTTGCCGGCATAGATTGGGCGGACGAAGGTATCGGCATCGATCACGCCGGCGATGTCGGAGATCACCTGCACGTCGAGAAGTGCCGCGACGCGCGGCATGACGTTCTTGCCGGCCGCCGAGGCGGGCGCCAGCAGGTGCGAGTAGCCCTCCGCCATCGAGACCAGCAGCGCGGCCAGCGGCTCGGCGAGGCCATTCTCGTAAAGTGCGTCCTCGGTGTGGAGGACCTTCGCCACGCCGGCAACCTTCGCGGCGCTCTCGGCCGCGGCGCGGGGGCCGAGGACGAGCAGCGTCACGTCGCCGAGCTTGCCCGCCGCGGCGATCGCGCTGCGGGTCGGCTGCGTCACCGCCGACCCGTCATGGTCGGCCAGAACCAGGACTGCCATGGTCAGATCACCTTCGCTTCGTTGCGCAGCTTGTCGACGAGTTCCTGCACCGAGCCGACCTTCTTGCCGGCCTGGCGCTTCGGCGGCTCCTCCACCTTCAGCACCGTCAGGCGCGGCGAGACGTCGACGCCGAGATCGGCCGGCTTCAGCGTCTCGATCGGCTTCTTGCGGGCCTTCATGATGTTCGGCAGCGAGGCGTAGCGCGGCTCGTTCAGGCGGAGGTCGGTTGTCACGATCGCCGGCAGCTTGAGCTGCAGCCGCTCGAGGCCGCCATCGACCTCGCGCGTCACCTTGATGCCGCCATCGGCGGGCTCGACCTTCGAGGCATAGGTGCCCTGAGGCCAGCCGAGGAGCGCGGCCAGCATCTGGCCCGTCGCGTTCATGTCGTCGTCGATTGCCTGCTTGCCGAGAATGACGAGGTCCGGGCTCTCCTTGGCGATGACGGCCTTGAGCAGCTTGGCGACCGCCAGCGGCTCGAGCAGGCCGTCATGCTCGATCAGGATGCCGCGATCGGCGCCCATGGCGAGCGCGGTGCGGATCTGCTCCTGGCAGGCGGAGGGGCCGGCGGAGACGGCGATGATCTCGGTCGCGGCGCCCTTCTCCTTCAGCCGCACCGCTTCCTCGACCGCGATCTCGTCGAAGGGGTTCATCGACATCTTGACGTTCGCGGTCTCGACGCCGGTATGATCCGCCTTCACGCGGACCTTCACGTTGTAGTCGACGACCCGCTTGACGGGGACGAGGAGTTTCATCGCCTCTGCCGTTTCCTGCGTGCTGTTGATGGTTCCCCCGGCGCCCCGTACGGGCGGCGGAGCCGATCGCGGGGGCGTGGCACGGACCTGCCCCCGGACCGATCTTCATCTGGAGGCGACGCCCCCGAAATTCCGCGGCAAAATAGGGTCGCGCGGCTTGCCCTGTCAAAGTCGGCTAGTGGCGGGAAACCGCCAGGAGCAGGGCGAACAACACAAGGGTGATGCCCTGGATCACCACCCGCCAGCGCATCAGCAGGTTGGAGCGGCCGCCGCTGCCGTCGCCGCGGGCCAGGCCGAGCATGCCGGCGAAGAGCGTGCCGAGGGTCGCCAGCATGCCGATGGCGACCAGAATGATCAGGATCGTCCTCATCGCCTCCAGTTAAACGCTTTATGCCCGGTTACAATCCCGCGCTCGGTGCTTGACCCGGGACAGTGGATCGGGTTGCTGCCGGCCCCATGAGCTTGTTCCGCATCATCCCCGCGCTGCTGCTCCTGCTGGCGGGCCCGGCCCTGGCCCAGGCGCCCGCGCCGGCCACCCAGGCCCGTCCGGCCCCGGCGCGGCCGCCGGTCAGCCTCAATGCCGAGGATGTCGACCGGCTGACCTCCCTGCTGCAGGACCCCGGCCGGCGGGCGGAGTTCCTCCGCACGCTGGAGGCGCTGGCCGCGGCCAGCCGGGCCCATGGCGGAACGGCCGGCGAAGGCTCGCTGCCGGCCGGGCAGGCCGCGCCGCCGGCGGCAGCCCCTCCGGCGGCCGGGCAACCGGC
>CADCTD010000123.1 GCA_902805545.1 uncultured Craurococcus sp. | reverse complement strand
AGCGCGGGCGGAGACGATCTACGCCGGCACCACCCAGATCCAGCTCGGCATCATCGCCGACAGGATACTCAAGCTGCCGCGCGGGGCCTGACCATGAGCGATGGTTTCGAGGCGGCCGCCGAGATCGCCCGCACGGCGCAGCGTGCGGCCGAAGCCTGCGCGGGGCTCGACGCCGCCGCGACGGCACGACGCCTGGGCGGGGACGGTCTGCTCGGCGTGCTGGCGCCCGAGGCGGTGGGTGGGCTGGCGCTTCCGCTGTCCGTCGCGGCGCCGGTGGTCGCGGCGGCGGAGGCGGCGCTGCTGCCCTTTCCCCTGGTCGAAACCCTGCTCGGCGCCCGGTTGCTGGCCGAGCGGCAGGGCGACGCCGCCGCTGCCATCGTCGCAGGGGGGGCCATCTGCACCACCGCACCCGCGGGTGCGTTGCGGTTCGAGGGCAATCGGCTGAGCGGGACCGTGGGCCACGCGCCACTCGGCACCGCCGCGCGCTGGCTGTTCGCGGCGGTCGAGGGCGGCGGCGCGGCGCTGCTCGACATGTATGCGAGCGGCGCCTCGGTGGTGGAGGAGCCGGGCCTCGAACTCGAACGCCCGCTCGCTCGTGTCGCCTTGCAGGATGCGCCCGCGGCGTTGCTGCTGGACGGCGCGGCCTGGGCGACCTTCCAGGCGGATGCGTTGCTGCTGCGCGCCGCCGGCGCGCTGGGCGCCGCCGAGCACTGCATGCACCGCGCCATCGCGCACATCACGGATCGCAAGCAGTTCGGTCGCGCCTTGGTCTCCTTCCAAGGGCTGCGGTTCGAGTTGGCGCGCCACAAGCTGGCTTTGGAGGGGGCGCGCGGCACGCTGGCGCATGCGCTCTCGGTCGCAGGGCAGGACCCGTGCGGCCAGGACGTCGCGCGACTGGTCGCCCGCGCCACCGTCGCCGAGGCCGCGCCGCTGATCGTGGAAGGCGCGATCCAACTGCACGGCGGCATGGGCTTCACCTGGGACCTCGGCTTGCACCGCCATCTGCGCCGCGTGAAAGCGACGGCGCTGGCGCTGGACGCCGTAGCGGCGCGCAGCGCGCTCGTCGAACGGTTGGACCAGCTATGGGCGGCATGAGGGCGGCCGAAGGTCTCGGCCGGTCGGCGCAGCCCACGCCGGCAGAGATGGCGACGGGACTGGAGTTCATCTTCCGTCCGCAGAGCGTCGCGGTCATCGGCGCTTCGGCCGATCCGACGAAGATCGGCGGGCGTCCAGTGGACTACCTGAAGCGAGGCGGCTTCCGCGGCCGCATCCTGCCCGTGAACCCGAATCAGACAGAGGTGCAGGGCCTGCCCGCCTACGCCTCGCTCGACGCCGTGCCCGGCATCGTAGATCAGGCCGTCATCG
>CADCTD010000122.1 GCA_902805545.1 uncultured Craurococcus sp. | reverse complement strand
CCGGCGCTCGGAGGGCGGCTACGGCTGCGCGGAGGACGCCTGGAAGGCGGGGCGGCTCGCGCACGCCGATTTCGAGGCGGCGGCGTTGCGGCCCCTTCTCCCCGCGGAGGAGGAAGAATCCGCGGAGGAGGAAGAACTCGCCGAAGAGGAAGAACTCGCCTGCTGAGGCCGCGGGAGCGGGCCGTCAGCCGGCGGCTTCCCACAGCACCGACCGCCCGGCTTGCCCAGCGGTTTCGCGCCGGTCGCGGGTGCCAGCTCAGCGCGGGTCCGGGGCGTCCGGGAACGGCACCGTTCCCAGCATCCGCCCGGCACCGTCCCAGATTTCGACCCGCTCGAAGTCCAGCGCTTCGCCCGCCCTGAGGCGTCCGACGAGGTAGTCGAGGGCCACCTCCGCGGCCTTGGCCCGCGCGGCTTCCAGGTCGGGCAGTTCGCTGCCCTCCGGGTCTTCGACCAGCCAGTCCTCGTCGCGCATGTGGAAGAAGAAACGCGGCATGGCACGCCCCCTCCGCTCGCTTGGCGGGGGAACGCGGACGGGCGGGTTCCGGCCCGCGCCGCACCCCCGCCAAAGGCATTACGCTCCCGCGGCGCCATCGCGTGCAACACATGCGATTCCATGCAGGCGCCGCTCATCCCGCCGGCTCCCACAGCACGGACCTACCGGCCTTCGCGGTCTTCCTGACCGTCCCTGCCGCCCGCTGGGGGCGCGGCGCCCGCCCGGCGCTGCCCTCCGCGACTGCGCGCCTTTAATGAACCGCTGGGAACGGCCATGAAGCCGCTACCATGACCGAGCCGCCCCAGCGCCCCGAACCCGAGATGACCACCGCAGCCGGGCCATGGGGCGGGCCGGTCTACAGCTACCGCGGCGCCGAAATCCAATGCGCGAGGGGCGGCCATGTGTGCTCCTTGTTCATGGAGGGCCACCTGTTGCACGGGAGCAGCTTCGGGGTGGTCGGAACCATCACGCCCTTGGTTGACTTGTGGGTGGAGGAACGCCGGCTGCCCAGCTGCATGCGCGCCGTGCCGAAGGGCGGCGAGAGACAGCCGGCCGTGACCGAAGCCGAAGCCCACGCCGCGCTGGCCGCCTTCGACGGCGTCGGCGGGCTGAAGTGTGAACCCTCGCGCTTCGTGCGGCCGACGTGTCCGCGGCCGTCGCGGGCTCGGTACCTTGTGTACGTTCAGGCCCTGGCCTTGGACGTCTCCTCCCGACGACCCCGCGCCGCATCCTGGGGATGGGCGCCGGGTTCGCACCTTGGGGGCCGGTGGGTCACGACCGCCGGCCCCCTCTTTTGCGTCTGGCGCCGGGTGCGGCCGCCCGCGTCACAAGCCGTCCAGGCCCAGGGTGTCGGAAGCGCGCCGGCGCGGCGC
>CADCTD010000121.1 GCA_902805545.1 uncultured Craurococcus sp. | reverse complement strand
GGAGAAGATCGAGCTCCGCGTCGGGCGGGACCTGCAATATGTGCGGATGAACGGCACGCTGGTCGGCTTCCTCGTCGGCGGGGTGCTCTTCGCCCTGCTGACGGCGCTGTTCGGTCGGGTGGCGTTCTGACCCGGCCGCCGCTGCACCGGGACCGGGGCTCCGATGCCTCTTCCATCCGTGACGGCCTCGGCATCCGACCGGCCTGAGCCTCTTCCGCCGGCGGCCAGGGCGGCTAGACTTCCCCCATGACCCTCCGCCTCGCCATCCTCGACCAATCGACCATCGTCTCCGGCCGCGGCGCCGATGCGGCGATCCGGGAGACGCTGGCACTCGCCCGGCTCGCCGATGACTGGGGCTATGGCCGGTACTGGCTCGCCGAGCACCACAACAGCGGGGCCCATGCCGGCTCGGCGCCGGAGATGCTGGTCGCCGCCATCGCCGCCACCACGCGGCGCATCCGGGTTGGCACGGCCGGGGTGATGCTGCCGCACTACTCGGCCCTGAAGGTCGCCGAGCAGTTCAAGGTGGCGGAGGCGATCGCGCCGGGGCGGATCGACCTCGGCCTTGGCCGGGCGCCGGGGAGCGACGGCCGCACCGCCTTCGCCCTGAACCCCAATGCCAACGAGGCGGCGGACCGCTTCCCCAACCAGGTGATGGACGTGCTCGGCTGGCTGGGCGACGGGCTGCCAGAGGGCCACCCTTTCCGCCAGGTCGCCGCCAACCCGCAGGTGCCGACGCGGCCGGAGGTATGGATCCTCGGCTCCAGCGACTATGGGGCGCAGCTCGCCGCCTATCTCGGCCTGCCCTACTGCTTCGCCCATTTCATCTCCGATCGTGGCTCGGAGCAGGTGACGGCGCTCTACCGCGAGGGCTTCCGGCCGCAGCCGGGCCGTCTCGCCATGCCGCATTGTGCCCTCGGTGTCTTCGCCCTCACGGCCGATACGGAGGCGGAAGCCTGGCGGCTCTACAAGTCGCGCGAGCTCTGGCGGCTGTTCCGCGACACCGGCCGCTTCCCGCCCCTGCCCAGCGTCGAGGAGGCGGAGGCCTATCCCTATGCCGAGGCGGAGCGGGCGCATCTCGACCGCATCCGCGCACGCGCCATCGTCGGCGCGCCGGAGCAGGTCAAGGCGAGGCTCGAAGCGCTTGCAGCGGCGCATGGGGCGCAGGAGGTGGCGGTCCTCAGCCCCTGCCACGACCCGGTGGCGCGGCAGCGGAGCTACCGGCTGCTCGCCGAGGCCTTCGGGCTGAGGGCGGAGGCAGTGCCGCTCGCCGCCGAATAGCCGGCTCAGCCGGGCGGAAAATCCGGGCTGCGGCTGCGATGCCGCCGGCGATGCGGCCTGCGGTGGTGCCACCAGTCGAGCGCCGGCCCGACCGCGACCAGGGGCATCGCCGCCAGCATGGCCAGGGCGAAGCCCGCCGCCCAGAGCCTCGCCCCGATGACGAGGCAGAGCGCCGAGAGCCCGGCCAGCGCCCCCACGGCCATCCCGGCCAGCATCACCCAGCCGACGACCTGCCGGTGCCGCGGGCCGAGCCATTCGGGCGCCTCGCCCGTGTCGGTCCGGGGGGTGCCGTCCCGTCCGACCTCATAGAGGCGTGCGGGATCGACGCGGAAAGGAGGCCGCTCGTCCACCATGGACGCCGAGGCAGGAATGGGTCAGCGCCGGATGACGACGAAGCGCACCGGCCCCGAGCCGCCCCCTGATCCGCCCCCTGGCCCGCCGGCCCGGCGTGCGCGCCGCACCCGCCACCAGAGCGAGACGAAGGCGATCAGCCCGGCGCCGATCACCACCGGCAGCAGAAGGCCGACGAAGACGACGGCCAGCGCCACGAGCAGCAACCCGCCCGTGGCGAGCGCCACCAGCAGGGCAACCCCGCCGACCCGGCCCAGCGCCCGGTCGAGCCAGGTCCGGCGCGGCGGGAGCGGGTCCCGGAATTCCCCATCCGGTGTCATGTCGAGCACGGGCGGGGATGGGTCCCGGCCAGGCGGGCCGGGGCGCCGAAAAGCGTCCATGGGGGAGATGTTGCCGCATCCCCCGCCCGGTTCAAGCCCGTCCGGCTATTCCGGCCGCACGATCAGCGTGGTGCCCTCGACGGCCTCCACCCGGACGCGCATCGGCCGCTCCGGCGCGCGGAGCTCGAGCGGCAGCCGCGCCTGCCATTCCGAGTCGCCGATCCGGACGCGGAGCCCCGGCCCCTCCGCCTCACCGAGCGGCAGCAGCATCCCGCTCCGCCCGACCAGGCCGGATCCCGGCGTGTTCAGCGCCGGCGAGGGCGCCGCCCGGCGCAGCCGCAGCGAGAGCCAGATGCCGGCCCCCAGCAGCAGCAGGAAGACCGCCACCACCGCCCCGAAGGAGAGCACGGTCAGCAGCTGCAGGGCGCCGGTGCCGAGGGCAGCGAGGCCGATCCAGACGAGGAAGACCCCGGGGATCGCCAGTTCCGCCAGCAGCAGCAGCAGGCCGGCGAGGATCCAGATCAGCCCCGGCTCCATGGACCACCCCCCGTCGGCACGGCCCCGGGGGCGGGCGGGCCCTGCCGCAGCAACTCCATCGCCTGGGTGATGCCGCCGGCCATGGCGGAGGCTTCCATCGGCACCACGACCAGCTTGCTGGTGGGGTTGGCGGCCAGCGCCTCGAAGGCCTTCACATATTTGTCGGCGATGAAGTAGCGCAGGGCGTCGCCGCCCGCCCCGGCGGCCGCGGCGGCGACCATCTCGGTCGCGCGGGCCTCGGCCTCGGCCAACCGCTCGCGGGCCTCGGCATCGCGCATTGCCGCCTGCTGCCGTCCCTCCGCCTGGAGGACAAGGGCCTGCTTCTCGCCCTCGGCGCGCTGGATGGCGGCGGCGCGGTCGCCCTCGGCCTTCATCACCGTGGCGCGGCGCTCGCGCTCGGCGGTCATCTGCAGGTTCATGGCGCGGACGAGGTTCTCCGGCGGCTCCACCTTGCGCAGCTCGACGCGGCTGACCTTCACGCCCCAGGGGTCGGTCGCGCCGTCGAGGATGGCGAGCAGGGAGGAGTTGATGCGCTCGCGCGAGGAGAGCGTGGCGTCCAGGTCCATCTCGCCGATGACGGCGCGGATATTGGTCATCGCCAGCGCATTCAGCGCCTGCTGCAGGTTCTGCACCTGGTAGGCGGCCTTGGCCGGGTCCATCACCCGGTAATAGACGATGCCATCGACGACGACCGTCGCATTGTCCTTGGTGATGACGGATTGCTCGGGAATGTCGAGCACCACCTCCTGCACGTTCAGCTTGTGGCCGACCGCGTCGATGAAGGGGATCAGGAAGTTGAGCCCCGGTTGCAGCAGGCGGGTGAAGGCGCCGAAGCGCTCCACCGTCCAGACCTGGCCCTGCGGCACGGTGCGGATGCCGCGGGCTGCGGTGACGATGGCGAGCAGCAGCAGAGCAATGAGGACGATCGTCGCACCGGACATGGAGGGCTCCGCGGGAGTTGGGCCGCGATCATAGCAATGAAACCGCCAGCCGGGGCGAGGAAGGCACCGGCAGCGGCCGCGCGCCGCAGGCGAGCAGGAAGCCGGCGATCGCGTCCATCTCCGCTGCCGGGCGGGTGCCGTCGTGGAACGGGTCATCCGCCGCTGAGCCGGGCGGGACCCAGAGGATGGTCTCGTAGCGGGCGCGGGTGAGCAGGACGCGGTAGGTGTTGCGGATGAAGAGGCGCTCCTCGGCGCCGCGCACCCGCTGCCAGCCATCGCCGACCAGGCGCCGCGGCTGCCAGCCGCCCTCGCCGCGGATGAAGTCGCCTCCCCAGGCCAGGCCGACGACGTCCAGTTCCAGACCCTGGCAGTCATACTCGGTGGCGAAGGTCTCGAGCGCCTCGGAGCCGCGGATGTCAGGCCAGCGGTTCAGGAACCAGTCCGCCACATCCGCCACCTGCACGCCGAGCCCTTCCGCCCGCAGCCGCCTCGCCCCGGCGGAGGCGACCAGCCCGGCCCGGCGCAGGCCGCGGCAGAAGCCGCGCAGCCCAAGGCGCAGGGCGGTCAAGTCGCGGGTGAGGAAGAACGGCACGCCGCCCGCCGCCTCGGCGATGCGGCGGGCGCGATCTGCATCACCCGCCAGCACCGCATCCACCCAGGGGGCGCCGGCGGCATCGCGCACGCTCCGCATCGGCACGGCGAGGTCGAGGTCCTCGTCGAGGGAGAGCCAGGCCGGCTGGCCCTCCGCCAGGCGCTGCGCCGGCTCCGAGGCATCCAGCACACGCCGGGCGGCAACGGCGCGCCAGCGCGGATCGGCGGCGATCACCCGGCCCCATTCGGCGAGCCCCGCCTCGCCGGTATTGATCTCCTGCCCATTGCCGATCAATGCGACGATCACCGACCAGTCGGCGTGCCGCCCCATGATCTCCAGCGCATGGGCCGGCTCGCTGGCGGTGAGGCGGCTGACCCGGCGTTGGGTCGCACGCGTCGCCTGGCGGGCATCCCAGGCGCGCTGGGCCTCGTCGAAGACGATGACATGCTCGGGCGCCTCATGCGCCCTGGTCGTCACATGCTCGTCGAGGAAGCGGTGGACGTTCTGCAGCACGCGGCTGGCCTCGGCATGGGCGCGGGCCCGGGGCTTGCCGCCCGCCGGCGCGGCATTCCTCGCCAGCGCCTCGCGCAGCACGCTGACCAATGGGACATTGCCGGTGAGGAAGGCGGCGCCATGCTCGCGCAGCGCGCCGAAGACGACATTGAGGCCGCACAGCGTCTTGCCCGCGCCGGGGATGCCGGTGACGAAGACGGCGCAATGCGCGCCGTCCCGCCGCGCCGCCTCGATCGCCCGGCTGATCGCCGCGGTGGTGCGGGTGAGGTTGGGCGCATCGGCCCGGGCCTCGGCGAGTTCGGCGACGGAATGCCGTCGGTAGAGCAGCGTCGCCGCCTCCAGCACCGTCGGCACCGGGCGATAGGGCGCGGCCTCCCAGGCGAGCGGGGCCAGCGGCGCGGCGGGCGGGCCGATGGCGGACTGCGTGCTGTCGATCAGCAGGCCGAGCGTTGCCGCATTCGCCAGCTGCACCGGCGCCACGCCATGCCAGAAGAGCGGCGGCGCAAGGAGCGGCTCAGGCGCCTCGGTCGCCACCAGCACCGGCACGACGGGATGGCGCCGGCTGGCGGCATGGAAGTCGTGCAGGTCGAGCGCGTAATCCTCCGCCTGCCGCAGATCGGCGGCGGCGAAGCCGCGGGCGCCGTGCTTGAACTCGAGCACGAGGATCGCCCGATCGGTCAGCAGCACCGCATCGACGCGTTTCTCCAGGCGCAGCAGGTCGAACTCGAAAAGCAGCCGCCAGGCCGGATCGGCCTCCGCCAGCGCCCTGCCGAGGATGCGCGCCTCTGCCACCCAGGCCGCGCGCTGGGCGAGTTCCAGCGTGGCGAAGCGCCCGGCCTGGGCATAGGCGAGGCGCGCCGCCACATCCTCAGGTGCAAGCACCCGGAACTCGGCCAGCGAGAGGGAAAGCCAGGCCCTCATGCCTGCCGCCGCGGCCAGGTCGCCAGCAGCAGGCTCGCGCCCATCAGCACGAACCCCGCCCCATGCACCGCGGTGAACTGCTCCCCCAGCACCGCCACCGCCACCAGCGATGAACTGGCCGGCAGGAAGGCGGTGAAGATCCCCGCCACCCCGGCCGGCACCCGCCGGAGCCCGGCATACCAGAGCAGCAGGCAGATCACGCTCGCCGTCAGGCTGTGGAAGACGAGCAGCCCGGCAAGGCGCGGTTCGGCCAGCGCCGCCATGGCGCCGATCCCCGGCAGGGAGAGCGGCAGCAGCATCGCCGCGCTGAAGGCCTGCATCCAGAGGCTCGCCGTCACCACCGGCACCGCCCCCACGATGCGCTTGGCAAGCAGCACATAGGCCGCTTCCCCCATCACCCCGCCGAAGACCAGCAGGTTGCCGAGCAGATGCCCCGTCGCCCCGCCGCCGAGCCGCGCCAGGGTGATGGCCGCCATCCCGCCCGCCGCCAGCCCCGCCGCCGCCCATTGCCGGGGCGCCAGCCGCTCCCGGAGCCAGAGGGCGCTGCCTAGGGCGACGACGGCCGGCAGCGTCGCCAGCACCAGCCCGCCCTCCAGCGCCGTCGTCAGCCGCAAGCCGGCCAGCAGCCCGGCATTGTAGAGCACGGTGCCGAAGAAGGCCTGCAGGGCGAGGTTGCGCAGCGCCGCCGGCCCCACCCGCACCGGCCCATCCATCGCCCGCGCCAGCGGCCAGAGAACCAGGCAGGCGAGGAGGCAGCGCAGGCAGGCGATCATCGGGATCGGCAGCGCCTCGGCAAGCAGCTTGGCGACGCCGACATTGGCGCCGACCAGCGCCATCGCGCCGGCCAGCTGGGCATAGGCAAGCAGCACCGGCGGCACCCCCCTCGCCCGGCCTCATAGCATGGCGCTTGCGCCGCGCATCGGGGGCTGCTTCCCTCCCGCACCGGAGACGCCGGTCCCCAAACCCTGCCGGGAGAGACCGCAATGCTGAGACGTACCCTGCTCACGGGGGCCGCTACCGCCACCCTGGCTCGCCCAGCCCTGGCGCAGCCTGCCGCCGCGCGCGTGCTGCGCTATGTCCCCCAATCGGACCTGACCGTGCTCGATCCGGTCTTCACCACCGCCTACATCACCCGCCACCATTCGATGATGGTCTACGACCAGCTCTACGGCCTCGACAGCAAGCTGAAGCCGCAGCCCCAGATGGTCGAGGGCCATGTGGTGGAGCAGGGCGGCCTGTTCTGGCGCTTCACCCTGCGCGAGGGCCTGCTCTTCCATGACGGCGAGCCGGTGCGCGGGCGGGACTGCATCGCCTCCATCAGGCGCTGGGCGCAGCGCGATGCGCTCGGCCAGGCGCTGATGGCCCGCGTCGCCGAGATGGCGGCGCCGGAGGACCGCGTCTTCACCATCCGGCTGAACAAGCCCTTCGGCCCGATGCTCGACACGCTGGCGAAGGTCGGCCCCTCCGCCCTCTTCATCATGCCGGAGCGCATCGCCAGCGTCGATGCCAACACCCAGATCCGCGAGACGATCGGCTCCGGTCCCTTCCGCTTCAAGGCGGATGAGCGGATCGTCGGCGCCCGCGTGGTCTACGAGCGCAATGCCGGCTACAGGCCGCGCGAGGGCGGCAAGGCGGAATGGGCCGCCGGGCCGAAGCAGGTCTTCTTCGACCGCGTCGAATGGACGGTGATGCCGGACCCGGCAACCGCCGTCGCCGCCCTGCAAAACGGCGAAGTCGACTGGTGGGAGAACCCGCAGAACGACATGGTGCCGCTCCTCCGCCGCTCGCGGGACGTGCTGATGAAGACGGGGAACCCGCTCGGCACCATCGGCACCGGCATCTTCAATACGCTGCATCCGCCCTTCGACAAGCCGGCTGTCCGCCGCGCCATCCTCCGCGCCATGTCCCAGGCGGACTACATGACCGCGACCGCCGGCGCCGATCCCTCGCTCTGGAAGGCGGACGCCGGCGTCTTCACCCCGGGCACCCCGCTTGCCAACGACGCGGGGATGGAGGCGATCACCGGGCCCCGCGATCTCGAACGGTCGCGGAAGGAGCTGCGCGACGCCGGCTACAATGGCGAGACGGTGGTGGTGCTGAGCCCGAGCGACCAGCCGGCGCTGACCGCGCTCGGCGAGGTCGGACAGGACCTCCTGAAGAAGCTCGGCATGAAGGTCGATTTCCGGGTGAGCGACTGGGGCACGCTCGTCCAGCGCCGCGCCAGCAGGGAGCCGCCGGAGCGAGGCGGCTGGAGCATGTTCCACACCACCTGGAACGGGGTGGACGGCATCAACCCGGGCGTCATGACCTACCTGCGGGCCAACGGGCAGAATGCCTGGTTCGGCTGGCCGAACCTGCCGAGGCTGGAGACGCTCCGCCTGTCCTGGTTCGACGCGCCGGATCTCGAGGGCCAGCAGAAGATCGCCGCCGAGATGCAGCAGGTGATTCTCGAGGAAGCGCCCTACCTTCCGCTCGGCCAGTACTTCTCCCCGACGGCCTGGCGGAGGACGATCACCGAGCCGAACTCGGCTGTGATATCCTTCTGGGGGGTCAGGCGGGCCTAGAGCAAACCCCGGTCAGGTGAAGCCACCTGACCGGAGTGATCTGCCCGACCAGGCCACAGGCTGGAGCGGGCTCGGTTGCCGGGTCGAACGGAAGCCGCTCCAGCTACTCGGCCTCGCCATCCTTCCGGAAGGGGGAGAGGGTGGCGAGGGCTTCCATCTCCCGCAGCATGGCGGGGCGCTCGCGCTCGAGGAAGTCGCCGACGGCGCGGCGCAGCCCGACATGGGCGATCCAGTGGGCGCTGTAGGTCGGCGCCGGCAGGTAGCCGCGCTGGATCTTGTGCTCGCCCTGGGCGCCGGCCTCGACCCGCGGCAGGCCGTGCTCGATGGCGAAGTCGATGGCGCGGTAGTAGCAGAGCTCGAAATGCAGGAAGGGCGCGTCGACCACGCTGCCCCAGTTGCGGCCGTAGAGCGCCTCCTGCCCCAGCAGGTTCAGCGCGCCGGCGACCGGCACGCCATCCTGCTCGGCGACCATCAGCACCACCGCATCGCCGAGCGCCTCGCCCAGCAGCGGCCAGAAGCGCGGGGTGAGATAGGCGCTGCGGCCCCATTTCTTGTCGGTTGTGCTGCGGTAGAAGCGGTGGAACGAACGCCAGTGCCGCTCGGTGATCTCGTGGCCGCGCAGGGTCTTGAGGACGAAGCCGGAGGCCGCGGCATCGCGCCGCTCGCGCCTGATGGCCTTGCGCTTGCGGGACGACAGGGCGCCGAGGAAGTCATCGAAGCTCGCATAGCCCTGGTTGTGCCAGTGGAACTGCGTCCCCAGGCGCTGCAGCCAGCCGGCCTCGCCCATCGCCTCCCATTCCGCATCCTCGCAGAAGGTGACATGGGCGGAGGAGAGGCCGAGATCGTCGCAGGCCTGGGCCAGGCCCTGCGCCATGGCGGCGGGGCCGATGCCGGCCTCCGGATGGATCAGCAGCCGCGGCCCGGGCACGGGGCTGAAGGGCGCGCAGACCTGCAGCTTCGGGTAGTACTGCCCCCCTGCCCGCTCGAAGGCATCGGCCCAGCCATAGTCGAAGACGTATTCGCCCTGGCTGTGGCTCTTCGCATAGCAGGGGGCGCAGGCCAGCAGCCGGCCGCCCGGGTCGCGCAGCACGGCATGCTGGGGCAGCCAGCCGGTGCGGGCGGTGGCGCTGCCGCTCTCCTCCAGCGCGGCGAGGAAGGCATGGCTGACGAAGGGGTTGCCCCCGCCGGCGCAGGCATCCCAGTCCGCGGCCGGCACTTCGGCAATGGCGCGGTGGAGGCTGAGGGTCAGGTTGGTGGGGGCCATTGCCGCAAGCATGTGCTGCGCCGCAGCGCGAGGGCAAGGCCCCCCGGCGTCACCGCCCCCAGCGCAGGGCCATGGCGTCGCAGCGCCGGGCCAGCTCGATCAGGCCGGCCCGTGTTGCCGGATGCAGCGGGGCGAGCGGCGCGCGCGGGGCGTCGCAGGCGATGATGCCGCCCTCCCGCATCAACGCCTTGGCCGCCACCAGCCCGCATTGCCGGTTCTCGTAGTTGATCAGCGGCAGCCAGCGCTGATAGGCCGCCGCCGCCTCGTCGCGCCGGCCGGCGAACCAGGCATCGGTGACCTGGCGGATGCCGTCCGGGTAGCCGCCGCCGGTCATGGAGCCGGTGGCCCCGGCCTCGAGGTCGGCCATCAGCGTGATCGCCTCCTCGCCGTCCCAGGGCCCCTCGACCGCTTCGCCGCCGAGGGCGACGAGCTCGCGCAGCTTGGCGGCGGCGAAGGGCACCTCGATCTTGAAGTAGGCGACATGCTCGATCTCCCGCGCCATGCGGGCGAGGAAGGGCGCCGAGAGCTGAGTGCCCGCGACCGGCGCATCCTGGATCATGATCGGGATGCCGATCGCATCGGAGACGGTCTGGTAGAAGGCGTGGATCGCCGCCTCCGGGAAGCGGATGCTGGCGCCGTGATAGGGTGGCATCACCATCACCATGGCCGCACCCGCCTCCTGCGCGCGGCGGGAGCGCTCGGCGCAGATCCGCGGCGAGGTGTGCGTCGTCGTCACGATCACCGGCACGCGCCCGGCGACATGATCGAGGATGAGGGGCGTGAGCCGCTCCCGCTCGTCGTCGGCCAGGAGGAACTGCTCGGAGAAATTGGCGAGGATGGCGAGGCCTTCGGAGCCGGCCCCGATCATGAAGTCGATGCAGCGCTTCTGCCCCTCGAGGTCGAGGGCGCCGCGCTCGTCGAAGATGGTTGGCACGACGGGGAAGACGCCCCGGTAGCGGGGCCTCGGCGTGGTCTGGCTCATGCGCGTCTCCTGCCTTTGCCTGCGAGGAGGCGACGCGCCGCGCCCGGCGTCAAGTCAGCCGAGCTCGAACATCCCCTCGACCTCGACCGCGGCATCGCCGGGCAAGGAAGGCACGCCGATGGTGCTGCGGGCATGCCGCCCGGCATCGCCGAAGACCTCGACGGCGAGGTCGGAGGCGCCGTTCATCACCACCGCATGCTGGGTGAAGTCCGGCCCCGCGGCGATGAAGCCGCCGAGGCGGAGGACGCGGGCGACGCGGTCGAGGTCTCCTCCCGCCGCGGCCTTCAGCTGCGCCAGCAGGTTGACGAAGCAGAGCCTGGCCGCGGCCACGCCATCCTCCATCGACACCGCGGCGCCGAGCTTGCCGGAATAGGCGATCTTCCCCTCGCGCAGCGGGATCTGGCCGGAGACGACCACGAGTTTGCCGCTCACGCTGAAGGGCACGTAGTTGGCGATGGGCGCCGCCGGCACTGGCAGGGCGATGCCGAGTTCGGCGAGGCGGGCTTCGATGCGTCCGGCCATGGCTGATCTCCTATCCAACAAGACGCAGGCTGCGCCGCCGCCCGCGCGGGCTGGCCGTGGCGGCTTCCCGCCCCGGCGCCGGCTGGGTCGGCAGGTCGAGCGGCAGGAGCGGCGCCTGCTGCGCGGCCGTGCCGGGCGTGTCCGGCAGGCAATCCTCTTCGGAGGGCTGCGGCAGGTCGCGCCGGCCGAGATAGTCGAGCGCAAGGCGGCGGAAGGCCCAGTCGAGCACCGAGGTCGCGCGCGGGATGGCCGGGTCGCCCTCGACCACTCCGGCCGGGCCGAACCGGGTATAGGCAAAGGCCTCCACGTAATCCGCGAGCGGCACGCCGCCCTGCAGGCCGAGCGAGACGGATTGGGCGAAGCCGTCCATCAGGCTGCGATAGGCGGCACCTTCCTTGGACAGGGTGAAGGCGATCTCCAGCAGGCGGCCGGCGGCATCCTCCGCCGTCCGCAGCGCGACCTTGTGGCCGCCGACGGTGACATGCAGCGTCGTCCCGGCATGGCGGCGCAGCATGGGCTGCGGCTTCGGCACCGGCTGGGCCGGGGCGGGCAGCGCGATGGGCGCCGGCGGGGCGGCGTGGAGGAATTGCGCCACGGCCTCCCGCATCGCCGCGCGGGCGCGCTCGGGAACCGGCGCAAGCAGGGCGCCGGCGCGGGCCGGATGGTCGCGGGCGACGAGGAGGGCCGCGCGGGTCGGCACCTCCGCCACCTCGCCGCCCTCGGTCAGCACGGCGCGGGTGGAGCCGGCGGCGGGGGCAAGGCCTCCCGTCTCGGCGCCGAGCAACGCCTCCACCGCATCCGGCAGGGCGAGCGCCAGCAGCGCCTGGTGCCGCAGGCCGGGCGAGGCCGCGGCGGCATCGAGCGCGGCACGAGCGGCGGCGGCAAGGCCGGGCACCGGCGTCTCGGA
>CADCTD010000120.1 GCA_902805545.1 uncultured Craurococcus sp. | reverse complement strand
CAGCAGCAGGCGCGGGTGGTACTGCGCGCGGCCGCCCGGGATCGGCCGCACCGCAAAGGCGCCGAGCGGCACCCGGTCCACCGCCGCCACCACGAAATGCGCCACGTCGTCCGAGGGCAACCAATCCTTGGCATCCGGCGGCAGCAGAAAAGCCTGGTCGCGGCTGAACGGAATGAACTGCGTCATGCCGAACAGATTCGCCGATCTCAGGCCCGTTGGGAATCCGACAGACTGCTAGCCTGTTGTTTGGTCGAGTAAACTCCGATCAGGCGATCCCACCTGATCGGCGTTTGCTCTAGAGGTCGAGTACCAGGCGGGGGCCGGCGCAGCCGGCGACGCAGGCCATCAGATGGGTTTCACGCTCCCCGGGGCGGAGGATGCGGTCGCGGTGGATCGGCGGGCCTTCCAGCCAGCGGACCCGGCAGGCGCCGCAGATGCCGCCTTCACAACTTGATTCGACGGCAGCGCCCAGGGCGTGGAGCGCCGGCAGCAGGGGCGCGCCGGCCGGAAGGTCGAGGCGGCGGCCGGACCTTGCCAGGACCAGGGTGAAGGGGCGGCTGTCCGGCAAGGGCGGCAGCGGGGGCGGCGTGAAATGCTCGACCCGCGCCCGCTCGGCCGGCCAGGCGGCGAGGAAGGCCTCGATCAGGCCCGGCGGGCCGCAGCAATAGGCCTCCGTGCCCGGCTCGGATGGGCCGAGCAGGCGGCCAAGGTCCGGGCGGCCGCCGCTGGTGTCATGCAAGGTGATGCGGTCCCCGAGCGCGCCGAGCTGGGCGGGCAGCGGCGGCGGGCCGCGGTGGAGGAGGTGGAGGTGATGGTCGGCGCCGCTCCCGGCGAGGGCGGCGGCCATTGGGAGGAAGGGCGTGACCCCGATGCCGCCGGCGAGGAGAAGGTGGCGGCGGGCACCCTCGGCGAGCGGGAAGGTGCAGCGGGGGAGGGAGGCCGGGAGCTCCCCGCCCACGGCCAGCGCGTCGTGCAGCCAGGCAGAGCCGCCGCGGCCCCCCGGCTCGCGCTTCACGGCGATGCGCCAGCGGTCGGCCTCGGCCGGGTCGCCGCAAAGGGAATAGGCGCGAGTGAGGCCGTTCGGCAGGTGCAGGTCGATATGCGCGCCGGGGCGCCAGCGGGGCAGCGGCCAGCCATCCGGATCCATCAGCGTCAGCAGGCGGATGCCCGGCCCGGCCGGCTCGGCGGCGCGGAGGGCAAGCCGGATATGTCTCATGCCGGACGGATGGGGTCGCCGAGGCGGACGGTGCCGCCCTCCAGGACCCGGCAGTTGAGGCCGGAGCGGTTGATCATCGGGTCGAAGACCGGCTTCTCCAGGATCTCCTCGATGTGGCGGCAGGGGATGGAGAGCCGCGTCGCCTCCAGCAGGCAGTCGCCGAGGCGGAAGCGGCGGCCGACCAGATGGGTCAGCGGCACGCCCCGCGTCGTGACGTTGCGGCGGTGCTCCTCCGGCCGCAGCTCGATGCCGTGGTCGCGGCGGATGGCCTCGAGCGCCTCCTCCTCGAAGAGGGTGACCTGGCGGCCGGGCTCGGGCTTGGCCGAGTAGAAGCCCTCCTCCACCCCGATGCGGTAGCGGTCGCCGAGGATGCCCTCGCCGGGGACGAGTTCGATCTGCTCCATGGCGCGCATGGGCAGGAAGGCCCGGGCGGTGATGTGGAGATGGGCGACGAGGCCGATCCAGCTGGGCGTGACGGACATGGCATGCTCCGCGTGACGCGGCATGGTGCTCATGGCGCGGGCGATGCTTCAAGCGGCGGGCCATGCTACCTTTTGTGGCTTGCGCGCCGGCCGCAATGGCCGCTCAAATGCCGTACGTCCAGGAGAACAAGGCGCGAGACCCGGCAACGGGCAGGGCGCGCAGAGGGGAGGCTTCCATGACCGACCGCGGAGGTCCGTTGCGGCCGCATGAGCCGTCCATCCCCGCCCGGGGTGGCTGACGGCATGGCCTTGCTCGAGGTGCGGGACGTGGTGGTGCGCTTCGGCGGCGTCACCGCGGTGGCCGGCGTCTCCTTCGATGTGGAGGAGCGGCAGATCTGCGGGCTGATCGGACCGAACGGGGCGGGCAAGACCACGCTCTTCAACGTCATCAGCGGGATCTACAAGCCGACCGAGGGGCAGGTGCGCTTCGCCGGCCAGATGGCGACGGGGCTGCCGCGGCACCGCATGGCGCCGATGGGGCTTGGGCGGACCTTCCAGAACCTGGCGCTGTTCCGCAGCATGACGGTGCGGGAGAATGTGCTGGCGGGCGCCCATGCCGATGGGCATGCGGGCTTCCTCGCCAATGCGCTGCGGCTGCCCTCGGCCCGGCGCGAGGAGGCGGCGGCGGCGGAGCATGCGCGCTCGCTGCTGGCGCTGCTCGACCTCGAGGCCGTCGCCGACATCCCCGTCGCCGCGCTGCCCTTCGGCACGCAGAAGCGCGTCGAGATGGCGCGCGCCCTGATCAGCCGGCCGAAGCTCCTGCTGCTCGACGAGCCGGCGGGCGGGCTGAACCATGGCGAGGTGGACGGGCTCGCGCAGCTGCTGCGCGACATCGAGCGCAATTTCGAGCTCAGCATCCTGCTGGTCGAGCATCACATGAACCTCGTCATGCGTGTCTCCGACAAGGTGGTGGCGCTCGATTTCGGCAAGAAGATCGCGGATGGGTCGCCGGCCGAGGTGCGGTCCGACCCGGAGGTGATCCGCGCCTATCTCGGGGCGGAGGCCGCGCCCCATGCTGCTTGAGGTCAAGGGCCTGCAGGCGGGCTACGGGCAGACGCATGTGCTGCACGGGCTCGACTTCGTCGTGGAGGAGGGCGGCGTCACCGCGCTGCTCGGCGCCAACGGGGCGGGCAAGACGACGACGCTGCGGGCGATCTGCGGCATGGTGAAGACCGAGGGGGACATCACCTTCCTCGGCGAGCGCGTCACCGGCCGGGCGACGGAGGACATCGCGCGACGCGGCCTCGCCCATGTGCCGGACGGGCGCGGCACCTTCATGGAGCTCTCGGTCGAGGAGAATTTCCGGCTCGGCGCCTATGTGCGGCGCGACCCGGACGTCCGCGCCGATTTCGAGCGGATGTTCGAGTGGTTCCCGCGCCTCAAGCAGCGCTGGCGGCAGCAGGCGGGGACGCTCTCGGGCGGCGAGCAGCAGATGCTGGCGATCGCCCGCGCGCTGCTGCTGCGGCCGCGGCTGCTGCTGCTGGACGAGCCGAGCTTCGGCCTCGCGCCGCTGATCGTGCAGGAGATCTTCGGCATCATGCGGCGCATCCGCGAGGAGAGCGGCGTCGGCATCCTGCTGGTCGAGCAGAATGCCAACCTGGCGCTGGAGCTGGCGGACCGGGCCTATCTGCTGGAGACGGGGCGCATCGTCGTCTCCGGCCCGGCCGCCGAGATCCGAGAGGACGAGGCGGTCCGCCGGTCCTATCTGGGGTATTGAGAGCATGGACGGCTTCGCGCACCAGATCATCGCCGGCATCGCCACCGGGGGCATCTATGCCTCCGTCGCGCTGGCGCTGGTGATGATCTACCAGGCCACGCATCACGTGAATTTCGCGCAAGGGGAGATGGCGACGCTCTCGACCTTCATCGCCTGGTCGATGGTGGAGGCGGGCTTCCCCTACTGGGTCGCCTTCGCGGCGACGGTGATGGTCTCCTTCCTCATCGGCGTGCTGGTGGAGCGGCTGCTGATGCGGCCGGTGCAGAATGCGCCGGTGCTGACGCATGTCGGCGTCTTCATCGGCCTGCTGCTGATCGTCGGCAACATGACGGGGTGGATCTTCGGCTACACGACCAAGGTCTATCCGAGCCCCTTCACCAGCAGCGGGCCGCTGTTGGGCGGCCTCATCTCGGCGCATGAGCTCGGCAGCACGGCGGTGACGCTGGTGGTGCTGACCCTCGTCTTCCTCTTCTTCCGCTACACCTCGCTTGGCCTTGCCATGCGGGCGGCCGCCTACAACCCGCGCTCGGCCCGGCTGGTCGGCATCCGCGTCGGCTGGATGCTGGCGCTGGGCTGGGGGCTGGCGGCGGCGATCGGTGCGGTCGCGGGGATGATGGTGGCGCCGGTCGTCTTCCTCGACCCGACGATGATGACCGGCATCCTGCTCTATGCCTTCGCCGGCGCGCTGATCGGGGGCATCGACAATCCGCTCGGCGCCGTCATCGGCGGCTTCGCCGTCGGCGTGCTGGAGAACCTGGCCGGGGCCTATGTGGTGGGCACCGAGCTGAAGCTGACCGTCGCCTTGGCGATCATCATCGGCGTACTCGTCGTGCGGCCCTCCGGGCTGCTCGGCCGCGTCGTCACCAGCAGGGTGTGAGGGGCGGATGAGCGCGAGCGAGAATGTAGCGATCCCCGGCACCATCCCGCAGGCGATGCCGGCGCGCCGGGGCATGCCGGCGTGGCAGGTGGCGCTGGTGGTGCTGGGCGGGCTGGTGGTCGCCATCGCGCCGGCCTTCATCCTCGAGAGCTTCCCGCTCTTCCAGCTCACCATGGCGGTGATCATGGGGCTCGCGGTGCTCGGGCTGAACATGGTGACCGGATTCAACGGGCAGATCTCGCTCGGGCATGGCGCTTTCTTCGCACTCGGCGCCTATGCGACCGCGATCCTGATGTCGCATCTCGACTGGTCCTTCTGGGCGACGCTGCCCTTCTCGGCCGCGGTCTGCGGGGTGGTCGGGTATGGGATCGGCTTTCCGGCGCTCAGGCTCGGCGGGCTCTATCTGGCGCTGACGACCTTCTCGCTCGCCGTCGCGGTGCCGCAGATCCTCAAGCACAAGTCGATCGAGGACTGGACGGGGGGCGTGCAGGGCCTCTTCCTCGTCAAGCCGGATGCGCCGGCCTGGATGCCGGGGGCGCTGACGCCGGACCAGTGGATGTATTTCGTGGCGGTCGGCGTCGCGGGCGTCTGCTTCCTGCTCTGCTGGAACCTGATCCGTGGCCGCATCGGCCGGGCGCTGATGGCCACGCGCGACCATCAGACGGCGGCCGAGGCGATGGGGATGGACACCGCGACGCTGAAGACGCGCGCCTTCGCCGTCAGCGCCATGGTCACGGGCATCGCGGGGTCGCTCTCGGCGGTCGCGGTGGAGTTCGTGGCGCCGGACAGCTTCAGCCTGATGGTGTCCATCACCCTCTTCGTCGGCATGGTGGTGGGGGGCGTCGCCTCGATCCTCGGCTCGCTCTTCGGCGGCCTCTTCGTGCTCTTCGTGCCGAACATCGCCGAGGCGATCTCCAAGGCCGCGCCTGGGGTGATCTACGGCATCCTGCTCATCGCCTTCCTCTTCATCCTGCCGGATGGTTTCGCCGGGCTGCTGCGGCGCATTGCCGGGCGGCTGCGTCGGCGGGGCTGACGGCCAAAGACCGGGACCGACACCATGAGCCTGAACCGCCGTGCCGTGCTGACCGGGGGCATCGCCGCCCTCGCCCTGCCCAACATCGCGCCCGCGCAGGAAGCGCCGGGGGTGACGGCGAACGAGATCCGCATCGGCAGCACCAACGCGCTGTCGGGGCCGGCCTCCTCCTATTCCGTCATCTCCCGCTGCCTCTCGGCGATGTTCAAGCGGGTGAACGACCAGGGCGGCATCGCGGGGAAGCAGATCAACTTCATCGTCTATGACGACGGCTACGCGCCGCCGCGGACGCTGGAGCAGACCAGGCGGCTGGTGGAGCAGGACCGGGTCGCCTTCCTCTTCAACCAGCTCGGCACGCCGACCAACAGCGCCGTCCACCGCTACGTGAACCAGCGGAAGGTGCCGCATCTCTTCCTCGCCACCGGGGCGGACAAGTGGGCGCAGCCGCAGGAATACCCCTGGACCATCGGCTGGCAGCCCAGCTACCGGACCGAGGCGCAGGTCTACACCAAATACATCCTGGAGCAGCGGCCCCAGGCGAAGATCGGCGTGATCTACCAGAACGACGACTTCGGCAAGGACTACGTGAACGGCGTGCGGGACGTGCTGGGGCCGCGCTTCGATTCCACGGTGAAGCTCGTCTCGCACGAGGCGACGGATGCGACGATCGACAGCCAGATCGTGACGCTGCAGGGCTCGGGCGTCGATGCGCTGGTCTGCGGCATCATCCCGCGCTTCGCGGCGCAGGCGATCCGCAAGGTCTTCGACATCGGCTGGAAGCCGATGATGTTCATGACCAATGTCTCGGTCTCCGGCTCCATCGTCATGCAGCCGGCGGGGGCGGAGAAGGGCATCGGCCTCATCACCTCCGACTACCGGAAGGACCAGTCGGATCCGGCCTGGGCGGATGACGCGGGCATGAACGAGTGGCGCGACTTCATGCGCCGCTACATCCCCGATGGGGAGCTGGGTGACAACAACTACACCTATGGCTACGGCGCCGGCAGCACCATGATCCAGGTGCTGAAGCAGTGCGGGGCCAATTTCTCCCGCGAGAACGTCATGAAGCAGGCGACGAGCATCGCGCCGCTCGAGATCGGGACGCTGCTGCCGGGCGTGAAGGTCTCGACCAGCCCGACCAATTACCACCCGATCCGCCACATGCAGCTGCAGCGCTGGGACGGCAAGTCCTGGGTGCGGTTCGGCGGGGTGATCGAGGGCGCAAACGTGTAGCCGCGAGATAGAATCCGTCAGGGAGGAGAAGAACATGCTCAATCGTCGCACGCTGCTCGGGGCCGCGGCCGGGGTGCTGGCCGCCCCCGCCGTCACCCGCGCGCAGGAGACGCCCGGCGTCACCGCGAGCGAGATCCGCATCGGCAACACCATGCCGTATAGTGGGCCGGCGAGCGCCTATGGCAGCATCGGCCGCTCGCACCAGCACTTCTTCAGGATGGTCAACGAGCAGGGCGGCATCGCCGGGCGCAAGATCAACTTCATCACCTATGACGATGGCTACAGCCCGCCGAAGACGGTGGAGCAGGTGCGCCGGCTGGTCGAGCAGGACAAGGTGGCCGTGCTCTTCAACACGCTCGGCACGGCGAGCAACAGCGCCATCCAGCGCTATGTCAACCAGCGCAAGGTGCCGCATCTCTTCCTCTCCACCGGCGCGGACAAGTGGGGGAATTTCCAGGACGCGCCCTGGACCATCGGCTGGCAGCCCAGCTACCGGACCGAGGCGCAGATCTACATGAAGCACATGCTGGAGCAGAAGCCGAACGCCAAGCTGGCGCTGCTCTACCAGAACGACGATTTCGGCAAGGACTACGTCACCGGCGTCAAGGACATCCTCGGCTCGCGCTACGACAGCATCGTCAAGCCGGTCTCCTACGAGGCGACGGACCCGACGATCGACAGCCAGGTGGTCTCGCTGCAGGCGAGCGGGGCGGATGTGCTGCTGACGGCGGCGACGCCGAAATTCGCGGCGCAGACCATCCGCCGCGTCGCCGATCTCGGCTGGAAGCCGCTGCACTACCTGACCAATGTCTCCGTCTCGGTCGGCACGGTGATGGAGCCGGCGGGACCGGAGCGCGGCATCGGCATCATCACCTCGGCCTATCTGAAGGACCCGACGGATCCGAGCTGGGCCAATGACGCCGGGATGAACCAGTGGCGGGCCTTCATGCAGAAATACATCCCCGACGGGGACATGAAGGATGGCAGCTTCCCCTTCGCCTTCGGCGTCGCCACGACGATGATGCAGGTGCTGAAGCAGTGCGAGGGCAACTTCGCCCGCGAGAACATCATGCGGCAGGCGGCGAGTCTGAAGAATCTCGAGATCCCGACGCTGATCCCGGGGATCCTCGTGAACACGGCGCCGGACAATTTCCACCCGATCCGGCACATGCAGCTCCAGAAGTGGAGCGGCACCACCTGGGAGCGGTTCGGCAACGTGATCGAGGGGGCGAAGGTCTAGCCCTCGCCCCTCCCGCGTCGCGCCTCAGCCGGCCTGGGGCGTGATGCGGGAGATCTTGGTGCCGTTCAGCGCCAGGGCCGCCATCAGCCCTTCCTGGTTGAAGGTGATGGCGTAGACCGGCTCGGTCAGCGTGGTGGAGGAGGCATTGGCCTGCAGGCCGCGGTCGAGCGCGACCACGGTCGGGCCGGTGCCGACCTCCCAGCCGTCGCGCTGGCGCAGCGTAGCGGCGGCCTGCTCGGTCATGAAGAACATGGCGAGGCCCGCCGATTGCGCGCCGGCGAGGAAGCCGAGCGACAGCCCGGCGATGGAATAGTAGCCCTCCGTCCGCCCGCCGCGCAGCAGCGCGCCCTGGCCATATTGCCCGCCGACGATCAGGCCGCCGCTGATGATACGCGGGAAGACCAGCACGGCATGCGCCTCGCGCAGCAGGGTCGTGGTCTGCGGCAGGGCGCGCAGCCGCACCATGGCCGCAGCGACATCGGCATCGATCTCGCGCTGGGTCTCAGCCGCGGCAGGCCGCGGAGCCGCGAGGGTACCGGCGGTTGCGCCGGCCAGCAGCAGGGCCGAGAGGGAACGCCGGGTGAAAGCAGTCATCACACCATCGACCTCCATTGTTCTGTTGCGCCGCAACGCAGGGCAGGAGAGCCGGGTTTCGTGACGGAATGAAACTTGGTGCCAGCGCGTGATCGCCAGTGGCGCGGGTCATGGTCTAGGTCCTGCGCCGCAGCAGGCTGATGCCGGCGGCGGCGACGGCGAAGCCGGCGCCCACCCCCATCGCCAGCTTCGGCCCGCCCCCGGCCTGGAAGATCAGCGCGGTGAGGGTGGTGCCGATGGTCTGCCCAAGCAGGCGGGCGGTGGCCTGCATCCCGCCCGCTCCGCCGCTGCGCGCCTTTGGGGCGGAGGAGAGCATGGTGCGGTTGTTCGGCGTCTGGAAGAAGCCGAAGCCGAAGCCCCCCAGCCCGACCGCGAGGCCGAGCAGCACCACCGGCGAGGTGCCGGGGAGGGCGATCAGCAGGGCGAGCGCGATGGCCAGCGTCCCGCCGCCGGCCATGCAGAGCAGGGCAGTCGGGAGGCGGTCGGAGAGGCGGCCGGCGAGTGGCGCGGCGATGGCCAGCGCCACCGGCCAGGGTGTCATCATGAAGCCGGTCGTCGCCTGCTCATGCCCGTTGCTGACGAAGTGAAAGGGCAGGGAGACGAAGCTCAGCGACCAGGCGGCGAAGGCGCAGACCGAGGCGAGGACGGAGACGGCCACGGGCGGCAGGCGCAGCAGGTCGAGCGGCAGCAGCGGCGCCGGCCGCGTGAGGTCGCGGCGGACGAGGGCGATGCCGGCGGCGACGCCGCCCGCGATCAGCACGGCGCCGAGCCAGGGCAGGGCGAGCGCCAGGTCGGCGCCGAGGAAGAGGAGGCCAAAGGCGAGGGCGGCGAGGGCTGCCGCTGCGACGTCGAAGCGGCGATGGGCGCGGGGCGTCTCCGGCAGGGTCAGCCCGCCGAGGATGATGGCGGCGAGGCCAAGCGGGACATTGACCGCGAAGAGCCAGGGCCAGGGGCCGAAGGCGAGGATGGCCGAGCCGAGGGTCGGGCCGATCGCGCCGGCGAAGGCCACGGTCAGGGTATTGAAGCCGATGGCGCGGCCGAGCTGGCTTCCCGGATAGGTGTAGCGGATGAGGCCGGCGGTCAGCGCCATCACCGCCGAGGCGCCGATGCCCTGGAGCACCCGCGCCGCGATCAGCGCCGGGAAGGTGGGTGCGAGGGCGCAGGCGAGGGAGGCGACGACATAGAGGGCGAAGCCGGCCAGATAGACCCGGCGGAAGCCGATGATCTCGGCGAGGGAGGCGAAGGAGATCAGCGTCGCCACGACGACGAGCTGGTAGCCGTTGCTGAGCCAGATGATGCTCGCCGGGGCGACGCCAAGATCGCCGGCGATCGCCGGCAGCGCGACGTTGATCATCGAGGTGTCGAGGACTGTGACGAGGATGGAGAGGAGGATGGCGGCGGCCGCCAGGCTGCGCCGCGGCTGCGGCAGTCCGTCCTGCGGCGTCATCCCCTATCCTGGTCCCCGGCGCTTCCCGAAAGCGGGGTCCGTTTGCCCTGGCTCACGGACACCGCTCCAGCTGGCAGTCTTGTCGGGCGGATCGCCCTGACCGGCTGTCTCCGCCCGATCGGGGCTTGCTCCCGGGCAGGAGGCTACTCGGCGGCGGCGGCGACAGGAAGCTGCGGCAGCGCAACCCCGACCAGCGCATCCCGCGTGACGATGGCGGTGAGCTGGTCCTCGCTCCAGCCCTCGGTGCCGGCGGGACGCATGGGCAGCACCATCCAGCGGTAGTCGGCGGTGCTGTCGACCACGCGGACCTGGGTGCCCGGCGGCAGGGCGGTGCCCCATTCGGCGAGCACGGCGCGCGGCTCGCGCACGGCGCGGGCGCGGTACTCGAAGGATTTGTACCAGTGAGGCGGATAGCCGAGCACGGCGCGCGGGTAGCAGCTGCAGAGGGTGCAGACGACGAGGTGATGCAGGCCGGGCCGGTTCTCGAGCACGCCGAGGGGCGGCGCGCCGGCCATGGAGACGCCCATCCGCTCCGCCGCGGCGGCGCCGTTCGTGAGCAGGAGGCGGCGGTAGCTGTCATCCAGCCAGGCACGGGCGACCATGCGGGCACCGATCTCCGGGCTGGCGCGATCGGTGCTGGCCTGGCGCTCGGCGATCTCCTGCTCGGTGACGAGGCCGCGGGCGGCGAGCGCCGCGACGAATTTGTCGAGCAGGGCTAGGGATTCGGGGCGGGCCGGGGCGCTCATGCGGCCTCCTGGGATGGGGTGGCGGGTTCGAGCCAGTGCTCGAAGATCTCGACGAGGAGGCTGTCGCCGGACTCGCCCTCGGCCCAGACCGGCGGCTGCTCGAAGAGGACGTGGTAGAGCGGCCGGCGCGGCGCCGGGCGGGCGAAGGCAAGGTCCTCCGGATTGGGGAACTCGCCCAGCACGGCCTGGATCACGCCCTCGCGGCCGCGCAGGTAGTGCGGCGTGCGGATATGGCAGGGGCCGCGGCGTTCCGGCCAGTCGTCCTTCACCCGGATCCGCGTGCCGGGGGCGAAGGCGGCGCTCACCGCAGCTCCTCCGCCGGGATGACGCCCTTTTCGACCATGATGGTGCTGATCGAGGTCAGCCAGCGCTCGTAATAGGTCAGGGCGAAGTACTCGGCCTCGGGGATGCTCTCGATCCCCCGCCGCAGCTCGTCGACCGTCATCAGCCCCTTCTGGGCGAGGATCTGGCGGATGGCGTCCACCCGCTTGCCGAACTCGTCGGGCGGCGCCTCGTCGCGCTCGACCGGGGAGCAGCGGTAGCGGCTGGCGCCGCCAAGGTCGTGGATCCCAATGGGGCGTGCATCGGTGGGGGCGTCGCTCATGGGGGGAGGCTAGGGCGGCCGCCCGGAATTCTCAATCGCCGATGACCTCGTCCGATGTCACGCCCCAGATCTCGCTGCGCCTGATCCAGCCGCCGTAGTCGCCGACCCGCGCCTCGCACCAGGCGCTGCCGGCCTCGCAGCGGCGGAGGCTGCCGATGACGCCAGGGCGGAGATGGGCGACGGCCTCGGCCTGGCCGTCGGGGCGGCGGCGCAGCGTCCGCTCCTCGCCCTGGACCATGAAGGTCCGGCGGGAGGTCAGCAGCGGGCGCTGGACCCATCCCTCGGTGCCCTCCGGGTCGCGGATGCGGCGCCAGACCTGGTGCTCCTCGATGATCTGCACGGGCAGGTCCTTCCGCTGGTAGGTCCAGTCGATGCGGAAGCGGAGGTCGGGCCCGACACGGAGATTGACCTGGTTCGACCCGAGCGCGGCGAAGCGCGGCAGCGGGCGGCCGGTGTCGGAGCCGACCGCCGGCACGGGCGGCGGCGGCGGGGCGGCCGGTGCGGGTGGGGCGACGGCAATGGCGGCCGCCCCTGCTGCGGCGCCCGCTGC
>CADCTD010000119.1 GCA_902805545.1 uncultured Craurococcus sp. | reverse complement strand
GGCGGGTCGGGCAGGCGCTCCACGATCGCCTCGTCGGCGCGGCGGAGGCGGCCGACCAGCTCGCCCTGGTCGGCAAGGGTCCGGGCGAGGCGGCCGACGCCCTCGGCGATCTCGGCGACGGCGGGCAGCAGGGGGGTGCCGTCGGGCGGCACGAGGCGGCCATCGGCGGCGGCGGCGCGGCGGAGCGCCTCGGCCAGCCGGGCGAGGTTGCCGATCCAGAGATGGGCGACGGCCAGCGCCCCGAGGATGCAGGCGGCGAGGCCGAGCAGGCCCGGGCCCGGGGCCAGCTCCCCCTCGGCCAGCAGCAGGAGCAGGACGAGGACCGGCACGGCGCCGATCAGCGCGGTCGCGGCGAGGACCCGGCCGAGTGGCGGTCGGGTGGACATTCCGGTCTAGCTGGCGCCCGGGATCGGGGCGGGCTGGACGAGGCGGGGCTCGCCCGAGGGGTCGACCGCGAAGAGGGCGAGGCCGTGCTGGGCGATGCCGTCCGGGCCGAGGCGGACGGGGCCGTCGGCGCCGAGCATCGCCTCGCCGACCGGGGCCATGCCGACGCGGGCGGCGCGGCTGGCCAGCGCGGCCGCGTCATAGGCGACGCCGGCGAGGCGGGGCGGGCGGTCGCCGAAGGCCGACTGGTAGCGCTGCTCGAAGCCGGCGCGGGTCGCCGGGTCGGGGCCGGGGAACCAGGCCTCGGCGAGCGCGGGCTCCTGGGCGACGATCGGGTCCTGCGCCCAGAGCACGGTGCCGAGGAAGCGGGGCTTCGCCGGCAGCGCGGTCGACAGGGTCTGGGCGGCGGCACGGGCGCGCTCGCCGCCGAGGCCGAGCAGGACGGCGTCCACCCCCTCCGGCCCGGCCTGGGCGACGAGGTCGCGGGCCGCCGCGGCGCTGTCGCCGAGGCGGGCCTGCAGCACCACGATGGGCGCTGGCAGGCCGAGGGCGGGCAGGCGGGTGCGGAGCGCGGCGGCGAGGCGGCGGCCGAACTCGTCATCGGGGGCGATGAGGCCGAAGCGGCGGGCCCCGGCCTCGGCGGCGGCGGTGGCGGCGCGCTCGGCCTGCTCGGCCGGGGTGGTGCCGAGCACCCAGACGCCGTTGCCGGCCTGGGCGGCATCGCTGGTGAAGGCCATCACCGGGGCGCCGGCGGAGCGGGCCTGTCCGGCGACGGCGGCGGTCTCGGTCAGGGTCAGCGGGCCGGCGAGCGCCCGCGCGCCCTCGCCCAGCGCCGATTGCGCGGCCTGGGCGGCGCCGGAGGGGGAGCTGGCGGTGTCGCGGGGCAGGAATTCGATCGACGGGTCGTTCTGGTCGAAGAGGGCGAGCTGGGCGGCGTTCAGCATCGCCTGGCCGAGCGGGCGGTTGGAGCCGGAGAGCGGCAGCAGCAGGCCGACGCGGGTGCGCGGAATCTCCGGCAGCGGGGCGGCCTGGGCCAGGTAGCCGGGGGTGACATAGGCCGGCGGGGCTTGCGTGACGCAGCCGGCGAGGGGCAAGACCAAGGGGATGAACAAGGCGAGCCGCAGCAGGTGGCGAAGTGGGGTGCGGCGTGACGGAACCGGCAATCGAACCTCCTGACCCTTCCCCCGATTCGGCGCTGCCGGGGCTGACCCTGGTGGCGACGCCGATCGGCAATCTCGGCGATCTCTCGCCGCGCGCCCTGGCGACGCTGCGCGGCGCCGATGCCGTGCTTTGCGAGGACACCAGGGTAACCGGCGCCATGCTGGCACGGCATGGTGTTTCGGTGACCCTGCTTCCTCTGCACGAGCACAACGAGGATGACCAGACCCCACGGGTGCTCGATCGGCTGCGGGCGGGGGAGCGGATCGCGCTGGTCTCCGATGCGGGGACGCCGTTGGTCTCCGACCCCGGCTACCGGCTCGTGCGGGCGGCGATCGGGGCGGGGCTGAAAGTCGGGGCGGTGCCCGGGCCGAATGCGGCGGTGATGGCGCTGACGCTCTCCGGCCTGCCGCCGCATCCCTTCCTCTTCCATGGCTTCCTGCCGTCCAAGGCCGGGCCGCGGGCGGCGGAGATCGCCCGGCTGCGGGCGGCGGAGCGGGCTGGGCTCGCCGCCAGCCTCGTGCTCTACGAGGCGCCGCACCGGCTGGCGGAGACGCTGGCGGCGCTGGCGGAGGGGCTCGGGGCCGAGCGGCCGGCGGCCGTCGCGCGGGAGATGACGAAGCGCTTCGAGGAGGTCCGGCGGGGGAGCCTGGCAGCGCTCGCGGCGCATTACGCCGCCGAGGCTGCGCGGGGGGAGATCGCGATCGTGATCGGGCCGGCGCCGGAGGAGGCGACCGGCGAGGCGGAGCTGGACCGGGCGCTCCGGGATGCGCAGGCAGCGGGGATGAGCCTCCGCGACGCCGCGGCGGCGGTGGCGGCGGCGACCGGCCTGCCGCGGAAGCAGGTCTATCGGCGGGCGCTGGAGCTGGGAGGCGGCGATGGCGAAGGCTAAGGGCGGCAAGGCGGCGGTCGCGGCGCAGGAGCGCCGGGTAATGCGGATGGTGGAGGACAGCACTATCGAGATCGACCATCAGGTGAACGGCGCCCAGGACATCGCCTTCGACGCCATGGAGGCCACCGGCAAGGAGCGCCTGGCCCTCGCGGCCAAGGCCCTGCAGGCCAGCCCGCTCTGCGTCGATGCCTGGGGCATCCTGGCGAGCGAGGCGCCGGAGGGGCTGCCCTTCACCCTGGAGTTATGGCGCCAGGCGGTGGCGGCCGGCGAGGTCTTCATCGGCCCCTGGCGGATGGCGGAGTGGCGCGGCGAGTTCTGGTCCGTCATCGAGACGCGGCCCTATATGCGGGCGCGCCAGGGGCTCGCCGTCGAGCTGCGCCGGCAGGGCATGGCGGCGGAGGCGATCGACACGCTGCGCGGCAGCCTCGCGCTGAACCCGAACGACAACCAGGGCCTGCGCTACATCCTGCTCGACTGGCTGCTGGAGGCCGATGCCCTGGCCGAGGCGGCGGCGCTGCACCGGGCCTATGAGGAGGACAGCAGCGCGGCCTGGCACTATGGCGCGGTGCTGCTCGCCTTCCGCCAGGATGGCGAGGCGAAGGCGGCGGAGGCGCTTCCGGCCGCGCTCGGGACCAACCCGCATGTGCCTGGGCTGCTGCTCGGGCGGGTGCCGATGCCGGCGGAGTCGCCGGAGTATTACAGCCCGGGCGATGCGGATGAGGCGGCGGTCTATTGCGAGACCGCGGCGGCGGGCTGGCGGGCGGCACCGGGGGCGCTGGAATGGCTGGCGCGGGCGGTGCCGGGGGAGCCAACGCCGCCGAAGCGCCGGGCGCGGGCAAAAGGTTAGCGCAGCAGGACGGGGAGCATGGCGTCGAGCCGCATGCGGCCCTCGTCGGTGGCGCGCAGCCGGCCGGCCTCCGTCCATTCGAGATAGCCCTCCTCGATGCAGGCGAGGAGCATTGCCGGGTCGAGCGCCTCGGCGAGCGTCACGCTGCTGCGGGCCTCGATGCGGGCAGGCTCGATCCCCTCGGCGAGGCGGAGGCCCATCAGCAGCGCCTCCCGGGCGCGGTCGGCGGGTGCCAGCTCCTCCTCCTCCGCCGTGCCGTGGCCCTGGCGGGTGACGCGGGCGAGCCATTCCTCGGGCGCGCGGTGGCGGCGGGTGGCGAGCATCCGGCCCCCGAGCAGCAGGCGCTGATGGGCGCCGGGGCCGATGCCGAGGTAGTCGCCGTAGCGCCAGTAGGCGAGGTTGTGGCGGCTCTCGGCGCCGGGCCTCGCGTAGTTCGAGATCTCGTAAGGGGCGAGGGAGAAGCGCGCGGCTTCCTCCACCGTCGCCCAGTAGAGGCGGGCGGCCTCCTCCGGGCCGGGCAGGGCGAAGGCGCCGCGGGCATGTTCGGTGGCGAAGCGCGTGCCGGGTTCGATGGTCAGCTGGTAGAGCGAGAGGTGGTCGGCGGCGAGCGCCAGCGCCTGGCGAAGCTCGGCGCGCCAGGCGGCCTCGGGCTGGCCGGGGCGGGCATAGATCAGGTCGAAGCTGAGGCGGGGGAAGATGGCGCGGCCGGTCTCGAGCGCCGCCACCGCCTCCGCCGCGCTGTGCTCGCGGCCGAGGAAGCGCAGCGCGGCCGGGTCGAGCGCCTGGATGCCGAGGGAGAGGCGGTTGACGCCGGCGGCGCGGATCTCGCCGAGGCGGGCGGCCTCGACGCTGGTGGGGTTGGCCTCGAGCGTGACCTCGAGCTCGGGCGGCGCCGGGAAGAGGCTGCGGGCCTCGGCGATCAGGGCGGCGACGGTTTCCGGCGGCATGAGGCTCGGCGTGCCGCCGCCGAAGAAGATGCTGGCGAGCGGGCGGGGGCCGAGGCGGGCGGCCTCGTGGCGCAGCTCGCGCAGCAGGGCACCGCGCCAGGCCTCCTGGTCGACCGCCTCGCGGACATGGCTGTTGAAGTCGCAATAGGGGCATTTGCGCAGGCAGAACGGCCAGTGGATGTAGAGCGCGAGGGATTCCATGATGCGCCCGATATGGCGATGCGCGGGCGCCTTGTCGAACGCCGGCCATGCGGGGACCTCATCCATGGCGCTTCCGGTCACGGCCCTCTATGCCGCGCTGCTCGGCCTGCTCCACGCCGCGCTGGCACTCCTGGTGGTGCGCGGGCGGGCGCGCAGCGGCGTCTCGCTCGGCGCGGGGGAGGATAAGGGCCTCTACCGGGCGGTCCGGGCGCATGCGAATCTCGCCGAGTACGTGCCACTGGTCCTGATCCTCATCGCGCTCGGCGAAGGGCTCAGGCTCTCCTCGGTGCTGCTGCATGGGCTGGGGGCGGGGCTGGTGCTGGCGCGCGTGCTGCATGCCACGGGCATCAGCCGGGAGCCGGAACTCGGCGCGGCCCGGACCGGGGGCATGGTGCTGACGATGACGGTCCTGATCGTCGCCAGCATCGCGGTGCTGGGACGGGCGCTTACGGCGGTCTCCGTCCTGGGTTAGCCTCCTGCCTCCAACCGGGAGGAATGCAGGATGCCGAAGACCGTGAAGGAGATGGTCGCCGCCGCCAATGCAGCGGTGCCGCGGATCAGCGCTGCCGAGGCGCAGGCGCTGCACGCCAAGGGCGAGGCGGTCTTCATCGACCTGCGCGAGGCGGCGGAGATCACCGCCTCGGGCAAGGTGCCGGGGGCGCTCCCCATCCCGCGGGGCTTGCTTGAATTCCGCGTCGACCCGGAGAGCCCGGCGCGCGACCCGGCGCTCGGCAAGCCTGTCGTCATCACCTATTGCGCCTCGGGCGGCCGGGCGGCGCTGGCCGGGCAGGTGTTGCAGGAGCTCGGCTACGGCGACGTCCGCAACCTCGGCGGGTTCAAGGACTGGGTCGAGGGCGGCGGCCAGGTCGAGAAGGGCTGAGGCAGTGCGCCCGGTCCGTCGCATCGCGGTCATCGGCGCCGGGACGATCGGCGCGAGCTGGGCCGCGTGGTTCCTCAGCCGCGGGCTCGAGGTAGTGGCGAGCGACCCCTCGCCGGGCGCGCCGGACCTCATCCGGCGCATGGTGGAGGGGGCCTGGCCCGTCCTCCGGCAGCTCGGCGCGGTGCCGGGGGCCGATCCGCTGCGCTGGTCGTTCGAGCCGGACCCGGTGAAGGCGGTCGCCGGCTGCGACGCGGTGCAGGAGAGCGTGCCGGAGCGCTACGAGGTGAAGCAGCCCCTGCTGCGCGCCATCAGCGCGGCGCTGCCGGAGGATGCGCTGATCCTATGCTCCTCCTCCGGGCTCCTGGCGAGCCGGCTGTCGGAGGGCTGCACCCATCCGGGGCGGGTGGTGATCGGCCATCCCTTCAACCCGCCGCACCTGATCCCGCTGGTCGAGGTGGTGGGCGGCAGCACGGCGAGCCCGGAGGCGGTGGCCGCGGCGGTCGAATTCTACCGCAGCATCGGCAAGCATCCGATCGTGCTGAACAAGGAGGTGCCGGGGCACCTGGCGAACCGGCTGCAGGCGGCGCTCTGGCGCGAGGCGGTGCACATGGTGGCAGAGGGCGTTGCCAGCGTCGCCGATGTGGATGCCGCCATCAGCCAGGGGCCCGGGCTGCGCTGGGCGCTGATGGGGCCGCATGCCACCTTCCATCTCGCCGGGGGGGAGGGCGGCTATGCGCATTTCATGCATCACCTGATGCCGGCGGTGACGAGCTGGTGGGAGAGCCTCGGCAACCCCGTGCTGACGCCCGCCCTGCAGCGCGCGCTGATCGAGGGCGTTGCGCAGGAGACCGGCGGCAAGCCGATCCCCGCGCTGGCGGCGGAGCGGGACGCGGCGCTGGTGCGGCTGCTGGCGGCCAGAGCAAACTCCGATCAGGTGGAATCACCGGATCGGAGTAATTCGCTCGGCAAGGTAATCAGCTAGAGCGGGGTCCGTGAGCCAGCGCGAACGGAAACCGCTCTATAGCCGGCCCGTCAACGCCATGACGAGCAGCACCACGACGATGATGCCGAGCAGGCCGCTCGGGTAGTAGCCCCAGCCGCTGCTGTAGGGCCAGGTCGGCAGGACGCCCAGCAGCACCACGACCAGGATGATCAGCAGGATCGTCGAGTTCATCGCTTGCCCTCCGTCCGGCGCATGCCGGTGCGGAGGGCGAACGTTGGCGACCTGTCAGGGTTCGATCACGTCAACGCAAAAACTCCGGCGAGACGAGATTCGGTAGCGCCAGCACGATCGAGGGGAAGATGATGATCAGCGCCAGCACGCCGAACATCGGCATCAGCATGATCATCGTGTCCTTCAGCGCATCGCCGACGCGCAGGCCGGCGACGGAGCAGGCGATCATCAGGCAGAGTCCGTAGGGCGGCGTCACCAGGCCGAAGGCCAGCGAGACGATGCCGATCATGGCGAAATGCACCGGATCCATCCCGACGCCCTGGGTCAACGGCTGGAGGATGGCCCCGACGATGATGATCGCCGGGATGGCATCGAGGAAGCAGCCGACCACGAGGAAGACGGCGGCGATGAAGAAGCCGGTGGCGATCCGTCCCATCCCCCAGGCCTGCACGCCGGAGAGCAGGTATTCCGGGATCTGGTAGAAGGCGAGCAGCCAGCCGAAGGCGGAGGCGGTGCCGACGCAGAAGAGGGTGACGCCGGCGAGCCGCCCGGTATCGCCGAGGGCGTTCACCAGGCCCTTCCAGTCCATCTCACGGTAGACCAGCAGGGAGAGGACGCCGGCATAGAGCACGGCGATGCAGGCGCTCTCGGTCGCGGTGAACCAGCCGAAGATCTTGCCGCCGATGATGATGAGCGGCGTCAGCAGGGCCGGGACGGAGACGAGGAAGGCCCGGCCGACCTGGCCGAGCCCCGCGCGCGGATAGGTCGGGTAGCCGCGCGCCTTCGCATAGGCGTGGACGGTGCCCATCTGGACGATCGCGATCAGCGCGCCGGGGATGACGCCGGCGAGGAAGAGCGCGCCGATCGAGACGGTCAGCACGCCGCCCCAGACGATCATCAGGATGGAGGGCGGGATGATGACGGCGAGCACCGCGGAGACGGCGGTGATGGCGACGGAGAAGCTGTCGTCATAGCCCTCCTTCCGCTGCGCCTCGATGAAGATCTTGGACTGGCTGGCCGCATCGGCCGTGCTGCTGCCCGAGATGCCGGCGAAGAAGAAGGAGAGCACGATGTTGATCTGGGCGAGGCCGCCCGGGAAATGCCCGACGAGGGAGCGGGAAAGCGTCATCAGCCGGTCGGTGATGCCGCCGATGTTCATCAGGTTGGCGGTCAGCAGGAAGAAGGGGACGGCGAGCAGGATGAAGGAGTTGTAGGCGTTGAAGGTCTCCTGCGCGAGCATCATGGGCGAGAGCCGCGGCTCCACCAGCAGGATCGGCAGGCAGGCGAGGCCGAGCGAGACGGCGACGGGGACGCGCAGCACCAGCAGCGTGAAGAAGATGCCGAAGAGGATGGCGGCCGCGCTGCCGGCATCGAGGACATTGCCGCCCATCAGGCGCGCCCCCTCAGCACGGCGAGCGCGTTCAGCATCCGCTCCGCCTCGAAGAGCAGCCAGACGGCGCCGGCGATCGGCCAGGCGGCATGGATGATCCAGAGCGGCAGCTCCGCCAGCTCGCTGATGCGGTAGATGGCGAACTCGGTGAATTCCCAGCCCCACCAGAGGAAGACGAAGGCGAAGAGCAGGACGAAGCTGCCGGCCAGCAGCTCGAGCCGCGCCTCGCCGACAGGGGTGAGGCGGGGGAAGACGTCGACCACGAAATGCGTTCCCTCGCGGACGGCCAGCATGGCGCCGAGCATCACCGCATAGACCAGGCAGAAGCGCGCCAGTTCCTCCGTCCAGATATAGGCCGGGATGAGGGGCGTGTAGCGGGAGAGGATCTGCAGCGTCACCGGGACGATGAGGATGGCGACGCTCAGGATCAGCAGGAAGGCGATGAGGCTGGCGAGCGCGCCGTTGACGCGGCGCAGCAGGGCCGGTGCGCCGGGGGAAGTGGTTGCCATGACGGGTCCTTGCTGGCGGCGCCGGGGCTGGGCCCGGCGCCGCGTCGCGCCTCAGGAAGTCAGCGCGTTGATGCGGTTGAGGATGCCCTCGGCCTCGATCTCGCGCGCATAGGTGGCCATCACCGGGTCGACCAGGCGCTTCATCTCGGCGCGGTCGGTGAACTCGACCCGGTGCAGGCGGCCGGCCTTCTCCAGCGTCTCCAGGATCTGGCTGTCGGCACCGGCCTCCGCCGTGCGGTGGAAGGCGCTGGCCTCCTTCCCGGCGCGGCGGATGGCGGCCTGGAGGTCGTTCGGCAGGCGGCCCAGCACCTGGGTCGAGACGCAGAGCGGGCGGATGGTGATGGCGTGCTGCGTCATCGAGAGCTGCGGCGCCACCTCGTAGAAGCGCATCTGCTCGACGCCGGCCGCCTCGTTCTCGCCGCCGTCGATGACGTTGTTCTGGATGGCGTTGTAGATCTCGTTATAGGCGATGACGGTCGGCGACATGCCGATGGCGGCGAAGGTGCGCGACCAGATCGGCGCGCCCTGCACGCGGACCTTGAGGCCCTTCAGGCCGGCGAGGTTGGTCACCCGCTTGTTGAAGAAGATGTTGCGCACGCCGCCGCCGCCATAGCCGATCATCGCGACGCGGGCGCGCTTCTCGACCTCGTCGGCCACCGGCTTGAACATGTCCTGGTCGAGCACCGCGTTCCAGTGGGCGATGTCGCGGAACAGGAAGGGCGCGTCGACGAAGGGTGCCGCCTTCGAGAAGGTGGACATATGGGCGGGCGAGACGATGGCGTAGTCCACCGCCCGGCCCTGCGCCATGTACTCGAAATACTGCTTCTCGAGGCCGAGTGACGAGTTCTTGTGCAGCACGAAGTTGATCGGCTTGCCGTAGTACTGCTTCACCAGCTCCTCGAAGCGGACGAGGGCCTTGGTGTAGGGGTGCTCGTCGCCGAACTGCGAGGCGCCGTTCAGGGTGATGGTGCCCTGGGCGCGGACCGGGATGGCGAGGAGGGCAGGCGCGGCGAGTGCCGCGCCGAACAAGGACCTGCGATGCATGCTATTCTCCCTCGGACGGCCGGCTTGGCGCCGGGCTCTGGAGGGAAGACTAACCGCAAATCATCCGGGGTGGAAACAGGCCCCGGCCGCTCAGCCGAGATGACGGGCGAGGAAGGCGAGCGTGCGCTCCTGCGCCTTCGCCGCATCGGCCGGGACGTAGCTGCCGCGCTCCTCGCAGCCGAAGCCATGGCCGGCGCCGGCATAGACGAAGATCTCGACGCCCGGCCGGGCGGCGCGGATGGCCTCGACATCGGCAAGCGGGATGGAGGCGTCGGTTTCGCCGAAATGCAGCTGGACGGGGCAGGCCGGCTGCTCGTCCTTCGCCGCGGCGATGCCGCCGCCATACCAGCCGATGCTTGCGGCGAAGGCGCTGCTGCGGGTCGCGCCATGCCAGGCGACGGTGCCGCCCCAGCAATAGCCGACGATGCCGCGCCGGGCCGCCCGCGGCAGGGCGGCGGCAGCCGCGAGGACGTCAAGCAGGGTCTTGCCGGCATCGATGGTGCCGCGCAGCGCGCGGCCGCGGGCGACATCGGCGCCCTCGTAGCCGAGCTCGACGCCGCGCTCGGTGCGGTCGAAGAGGGCGGGGCAGATGACCGTGTAGCCCTCCTCCGCGAAGCCGTCGCAGACCCGGCGCATGTGCCGGTTCACGCCGAAGATCTCCTGGACGACGACCAGAGCGCGCGGCGCATCGGCCGGGCCGGCGACATAGGCCGACAGCACATGGCCGTCCGCGGCGGTGAGCTCGATGATCGGCATGAAAGCCCCTCCCCTTCCCGTTTGCGGCGCCTATGCTGCGGGGATGGGCGAGATCGTCAACCTGAGGCAGGCGAGGAAGCGGCAGGCCCGCGAGCGGGCGGCGGCCGAGGCGGCGGCGAACCGCGCGAAGCATGGGCGGACCGCGGCCGAGCGCGCGAATGATGAGAGGGCGGAGGCGCGGCGGCAGGCGTTGCTCGACGGCGCGCAGCGGGGGCCGGAGGCTTGCCAGGAGGAGGGTTGAGGCTTTTCCTCGCGCAACGCCACCGACCGGGGATCCGCATGCGTCACCTCCTTCCCGCCATGGGCCTGCTGCTGGCCGCCTGCGCCAACGAAACCTCGCTGCCCGAGGCAGGCTCCGTCCAGACCCGCAATGCCACTGCCTCGGCGCGGCCGGCCCCGCCACCGCCGAGGGTGACGGGTTTCGACGGGCTCTGGGTCGGCACCATCACCCTCCAGCCGGACCGGACGCGGGAATGCCCGCGCGCGCCCTCCGGCGAGCGGGAGATCAACGTGACGCAGGGGCGGGCGGTCTTCGCGCTCAACCCGCAGATCCGGCAGAGCCAGAGCGGCCATGTCAGCGCCGATGGCTCGATCCGCATGGTGGATTCGCTGGACCGGTCCATCGCCACCACCGGGCTCTTCTCCGATGGGGTGTTCCAGGGCGAGTACCGCAACGGGCTCTGCGCCTATGCCGTGCGGATGGTGAAGCGGGGCTGATGGCCGAGGGTGCGGCACGGCGGGCCGCCGAGGCGGCGGCCCGCGCCAGCTATGGACGGCTGGTGGCGCTGCTGGCGGCGCGCGGCGGCGACCTGGCGGCGGCGGAGGATGCGCTCGGCGATGCCTTCGCCGCCGCGCTCGACCACTGGCCGCGGGAGGGCGTGCCGGCGCGGCCGGAGGCCTGGCTGCTGACTGCGGCGCGGCGCCGGCTGCTCGACGGCTACCGGCGGCAGGCCAGCGCCAGGGCGGCCATGCCGGAGCTGCTGCGCCGGGCCGAGGCGGAGGATCCCGCAGCCTGGCCGGACCATCGCCTCGCCCTGCTGCTGGCTTGCGCCGGGCCGGGGGTGGAGCCGGCGGCGCGGGCGCCGTTGATGCTGCAGACGGTCCTCGGGCTGGAGGCGGGGCGCATCGCCTCCGCCTTCCTCGTCGCGCCGGCGGCGATGGGGCAGAGGCTGGTGCGGGCGAAGCAGCGGCTGAAGGCCTCCGGCGCGCGCTTCGCCCTGCCCGGGCCGGAGCTGCTGGCGGAGCGGCTGCCGGTGGTGCTGGCGGCCATTTACGCCGCCTATGCGGCAGGCGCGGGCGATCCGGCGGATGGCGGAACGCTGGCGGCGGAGGCCTGCTGGCTCGCCCGGCTCTGCGCGGCGCTGGCGCCGGGCGAGGCGGAGGCGCTCGGCCTCGCCGCGTTGCTGCTGCACCTCGAGGCACGGCGCCCGGCGGGGCGGGATGCGGCGGGGCGCTACGTCCCGCTCGCGGCGCAGGACCCCGCGCGCTGGGATGCAGCGACGCAGGGCGCGGCGGAGGCGCTGCTCCGCCGGGCGGCGGCGCTCGGGCGGCCAGGGCGGTACCAGTGGGAGGCGGCGGTCGCCTCGGCTCATGCCGAGCGGGGGCGGACGGGCCGGGTGGACTGGCCAGGCG
>CADCTD010000118.1 GCA_902805545.1 uncultured Craurococcus sp. | reverse complement strand
CCAGCTCCTCCATGCAGCGCGCCAGTTCTCCGATGAGCCCGGCGTTCAGGGCGTTGCGGGCGTCGGGACGCGCAAGCGAGACTGTGGCGACCGCATCGCCGCGCCCGACCCGCAAGTGTTCGTAATCAGCCAATCCTCTTCTCCTACATCCTGAACACGCCGTACTTGGTCTCTTCGGGCGGCGCGTTCGCCGCAGCCGAGAGCCCGAGGGCGAGGACCATGCGGGTGTCCATCGGGTCTATGACGCCGTCGTCCCAGAGCCTGGCGGTGGAGTGGTAGGGGTTGCCCTCCTCCTCGTACTTCTCCAGGATCGGGCGCCGGAACTCCTCGCGCTCCTCCTCCGTCATCTCCCCGCCTTCGCGCGCGAGGTTGTCCTCCTGCACCGTCAGCAGCACGTTCGCGGCCTGCGCCCCGCCCATGACGCTGATGCGCGCGTTGGGCCACATCCAGAGAAAGCGCGGCGAGTATGCCCGGCCGCACATCCCGTAGTTGCCGGCGCCGAAGGAGCCCCCGATCACGACCGTGAACTTCGGGACGCTCGCGTTGGCGACCGCCATCACCAGCTTCGCCCCGTCCTTGGCGATGCCGCCCGCCTCGTACTCGCGGCCGACCATGAAGCCCGTGATGTTCTGCAAGAAGACCAGCGGGACGCCGCGGGCGCTGCACAACTCGACGAAATGGGCCCCCTTCTGGGCGCTCTCGGAGAACAGGATGCCGTTGTTGGCGAGGATGCCGACCGGGTGGCCCATCAGGCGGGCGAAGCCGCAGACCAGCGTCTCGCCGTAGAGCGGCTTGAACTCGTGCAGGCGGCTCCCGTCCACGACGCGCGAGATCACCTCCCGAACGTCGTAGCCCCGGCGGTAGTCGACCGGCACGACCCCATAGAGTTCCGAAGGGTCGTGCAGCGGCTCCTCCGGCTCCTCGACCGTCCACGGTATCTCCTTGGGGCGGTTCAGGTTCGCCACGATCCGGCGCACGATCGCCAGGGCGTGCCCGTCGTTCTCCGCGAGGTGGTCGGCGACGCCAGAGAGCCGCGTGTGGACGTCCGCGCCCCCCAACTCCTCGGCGGTCACCTCTTCGCCGGTCGCCGCCTTCACGAGGGGAGGGCCCCCGAGGAAGATCGTGCCCTCGCCCTTCACGATGACGACCTCGTCGCTCATCGCCGGCACGTAAGCCCCGCCCGCCGTGCACGAGCCCATGACCGACGCTACCTGGGGTATGCCCTTCGCGCTCATCCTCGCCTGGTTGTAGAAGATGCGCCCGAAGTGCTCTCTGTCCGGGAAGACCTCGTCCTGGAGCGGCAAGAAGGCGCCGCCGGAATCGACGAGGTAGATGCACGGCAGAGCGTTCTGCTCGGCGACCTCCTGGGCGCGCAGGTGCTTCTTGACGGTCAT
>CADCTD010000117.1 GCA_902805545.1 uncultured Craurococcus sp. | reverse complement strand
CGTCGTCGCGTCGGCTGGTGCGAGTTTTCCGCCCGGTTGTTCAGGCCCTTGTGCTGGCGGTGCTCGACACCGGGCATCACCTCCCGCTTGGCCGCCCCGTAGCTCGGGAGCTTGTCGGTGATCATGACGCGGGGTGCCCGGCGCTGCCGCTTGAGCAGCTTGCGCAGCAGGCGCTTGGCCGCGCGCTTGTCGCGCCGGCTCTGCACCAGCACATCCAGCACCATCCCGTTCTGATCCACGGCACGCCAGAGCCAGTGCTGCACCCCGGCGATCCTGATGGCGACCTCGTCGAGGTGCCATTTGTCTCCCGCGCAGGGGAGCCTCCGCCGGATCCGGTTGGCGAAGTCCTGGCCGAACTTGAGCGCCCACTGCCGCACGGTCTCGTGGCTGGCGACGATGCCGCGCGCTGCCAGCATCTCTTCGACCATGCGCAGGCTGAGTGGGAAGCGGAAGTACAGCCAGACGGCGTGGCTGATGACCTCGGCCGGGAAGCGGTAGCCCGCATAGGGCGACGCAGCGGATGGCGAGCTCATTCTGGACGCCTACCGGGCTCGACCCAGGCCGCCAAGACTCGCTCAACTTGACGGTGCCCCCGCGCGCGCCTGGCGACATCCTGACGTGCGCCGGCTTTCCTGTCGCTGCGGGAGGCGAGTGGGATGTCGCCGCGGGACCCCGGCCCGGTGAGTTCGTCGCGGCGATCGTCGGGAGGGCTGCGCTATGGACGACGACATCGACCCCGAGCGCATCGACGACGCCGTCCTGGCGCTGCTCTGGCTGGGACTGCACGACGGCTGGCGCGCCTGGAAGGGCTTCGATTGGGGCGCGCTGGACCGCCAGCACCGCAAGGGCATGATCTCGGACCCGGTGGGCAAGGCCAGGTCGGTCGTGTTCACCGAGCAGGGCCGGCGGGAAGCGGAGCGGTTGTTCCGCGCGTTCTTCGCCCGGCGGTGACCGTGCCCCGAAGCCTCCGCCGGGGTCGGCCGGAGCCGGCGCCGGTCATGCCTGCCGCCGAGCGACCCGCAAGCTGCCGCTCCGCGACAGGGGCGGCCTTTCCACCGGCCACCGGCCACCGCGACGCCGGGACGGCGCCCGGCATGTCCGCGGCCCTCGCGGTCGCGCTGCCGTAGCCTTCCGCGGGCGGCGAGCTGGTGGTGCGCCACGAGGGCCGCGGGGTCCGGCTCCGAATGGCGGCGTGCTGGTTCGGCCGCCCGGCCCGCCATAGGATGCCACGCCCGCACGAGGCCGAAGCGGAGGGGCGGATGACGATCGACATCGACCGGCTGACCGAGGCGGAGCTCATCGACCTCAACTGCAAGGTCGTCGAGCGGCTGCGCTTGCTGCAGCAGATGCGGGCCCACAAGCAGATGCTGGAATTCAGTGTCGGGGACCGGGTCGCGTTCCAAGCGGACGGACGTGGCGCCGTGGAGGGCATGCTGACGCGCTACAACCGGAAGTCGGTCACGGTGATCACCGACGACGGGCACCAATGGAACGTCGCGCCAGGCCTCCTCACCAGGGCTGCTGCTAAGCCCCAGGCCCGTCCGAACCTGGTCCGCCTGAAGTAGTCGCGCCCCCCCCCCGCCTTGTTGCACCAATCGCCCGCCTAGGAGGCTTCGGGTAGGGTGAGGCCGGGGCGAGTCCCCTCCTCCATTCAGGGGCACCCCTCTTGCCGTTCAAAGCGCTGGCCGGTCGACGACATCACATCCCCAAGCAGAAGCACCGGGTGATCAACTGGGCCGAGTACGACGCCGGCCTGCGCGCCCGCGGCAGCCTCACGGTGTGGTTCACGGCCGAGGCGATCGCGGCCTGGCGCGCCGAGCCGCGCACCGGCCGGGGCGGGCAGCCGCGCTACTCCTCTCTGGCGATCGCCACGGCTCTGACGCTCCGTGCCGTGTTCCGCCTGGCGCTGCGCCAGACCGAGGGCCTGATCGGCTCCATCCTACGGCTGCTTGGCCTCGACCTCGCCGTGCCTGACCACTCGACCCTGAGCCGTCGGGCCGAGACGCTGGAGGTGCCGCGGCCGAAGGTGGGGAGCGAGCCGGTGCATCTGCTGGTGGACAGCACGGGGCTGAAGCTCTGCGGTGCTGGCGAGTGGCTGGAGGAGAAGCACGGCACCAAGCGGCGTCGGTCGTGGAGAAAGCTCCACCTCGCCACCGACGCCGACACCGGCCACATCGTCGCGTCGGCGCTGACCGACAAAGATGCCGATGACGGCTCGCAGGTCGGTCCCCTGCTCGACCAGGTTGATGGTCCCGTGGCCTCCTTCACCGGCGACGGCGCGTTCGACCGCGACGACGTCTACGCCGGGGTCTCGGCGCGCCATCCCGACGCGGCCGTCGTCATCCCGCCACGCTCGAGCGCCGTGCCGAGCGACGCCGCCGAGACCGCGCCGACGCGGCGCGACCGGCATCTGCGGTGCATCGCCGAGCGCGGCCGCAGGGGCTGGCAGAAGGCCACAGGCTACAACTGGCGCGCTCTGGTGGAGGCCGACATAGCGCGATGGAAGCGCGTCATCGGTGATGGACTACGCTCGCAAAGGGACGGGCGGCAGGCGACCGAAATGGCCATCGCCGCCGGCGTCCTGAACCGCATGCTCGAGCTCGGACGCCCGGAGTATGTCCGGATCGCGTGACCCGGAACACGGGCAGGGCCCAGTGCGTCCACATCACCGACCCATGCAACACGCTGACCCCTCTATGGTCGAGGGCTCGCCCCCATACCAACCTACCCGAGGCCGTCCACCCGGGTGACCCGTGCAACAACGTGACTGCAAGTCGCTGCCGGCGCAGGAGACCCGCGCGCTGCTGACCGCGCGCAAGCTGCTGCAGACGAAGCGCCTCGACGTGGAGATGAGCCTCCGGGGCGTGCTGCGGGGCTTCGGGCTCAAGGTCGGACCGACCACGGCGCGGAGCTTCCCCGGCCGCGCCCGCGAGTTGGTGGCGGGACATCCGACCCTGACCGCGGTGGCCGAGGCGCTCCTGGCCGCGCGCGAGACGCTCGGGGAGCAGCTGCGCGGGCTGGAGAAGCGCCTGCGCGACCGAGCACGGGAGGACGGCCGGGCGCGGCTGCTGATGACCGCGCCGGGGGTGGGCGTGGTCGTGGCGCTCACCTTCGTCGCGGCGGTGGACGACCCCGCCCGGTTCCGATCGTCGAAGGCGGTGGGCGCGCACTTCGGCCTGACGCCCAGGAGGTACCAGTCCGGGGAGACGGACGTGGCCGGGCGCATATCGAAGATCGGCGACGCCGGCGTGCGGACCATGTTGTACGAGGCCGCGAACGTCATCCTGACGAAGCCGGTGAAGGGCTCGGCCTTGAAGAGCTGGGCGGCCCGCCTCGCCGCCCGCGCCGGCATGCGCAAGGCCAAGGTGGCGCTGGCCAGGAAGCTCGCGGTGGTCCTGCACAGGATGCTTGCTGACGGGACGCCATTCGCCGCCGGGCGCGCCGCCGCGACGGCCTGAGGACAGGAGGACGCATCGAGGGTTCGGGCGGTCGCAGGCACCAGCCGTCCGGAGCGAGGTCCCGTCGCCGGGACGATGGATCGGGCCAGGCCGCAACAGGCAAAGCGGCGCCGCGAGGACGACCGCGCGTTGCTAGATTGGCCGGCCCGCTCCTCATCAGACACCATCAGGTGGCGGCCACCGCGCCGACCCCGGACAGAAGCGAGACACCGGCGACCGGACCGACGCTCAAAAGGGTTGACTGCTGAAGGCGCTTTACAGAAGGGCCTGTTAGCTCGAGTTTGGCCATCAGGCCGCATGGCAGAGTGCGTAGGCGATGCCTTCGCGGAGCGCCGGGCTGAGTTTCGTCGGCTGGGCTGAATGCCGGGAGGTGGCCAAACCCTGCTCGGTCCAAATCTGGCGTCGCACCGCGGCGAGGGTATCGGCGAAGGTCGGGTGCTTCTTGTGATACCAAGCGCTGGTCGAGACCTGCAGGCGCGCGCGAGGGGCGAGGCGGGCGGCGAGCAGCGTCACGACGGAGAACAGTCCGAGCAGGCCAGGCGTTGTGCGGGCGATGGCCTTGTCCGACCACTGGCGCTGGGTTTCCACGCCGAGGTGGTCGCGAACCTCCCGGAAGGTGACTTCCACCTGCCAGCGCTGGACGAACCAACGGATGATCTGGAGCGGGTCCTGCGCCAGGCCGGTGCAGAGCAGGGCCTGCGGGTCGAACCGGCGCCGGGGGTCGCGCAGAAGCACCCAGCGGATCGGCACGACGGGCATCCCGGCGTGGCGCCAGACGGCGGTGCCGGAGTGGAACTCCACGACCCGCTCGCCCTCCCCGTACCAGCCCGACACGGTGACGCGCCGCCACGGCGTCGCCCGGTCGGCCAGCACCTCCGCGAGGTTCGGCAGGCGCGCTCCCTTCGTCCGAGGGCGCCCAACCGTCCCGGGCCCGCGGGGCGGCGCCGGCTTATAGAGGGCGGCGTCGAGGCGCAGCCGGGTGACGCAGGTCACGCCCTGCCGGGCCAGCGCCGCCAGGAGTTCGAGGGCGGCGAAGCCGCTGTCGGCCACCAGCACCAGAGGGCGTCCAGGCATCCAGCGGCGGGCCTGCACGACCAGCTGCCTGGCCCAGTCCGTCAGCTTCTTGTGTCGTCGGCCACGCTCGCGGCAGTAGCGCTCCGAGGGCGCGAGCGCGGTCAGGAACGGCAGGGCCCAGACCCGCCCGGCCCAGGGGATCGGCGCCAGCAGCGCCAGGCTCAACCAGCGCAAACCGGTGGCCTTGACGAAAAACGACTTCGACGAGCGCACCGGGTCGCGGTAGATCCCCTTGGCGCCGATGCGCTTGCCGCGCCGGCGCTCGATGGTGTCGTCGAGCCCGAGGACCACCGGCCCCTTCGGCACGAAGGCGTCGAGCAACAGGCCCAGCAGCACCCGCGCCGCCGCCCGTCCGCTCCAAGCGGCGCGGTTCAGCACGCGATGGTAGTTGACGAACCGCCGCTCGCGGGCGAGCCCGGTGATCCGCAGCAGGCTGGTGACCGTGCGCTGGCCGGGCGCCAGGATCGCCCCGATCAGCAGCACCTCCGCGTGCCGCCAGCTCCGCTGGAAGAACAGCGGCGCGAAGCATAGGATCACCGCGGCGAAGCGGGACGGCAGGCGCGGCATTGGCGGCGTCTCTTGGCGGGGACCCGCCAGCCTAGCCGCTCACCCGCTCCGCCGCCTCAAGCCCGGAAATGGCCAAAGTCGAGCTAACAGCGCCTTTCAAAACCTGCCCTGGAGAGCGTTGAGGCAGATCAGCGAGCAGGCGAGCGCGGTGAAGGCGTGGTGGATGTCCACTCTGCGTTCGTAGCGGATGGTGAGGCGGCGGAAGCGGCCCAGCCAAGCCAGGGTGCGCTCGATGACCCACCTGTGCCTGCCCAGCCTCTGGCCGCTCTCGATCCCGCGGCGGGCGATGCGCGGCATTATCCGGCGCCGGCGGCAGGCGCGGCGGCAGCGGGGGCGGCCGCGGGGGGGCGGAGCGCGTCGAGGTCGAGGCGGGTGGAGGTCAGCCTGCCTTCGAGGCCCTGGCGCTGGCCGATGACATAGGTCAGGTCGCCCGCCGCATCGCCTGCCGAGGAGGTGATCCGCAGCCCGCGCAGGAAGGCGCCGCCGGCGAAGCCCGGGGTGCGCTCGGCGAGGCGGGTGTCGAGGGCGAGGTCGCGGATGGGCGGCAGCGGGGCGCCGGTCAGGGGCGCGAGCGGAGCGAGGTCCGGGGCGCGCAGCGAGAGGGCGAGGTCGACCCCGGCGAGGCGGCGGAGATCGGCGATCCTGCCCTGCGCGGTGCCGGTGGCGCTGGCGGCCGTGAGGCGGAGATCGACCGGGAAGGGCTGCGGCGCGGCGCCCGGCAGCAGCAGGCCCGGGGCGCCGAGGGTGCCGGCGAGGTGCAGGGGAACGCCGTTCAGCGCCGCCTCGGCATCCAGCGCGAGGGGCTGGTCCGAGCGCGGCAGGGTGGCGGTGAGGCTCGCCAGGCGGAGGCCGGGCAGCACCGTATCCAGCACCGCGGCGCCGAGGGTGAGGCGGAGGTCGCTGATCGCGTTCTCGGCGAGGCTCGCGGTGAGGGCGAGGTCGCGGAGCGGCGGCAGCGGGGCGTCGGGCAGCAGCGGGGCGAGCGCCTGGAGCTCCGGCACCTGGGCCTCGACCGCCATCTGCCAGCCGCGGAACTGCCGGGGCTGGGCAATGGCGCCATGGGCTGCGAGGCGGGCACCGGCGGCCTCGAGCGCGAGGCGGAGGGGCCAGGGCGTGGTCGCCGCGGGGTCGGTCAGGCGGTCGAGCGGGCCGGTCTCGCCGGTGAGCGCCACGGGGATGCCGTTGAGGGCGAGCTGACCCTCCAGCCGCAGGGCGCCGGCCGTGTCGGCGCGGGTCTCGAGCCGGGGGATGGCGAGGCTGCGGCTGGCGCCGGTGCGGCCGTCGCGCCAGGTGACCTGGCCATCGGTCAGCTCCACCCGGTCGATGGCGAGGGTGAGGCGCTGGCCGGCCTCGCGCGCAGGGCCGGCCTGGGGCGGCGCGGTGGCGGGGCCGCCGGAAGGGGCGCCGGAAGGTGGGGAGGCCGGGGTAAAGGCCCAATTCGGGCGGCCCTCGGCATCCGTCTCCAGCAGGATGTCGGGGGATTGCAGGACGAGGCGATGCACCTCCACCCGGCGGGAGAGCAGGGGGAGAAGACCAAGCTCCACCTCCGCCCGGCGGATGGTCGCCATCTGCGGGCGGCTGCCGCCGGGGACGTTGGCGAAGGCGATGTCATCCACCGTCAGGGTCGGCGAGAGGGCGAGCTTCACGCCGATATCGCCGAGGGTGAGGCTGCGGCCGGTCGCCGCCTCCACCGCCGCCTGGATGCGGGGCTTCTGGCTGTTCGGGTCGAAGGTCAGCAGCAGCGCGGCGAGGCCGGCGGCGGGCAGCAGGACCAGGGCTGCGAGGGCGATCAGGAGCCAGCGGCGGCGGCGGGTCATGGGCATCAGGGTCCTCCGGCCCGGATCAGCGCCGGGCGGCGGCGAGGCGGCGCGGCTTCGGCGTCTTCTGGGACTCGAAGCCGAAGAAGCCGAAGGTCTCCTTCATATGGGGCGGCAGGGCGGCGAAGGCTTCCAGCAGGCCGCCCTCCGGGTGCGGCAGGCGGAGGGCGCGGGCATGGAGATGGAGCTCGTTCGGCAGCCCGTCGAGATGGGCGGCGCCGCCGCCATATTTCCCGTCGCCGAGGATGGGGGCGCCGAGCCCCTCCGCGCAATGGACGCGGAGCTGGTGGGTGCGGCCGGTAAGGGGCTTCAGCTCCAGCCAGGCGGCGCGGCTGCGGACGGAATCGAGGGTGCGGAAATCGGTGACGGCGCGGGCGCCCTCGCTCGGGTCCTCGACCGCCTGCATGCGCTCGCCGCGCGGGCCGCCGAGCTTGGCGAGCGGGATGTCGATGCGCCCCTCCTCGATCTGCGGCGGCGGGGTGACGACGGCCCAATAGGTCTTCTCGACGCCGCGGCCGCGGAATTCCTTGGCGAGGAAGGCGGCGGCCAGGGGCGTGCGGGCGAGCAGCAGCAGCCCGGAGGTGTCGCGGTCGAGGCGATGGACCAGGCGCGGGCGCTCCTCGAAGCCGAAGCGCAGCGCATCCAGCATGCCGTCCAGGTGGCGGGTGATGCCGGGGCCGCCCTGCACCGGCAATCCGTGCGGCTTGTCGAGGACGATGAGGCTGGCGTCCATGTGAAGGACGAGGCGCTGCAGCATCGCCGCATCGTCCTCGGAGACGGGCTGCTGGTCGCGCTCCGGCGGCGGGCCGTCCGGCAGGGGCGGGATGCGCACCTCCTGGCCGGAGGCGAGGCGGGTACTGGCCTCGGCGCGGCGGCCGTCGATGCGGACCTGGCCGGTACGCAGCATCTTCTGCAGCGCGCCCTGGGTGAGCTGGGGGAAGTGGCGGCGGAACCAGCGGTCGAGGCGGGTATCCGCCTCCGCATCGGCCACGATCCGGGTCTCTATGGTCATGCGGTTTCCGTAGCCCAGCGGAGCCTGGAGCGCGAGCCCGGGTGGGTTGAACTTTCCCGCCGGCCGGGCGTAACGGTGGGCATGACACGGATAGCAGCGATGGTCGCAGGCGCGACTCTCATGGTCCTGGGTGTCGGCACCCCGGATCATGTCCTCTCCGCTCAGGCCGCCGAGCAGGCGCGAGCCCCGCAACACAATGCCTCGACGAAGCTCCGGCCGCAACGTGGGACGGCGAGCTTTTACGCCCAGCGCTTCAACGGGCGGCGCATGGCGAATGGCCGGCGCTTCGACGTGCAATCGAACAGCGCGGCGCACCGGACGCTGCCGCTTGGCACCACGGCGCGGGTGACCAACCTGGAGAACGGCCGGACGGCCGAGGTGAAGGTCGAGGATCGTGGTCCCTATTCCAAGAACCGGGTGATCGACCTGAGCCCGAAGACCGCGCAGGACCTCGGCATGCGCGAGCAGGGCACGGCACCGGTCGTGGTGACGCCGGTGCAGGTGCCGGACCGCGACCAGCGGGTGGCGCAGCGCTAGTCAGCCGCCTTTCCTCTCGGCGCGGAGCGCGGACCAGCGCTCCAGCCGCTCGGCGATGGCGGACTCGGCGCCGCGGTCATTGGGGCGGTAGAAGCGCCGGCGAGGCATCCCCTCGGGGAAGTAGTCCTGGCCGGAGAAGGCATCGGCCTCGTCATGGTCATAGGCATAGCCCTGGCCATAGCCGAGGCTCTTCATCAGCTTCGTCGGTGCGTTGAGGATGTGCGGCGGCGGCATCAGGCTGCCGGTCTCGCGCGCGGCGCGCTGCGCCTCGCCCCAGGCGACATAGGCGGCATTCGACTTGGGCGCGGTGCCGAGATGCAGCACGAGCTGGGCCAGGGCCAGCTCGCCCTCGGGCGAGCCGAGGCGCTCATAGGTTTCCCAGGCGGCGATGGCGAGGGGCAGGGAGCGGGGATCGGCGAGGCCGACATCCTCGGCGGCGAAGCGCGTCAGCCGGCGGGCGATGTAGCGCGGGTCCTCGCCGCCCTGGATCATGCGGGCGAGCCAGTAGAGCGCCGCATCGGGGTCGGACCCGCGCAGCGACTTATGAAGCGCTGAGATGAGGTTGTAGTGCTCCTCGCGGTCCTTGTCGTAGAGGGCGGCGCGGCGGGCGAGCAGTTCGCCGAGCGCGGCGGCATCGAGCGGGGGCTGGCCGGGCGGCAGGGCGAGGAGCTGCTCGGCGAGGTTCAGGAGGTAGCGCCCATCGCCATCGGCCATGGCCTTGAGGCTGGCGCGGGCCTGCGGGGTGAGCGGCAGGGCATGGGCGGCCTCCGCCTCGGCGCGGGTCAGCAGCAGATCGAGGGCGGCCTCGTCCAGGCGCTTCAGCACCAGGACCTGGCAGCGCGAGAGCAGTGCGCCGTTGAGGGCGAAGCTTGGGTTCTCCGTCGTCGCGCCGACCAGGGTGACGGTGCCGTCCTCCACCACCGGCAGGAAGCCGTCCTGCTGGGCGCGGTTGAAGCGGTGGATCTCGTCGACGAAGAGCAGCGTCCCCTGCCCCATCCGCCGGCGCTGCCGCGCCTCGTCGAAGGCGCGCTTGAGGTCGGCGACGCCGGAGAAGACGGCCGAGAGTTGGCTGAAGACGAGGCCGGCGCGCTCGGCGAGCAGCCGGGCGATGGTCGTCTTGCCGACGCCGGGCGGGCCCCAGAGGATCAGCGAGGCGAGCGCGCCGCGGGCGAGCATGCCGGTCAGCGCCCCGGCGGGGCCGACCAGGTGATCCTGGCCGACCACCTCCTCGAGCTCGGCCGGGCGCAGGCGGTCGGCGAGCGGGCGGGGGCCGGCAGGGGCCTCCGCCCGGGGCGGGGGCGGGGCGCTGTCGCCGAAGAGGTCGGCGGGTGGGTCGTCGGGCGAGCGGCGGGGGGCCATGCGGGGAGTATAGGCCGTGTCCGCGCCGGATGCGCGAGCCCCGGGCCGCGTCAGCCCTCGCCCAGCCCCTCGCGCCAGGTGCTCGGCACCAGCTCCTTCACCTGGCGGGCGCGCTTCTCCAGCCAGTAGGACTGGGCAGGCGGGACCAGGGCGAAGCGGGGGTCGGCGCCGAGCTTCTGCGCGGCATCCATCGGCCAATGCGGGTTGTAGAGGAGCTCCCTTGCGAGGGCGATCAGGTCGGCCTCGCCGCGCTGGAGGATGCCCTCCGCCTGGTCGGCATGGACGATGAGGCCGACGGCCATGGTGGCGATGCCGGCCTCGCGCCGCAGATGGGCGGCGTAGGGGACCTGGTAGCCATAGGTGATCGGGCCTGTGCCGACGACCGGGGCGCCGCGCATGCCGCCCGAGGAGCAATCCACCACATCGACGCCGAGCGGCCGCGCCAGCGCCGCGAGGCGGGAGGATTGCGCCAGGTCCCAGCCCGCATCGTCCTCGACCGAGAGGCGGAGGAAGAGCGGCTTCTCCGCCGGCCAGACGGCGCGCACCGCCTCCACCACCTCGAGGCAGAAGCGCATGCGCCCCCCCTCGCTGCCGCCATACTCGTCGTTGCGGAGGTTGCTGAAGGGGGAGAGGAACTGGTGGATCAGGTAGCCATGCGCGCCGTGGATCTCGAGCACCTCGAAGCCGGCGGCATCGGCGCGGCGGGCGGCCTCGGCCCAGCGCTGGACCAGCGCCTGCACCTCGGCGCGGGTGAGCGCCCGGGGCAGCGGGTCGCTCTCGGGGCTGGCCAGCGCGCTGGGGGCGACGAGTTCCCAGTCATCCTCGGCCACCTCGGGCGGCAGCGGGCCGCCGCCCTCCCAGGGGCGGAAGCGCCGCGCCTTGCGGCCGGAATGGCCGAGTTGCAGGCCGGGCACGGCATCCTGCGCCTTGATGAAGGCGGTGCAGCGGGCAAGGCCGGGGATCTGCCCGTCCTCCCAGAGGCCGAGATCGCCATGGGTGCCGCAGCCGCGCCGCTCCACCTTGGTGCTTTCCATGATGACGAGACCGGCGCCGCCGGCGGCGTAGCGGCCGGCATTCATCAGGTGCCAGTCCGTCGCACAGCCCCGGTTGGCGGCATATTGATGCATCGGCGCGACCACGACGCGGTTCTTCAGCGTCACGCCGCGGATGGTCAGCGGCGTGAAGAGCAGCGGTGCGGCCATGGATCGGCTCTCCCCCGTAATTCGGCGGGAGCTTACGGGCCGCGGCGGGAGGTTGGCGATGGAGCAAACGCAGCGGGTGGCGCTGGTGACGGGCGGCGCACGGGGGATCGGCCGCGCGGTCGCGGCCAGGCTCGAGCGCGATGGCTGGAGCGTGGTCGTCGCCGACCGGGAGGCGGCGGATAGCGTCCCTGGACGCCTCGTGCAGGCGGACGTGTCGGATGAGGCGGCGGTCGGGCGCCTGGTGGACGGGATCGCGGCTCAGGAAGGCCGGCTCGACGCCCTGGTCTGCAATGCCGGCTTCATGATCCGCAAGCCGATCCGCGAGCTGAGCCTCGGTGAGTGGAACGCCGTCCTCGGCACCAACCTCACCAGCGCCTTCCTCCTGGCGCGGGCGGCGGAAGCGATGCTGCGGCGTGCGCGCGGAGCGATCGTCACCATCGCCTCCACCCGGGCGCACCAGTCGGAGCCGGATACGGAGAGCTACAGCGCCTCCAAGGGCGGCCTGCTCGCCCTGACCCATGCGCTCGCCATCAGCCTGGGGCCGGACGTGCGGGCGAATTGCGTGAGCCCCGGCTGGATCGACACCAGGGGCGAGGCGCTGCGCCCGGAGGACCATGCGCAGCACCCGGCCGGGCGGGTCGGGCGGCCGGAGGATGTGGCGGCGCTCGTCGCCTGGCTGGTCGGGCCGGAGAGCGGCTTCGTCACCGGGGCGGAATTCCTCGCCGATGGCGGCATGACCCGGAAGATGATCTATGCGGAGTAGCGCTGCGGGGCGAAGCTGACGGACTGATCCGAGGGAGGACCGTCCATGCTCGACAACCCGCCGCTGCTGACCATCCATCGGGGGCATCGGCGCCCCTCCCCTGCCCTTCTCGATCGGTTCCGCGGGGCGCAGACCTCGCATCTGGTGGATGCGATGGCAGGGCGCGGGGCGATGCACTGGGCGGTGAAGCCGCTCGATCCGGACAATGCCGCCTTCGTCGGGCCGGCGCTGACGGCCTTCGCCTATCCGGCCGATATCGTCGGCGTCTATGGCGCGCTGGGCGAGGCGCAGGCGGGCGACGTGATCGTGGTGGCGAACGACGCCTATCTCGGCGCGGCGGCGATCGGGGACATCGTCGCCGGGATGATGCAGAACAAGCGGGTCGCGGCCTTCGTCACGGAGGGCGCGGCGCGGGACAAGGCGGGGATCGTGGCGACGGGGCTGCCGGTCTTCGCCGCCGGGGTGGTGCCGACCTCGCCGGCGGCGAACGGTCCGGGCGTGGTGGGTGCGCCCATCGTCTGCGGCGGGCTGGCGGTGCGGAGCGGCGACATCGTCATCGGCGATGCGGATGGCGTGGTCGTCGTGCCGCTCGATCAGGCGGAGGCGGTGGCGGAGGCGCTGGATGCGGTACGGGCCGCGGAGGCGAAGGCCATCGCCGCGGTCGAGGCGGGCGCGGTCGAGAGCGAGCGGATGCGGCAGATCATCGCGGAGGCGCGGATCATCGGCACGGGTTGACCCGGAGGCGCCGTGGCCCGGTTGAATTGCCGTGACCGGGCCTAGGCGTTGGATCGAAGCTCGGGGCCGCGGCTAGAGTCGGGGGTGCCTGACGGACCACCACTCGCACGCCCCGCGGAGGTGCCCAGTGGCGCGACGCAACCGGATTTTCCTCGCCATGGACCGCGCCCGGCCCGTGGCGGTGGCCGCCTTCCTCGCCGGCGCAGCCGCGTGGCCGGCAGCGGCGCAGCCCGACCAGAGCAGGATGCTCCCTTCGCTGGTGCTGCCGCCGGCCGCGGCGACGGAACCGCAGGGCTTCGAGGCCATGATGCGCGCGGGCGACACGGCCATGGTGCGCGGCGACATCCTGCGGGCGCGAACGCTCTATGAGCAGGCAGCCGCCATCCATCCGCGCTCGGCCGCCGCGGCCATCGCGGCGGGCAAGACCTATGACCCGAACCTCCTGCCGGCCTTCGGCGCCGGGCCGGGGCTCGCCGACCGCGACAGGGCGAGGTCCTGGTACGGCCGCGCCCGCGCCATCGGCGACCCTGCCGCGGCTGCCCTGCAGGAGGCATTGCGCCAGGGCCCGTGACACGTGCCCACCCCACCGAAGGACAAAGGGAGCAGAGCAATGATCCGCCGCCAGCTTCTCATCGGCTTCGCCACCGGCCTTTGCTGTCCGGTGGTCGGTCGCGCATGGGCCGCGCCGGACCCGACCGCCGCGGCGAATGCGAATGTGCTCGGCGTGATCTCCGGCGGGCTCGACGGCACCTACACGCGCTTCGCCGCCGATATCGCCGCGGTGATCGACGGCGTCGACGGGCTCCGGATCCTGCCGATCATCGGCAAGGGCTCGCTGCAGAACCTCTCCGACCTGCTCTATCTGCGCGGTGTCGACCTCGCCATCGTCCAGTCCGACGTGCTCGCCGCCGCCGCGCAGCAGCGCACCTTCCCTGGCCTCGAGCAGCAGGTGCAGTACCTCGCCAAGCTCTACAACGAGGAGGTCCACGTCTTCGCCGCGCCCGGCATCGCGCGGCTGTCGGATCTCGCAGGCAAGCTCGTCGCGATGGACAACCGCGGCTCCGGCACGGCGATGACGGCAACGCTTCTGTTCTCCCGGCTCGGCATCGCGGTGCGGCCGGTCTACGACGCCACCGTCGATGCGACCGAGAAGCTGCGGCGCGGCGACATCGCGGCGATGGTGCGGGTCACCGGCAAGCCGGCGCGCTTCACCACGCCGCTGCCGGAGGGGGCGCGCCTGCTGCCCATCCCGCTCGGTGAGGAGCTTCTCGAGACCTACCTGCCGGGCAGTTTCGGTCCGGAAGACTATCCGGGCCTGGTGCCGGCGGGCGAGACCGTCGAGACGGTCGCGGTGGGGGCCGTGCTGGCGGCCTACAACCATCAGCTTCCCGAGCGGCGCGACCGCGTGGTGCGCTTCTCCCGCGCGCTCTCGCTGAAATTCGACTCCTTCCTGCGGCCGCCGCGGCATCCGAAATGGCGCGAGGTGAACCTGGCGGCGGGCATCCCGGGCTGGACGCGCTTCGGCAGCGTGCCACCCCGGCCGCAGCCGCGCCGGCCACGGCCGGCGCCGGTGGAGGAGTAGCGGCGGCTCCGGTCAGCGCAGGCGGTTCAGGAGTTCCCCAGCGGCGGGATCGCCAAGCGCCTGGGCCCGCTCATACCAGCGTGCCGCCGCGGCGGCGTCGGGCAGCGCGCCGCCATGCACGCCGAGCCCGGCCAGGATACCGGGATCGTAGGTCTTCCCGGTTGCGACGAGTGCCGCGGCCGTCGTGCCTTCGAGGCTGGCGGCGCGCTGGTAGAGGGCGCGGGCGCCGCTGATGTCGCCGCGCTGCAAGGCTGCATCGCCGTTCCGCATCAGGCTCGCATGGACGGCGGGCGGCAGCCGGGGGGCTTCGGCTGGCACGGGCTGCGGCGCGGCGAGGACGGCGCGCGTCTCCGGCTGCGGCTCGGCCGCCGGAGGTGGGGGCGTGAACACGGCTTCCTCGAGCCGCGTCGTCGGGGGGGCCTCGGCGCCCGCCAAGGGGGCCGCGATGTCCGAGGCGGCAGGCGAGCCATTCTCGAGTTGCATGGCCTGCAGCGCGCGATCGTAGAACTCGACGGCGGCCGAGAAATTGCCGCGGCGGTAGGCCTCGTCCGCGGCTTCCCGCAGATCCTGGCTGGCAAGCCTGGCCGGTATTGGGGCAGGCGCGGGGTGAAGGACGAGCGCCGCCGAAACCAGGGGCGGCGCGGGCGCCGAAGCCCGCTGAACCGGGGGCGTGTCGGGAAGCGCCTCGCGCGGCAGGGCCGGTTGCTGCCACGGCGTAGCCACGCCGGCATCGCTGGCCAGGCGGGGCGGCAAGGACGAGGCGAGCGGAGGCCGTGCCCCATGGCCAGGCCAGTCGTCGAGCAGGAGCGCGCCGCCGAGCAGGAGGCCGGCGGAGAGCGTGCCGGCGGCCAGGGCCAGGGCGGCGGGCATGCCGCTGTAGAGCCCGCCCCCTCGGCGGCGGTCAGCGCGCCGCCGGCTGGATCGGGGCGGGACGGGGAAGGCCTCTCTGAACGCCGCCGCGGGCGGGAGGCCGGTGGCAGGGGGGCGACGGTGGTCAGCCGCATCGGGCCGTGGCGCCGATGCCGGGCGCATCCGGGCATAGGCGGGCCCGGCGGGGCGCGCTGGCAGCGGCGCTGCATCCGGCGGATCGCGGAACGCGCCCGGTTCGGCGGCAGGCCGGGCAGGACCACGCTCCGGCGGGCGGGCCGGATCGGGCCACGAGAAGGACACGGCGCAGCGGAAATCGCTGTCGATCCGCTGGAATGCTCCGGGGTCCGGTGTTGGCTGGTGAGAGGTGCCGTCGGACATGCTGCATCCCTTTCGCCGGCCAAGTGTCCTGTCCAGCGCTGAGCGATGAAGGCTTCCTGATCGCCTTGTCGGCGGTCAAGAGGATCAATTTGCAGGGCTCCGATTGGACACCAAGGGGCTGCGGACACCCCTTTCGGCGGATGGCCGGAAGAGGGAGGCGCCGAGCTGGGCCTACTCCGAAGGACGGCAGACGGCCGCTGAAGGAGGACATTTTTCGCCGCGATACGCATAAAGCGCTGCCGGATACTGACATGTTCCGAAACCATTACATCATCGCCCAAGGTAACGCCTCGGCAGCGCCGCACTCACCGACGGCCTGGCGACATCTCCCCGGCCTGAGGCATTTCGATGAAACGAAATTAATCGACTCACAACTCCGCTATCTGCGTTCGGTTTCGAACATCCTTTGGCGTTTCAATATCGGGAGTTAATCAACCCACGATCACTGAATTGCCATCTTTGCGAGTGCCTGCCGCGCAAAACTACGCACCAAACGTGAATTGTATCAAAAAAGATACGGATTGGCAAAATCTGGGGTAGTTAAGTTGATGGCGAACGCATCTTGGTGCGGTAACATTGAGACGCGAAGATAACAGGAGGTGCGCCACTAAAGGCATGGCCAATAGGAAGGGCGCCCAAGAACTGACGCCAAACCTTCTTGAATCGATCAAATGCCGCAACAAACCTCTGATCTCGTCGGCATCACGGCCAAAAATCAAGGAAACCGGATCATGGCGGATGATTGTGGTGAAAGTCGTAGTCTTGAAGAACGTGTAAAACCGGAAAGTAAAAGCTGTCGTATCCTTCTGGTTGATCCCTCTCCGTTGCGCCGGGAGGCCCTCAGGAGACTGCTCGAGGACGTTGAGGCCGATGGAGCCGGATGCAGGTTCTCGGTCGTCGGCGCCATCGCCTCGTTGGACCAGGCCGCGCCGGACGGCTCGGTGGGCCTGGTCGTCCTCAATTCGGTCGTGTCCGCAAGCGACACGCAGGAGCTGGCACAATCGATCCAGCAGGCGCAGCAGCTCTGCGCCGGCGCGCCCGTCGTGGTCCTGTCGGACCGGAATGAGGCAGCCGAGGTGGTGGCGGCACTGCGGGCCGGGGCGCGCGGCTTCATCACCGCCGACATGGATCCGAACCTGGTATTCTACGCGCTGAACTTCATCGCCCATGGCGGCGTGTACTTCCCGCCGCAGACACTGCTCGCCCGGTTCGACGGTCCGGACGAGGCGGAGCCACGGGCAGCCCCCGGCCCGCCGCTCATCGGCGAGCTGGATATCGGACTCACCAGCCTCACCGCACGGCAGAAGCGGGTCCTCCAGCTGCTGCGGCAGGGGCAGTCCAACAAGCGGATCGCCATCGAGCTCCACATGTGCGAGTCGACCGTGAAGGTCCATGTCCGCGAGATCATGCGGAAGCTGAAGGTGGCCAACCGGACCCAGGCCGCCCTCTGCGCCGCCAGCCTCGACCTGCCCGACGAAGCCCCGCCCGAGACGGCGCTGCCGCAGGCAGCGCAGGCCAGCCTCGAGCGGCCCGAGCTCCAGCTCATGCCAGCCTGAAGCGCCGCGACGGATGGTCCCGACGGAGCCATCCGTTCCGCCGGCCACGCCGCAAAGCGGATCGGCGCCGCCCGGCATCAATGGCTGCAGCCAAGCCAAGCCGGCCTCGACTTTGGGTGTACCTCCTTGCGCTACGAAGTACCCGATGTCGCTAGTCCCAACGATGAGAGCCACCAGCCCAATATACCGCTGCAATACTGCGTAAATCCTTTGGTCATATTGCTCGTCCCTCCACTTAATGTAGAAGTTTCCGGGCCTGATTTTTTCTTTGGCAGGCCAATCAGTCGGGCCGAGCCGCCGTTTTTTCCTTGGCTCGGGACGCCTGGTCATCATGGGCGGGGGCGGGGCAACCGTGCAGCAGCAACAGGCACAGAAAGGCGAGCCCTTTGTCCTGCTGGTGGATGCCAGGGCGCTGCGCCGGGCCGAGCTGGCCGCCTTCCTCACGGATTGGGCGACGGAGAACAGGGTCGCGGTGCTGGCCGTGTCGCCGGAGGACCTGCGCGGCATGCCGCGGCCCGAGACGAGCATCGCCCTCGGCATCCTCAACCTCGGCGCCGGCTCCGTGAAGGCGGCCGCCGGGGCCGAATGGCTCCAGGCCCTGCTGGGCACCATGCCCTCCACGCCGGTCGCGGTCATCTCCGATCTCGACACGGCGGAGGAGGTGGTGGCCGCGCTCCGTCTCGGCGCCCGCGGCTTCCTGCCGACGACCACCGAACCCGCCATCGCGCTGCGGACGTTGTCCTTCATCATGCAGGGGGGATCCTTCTTCCCCCCGGCCGCCCTGCTCGAGGACCGGCCGGCAAGGCCGCAGCCCACGGGCATGATCGACCTTGGCCTGCGCGGCGCGGAGGCGGCGCGGCGGATGCTGCTCACCCCACGGCAGCAGGCCGTGCTGCGGCACCTGCAGGCCGGGTTGTCGAACAAGGAGATCGGCAACCTGCTCGACCTGCGGGAGTCGGCGGTCAAGGACGACGTGCGCCATATCATGCGGCGGCTTGGCGCCGCGAACCGGACGCAGGCGGCGCTCGCGGCCGACCCGGACCGCTGGCCGGGCCGGCCGCCGGAGCGGAACGGCTCGATCTGAACAGGCGTCAGCCGAACAAGTGGTAGTCCGAATGGCCATCAGCGGAGGACACCACGGAGGCCGCGACATCCGAGACGCTGTCGGTGGCGATGACGGACGCCTCGGCCTTGACCACGCTGTAGTCGCCGGTGGCGGTCGCATCCATGCCGAGCGTGGCCACATTGCCGGCCGGGACCTGCGGCGACGTGGTCACCGTCTTCTCCGGCAGCGAGGTCGAGACGAAATGCCCGTTCTTGAACTCGAAGCCTTTGACGTCGATGGCGAAGAAGCGGGTGGTGCTGGTCGCCGAGGCCCAGTCGGAGCCGCTGCCGGAGGTCGTCTTGGTGAGGCTGTGGCCGAAATCGGCATCGGCGACCGTCGCCCCGGTCTGCGCCGTGGCATAGGCGCCGCCGGCCTCTGAGGTGCCGGCGGCGGTCGCCGTCACCTTGCCGAAAGTGAGGGTCACCTTGCCGCGGTCGACGGTATGGGACTCCACGCTGACATTCGCCGCCGTGTCCTCGCCGATGGCGGTCGCGCTGCCCTGCGCCTGGACCGTCATCGCCTTGTCGATCACCGCCTTGAACCCAAGCTTGATCTTCGCCATCGCATCCCCCTTCGGCGGGCGCCTGCATCGCCCGGCACCAGAGCAGCGTACAGAAGGCACGGCCCGGCCAAATCGGGCCAAAGGGTGAGGCGGGGGCATCGGAAGGGGCGCTGGAGCAAACCGGCCTACGCCTTCGGTCCGACGCCTAATGGTCAGACCTCGCGGAAGCTGCGGCGAAAGGCGTCGCGGAAGGGCTCGATCAGGTAGCGCACCATCGTGCGCGAGCGCCGGACGATCAGCACCTCCGCGGGCATGCCCGGCACGAGGGCGATATGCGGCCCGAGACGTTCCAGCGCCTCCCGGTCCACCTCCACCCGCGCAAGGTAGTAGAGCTGGTGGCTGGCCGGATCCTGCAGCCGGTCGGCCGAGACCGAGCGGACGATGCCGTCGATGCGGGGCAGGCCGTGGCTGGAATAGGCCGTCAGCCGCACCTGCGCCGGCAGGCCGCCATGGACGACATCGATGTCGGTCGGCGCGACCCGCGCGTCGATCAGCAGCTTCTCCTCGTCGGGGACGATGTCGAGGATCGGCTCGCCGGGCCGGATGACGCCCTCGATGGTCTTGAAGCGGAGATTGATGACCGTGCCGGTGATCGGCGCGAGGACCGCGGTGCGGGCCAGCACGTCGCGGCTGGCCTCGAGCCGCTCCGTCACGCCGGCCAGCTCGACGCGCACCTTGTCGACCTGGTCGGACACCTTGTCGAGGCGATCGGCCTCGAGCGACACCAGCTGCATCTCCGTCTCGCCGATCACCTGCCGCGTGCGGGCGATGGTCCCGAGATACTCGCCCTGCCGCCCGAGCAGCTCGGCCTGGGCCCGCTGCAGCCGCAGCACCTCCGGCCGCGGCACGAGCCCGGAGCGGAGCAGCTGCTCCTTCCCACGCAGCTCGTCGCCGATCAGGCTGAGCTGCTCGACGGTGCTCCTCACCTGCGCCTCGAGGGCGCGGATCTGCTCCTGCGCCTGCACGACCCGCAGGCGAAGGATCACCGCCCGGGTCTCCTGCGCCGCCCGCCGGGCGGCGAAGATGGCACGCTGGCCGGCGATGAGCTTGGCGAGTTCCGGCTGGCCGGAAGCGGCCTCGATCTCGGCCGGCAGCGTGATCCCGGGCCGGTTGGCCTGCTCCGCCTCCAGCCTCGCCTGCATCACCAGCAGCGTCTGGTACTGGCCGAGCAGCGAGTTGTAGGTCGCCCTGGCCTGCAGGCTCTCGAGCAGCAGCAGCGGCTGGCCTGCGGAGACCTTGTCGCCGTCTCGCACCCGGAGCGCCGCGATGATGCCGCCCTCCAGATGCTGGACCGTACGGCGGTTGCCGTCCGGGCTGATGACGCCGGGCGCCACGGCGCCGCCGGCGATGGGAACGGTCAGCCCCCAGGCCAGGAAGCCGCCGAGGAAGAGAAAGACCAGCAGCAGCCCGGCCCGGCGCGGGGCACGGGTGGAGAGCGCCAGGCTCGCCGTGCCCGGCATATCCGCCAGGCTGACCTCCATCCGCTGGTCGTAGGGGACGAGGGACTGCGCGGCGCTCATGGGGCATCCTCCGGGACTTGCCGCGCGGCCGCGCAGGACCGTGGCGGCCTAGGCGCTGCGGGCGGCATCGGCATCCTCCGGCTCGGCCCGGCTGCTGGTGGCCCTCCTCAGGCGCTTCAGCACTTCGTCGCGCGGGCCGATGAGCTCCACCCGCCCCTCCCTCAACAGGAGGATCCGGTCGGCCAGGGCGATCGTGGAGGGACGGTGCCCGACGATGAGCAGGGTACAGCCGTGCCGCTTCATCTCGTCGATGGCCGCGGACAGCGCGGCCTCCCCGCTGGTGTCGAGATTGGCGTTGGGCTCGTCCAGCACGATGAGGCGCGGGATGCGGTAAACGGCGCGCGCCAGGCCGATGCGCTGCCGCTGCCCGCCCGAGAGGCGGATGCCGCCATCGCCGAGGACGGTGTCGTAGCCCTGCGGCAGGCGCTGGATCAGCTCGTGCGCATGGGCCAGCATCGCCGCCTCGATCACCGCCTCGTCATCCGCATCGGCCATGCGGGCGATGTTGTCGCGGATGGTGCCGGCGAAGAGCTCCACATCCTGCGGCAGGTAGCCGACATGCCGGCCAAGGTCCTCGGGGTTCCAGTGCCGCAGCTCCGACCCGTCCAACCGGACCTCGCCAGCGCTCGGCTCGGCGACCCCGACCAGGAGGCGGCACAGCGTGCTCTTGCCGCCGGCCGAGGGGCCGATGACGGCAAGCACCTCGCCGGGCGCGGCCTCGAAGGAGACGGACCGCAGGATCGGCGCGCGGGAGCCCGGTGCGACGAAGCTCACATTGCGGAGGGTCAGCTGCCCCTCCGGCACCGGCAGCCGCGTCCGGCGCGGCTCCTCCGGCAGGGCCTGCAGCTGGGCCTGGAGGCGCCGGTAGGCGATGCGCGCCATGCTGAAACTCCGCCATGCGCCGATCGCCCCCTCGACCGGCGCCAGGGCGCGGCCCAGCAGGATCGAGGATGCGATCATCGCCCCGGAGGAGAGGCTGCCCTGCAGCACGAGATAGGCGCCGATGCCGAGACTGGCCGATTGCACGAAGTAGCGCACGAATTTGGTGAGGCCGATCAGCAGGGCGCCTCGCTCCGCCGCACGCTGCTGCGCCGCCAGCGCCACCTCGCTGCTCATCTGCCAGCGCGCCATCAGCGCCGGCAGCATGCCCATCGCCCGGACCACCTCCGCATTGCGGATCGTCGCGTCCGCATGCTTCGTCGCCGCAATCTGCGCAAGGCTGGCGGCGATGGTCGGCTTGCGGGTGACGTATTCATTGGCGATGCCAAGGCCGAGGAGCAGCAGGGCCGAAGCCACGGCGAGAGTGCCAAGCCAGGGATGAAGCAGCCAGGCCAGCAACAGGAACACCGGCACCCAGGGCCCATCGAAGAAGATGTTGAAGCCGGACGAGGTGACGAAGCTCTGCACCGACTGCAGGTCCCGCAGCGGCTGCGCGCCGCTGCCATCGCCGGCAAGCTGGGCCCTGACGCTGTTCGACAGGTAGACCGGGCCAAGCCGCGCCGTCAGCCAGCTGCCCAGCCGCGCGGTGATGACCGACCGCGTCGCATCGAGCAGCCCGAAAACGAGGAGCGCCACCGCGGTCATCACCGTCAGCATGACGAGCGTCTCGACCACGCCGCTCACCATGACCCGGTCATAGACCTGGAGCATGTAGAGCGGCGGGGCGAGCATCAGCACGTTGCTGGCAAGGCCGAAGAGCAGCAGCACCAGGACTGTGGAGCGGCATGCGGCGACGGCCCGGTCGAGCGGCGTGGAGAGCGCCCGCCGCGAAGATCTGTCGTCAGTCGAAGCCATCGCCTGTCCTCTCGCCCGGCCATGCTCAAATCCAGGGGCTGTCCGCAGTCAGGCCGGAGCTAACGATGAGGTCTCGTCCGTCCCCATCGGTATCGAGCGCGCTGCCGGCTGGCGCCAGGATGCGATCCAGAACGGCTTGCGCCGTCGCCTGGCTCACTGTGCCTGCCGCACCCAGGACGATGAGCGTGGTGTGCAGCGCATCAGCGGCGGTGCTCTGGAAGCCTATCACTCTCACTGTGCCACCACCGGCCGTACCGACCGAGGCCGAGGTTACGCTGTTCAGCTCGATGTCTTCGCCGATCTGATAACCGCTGATCTGCACGGTCGTGCTGGCCGTTCCAGCAATGACACGGTAGGTATCGAGGCCGGGAGTATCGCCGGAGATGCCTTCGCCGATGAGAGTCTTGCTACCAGGGCCGTTCGAAACCAGGAGGTCCGCTCCGCCGCTGCCGCGCAGAACGTCATTTCCGGCGCCGCTCACCAGCTTGTTGCCAAGGGCACTCCCGCGCAGGTCGTCGGCAAAGCCTGATCCGACGAGATTCTCGATCTGGCTGAACCGGTCGCCGGCAGCGTCGCTGGTGGTGCTGTCGACATTCGTCTGGCCCCCCGTGGTCTGATTGGGATCCGGGTTGTCCACGAGCTGAATCAGCACGCCGCCGCCAGACGTCGAGAAATCCGCCGTGTCGGTGCCTGCACCGCCCATCAGCGTATCCGGTCCGGCGCCGCCCCGGAACCAGTCATTGCCTGCACCGCCTTCCAGCCAGTTCGCAGCGTCATTGCCGAACATGGTGTCATTGAAGCCGGTCCCGACGACACGCTCCATGTTGCTCAGCTGGTCGCCGTCCGACGCAGTGCCGGCCTGCAGATTTATGCTCATGGCGGCGCTGGAGAAGGAATAGTCCGCCGTATCGGTGCCGCCGCCACCGTTCAGCACGTCGGCCCCAATCCCCCCGATGAAGATCTCGTTGAGCTCGCCTCCGCTCATGGTATCGGCCAGTGCCGAGCCGATGACCCGCTCGATGAGCTGCAGCGTGTCGCCCTGGGCATCACCGCCGCTGCCCGTTCCGGCAGCCGTCGGATTGGCGGCCGTTGCCGTGAACTGGATCGAGACCGCCTGGGTGGAGGCGGAGTAATCGGCCGTGTCGATACCGCCCTGGCCGACCATCTGGTCCGCACCGGCACCACCGACGAGGACATTGTCGAGGCTGTTGCCGATCAGGATGTCGTTGAGACCCGAACCGGTGACGTTCTCGATATTGGCGAATGTCGCTCCGAGCGCCGAGCCGGTACCGACCCCGTTGGTCAGATCGACGCCGGCGGCGCTCCCGGCCGCGGCGAAGGTCACGGTATCGATGCCGCCGCCGCCGTCATGGATGTCGCGGATGCCGCCCTCCAGAGTGTCATCGCCCTCGCCGCCCGCCAGGGTGTCGCCACCCACCGAGGTGGTGGCGTTGCCGCCGCCGGATAGGCTGTCATTCCCGGCATCGCCCGCGAGGTTGTCGAGACCGTCGCCGCCGAGCAGCGTATCGTTGTCGGCGCCTCCCGAAAGCTGGTCGTCGCCGCTGGAGGCATTCAGGTCATCGTTGCCGGAGCCGCCGCGCAGGGTATCGTTGCCGAGGCTGGCGATGAGCTGGTCATTGCCGTCACCACCTTCGAGGAGGTCGTCCCCGCCGGCGGCCGAGATGAAGTCGTTGCCGGCATCGCCGTGGAGCCGGTCGCTTCCGAATCCGCCCAGCACCGAATCATTGGCGCCGCCGCCGCGGATGGTATCGTCGCCATCGCCGCCATCGAGCAGATCGACGCCGCCTTCCGTCGCGCCCTCGACCGCGTGGTCGCCATGGAGCAGATCGGCGCCGGCACCGCCTCGAACAGTGTCGGCGCCAAGGCCGCCCACGAGCTGATTGGCGAGCTGGTTCCCGGAAATGAAATCGGCGGATCCGGTGCCGACCACATTCTCGATGCTGGACAGCACGTCGCCCGCGGCATCGCCGCCCGAGGGCCGCGTGGTTGCTGTCGAGGTCGTGGACGTGGTCAAGGAGATCGTCAGCGCGGCGGCAGAGGTCGAGTAATCCACGGTGTCGCTGCCCAGCCCGCCATTGAGCGTATCACCGCCGGCGCCGCCGATGAGAATGTCGTCGGTTTCCGCTGCCGTGAGGCGATCCTGCCCGCCCCCGCCAACGAGCCGGTCCGGACCCGTTGTTCCGGCACGGACGGTGATCACGTCATTGCCGCCAAGGCCCTGGACCGAGAAGCTGCCGTTTTCCGTGATCTCCCGCGTGTCGTCGCCGGCGGTCAGGTCGATCGAGGTGTAGGCGATGTCGGATGCTGCCGCCAGGCTGGACGATGCCGCGAGAGATGTCGCCGCCTGGCGGTCCTGTGGCGAGCCGCTCTGCCGCAGCGCCGGCGTGGACGAGCCTTCGGATGAATCGTCCCCCTGGCCCGTCGATGCGCTCGGATTGCGTCGGGCCGATCTTGCCGCGATCTCCTGCGCCGAGATTGCGCTGGCCTGGTTCTCCGCTGCGTTGCCAAGCCTTTCGAGGCCCTGGGCGCTGACATCGAGCGGCGTCCATCCGCCGGTGGGGACGATATCGAAGGTCGCGTTCTGGTCGGCCACTGCCTGGAACTCCCCCTTGGCCGCCTCCATGTGCGGCGTCTGCTAAAGGCTAGTGGGCGTGGCAGCACGGCAGTATCGGTGCAGTCGGCGTAATCCCTTGGTGGCGCCATCCGGTCGACCTAGGGAAAAAGGATGATGACGTCGTCCAGGTCTTCTCTGCGAGCCTGGCGATCGGTCCGCCAGGAATGCCTGGTGAAAAAAGCCCCGGGACACGTCCCGGGGCTTCTCCGCCGCAGATCAGCTTGTCCACCTGCCGGCGGCAGGATCAGCGGCTTCTCGGTCAGGCCACGTAGGCGCCGGCCTCGACCGTGATGCTGGAATAGTGGTCATTCACCAGGATGGTGCTGGCCACCTCGGTGAGCCCGTCGTCGCCGATGGCCTGCACATCGAGGCTGAGGGTAGCCGCGTTGCCCTTCAGATCGCAAAGATCGAGGTCGATGTCGATATCCTTGTCGATCTTCACATCGACATTGACATCGGTTTCGAAGCTGACATCGACATTCAGTTCGAAGTCCTTCTTGACGTCAACCTTGTAGTCGTAATCGTAGGACATTTGAGCTCTCCTCGATGAGCCGGCGCGTGCCGACCGTTTCCTGATAGGTCGTCGGAGGATCAGAGGTCAAATATTCTTAGGTATTATCGACCTGCAAGACGTGTCTCTCCAAAGTATTACGTGACGCCGATCGAATGGCATCACAGATGTACTCCATGCTTCGCTCGGAAGACCGCGAGCGGCGTAAGCCCTCCGTTGCAGGAAAACCATTGCGGGCTCCCAGCCGGCCAAGGGCAGGCCAAGGTTCGGCCGGAGGGTTGCGACCCGCCGAATTGCATAGATCGGAAGTCGGCCGGCGGCTTCGGCTGAACCGCGTGCCGGCGGGCGAAATCCGCTCCCCAGGCCTCTCGTGCGGGTCAGGCGGCGCTGGGTGCGGCCTCGTTCGCGGCGCCACGGGGCTCATGCTTCGGCTGGCCCGAGAACCTCGACGAGATGACGAGCGAATGAAGCAGGTGCGGCTCCGCGCCGAAGGAGAACTTATAGGCCTCGTTGCCCCTGAGAAAATCATAGGTCCTGAAGCCGGCCTCGATCGCATGGCGGATGCTGAACGCATGAAGGCAGAGGCCTGGTGGCGGCGCATCGAAGGCTTCGTCCCTGCCGCCCATATGGAACAGATAGGACTTCTTCCTGTGATCGAGCAGGATGGTCAGGGCGCCAACCGGCCTTCCCTGGTACCGGAGCGTCGGCAGGAACAGGCAGCCCGCCTCGAAGCACCGCAGCAGCATCGAGCGCGTCTGCACCCTGATGCGGTCCATCCGTCCAACCTTGCGGCTTCCCCACTTCGCCTCCCAGAAATCCAGAAGCGTCTGGATGTCCTGCTCCACCGTCTCGGGCCCGGCTGCGGCGATCCCGAGATCCGAAGAGCCCTCGACGAGCCTGAGGAAGCGTCGGAGCTTCTGACGGGTGTTGGCGCTCACGGAGTGGCGCAGATACTCATCCCATGTCTGTGGAAGCCTGACACAGGGGCAGACCGCATTGTCGATCCCATCCGCATTCACGTTGGATGAATGCTTCGGGACGAACCGGTCCGAGGGAAAGCGCCCCAGGAGGAGCTGCAGCCGGCGGTCCGAGGCTCGCAGGCTGGCAATCTCCAGATCGTCCCAGTGCAGCTGCCGTGCCAGGCGTTGCAGGGCTTCGGCGAAGCCGGCCAGCGCCAGGGCCTCATGCTCAGGCCGGCAGAGAAAGCCCGTGTAGTCAGCGACGGGGCTTCCCGCCATTCGCAACTGCCGCCGGATGGCATCCCCTTTCTTGACCTGGCTCAAGCGCACAGGCAGGAACGCCACGCAGGCCGAGGGATCGGGTCCCGTCCTTGCCACCAGCACAAGCCATGCCTTGCCGAGTTCCTGCAGCCGCCCCGAGAGCCAGGACCAGGACAGGAAGAACTGCGCCTCAGGGTCGGCGTCGTAGACGGCATCCCATGCCGGCTGCAGTCGGGAGAGTTCCGAAAAGCTGGTGATGACCTCGATGCGCATGCCCACTGCTCCGCCGCTCACGCCAGGCCGATGAAGGTGGCGACGGTAACGCCGGAAAACTGGTCCTCGATCGCGATGAGCGAAGCATCGGCCTCGACAAGGCTGTTGTCGCCCAGGGCCCAGGTATCGATATCCGCAAGCGCGATGTTGCCGTCCAGATCGTCCTCGCCGCAGCCGCAATCCCCGCCGTCCATGTCCGATGCCGGTTGGGGCAGGATGGGGCCGGCTTCGGTGGATGGCGCACCAGGCTGATCGGTATCCTCATCCGTCCCGGCGGGATCCCTGTCGGCCTCGACGTCCTTGAGGTCGAGCGCGTAATCCTGAGCCAGCGAAGCCGAGTAGGCACTGGAGGTGGTGCCGGTCGCCGTCGAGCCCGACTCGTTGAAGTCGAGCGAGAAGCCGTAATCGGCGTCGCCGTCGATGTCGGAATAGGCAGTCGTGCTTGCATAGGCCGTCCCGCCGCCTGTGGTTCCGCTGGCAGAGGTCATGTGCGTCGAGACATAGGCTTCGCTCGAGATGTCGTTGCTGCTGGCCCAGGCCGTGACGTCCGCGGTTGCGGAGGTGTCCTTGCCGATGGCCGTTGCATCGCCGCTGGCTTGGGCCACGATGCCGGAATCGCCATCCGAGGAGGATGCACCGGCCCGGACCGTCAGATCCATCTGGTAGCTGTCCGAGGTCGGGGCCGTTGCGGTCGGGGAGCCGCTACTCGATGTCGTCGTCACCGAATAGCTGGCCGTCCGGGTGACTTTCGATGTGACAGGCATGACGGGCGCCCCTTTCCAGTCCGTCAAGCCTAGGCGAGATCATTCGGTACCAAGCGGCCTCTTTGGGCGATCCGCACTACCAACCGTGGCGGACCATCCTTTGGCGACGCCGCCTACGACTTCCGCGTCGGAGCGGCATGCGCCGACCGAGGCGCTACGGCGAAGGAGGCTCGCTCTCAGCCTGGGCGGCGGAGGATGAAGAGGGCGCCTTGCACGGGGCGCCCCCGCTCCATCCTGAGAGGCGCCTCGCGCTGCGCCAGGACCGCGAAGCCTGCCGACCTGGCGAGGTCGGCTACATGGGCCGGGTCATGCCGGTAGCGCATGGCCTCGGCGAGGGCGAAGGGTGCTCCCTCTCCCGCTTCGACGGAGAAAGCGGCGAGGCCGCCAGGGGCGAGGGCTGTTGCCATGGCGGCGAGCGCGGGCGCGAGACAGCCGAGGTAGTTCAGCACGTCCGCCGCTGCGATGAGGGTGAAGGCGCCCGGCCGGGCGGGCAGGAACTCAAGCAGGTCGCCTTCGTGCAGCGCATCGTAGAGCGGGCGGCGGCGGGCCTCGGCAAGCATGCGTGGCGAGAGGTCCAGGCCTTCGAGGCGGCGGGCGAAGGGGGCGAGGGCGAGGCCCGAAAGGCCGGTGCCGCAGCCGAGGTCGAGGACGTGAAGCGCGCGACGGGGAGCGGCCCCGGCCTCCTCGAGGAGAGCGGCCAGGAGCGCAGGAGTGCGGTAGCCGAGGCGCCCTGTCAGCTCCGCCTCGAAGCGGGGGGCGAATTGGTCGAAGAGGTCGCGCACATAGGCGGCAGGCGCGCGGGCAGGCGCCGCGGCCTCACCGAGCGCGGCGAGGAGGAAGCGGGCCTGTTCGGCGAGAGACGGATCGGCTCCGGAGAGGGCCGTTCGCGCGGCATCCGCGGCGCCGATCAGGTCGCCAGCCTCACGGCGGGCATGGGCGAGGGCGAGGAGCGGCTCGGGTGCGCCCGGCGCAAGGCGTGCGGCACCCTCGAGCGGCGCAAGGGCCGATTGCGGGTCGCCCAGGGCGCAGAGGGCCTGGCCGAGATTGCGCAGCGTCACCGGATCCTCCGGGCGGCGGGCCAGGGCTGCGCGGAGGGCGATGACGGCCTCCGGAAGCCGTCCCGCCTCGGCCAGGGCGGCGCCGCGATTGGCGAGGAAGACCGGCTCCTCCGGCTGCTGCGCCAGCGCCCGCTCGGTATGGCGGAGGGCGCCGGCGACATCGCCGCGCTGCCGCGCGAGGACGCCGAGCAGGTTGTGCGCATTGGCGTCCTGCGGGCGGCGCTTCAGCACCTTGCGGTAGAAGTGCTCGGCGCCGGCTAGGTCGCCCGCGGCATGGCGCGCGGCGCCTGCCTGGAGCAGGCCAGAGGGGTCGGTGGGCATCGGCGCAGTCTGCGAGGGCCGTAGCGGACGGGCAATGTCGCTTCCATGCCACGCCCCGGTGCCGCTTTACCACATTCACGTTTCGGTGCTTGCGAGAAGGTCGTTTCGCCCATAGGTTGGGGGTACCCCCGGCGGCACGCCCGGGCCTCAACCGCGGTTTCCCAATGCCGAGCAAGCCACCAGCCGCTGACGGCCCGAAGGCGGAACCAACCGCGGCTCAGGACCTTACTCCAGAGATGCAGACTGTGATGACGACCTCCCGTCCACGCCCTGCGCCGGTTTCGCAGATGGATGACGGGCAACTCGACGACCTGCTGCGGCAGGGGCTCGGCCAGGTCCATGACTGGGTGCTGGCCGCGCCGGTGCCGCCGCGGCTCATCGAGGTGCTGCTCCGGAAGCGCGGGGGCTAGACCATGGCCCGGCTTGTTGTCGTGCCGCGTGATGCAGGCCTCGGGCCGTTCGGGCCTTCGGCGGTCACGCCCTAGCCCTCCCCCTCATCCGAGGCGAAATCGGGCAGGGTGCCGCCTATGCCCTCGCGCAGCGCCTCCCGCGCGCGGGAGAGGCGGGAGCGCAAGGTGCCCGGCGGCACGTTCAGGATCCGGGCGGCCTCGGCGTAGTCGAGCCCTTCCACCACCACCAGCCAGAGCGCCTCGCGGTGGATGCGCGCGAGCTTGCGGAAGGCGGCCGCCACGTCGCGCATCGCCTGGCGCTCCTCCTGCCCGCCGGAGACGGGGGACTCGGGCAGGTTCTCCGCCTCCATGATCGGGCTGCGGGAGGCGCGGCGGAGATTGGCTGCACGCGCGTGGCGCAGGATGGTGAAGAGCCAGGCACGAAGATTGGTGCCGGGCTCGAACTGCTCGCGGGCCGAGATGGCGCGCAGCAACGTCTCCTGCACCAGGTCGTCCGCCGCGTCGCCGCGCGCGAGCACGCGGGCGAAGCGGCGCAGGCGGGGGATCTCGGCGGCGATCGCAGTCGCGAAAGCCTCCGCCCCGTTCGCGCTATCCTCCTCCTGCATGCGAATCCCGTCGTCCCCTGCGCAGCATCGGTCCATCGATGGGGCCGGACACTAACCGAAGCCTGGACCAGGGTGGGAACGGGATGAGACACCCTTGCGTGTACCCCCTCCCCTTCTGCTGCACGCTTGCGTGGGTTGTCTATCAGAACAGCCCGTCGATGGCGCCGTCGGCATCGAGGCCGATGGCTTCCGCCGCGGGACGCCGCGGCAATCCCGGCATCGTCATGATCTCACCACAGATCGCGACGACGAATCCGGCGCCGGCGGAGAGACGCACGTCGCGCACCGGCAGCACATGGCCGCTCGGCGCGCCCATCAGGCCCGGGTCCGCGCTGAAGCTGTACTGCGTCTTCGCCACGCAGACGGGCACATGGCCGAAGCCCATCTCCTCGAAGCGGCGCAATTTGGCGGCGACGCTGACAGGGACTTGAACATCGGCGGCGCGGTAGATCTCCGCGGCGATGCGGCGGAGCTTCGATTCGAGCGGCAATTCGGGTGCGTAGAGCGGGGCGAAGCGCGATGGGCCGGCCTCCATCCGCCGCAGCACGGCGCGGGCGAGGTCGGCGGCACCGGCGGCGCCATCGGCCCAGTGCGTGCAGAGCACCGCCTCCGTGCCGAGCGCGGCCATGGCCTCCTGCACGGCGGCGATCTCGGCACTCGTGTCGGTTGTGAAGGCGTTCAGCGCCACAACCACGCCAAGCCCGAATTTCTGCAGGTTCTCGACATGGCGCGCGAGGTTGACGACGCCGCGCCTCAGCGCCGCGACGTCCTCGCGGCCGAGATCGGCCTTCGCCACGCCGCCATGCATCTTCAGCGCGCGCACCGTGGCGACGACGACGGAGGCGGCAGGCGTGATGCCCGCCGCAGGGCACTTGATGTCGAGGAATTTCTCGGCGCCGAGATCCGCGCCGAAGCCCGCCTCCGTCACCACCACATCGGCAAGGGACAGCCCAAGCTTCGTGGCCGCCACGCTGTTGCAGCCATGCGCGATATTGGCGAAGGGCCCGCCATGCACAAGGGCAGGCGAGCCCGCGAGCGTCTGCACCAGGTTGGGGGCGAAGGCATCGCGCAGCAGCGCGGCCATCGCGCCATCGGCCTTGAGGTCGCGCGCCGTCACCGGCTGGCCGTCCCGCGTGCTGGCGACGATGATGCGGCCGAGGCGGGCTTGCAGGTCGTCCAGCGAGGTGGCGAGGCAGAAGATCGCCATCACTTCCGAGGCGACGGTGATGTCGAAGGCATCCTCGCGCGGGTAGCCGTTGGCCACGCCGCCGAGCGAGTTGACGATGCCGCGAAGCGCCCGGTCGTTCATGTCCATCGCGCGGCGCCAGGTGATGCGGCGCTCGTCGATGCCGAGCGCGTTGCCCCAGTAGATGTGGTTGTCGATCAGCGCGGCGAGCAGGTTGTTGGCCGAGGTGATGGCGTGGAAGTCGCCGGTGAAGTGGAGGTTGATCTCCTCCATCGGCGCCACCTGGGCATGGCCGCCGCCGGTGGCGCCCCCCTTCACGCCGAAGCAGGGGCCGAGGGAGGGTTCGCGCAGGCAGATCATGGTACGGGTGCCGAGGGCGTTCAGCGCGTCGCCGAGGCCGATGGTCGTCGTCGTCTTGCCCTCGCCGGCGGGCGTCGGGCTGATGCCGGTGACGAGCACCAGCCGGCCGGACGGCTTCGCCGCCTGGTCGCGCAGGAAGGGCAGATCGACCTTCGCCTTGTAGCGGCCGAAGGGGATCAGCGCCTCCTCCGGGATGCCGGCGCGGGCGGCGATGGCGCCGATCGGGCGGAGGGTCGCGGCCCGCGCGATCTCGAGGTCGGTGGCCATGCGCGTCTTCTCCTCCCAATTGGATGATGGCGCTTATCGTCCCGGCCGCGCTCCTGCAAGCGCGATGGCGGGGACCCATATCGCGGGCATGGCGAGCCCCTGCATCGATATCTGCAAGTATGACGAGGAAACCGGCTGGTGCCTCGGCTGCGGCATGAGCCGCAAGGACAAAAAGCACTGGAAGAAGGAGAAGGAGCGGCGGCCGGCGATCCGCGCCGCGCTGGCGGAGCGGCTGGCGGCGCTGGCCGCCTCCGGGCAGCGGATCGGCAAGGCGGCGAAGAGGAAGCGGGTTTGATTCCGCTCAAGGTTCCATCGCGGCATCGCGAGTAGGGTTCGCCCCACGCGCCATGGGCCGGCAGGGACGGATGCAGGTGCGACGACGAGGACGGCTGGGCTGGCGGCGCTGCGGCGATGATCGGCGTGGCGCAGGGCATGCGCGGCAAGCAGGCCGGCGATATGCCCGCGGGACTCGGCGCGCTGCCGGGCGATGGCGGGCCTGTGGATGCGATCGGTGGCCGGCCGCATGCGAGCAACAGCGCGAGTCCGCAGCTCGGCCTCGCTTATCTCATGGTGCCCAATGTCTCGCGGAACCCGGTCGCCTGCGGCCGGAGGTGAGCCTGGATTCCGGCCTGCTGCATGCGCACGTCAACCTCGGCCCCTCGGTGCGCTACCGCGTCTGAGGCAAGGCGGGGCGGCTCAGGCCGCCTCGCGCTGCCGCACGCCGAGCTCGTCGAGCGCGCCGCCGATCGCCGCGACGGCGCGGCGCATGTCCTCCGGCGTGATCGCGCCGACGCAGCCGATGCGGAAGGTCGGCACCGTCGTGTTGTAGAAGTTGCTGATCAGCACGCCGCGCGCCTTCAGCGCATCGACGAAGGACTGGAGGTCGAAGCGCGGGTCGGCGGGCTGGTGGGTGGTGACGATCACCGGGCCCTGGTGCCGCGGCTCCAGATAGGGGGTGAGGCCCATCCCGCGCAGCCCGTCATAGAGGATGCGCGCATTCTCGCGGTAGCGGGCGAGGCGGGCGGGCTGGCCGCCCTCGGCATCGTAGAGGTCGAGCGCGGTGCGGAAGGCGGCGAGCGCCTGCACCGGCGGGGTGAAGCGGAAGCTGCCCCAGCCGGCGCGCAGCGCATGCTGGTAGACATCCGTGAGGTCGAAGGACCAGGAGCCGGCATTGCCCGCCGCCGCCGTCACGCTGTCGATCCGCGCCACCGCGAAGCCGATGCCGGGCAGGCCCTCGAGGCACTTGCCGGAGGTGAAGAGGACGACGTCGACCTCCGGATGCGCCGAGAGGTCCACGGGCAGGGCGCCGAAGGCGGAGACGCTGTCGAGGATCAGGCGCCGGCCATGGCGGCGGACGACGGGGCCGATCACCTCCGGGTCGTTCACCATGCCGCTGCCCGTCTCGTGGTGGACCACGGCGACATGCGAGATGCCGGGGTCGGCGGCGAGCGCGGCGTCGATCTCCTCCGCCGTCACCGGGCGGGTGTCGGGGCCGGGCAGCGCCACGACCGTCCGGCCGCATTCGGTGGCGAGGCGGACGGCGCGGTCGGCATAGGCGCCGTTCTGCGGGATGAGGACCTTGCCGCCGGCGGGGATGAAGGTGCGGATCGCCGCTTCCATGATGAAATGGCCGCAGCCCTGCAGCGGCAGGGTGGCATGCACACCCTCCTGCCCGCCGGCGATGGCGCGGACGCGCTCGCGGATCTCGGCATAGACGGGGCGGAAGTCATGATCCCAGGGGGCGATGTCCTGGGCCATGGCGGCGCGGGTTTCGGGACGGGTCTGCACCGGGCCGGGGATGAGGAGAAGCATGAACAAGCACCTTCAAAGCGCGGTGAGGTATAGCCGATCGCGGCCCGACAACAGAAGGCCGCCGATCTCGCGCCGAAGCTTTTCCCGCATCGCCGCGGCGAAGGCGGCATAGTCCGGGCAGGCCATGGCGAAGCTCCCGGGGCCGCCGATCACCTCGGCGACGTAATGCTCCAGCAGGTCCGGCTCCTCGTTCAGCACGGCGAGGCCGTTGATGGTGATGCCGGCGGCCACGCCGATCTCGCGCACCGGGCCGGGGGCGCGGCCCCGGTTGTTGCGGCCGTCGCCGGAGACGTCGAGGACGAGGCGGGTGGCCTCGGCCGGGCAGCGGGCGAGGAGGGCGAGGCCAGCGGCCATGCCCTCGCCGAGCGCGGTGGCGCCGGGGCCTGGGAGGCGGGGGGCATCGTCCAGCGCGTCGGCCAGGGCGGCGGCGGCGGCGGGGCTGTCGATCCGGGTCCAGGGCACGGCCAGCTCCTGGCCGACCGACCAGAAGAGCGTGCAGACGGCGATGGCGCCGCGCGGTCCGCCGGCGCAGGCGGCGGCGATGTCGGGCTCGCGGAAGGCGCCGGCGAGGCCGCCGATCATCAGGCCGAATTCGTCGTAGTCGACGCTGCCCGAGACATCGATGGCGAGGCAGAGGGCGAGGTCGACCGGGTCCATGGCGGAGGCATAGCGCGGGGCGGAGCCTTCTACCTATAGTGTGCGCCGCACCATGATGGACCCACTGTCGATGCAACGCCGTGCGCTGCTGACGATGCCCCTGCTCGCCACGCCGGCGCTCGCCCAGGCGCCATGGCCGAACCGGCCGATCCGCGCCGTCATCCCCTATACGCCCGGTGGGGCGACGGATGCGATGTCGCGGCTGGCGGCGCAGAAGCTGTCGGAGCGGCTCGGCGTCTCCGTGGTGCCGGAGAACCGGGCGGGGGCCAGCGGGACGGTGGGCGGGATGGCGGTCGCGGGGGCGGCGCCGGATGGGTACACGATCCTGCTCACGGCCTCGGTCCATGTGATGGGGCGGCAGGTGCTGAAATCCGTGCCCTACGACCCCGTCGCGGATTTCACCCCCGTCGCCCGCAACGGGCAGGGGCCGCTGCTGCTCGTGACCAATCCCGGGCGGCGGGAGGCGGATATCGCGGCGGTGGTGGAGGCGGCACGGCGAGCCCCCGGCGCGTGGAGCTTCGGCGTCTCGGCGCTCGGGGCGGCGGGGCATCTGGCCTCCATCGAGTTCAACCGGCTGGCGGGGCTCGACATCCCGATGGTGCCCTATCGCGGCTCGGCGCCGGCGCTGGCCGACATCGCGGCGGGGAATGTGCAGCTGATGCTCGACCCGATCCTCGCCGCCCTGCCGCTGGCCCGCGGCGGGCAGGCAAGGGCGCTGGCGATCACGCGGGGCGCGCGGAGCCCGGTCGCGCCGGAGATCCCGACCGCGGCGGAGGCGGGGATGCCGGGGCTGGAGTTCTTCTCCTGGTACGGCGTCTGGGGGCCGAAGGGCCTGCCGGCGGAGATCGTCGGGCGGATGAATGCTGCGCTGCGGGAGGGGATGGCGGAGCCGGCGGTGGTGCAGCGGCTGGCCGAGCTTGGCTTCGAGCCGGTGCGGGAGAGCCCGGCGGAATTCGCGGCCTATATCGACGCCGATCTCCGGCGGAACACGGCGCTGCTGCGGGCGGCGAATTTCCAACCGGAATAGGCATCCGGTGGGGCCCGGGCGCCGTTCTGCACGGATGGCCCGGTCCCTCATGCCCGATCCCGCGAAGCGTGCCCTGGCGCTGGAGGCGCACCGGCTGCTCTGCGCCGAATACGGCTGCCCGGTGAACTACTTCCACGCCCTCGACCCGGTCTCGGAGCTGGTCTCCTCCCTGCTCTCGCACCGGACGAAGAACCGCGACAGCGCCCGGGCCTATGAGAGCCTGCGCCGGGCCTTTCCCGCCTGGGAGGCGGTGCGGGATGCGCCGGTCGCCGAGGTGGAGGCGGCCATCGCCGGCGTCACCTGGCCCGAGGCCAAGGCGCCTGCCCTGCAGAAGACCCTGCGGGCGCTGACGGAGCGGCGGGGCGGGCTCGACCTCTCGCATCTCGAGGGGATGGATGATGCGGAGGCGACGGCCTGGCTGGCGGCGCTGCCCGGCGTCGGGCCGAAGACGGCGGCGGCGGTGCTCTCCTTCAGCAACCTCCGGCGGCGGGCGCTGCCGGTGGACAGCCACCATCACCGGGTGGCGGCGCGGCTCGGGCTGATCCCCCCTTCGCTGCCCGTTGGGCCGTCGCATACGGTGCTGGAGGCGCAGCTGCCGGCGGAGTGGGATGCGCAGCAGTTCTACGACAACCACCAGATGATGATGCGGCACGGGCAGCGCTGCTGCTTCTTCCGCGGGCCGGCCTGCGGGCGCTGCGTGCTGCTCGACCTCTGCCCGGAGGGGCAGGCGCGGCAGGGGCGGCCGCCCTCCCCTGCCCTGGCCCTCCCGGTGGCGCCGTCCTAGTCTCCTCCCCGACCGCGGGAGGACTGCCGATGCCCGAGAGCCCGATCGACCCGAAGCTGATGACCGAGGCCCGGCTGCCGCTCGCCGGCATCCGCGTGCTGGACCTGACCCTGGCGCGGGCCGGGCCGACCTGCGTGCGGCACCTGGCGGATTGGGGCGCGGATGTCATCCGCGTCGAGCCGCCGACCACGGCCGATACGCTCTCCGGGGCGCGGGACGGGTTCGACAGCGTGAACCTGCACCGGAACAAGCGCGGGATCGCGCTCGACCTGAAGAACCCGGCGGGGCATGCGGCCTTCCTCAGGCTCGCGGCGACGGCGGATGTGGTCGTCGAGAACATGCGGATGCAGGTGAAGCACCGCCTCAAGATCGCCTATGAGGACCTGGCGCCGCTCAACCCGCGGCTGGTCTATGCCTCCATCTCCGGCTTCGGGCAGACCGGGCCCTACAGCACGCGCGGCGGCGTGGACCAGATCGCGCAGGGAATGGGCGGGCTGATGAGCATCACCGGCGAGCCCGGGCGCGGGCCGATGCGCGTCGGCATCCCCATCAACGACCTGACGGCGGGCAACCTGCTGGCCTTCGGCATCATGCTGAAGCTCTTCGACCGGGAGAAGACCGGGCGCGGCGGCTACGTGCATACCTCGCTGCTCGAGGCGCAGGTCTTCATGCTGGACTTCCAGGCCAGCCGCTACCTGATGGATGGCGAGGTGGCCGGGCAGGCGGGCAACGACCACCCCGTCAACATCCCGATGGGCGTCTTCCCGACAAGCGACAAGCCGATCAACATCGCCGCCTCCTCGCCCAAGCTCTGGACCGCCTTCTGCAAGGCAGCCGGGCATGAGGAATGGCTCGCCGTGCCGGAATGGCAGACGGCGGGCGGGCGGAGCAGGGACCGGGCACGGGTGAACGCCACCATCGCCGAGGTCACCCGGACCCAGCCGAGCGAGTGGTGGATCGCCCGGCTGGAGGAGGCGGGCATCCCCTGCGGGCCGGTCAACGACATCGCCGAGGTCTTCGCCGACCCGCAGGTGCAGCACCTGGAGATGGCGATGCCGATGCACCATCGCGGCCGGGGCGACATCCGGGTGGTCGCCAATCCGCTGAACATCGAGGGGCTGGAGACGGGCGCCTACCGCGACGTGCCCGGCCTCGGCGAGCATGGGGCGGAGATCCTGGCCGAGGCCGGGCTCTCCGAGGCCGAGATCGAAGAGCTTAGGGCCAGGGGGGCGCTCGGATGAGCCGGATGGAATTCGCGGAGGGGAAGATCCTCGCCAGCTTCGAGGCGGGCGTCGGCCGGGTGGTGTTCAACCAGCCGGAGAAGCGCAACGCCATGTCGGTCGACATGTGGACGGGCATGGCGGAGGCGCTGGAGCGCTTCGCCGAGGATGCCGCGGTGCGCTGCGTCGTCCTCCAGGGGGCGGGGGACAAGGCCTTCGTCTCCGGGGCGGATATCAGCCAGTTTGAGAAGAACCGGGCGAATGCCGACGCCCAGCGCGAGTACGAGAAGCTGACCAGCGCGGGACGGGCGAAGCTCGCCGCCTACAGCAAGCCGGTGATCGCGCAGATCAGGGGCTTCTGCATGGGCGGCGGCCTCGGGATCGCCATGTCGGCGGACATCCGCATCGCCTCCGAGGACAGCCAGTTCGGCATCCCGGCGGCGAAGCTCGGCATCGCCTATGGCTTCGACATGGTGCGCGCCCTGGTCGACCTGGTGGGGCCGGCGCATGCCCACATGATCCTGATGACCGGCGAGCGCTTCGACGCGCGCGAGGCGGAGCGGGTCGGCCTTGTCAACAAGGTGGTGCCGGTGGAGGCGCTGGAGGAGGCGGTGGCGAAGCTCGCCGCGACCATGGCGGCCAATGCGCCGCTCTCGCTCACCACCAACAAGCAGACGGTGAAGGCGGTGCTTGCCGATCGGGCGGAGCGGGACATGGCGGCGCTGCAGTCCGCCATGGCCGCCTGCTTCGACAGCCATGACTACCGCGAGGGGCGGCGGGCCTTCATGGAGAAGCGGAAGCCGGCCTTCACCGGGATGTAACCGGGTCGGGAACGTGACGGTGTCCAGCTTCGCGCGAAAATCCCGGTGCATGACCCGCGTTCTTTCCCTAGGATGCAACAGCCGTGACACACCCTTCGTCAATCGGGTGACCCGGCTTCGGGCTAGGTCTGGGATCGAAGGGGTCGCTAACCGCACATGGATGGACAGCTCGAGGCGCCGCCGGTCGGCCTGCCGACTGACGGAAGCTGCGCTCACGGGGCCGGCGCCCCGATCTCCCGCATCGTGGCGGAGGTGGCGGCGCGCTTTCCGGGCGAACGCATCACCCTCGGCGAGATGGCCGAGGCCTTCGGCGACCGCGCCTTCGGCCTGCTCATCCTGCTGCTGCTGCTGCCCTCGCTGCTGCCCGGCATGGCCTCGGTCTTCGGCCTGCCGGTGCTGCTGCTCGGCATCCAGATGGGTCTCGGGCGGCGGACGCCGAGGCTGCCGTCCTTCATCGCCCGGCAGAGCGTGAAGCGGACGGACCTGCTGCGGCTGACCGCGGGCGATTCCAAGTGGATGGCGCGGATCGAGACCTATGTGCGGCCGCGGCCGGGCTTCTTCACCTCGCCGATCGGCGACCGACTCTTCGGCTGGCTCACCGCCTATGTGGCGCTGATGCTGATCCTGCCCGGGCCGGGGACCAACGGGCCGCCGGCCTTCGGCAACATCGTCATGGCGCTCGGCCTGGTGGAGCACGACAACCGGGTGATGGCCTGGGGCGTCGGGCTGACCATCGCCGGATGCGCCTTCGCCACGGCGGTGCTGGTCATCGTCGCCTGGCTCGGCGTGCAGGCGCTGGGCTGGATGTTCTGATCCCCACTGCCCGGGCGGGACGATCCCTGCTACCTGTGATCCATGCGCCGGTGGCCCGCGAGGGCTGAAACGGGAATGCGGCAGGCGGGGGCGACCTCGCCGGTCCGCGGCTGCCCTCGCAACTGTGGGCGGTGAGGCCTTTCCAGATGCCATTGCATTCCCCGGGATGTGAGAAGGCGGGGAGGCCGAGGGGCTTCGGCCCCCCACCGCGAGCCAGGAGACCGGCCGGCGCAGAGTTGTCTCGCGCGTGCCGGGCGGGGTGCACCGGCGCACCGGAAGCATGGGGCGCCGCATCCGCGGGGCTTCTCCGATTGCGGGAACGACGTCCGTCGCTCCGGGCCGGCCTGCCGGCACGGAGCCCTGTCGTCACGCGCAATCGGAGGACCCGATGCGACGCCTGTCCCTGTTCCTGGCGAGCGGCCTGGCCGTTCTCGCCACCCATGCCCATGCCCAGACCGCCCTCCCCGACACCATCGTCACCGGCACCCGGGTGCCGACGCCGGCCGAGCGGGTGCCGGCCGCCGTCACCGTCATCACCCGCCAGGAGATCGAGGAGCGGGGCTACCAGTCCCTCGCCGAGGCGCTGGTCGCGGTGCCGGGGGTGAGGCTGGCGCCGCTCGGCGGGCTCGGGGCGCAGACCACGGCCTTCCTCCGCGGCAATTCGGGCCGGGCGGTGCTGGTGCTGCTGGACGGGGTGCCGCTCAACGACCCGGCGGAAGCCAACGGCACCTTCAATTTCGGCAATGACCTGCTCTTCGACATCGAGCGGATCGAGGTGCTGCGGGGGCCGAGCTCGGCGCTCTACGGGTCCTCGGCGATCGGCGGCGTGATCAACCTGGTGACGCGTCGGGCGCCGGCGGACCGCGCCCTGCAGCCCTATGGCGAGCTGGCGGGGGGGACGCAGCGGAGCCTGCGCGGCGGGCTCGGCGCGACGGGGACAGTCGGGGCCTTCGACTACCTGCTCTCCGGCCAGTCGGTCTCGACCGAGGGCTCCAATGCGACGGCACCGCGCTTCCAGTCCTCGCTCGGCGAGCGGGACGGGTTCCGCGGCGGCTTCGGCACGGCGCGGCTCGGCTGGACGCCGGCGGAGGGCAGCCGGGTGGAGGCGCTGCTGCGCTGGCGGCAGACCAATCTCGGCCTCGACAACATCCCCCGCGACGACCCGAACTACTCGGGCGAGGACCGGCGCCACTACGGCCAGCTGCGGGGCGAGACGCGGCTCTTCGACGGGGCCTGGACGACGGGGCTGCGCATCGCCGCGACCGAGGACCGGCGGGTCTATTCCAACCTGCCGGACCGGCTCGGCAGCGCCAGCACGCGGGATTTCTACCGCGGCACGCGGACCACGCTCGACTGGGGGAACACGGTGCGGCTGCCGGCCTTCGGCGTGTTCGAGGACGGGGCGCTCGGCTTCGGCCTGACCCATACGGGCGAGGAGGCGCGGAGCCGCGGCGGAGGGCCCGGCTTCCAGACGCTGGTCGATGCAAGCCAGCACAGCACGGGCGGCTATGCGACGCTGCAGTACCGCGCCTTCGGCCGGCTCGACCTGACGGCGGGGCTGCGGCGGGACGCGACCACGGGCTTCACCGATGCGACGACCTGGCGGGTCGGCGCGGTGCTGGCGGTGCCGGAAGTGGCCTCGCGGGTGCGGGTCTCGGCGGGCAGCGGCTATGCGGCGCCCTCGCTCTACCAGCGTTTCGGCGTCATCACCGGCTTCTTCCGCGGCAATCCGGACCTCAGGCCGGAGCGGTCGCTGGGCTGGGAGATCGGGACGGAGACGGATATCCCGGGCTTCGGGCGGCGCGACTTCGCCACGGCGGGCTTCACCTATTTCCAGAGCCGGGTCAGGGACCTGATCAACTTCAATGGCGGCTTCGACTCGCTGGTGAATGTCGACCGTGCGCGCATCCAAGGGGCGGAGCTGGGGCTGACGCTGCGGCCGTTGCGCTGGTTTGAGGCAAGTGCGGCCTGGACCATCACCGGGGCCTTCGACGTGACGACCGACCGGCGGCTGCCGCGGCGGCCCGAGCACGTCGTCAGCGTCACCGCGCGGATCGTGCCGCTGCCGACGGTGGTGATCGCGCCGACGGTGCTGTTCACCGGCCGCAACCCCGAGGCGACCTTCGCCTCCTATGACGACCAGGGCAACAGCATCCCCTACGCACGGAGCAACCCGGCGGGGACGGTGGTGAACCTCACCGCCTCCTGGCAGGCCTTCACCCAGGCAGCGGTCTTCCTCGAGGCGCGCAACCTCGGCAACAGCCGCTGGGAGCCGGCGAATGGCTTCGTCACGCCGGGGCGGAGCGTGCTGGTGGGCACGCGCTTCGCCCTGTGAGAGGAGTGGGGGCATGATGGCCCCCCTCGCCTATCCCGCCGCGGCGCTGGCCGAGATCGGCGGCTGCTTTGCCGTCTGGTCCGTGCTGCGGCTCGGGGCCTCGCCCTGGTGGCTGGTGGTGGGGATGGGTCTGCTCGGCCTCTTCGCCTGGCTGCTGACGCTGGTGGAGGCGGCGGCGGCGGGGCGGGCCTTCGCCGCCTATGGCGGGGTCTATATCGCCGCTTCGCTCGGCTGGATGTGGGCGGTGGAGGGGGTGGCGCCGGATGGGCGGGATCTCGTCGGCGCGGTGCTCTGCCTCGCCGGTGCGGGGGTGATCCTGCTGCGGTCAGGCTAGCGGGATGGTCTCGACCACCCGGAAGTGCTCGCACCAGAGCTCCATCTCCTCGCTGGGCTGGCCGAGGCGGGTGAAGTAGGCGCGGTGGGCCTCGCGCCGATAGGCGAGGCTGCGGTCGCCTTCGCCCTCGTCATGGGCGAAGGCGGCATCGACCTCGTGGAAGCGGCGCCGCGTCAGCTCCAGCGTCTTGACGACGGCGCGGGGGCGGCCGGCGCCGTCGAGGGCGACCATGCGCTTGCCGACCTCCGTCGGCAGGCCCTGGCGTCAGCAGGCCCTGGTTGGCGGCCCAGCAGGTGGCGGTCTTGCGGCCCTCGAGGACCAAGGCGAGGAGCTCGTCGGCGAGGCCGGGGTTGTCGTCGAAGGAGAAGGTCTCGAGCGCCTGCCAGCCGTTCAACGGGCGCGGTCGATGCAGAAGGCGACGATGCCGGCCAGTGCGCGGCGGACCGGGCCGTCGGCGAAGGTCTCGAGCGCGGCGAGCGCCGCATCGCCATAGGCCTGGGCGCGGGCAACGGTGTCGCGCAACCCGCCATGGCGCTGGATCAGCGCCTGGGCGCGGGCGAGGTCGTCCGGGCCCTGCTCCTTCTCCTCGAGCGTGCGGCGCCAGAACTCGCGCTCCGCCGCATCGCCGCGCTCGAAGGCGAGCAGCACGGGGAGGGTGATCTTGCCCTCGCGGAAGTCGTCGCCGACCGTCTTGCCGAGGCGCTCCTGCTCAGCGGCATAGTCGAGCGCATCGTCGACGAGCTGGAAGGCGATGCCGAGGTTGCGGCCATAGGCTTCGAGCGCCGCCTCCTCCGCCTCCGGCCGGTCGGCGACGACGGCGCCGATGCGCGTCGCGGCGGCGAAGAGGGCGGCGGTCTTGCCCTCGACCACTTCGAGATACTGCGCCTCGGTCGTCGTGGTGTCGTTCTGGGTGACGAGCTGCAGCACCTCGCCCTCGGCGATGGTGGCGGCGGCCTCGGAGAGGATGGCGAGGACCTTCAGGCTGCCATCCGTCACCATGAGCTGGAAGGCGCGGGCGAAGAGGAAGTCGCCGACGAGGACGCTCGGCTTGTTGCCGAAGAGGGCGTTGGCGCTGGCCTGGCCGCGGCGGAGCGAGCTTTCATCCACCACGTCGTCATGGAGGAGGGTCGCGGTGTGGATGAACTCGACGCAGGCGGCGAGCGCCACATGCCGCTCCCCGCGATAGCCGCAGAGCTGGGCGGCGGCGAGGGTCAGCAGCGGGCGCAGGCGCTTGCCGCCGGCGGCGACGATATGCGCGGCGAGTTGCGGGATGAGCGCGACCGGGCTGTGCATGCGCTGCACGATCAGCCGGTTGCAGGCTTCGAGGTCGGACTGGACCAGGGTGGTGAGCGCGGTCAGCGCGTCCTCGGCGCCTTGCGTCGCCGCGTCGCTCGCCGGCATGGTCACAGAGGAATCGTCCGGCACAGCACGCGCAACCGCTGCCACTTCACTTGACCCTGGCTCATGGGCGGGCGGGGCCCCTCGGCGGAATCGCCTGGACGGCCCGTTTCGCCCGCCAATACAAAGGCCGTGGCGGGGGCCGCCGCGGCGGCCGGCACCATAGCCATGCCGTCAGATGGCGGCAAGCGCAGGGAAAACAAGGATTTGGTGGCAGGATGCGGCTGATCGCCCAGGGCGTGGACCCGGTTCGCCTCAGTTTCCTCATGGCGTTGTTGCGCGATGCGGGCATCGGCTGCGTGCTGCTCGACCAGCATATCAGCGCGGTGGAGGGCGGGATCGGCGCCTTCCCGCGGCGGCTCGCCGTCGCCGAGGAGGATTGGGAGGAGGCGCGCCGCGTGCTGCAGGAGGCGGGCGAGGAGGCAGGGTGAGCGACTGCACGGAGGACCTGCTGCTCGGCGGGCGCGTCCGGTTGCGCCAGCCGCGGCGGGGGCTGCGGGCGGGGCTGGATGCGGTGCTGCTCGCGGCCGGCATCCCGGCACGGCCGGGCCAGGCGGTGCTGGAGGCGGGGTGCGGGACCGGCGCGGCCTTCCTCTGCCTGGCGGCACGGGTGCCGGGGCTGCGCATCGTCGCCGTGGAGCGGGATGCGGGGCTCGCGGCGCTGGCGCGGGAGAATGCCGCCGCCGCCGGGGTCGAGGCCGAGGTGATCGAGGGCGATGTGCGGGACCGGGCGCTGGCCCGGCGGCTGCCGCCCTGCGACCATGCCTTCGCCAACCCGCCCTTCTGGCCGGGCGGGACGGTGCCGCCGGAGCCGGGGCGCGGGGCGATGACCCATGCCGCCGGGCCAGGGGCGGCGAGCCTTGCGGACTGGGGGCGCTTCCTGGCGGCGCCGCTGCCGCGGCGGGGGACGCTCAGCCTGATCCTGCCGGCGGCGCGTCTGGATGCCGGGATGGCGGCGCTGGCGGGCGCGCATTGCGCGGGGACGCTGCTGCTGCCCTTCTGGCCCCGCGCGGGCGTCGCGGCCGGGCGAGTGTTGCTGCAGGCCCGGCGCGAGGGACGCGGGCCGGCGCGAATCGCCCCCGGCCTCGTGCTGCATGGGCCGGGCGAGGGCTTCAGCCCGGCGGCGGAGGCGGTGCTGCGGGACGCGGCACCGCTCGAGGTCAGCTGATGTTGGTGTCCGGGTGCCGGAGGTGCCACAGCCGCTCATGCGCCGCGACCAGGCTTTCCATGTTGCGGCGGCGGTTGGTGTCGGGCGAGACGGGGCGGCGGGTCAGCATCATCTCGAGGATGCGGAGGAGTTGCTCCGCGACCTCGTAGTCGCCCTGGTCGCAGGCGTGGTGGAAGGCGATCAGGATCTTGTCGGACAGCCGCCTGCTATGCCGCGGCGCCGCGCCCCGGCCTGCCTCCCTTGCGCCGTCCTGATCCGAGTCGTCATCCGCCATGCGTCGTCTCCGCTCGCGGCCGGCGAGCCGGCTGCGGCATTCAGGTTAACAAGTTTTTCAGGATACGGGAATCTTGCAGTTACTTATCCAGTGGGCCGGCCGATCTGCGCGGCGATGGTGGCGGCGATGGTCTCCGGGCTCTGCTCCGGGCGGAACAGGCTGCGGACCTTGGCATCCGGCCCGACCAGGTAGATGAAGCTCGAATGGTCCATCAGGTAGTCGGTCATCTCCGGCCGCTGGGCCTTGGCATAGTAGACCCGGTAGCGCCGCGCCGCCTCCGCCACCTGCTCCGGCGTGCCGGTCAGGCCCTGCATGCGGGGGTGGAAGCGGCTTACATAGTCGGCGAGATGGGCGGGCGTGTCGCGCTGCGGGTCGACGGTGATGAAGACGGGCACGACCTTCGCCCCGGCCGGGCCGAGCTGGTCGATCGCCGCGGCCAGGGTGCCGAGCTCGGTCGGGCAGACATCGGGGCAGAAGGTGTAGCCGAAATAGATCAGCATCCAGCCGCCGCCGAAGTCGCGCTCGGTGACCGGCTTGCCCTCCTGGTTGACGAGGCTGAAGGAGCCGCCGAGGGCGAGGCCGGTGGGCAGTTGCACCCCGCCGGCGGAGACCGGGCCGGCATCGCCCCCGCCCGAGGCGCCGCCGAGCAGGGCGATGAAGGCCTCGCCCACGCTCTGGCCCGGCGCGCGGCTGACCCAGGCATAGGTCCAGGCGCCGCCGAGCAGCAGGATCAGGCCGAGGATGATGAGGCGGATGGTACGCAGCATTCCGCCTGCTTAGACCTCACCCCGCCCCGCCGCCAGGGGCTTGCTGCAGCGTGGTCTCCGGGAGCCGGAGCAGCCACGGGCATGACCCTCGCGCCAGGACAGGACGCCGGACCATGATCCACGACCCGATGGTCGTGGATCCGTGGCCTAGTGCGTGGCGATCTCGCCCGTCGGCTGCGGCGAGCCGAAGGTGCTGTCGCTGAACGCTTCCTCCCAGGTGCCGGAGGTGCTGGCCTTGGAATATTCCGTCGCGCGGTTCTCGAAGAAGTTGGTGTGCTCCACCGCGTTCAGCATCTCGTCGAGCCAGGGCAGCGGGTTCTTCTCGATGTGATAGAGCGGCTGGAGGCCGAGCTGCTGCAGGCGGCGGTCGGCGATGAAGCGGATATAGGTCTTGGTGTCCGCCGCATTCAGCCCCTCGACGCCGCCGAGCTCGAAGGCGAGGTCGATGAAGGCGTCCTCATGGTCCACGATGGTGGCGCAGATGAGGTAGAGGTCGCGCCGGAACTCCTCGGTCCAGATCTCCGGGTTCTCCTGCACGAAGGTGCGGAAGAGGCGGATGACGGAGAGGCAGTGCAGCGTCTCGTCGCGCACCGACCAGGAGACGATCTGGCCCATGCCCTTCATCTTCCCGAAGCGCGGGAAGTTCATCAGGATGGCGAAGGAGGCGAAGAGCTGCAGCCCCTCGGTGAAGGCGCCGAAGGCGGCCAGCGTCTTGGCGATCTCGGTCTTGTTGTCGACCGTGAAGCCCTGCATGTAGTCGAACTTGTCCTTCATCTCTTTGTACTTGAGGAAGGCGCTGTACTCGAGCTCCGGCATGCCGACCGTGTCCAGCAGGTGGCTGTAGGCGGCGATGTGGATCGTCTCGATGTTCGAGAAGGCGGAGAGCATCATCAGCACTTCGGTCGGTTTGAAGACCTGGCTGTAGTGCTTCATGTAGCAGTTGTTCACCTCGACATCCGCCTGGGTGAAGAAGCGGAAGATCTGGGTGAGCAGGTTGCGCTCGCCGGTGGTGAGGTTGCGCTGCCAGTCCTTCACGTCGTCGGCGAGCGGCACCTCCTCCGGCAGCCAGTGGACGCGCTGCTGCGTCAGCCAGGCGTCATAGGCCCAGGGGTAGCGGAAGGGCTTGTAGACCGGGTTGGAGGTCAGCAGGTCGAAGCGCACGGGGTGCTCGTCGGGGGAGAAATTGCCGTCGGCCATGGTCACCGCCATTCAGGACTGTGGTGTGATGCGTGGTGGATGTGGTGCCGGCCTGCCCTACTGGCAGGCCAGGCACTCCTCGTAATCGGTCGTCGAGGTCTGCGCCCCGCGGGCGACCAGCGGCAGCGCGGCATCGGCCGCGGTCGGCACATGGGCTGCCATGATGTCCCCCTGGCCGACGATCTTCTCGCTGATCGTGTCGGCCCGCTGGATGGAGAGGCTGCGGCAGTAATACAGCGACTTCACCCCGCGCTTCCAGGCCATAACATGGATCTGGTGCAGGTCCCGCTTGTGGATGTTCGCCGGCAGGAACAGGTTCACCGACTGGCTCTGGCAGATGAAGGGCGAGCGGTCGGCGGCGTGCTCGACCACCCAGCGCTGGTCGAGCTCGAAGGCGGTCTTGAAGGTGGCGCGCTCCTGCTCGGACAGGAAGTCGAGATGCTGCACGCTGCCCTTGCGGACGGTGATGCTCGTCCAGGTCTCCTCGTCGTCGCGGCCGTGCTTCGCCAGCACCTTCTTGAGGTAGGGGTTGCGGACGATGTAGCTGCCGGAGAGCGTCTTGTGGTTGTAGACATTGGCCGCCACCGGCTCGATGCCCGGGGAGGCGCCGCCGCAGATGATGGAGATCGAGGCCGTGGGCGCGATCGCCATTTTGTTCGAGAAGCGCTCCATGAAGCCGTATTCGGCGGCATCCGGGCAGGGCCCGCGCTCCTCGGCCAGCTGGCGGCTGGCGGCATCGGCCCCCTCGCGGATGTGCTTGAACATCCGCTTGTTCCACACCTTTGCCACCACGCTCTCGAAGGGCACGTTCTGCGCCTGGAGGAAGCTGTGGAAGCCCATCACGCCGAGGCCGACGGAGCGCTCGCGCATCGCCGAATACCTGGCCTTCGCCATGCTGTCCGGCGCGGTGTCGATGAAGTTCTGCAGCACGTTGTCGAGGAAGCGCATCACGTCCGGGATGAAGCGCGGGTCGTCCTTCCACTCGAACCAGGTCTCGAGGTTGAGGGAGGAGAGGCAGCAGACGGCGGTGCGGTCCTTGCCATGCTGGTCGCGCCCGGTCGGCAGGGTGATCTCGGAGCAGAGGTTGGAGGTCTTGACCTCGAGCCCGGCCAGCTTGTGGTGGGCCGGCATCGCCTTGTTCACATGGTCGGAGAAGACGAGGTAGGGCTCGCCGGTCTCGATGCGGGCCGTCAGGATGCGGATCCAGAGGGCGCGGGCGGAGATCTTCCGCATGATCGCGCCGTCCTTCGGGCTGCAGAGCGGCCACTCCTCGTCATTCTCGACGGCGCGCATGAAGGCGTCGGATATGAGCAGGCCGTGGTGGAGGTTCAGCGCCTTGCGGTTCGGGTCGCCGCCGGTGGGCCGGCGGATCTCGATGAACTCCTCCACCTCCGGGTGGCTGACGGGGAGGTAGACGGCGGCCGAGCCGCGGCGGAGGGAGCCCTGGGAGATGGCGAGCGTCAGGCTGTCCATGACGCGGATGAAGGGGACGACGCCGGAGGTCTTGCCGTTGCGCCCGACCTTCTCGCCGATGCCGCGCAGGTTGCCCCAGTAGCTGCCGATGCCGCCGCCCTTGGCGGCCAGCCAGACATTCTCGTTCCAGAGGCCGACGATGCCATCGAGGCTGTCATCCGCCTCGTTCAGGAAGCAGGAGATGGGCAGGCCGCGCGTCGTGCCGCCGTTGGACAGCACCGGGGTCGCCGGCATGAACCAGAGCTTCGAGATATAGTCGTAGATGCGCTGCGAATGCGCCGCGTCGTCGCCATAGGCCGAGGCGACCCGGGCGAAGAGGTCCTGGTAGCTCTCGCCGGGCAGCAGGTAGCGGTCATCCAGCGTCGCCTTGCCGAAATCCGTCAGCCGCGCGTCGCGCGACCGGTCGACCTGAACCTGGTGATGACCTTCAAGCTGAACCGTATCGAACACCGCCCTAATCCCCTTCCGATCCCCCGGTGGGGGAGAATGCATCTCACAGCGACGCGACACAAGATATTGTCGTCCGGCTCCCACCATAACACCAGATGGGGTGTTCGGTTCCAGCATCGGCTGATCCAGGCCAGCCGCCATTGTTCATATTCCGTTCACGGATAAACCGCCATTCCGGGTGAGTCGGTCAAGCCTCATCCGATTCCATCCCCGTGATCCCCGCTATCCACAGGCACGTCACTGCGATTCCCGCACGGGTTGTCCGGGGCGGCCCGGCTGCGCATCCTTCCGCCGCAGGAACCGTGGGAGGGTGACATGCGGAGGAGACAGGGGCTGGCGGCTCTGGCGCTGCTGGCGATGGCGCCGGGCCTGGCGCTGGCGCAGGGCGCCGGGGT
>CADCTD010000116.1 GCA_902805545.1 uncultured Craurococcus sp. | reverse complement strand
ACCGCCGCCGGCCCAGTTGCCGTCCCGGACGGCGCTGCCGCCCGCTGGGTCGCCGCCACCGCCGCCCGCACCGGCCACCGCCCCGTCCCGCGCCGGGGCGATGCGATTCTCCTCCCTGTCCGGCTTCCGGAGGCGCTGAGCCATGGCGCTGCATCGCGGCCGCGGCTTCGCCGCCATCAACTACCCCATCGGGATGAATCTCGGCGGCGACCCGAGCCAGGCGCTGATCCACTCCAACCCCGACGGAAAATTCACCGTGGCGCTGTCGGCGATCGATCTGGGCCAGGGCATGAAGTCGGTCACGCGCCAGATCGCGGCGGAGACGCTCGGCGTGCCGGTGGAGGATGTCTATGTCGATACCGCCGACAGCGACACCGGCCCGCACGACATGGGCAGCTTCGCCAGCCGCGGCACGCATCGCATGGGCAATGCGGTGATCATGGCGGCGCGGGAGGCGCGCGCCGTCATGCTCGAGGCCGCGGCCGAGGAGCTCGAGGTCGATCCCGCCGACCTGGTGACGGATGGGCGCGGTAACATCCATGTTCGCGGCGCGCCGGGCCGGTCCATCACCACCATGGCGGCGGCGCAGGCGGCGCAGTTCAGGCAGGGCCGCACCATCGCGGGGCGAGGCATCTTCCTGATCCCGCTGAGCGACGTCGATCCCGAGACCGGCGAGATGACGCCGGTCTCCACCTTCGCCCATGCCGCCATGCTGGTCGAGGTTGAGGTGGATGACGAGACTGGCGAAGTGACGGTCACCGACATGAAGTCGGCCTATGAGGTCGGCCGGGCGCTAAACCCCCGCCTGGTCGAGCAGCAATTGCGCGGCGGCGCCTGGATGGGGATGAGCCACGCCGCCTGGGAGACGACGGAGCCCTACTACCCCGCGCGCGACCACGGCCCGGTCGATTTCAACACCTACCTGATGCCCGGGCCGGGCGACCTGGCGCCGCACCATATCAGCGTGCTGGAACGCCCGGCCGAGGACGGGCCCTATGGCGGCAAGGGGCCGGGCGAGATGTGCGCGAACCCGGTGCTGCCGGCCGTCGTCAACGCGGTCTACGACGCCATCGGCGTGCGCATCGACGAGCTGCCGGTGACGCCCGAGAAGGTGCTGCGCGGCTTGAAGGCGCAGGGCGGCGCGAAGCCGCGGAAGCGGCTGTAGCATGGCCGTCAGGCGCGCCATCGCCGGCATCGACAGTCCCGAGGCGCTGGCGCGCGCGCTGCGGGACGCGCAGTACCTGTCCGATGACGGGCTGGCCACGGCCGCCTATCTGGCGCTCGCCCTCGGCAAACCGCTGCTGCTGGAAGGCGCGCCGGGCGTCGGCAAGACCGAGGCCGCCAAGGCGATCGCCGCCGTGCTCGGCCGCGAGCTGGTGCGGCTGCAGGCCTATGAGGGCATCGACGCATCGGCGGCGATGTACGAATGGAATTTCCCGCGGCAGATGCTGGCGATACGCCAGGCCGGCGATGCCTATGTCAATCTCTATGGCGATGATTTCCTGATCGCCCGCCCGCTGCTGCTGGCCCTGCAGCGCCCGCGGGACCGCATCCTGCTGATCGACGAGATCGACCGGTCGGACCACGAGTTCGAGGCCTTCCTTCTGGAGTTCCTGTCGGATTTCAGCCTCTCGATCCCCGAGCGCGGGACGATCCGCGCCACCGAGCCGCCGGTCGTCGTGCTGACCTCCAACCGAACGCGCGAGTTGCACGAGGCGCTGCGCCGCCGCTGCGTCTATCACTGGATCGGCTACCCCGATCCGCAGCTCGAGGCGCAGATCGTGATGATGCGGGCCTCGGCCGTGGCGCGGGACACCGCGCACCGGGTGGTGGTGGCGGTGGGCCGGCTGCGGGCGGAGCCTCTCGCCAAGCCGCCGGGCGTCGCCGAGACGGTCGAATGGGCGGAAGCCGCGACGCTGCTCAACGCCCAGGGCGCCCCCTGGCCGGCGGCCTTCGCGCGCGCCATCGGCGTGGTGCTGAAGGACCAGGACGACCTGGCCTTCGTCGCGCCGCGGCTCGACCGTATCCTGAAGGGGGCGGCATGATCCCGCGCCCGCTCGCTCCCTTCCTGGCCTTGCCGCCGGCGCTGCGGGAAGCGGGCTTCGCGGCGGCGCCCGAGCAGGCGGAGAGCTTCCTGGCCGCCGTCGGGCTGCTGGGGCCGCGCTCGATCCGGGATGTGCGGCGCGCCGCGCATGCCGTTTTCGGGCCGGGGCCGGAGCGGCGGCAGGATTTCGACGACGTGTTCGATGCGGTCTTCCTCGGCCGCGCCTTCCTTGCGCCGGCCGAGGCGGCGGGCGAGGAGTTGCCGCGCGCCTATGACGCGGCTGGCCTCGGCCCAATGCCCGAGCCCGAGGAGGACAAGCCCTCCGGCCAGCATGCGACCGCGCAGGAGCGGCTGCTGGCGCGATCGCTGACCGCCGTGGACGAGGAGGCGGTGCTGCGCGCCTTCGCCCGCGCGCTGCCGGATGCGATCCCGCGCCGCCGCTCGCGCCGCGTCCGCGCCGCGCGCGGCCGCCTTGCCGATCCGCGCCGGGCCTTCCGGGATCTGCTGCGGCGCGACGGCGAGCTTGCCCGGCTGCCGACCCGGCGGCGCCTGGCGCGGCAGCGCCGCCTGCTGCTGCTGGTCGATGTGTCGGGCAGCATGAAGGCCGGCACGGATGGCGCGCTGCGCCTCGCCCATGCGCTGGTGCAGGCCGCCGAGCGGGCCGAGGTCTTCACCATCGGCACGCGGCTGACGCGCGTCACGCGCGCGCTGCGCCACCGGTCGCGGGAACAGGCGCTCGGCCTCGCCGCCGGGCTGGTGGCCGATTGGGATGGCGGCACGCGGCTCGGCGAGGCGCTGGGCGTGTTCCTGGCGGTGCCGCGCTTCGCCAGCTTCGCCCGCGGCGCGGCAGTCGTCATCCTCTCCGACGGGCTTGAGCGTGGCGACCCCGCGGCGCTGGTGCTGGCGATGCGGCGCCTGCGCGGCCTGGCCTGGCGGGTGATCTGGCTGACCCCGCTCGCCGCCGATCCGAGCTTCCGGCCCGAGACCGGCGCGCTCCGAGCGATCCTGCCCTTCATCGACGAGCTGGGGGACGGTTCGGGCCCCGCCGCGATCGCGCGGCACCTGGTCGGGCCTGGGCCGCTGGCGCGGGCGGGGGGCGCCGCATGAGGATCGTGGACAGCCATTTCCACGTCTGGCGCCAAGCCGACCTGCCCTGGCTGATAGGTCCGATGCAGCCGCGCATCTTCGGCCCCTACGAAGCCATCCGCCGCGACTATCCCATGGCGGAGTACCTGGTGGACATCGCGGACAGTGGCGTCGAGAAGGCGGTCTATGTCCAGGCCAATTGGCCGGAGGACCGGGCGACCGCGGAGGCGGCCTGGATCGAGCAGCTCGCGCTCGAGACCGGCTGGCCGCATGCGACGGTCGCCTATGCCGACATGACGGCCGAGGATGCGCGGCCCGCGCTCGACCGGCTGGCGCGCTTCCCGCGGGTGCGCGGCATCCGCCAGCAATTCCACTGGCACCGGAACCCGCTCTATCGCTTCGCCGCCCGCCCCGACCTGTGCGGCGACGCGACGGTGCGCAGGAACATCGCCCGGCTCGCGGATTATGCCTTCAGTTTCGACCTGCAGGTCTTCGCCGACCAGATGGCGATGGCGGCGGATCTCGCCGCCGCCTGCCCGCGCGTGACCTTCGTGCTGCAGCATGCCGGGATGCTGGAGGATCTTTCCGCCGCCGGCCGCGACGCCTGGCGCGCCGGCATGGCGGCGCTGGCCGCCTGCCCGAACGTGGTGGTGAAGCTCTCGGGCTTCGGCACCTTCCTGCACCGCAGCGACGCGGCCCATGTCGCCTGGGTGGTGGGCGAGACGCTCGCGCTGTTCGGCGCGATGCGCTGCATCTGGGGATCGAATTTCCCCATCGAGAAGCTCTGGACGGGCTACGCCCCGCTGCTCGGCGCCCATCTGCAGGCCGCGGGCGGGCTGGAGGAGACGGCGCGGCGGGCCCTGTTCTTCGACAATGCGTGCCGGGTCTACCGGCTGTAGGGAGATGTGGGATGGGCCTTGAGATCAAGCTCCTCGACTACGGCGACATCGAGCTGGAATCGAGCTTCCTGGTGCTGGCACGGGATTGCGGCCGCATCCGGCGGGTGCCCGTCTACGGCTTCCTGATCCTGGGTGGGCGCTGGCCGATCGTGGTGGACACCGGCTACCGCGACAACGCCATCATGGAGACGCTCGGCATGCGCGGCCTCCAGTTCCACGAGAACATGATCGAGCGGCAGCTCGCCCGCTTCGGCGTCAAGGCCGGCGATGTGCGCTACGTGCTGCATACCCACCTGCACATCGACCACGCGGGCAAGGACGACCACTTCCCGATGAACACCACCGTGGTGGTGAACCGCCGTGAGTTGGAATGCTCGGTTTCCGGCCTGATGCATCCGCAGTATCCGAAGCCGGACATCCAGCACCTGATCGAGCGGCTGCACACGCGCCACGCGCTGCGCTTCGAGGATCTCGAACTGTCCGGCCCGGTCGAGATCATGCCGGGCGTGGTGCTGGAAGCTGCCAATGCACATACCGAAGGCTCGATGAACGTGCATGTCGAGACGGCCGAGGGCCTCGCCACCATCTGCGGCGACGTGATCTACGACTTCAACGATCAGGTCGTCGAACCCGTCTTCCAGGTCAGCGCGCATGAGCCGCAGGTGACCGGCAACCATGCCGGCTCCAAGCGGTCGGAGAAGGCGGCGATCAAGAAGCTGCTCAACTCCTCCCGCTTCCTGCTGCCGGTGCATGACAAGCCGGCGAAGATCGAACATGGCCAGGTGGTCGGCCGGCTCGACCTGCAAGTGCCCGGGCCGGTGACGCAGACGGTGGCCCGCCGGGACTGGTTTCCGGTCTGAGGAGCGCGCCAATGGCCCATATCGCCCTCGACCCCGGCTTCCGCCGGCTGATCGACGAGCATGCCCCCGTCCTCCAGGCGGGCAGCGGCTTCACCTTTACCGAGGGGCCGGTCTGGCACCCGGCGGAGCACTACCTGCTGTTTTCCGACATGCCTGCCGATGTGCGGCGCCGCCTGGACCGCGCCGGCGCGCGCGATGTCACGCGCCCGTCCAACAAGGCGAATGGCCTGACCTACGACGCCGAACTCAACCTGCTGGCCTGCGAGCATGCCACCTCCTCAGTGGTGCGCCTGCGGCCCGACGGCACGCGTGAGGTGCTGGCCAGCCATTTTCAGGGGCGGGAACTGAACTCCCCCAACGACCTCTGCGTCCGCTCAGACGGGTCGATCTACTTCACCGATCCCTGGTACGGCCGCATGCCGGTCTATGGCGTGGAACGCCCGCGCCAGCTTGGCTGGCAGGGCGTGTTCCGGATCCGGCCCGGCGCGAAGCCGGGCGAGGAGCCGCAGCTTCTCGTCGACCGCTACACCTTCAGCCAGCCGAACGGGCTGTGCTTTTCGCCCGACGAATCGCTGCTCTATGTGAACGACACCGACCAGGCGAGTATTCGGGTCTATGACGTGGCGGCCGACGGGTCGCTGCGCAATGGCCGCATCTTCGCCTCCGGCCTGCGCGATGCGTTGCTGCCGGGCGTGCCGGACGGCATGAAATGCGACGCCGAGGGCAATGTCTGGTGCACCGCGCCCGGTGGCCTCTGGGTCCATTCCCCCGGCGGGCGGCTGCTGGGCAAGGTCTCGGTGCCGGAACCGGCGGCCAACCTGCACTGGGGGGGGGCGGACTGGCGCACCCTCTATGTCTGCGCGACCACCTCGGTCTACGCCATCCCGGTCAGGATAGGCCCGCGCAACGAACCTTTCATGAAGGCGGGACCGCAGGTCGCCGAGCGACCGGCGACGCGCGACGACGCGCTGCGGCTCGACCCCTCGCGTTGCGCTCTGATCATCCAGGACATGCAGAATGACGTGGTGATGGAAGGCGGCGCCTTCGCCTCCTCCGGCAGCCCCGAGCATTGCCGCCAGCAGAACGCTGTCGCCAATATTGCGCGGCTGGCGGCGCATTGCCGGTCGCGCGGCGTGCCGGTGATCCATGTCTGGTTCCTCCGGCGGGCGGATGGGCGCGACATGACGCTGAACGCGCCGCTCTTCGAAGGCTGCATCGATGCCAATGCGATGGTCGAGGGCAGCTGGGGTGCCGAGCCGGTGCCGGGGCTGGAGGCGCAGCCCGGCGACCATGTGGTGCGCAAGGCGCGGATGAGCGCGTGGGAGGGCACGTCGCTCGAGCGCATCCTCAGGGCCGAAGGGCGCGACTTCATCATCGAGACCGGCGCTTGGACCAACATGAGCATCGAGCACACGGCGCGCACCGGCGCTGACAAGGGCTATGTCATGGTCATCCCGCAGGATGGCTGTTCGACCATGAACGCCGACTGGCACCGCGCCTCGATCGACTACGCCATGCGCAACGTCGCCCTGATCACGACGACCGAGGACGTGATCCGTGCGCTCGGGTGATCGAGAGTCGCCGGGCCGCGCTTCCGCGGGAGCTGGCATACTTTGTCATGAAGCGGAGCGGCCCGCCCCGTCGTAGATCCGGCGGCATGAGGAAGGCTCACCGGAGTTCGCGGATGCGCCTTTCACCGTCTTCTCTCTGGCCAGTCCTGGCACCGATCCGGCGCAATGTTCTTCTGCTGCTGGCCGCCTTCGCGCTCGGTCTTGCACTGGCGCCGCCGGTGACTGCGGCACTGCCGCGCACGGAAGCGCACGGCGAAGCCTTCGAGATCGTCGAAATACTGGGACCGGGCGGCGTGCTGGCCATCTGACTGGACCACTGGAGGGACAACAGTAAGCGCGGATTCCAGGCCCTTTATCTCGCTGGCTCAGGCTCGGCCTGGATTTTGGGCGTCCAGCGTCAGGGCACAAGTTCGTCGGTGCGGCTCTATGGCCAGCTGTCACGGCTCTTTAATCGTGAGAATAAGTATTCAACGATTTCTGCACTTACGTAGGGCGCGGTTCCTGCAGCGAGATAATCGGAGCGTTGAACACGAGATTCATTGCGCCGTTAGCCGGCGTGAGTGACGCCCTGATCTGTTATGAAATCTGACTGCGCGTAGGCTGCGCCCCTATCCCGGTTAGGGAGCAACCGGCCTTCAGGGCGCCGTTCTCATGGTTAGGGATCTGTGACACACATGTGAACTGTCGAGGCTGAGTTCTTCAGGCACATCGCCAGAGGCTGCCATCTTGGCAAGCAGGCACTGCCAGAGGTCGCGTTGCGACCACCTGTTGAAGCGGTTGTAAGCTGTGGCTAGTGGGCCATACGCCGCAGGCGTCTCACGCCAGCGGCAGCCGGTCTTCAACACATGCAGAATGCCGCTGATCACCCGCCGATCGTCGACGCGAGGCTTGCCCGGCCTGCCGCGCGGCAGGTGCGGCTCGATCGCCGTCCAAACCTCATCCAACAGCCAGAACAACCGTGCCATAGCATCCTCCTGCGCCACCCAAACCCGTTCAGGAGGCAAAAACGCCAGCCATAGCAGCAAGCTGTATGGGTTCCCCAACTAGAGGCTGATACCGGCTGGCGACGGCTGCCGCAGGCTGGCAGCGGGTCCTTCAGTGCCCAAGACCTTGCCCACCGCCTGCGACGAAGCGAGGCAGGAGGCGGCCGCGATCGCTCCCGACGCCACCGCCCGCCGCGAGGCCGGGCGGAAACGTTACGCTTCCGCATGCAGCTCGGCAAAGACCTCGCGCGCCACCAGCAGCGCCTCCCGGACGGAGGGTGCGCCAATATAGCCGGCCGTGTGCAGCAGCGCCTCGCCCAGCTCATCCTCGGTCCAGCCCTGGCGGCGAGCCATGCGCAGGTGGATCCGCAATTCGGGCCAGGCGGCCGTCGCCGTATCGGTGATGACGGTGATCAGGGCCCGGGTCTTGAGGTCGAGCCCCGGCCGTGTCCAGAGCAGGCCGAACACCGCCTCCCGCGTCCAGTCGGCGAATTTCTCCATCAGCGGGTCGTTGTAGACCGTGCTCGCCATCTTCTCGGCCATGGCCTCGCCCATCAGCTCCTGCCGCAGCGTCGCGCCCCGGTTGTACATCTCGGACTTGGACATCATCGGTTTCCCCTCTAGGCCTCCCAATCTAGCCCAGCAGAACGGTGCCGGAAGGCGGTGGCGCCGGCGACGGGCGGGCTGGACGCGGTGCGCGCCACGCTGCCATGCTGGCTCCAACGGAGTGCAGCCGAACCGGCATCCGTCGCCAAGGGGAGGATGGCCGATGAAATTCGCCCTGCACTTCGGCAACAACACCTTCCCCGATGGCACCGGCGCCGCCCGGCTGGCGCGGCTGGCGGAAGCCGCAGGCTTCGATTCCGTCTTTGCCGTCGACCATGTGGCACTGCCGGATGCCTATGAGAGCATCTACCCTTACGCGCAGGGCGGGCGGCTGCCGGGCTCCCAGTTCACCGACATGCCGGACCCGCTGATTTGGATGGCCTTCGCCGCCGCGGCGACGACGCGGCTGCGCCTGATGAGCGGGGTCATCATCCTGCCCCTGCGCAACCCGCTCGTGCTGGCGAAGCAGGTGGCGACGCTCGACCACATGAGCGGCGGGCGGATCGAGCTCGGCATCGGCGTCGGGTGGCTGCGCGAGGAATTCGCCGCCCTCGGAGTGCCCTTCGAGGAGCGCGGGCGGCGCGCCGACGAGTATGTCGCCGCCATGCGGGCGCTCTGGCGCGAGGACGGCGCCAGCTTCGCCGGCCGCTACGTCGCCTTCGCCGGGGTGAGCTGCAATCCGAAGCCGCCGGCACGGGCCGTGCCGATCATCGTCGGCGGCCATTCCGAGGCGGCGGCGCGGCGGGCCGGGCGCCTCGGCGACGGCTTCTTCCCCTCGATCGGCGCACAGGTCGACACCATGCCCCTGATCGATGTGGTGCGCCGCAGCGCCGAGGCCGTGGGGCGCGACCCGGACGCCATCGAGATCCTCACCGGCTGCCCCGGCGCCCTGCCCGGCTCGGGCCAGGATCCCCGCACGGCGGTGGAGGAGAGGCGCCGCCGAGGCGTCGGCCGGGTGGTGCTGCCCGTCACCGCCTTCCTGCCTGATCCAGAAGAGAGCCTTCCACGCTTCGGCGGTGCCGTGATCCGCGCATTTACAGCTTGAGTCGAGGATGACCTCCTCAGGCCGGGACGAAGCGAATGTTCCCTCCGCGGCGTCGAAGCCGGCGATCGGGGCCGGCCAGCATCCCTTTCCATCAGTCATCACCTTATGGAAAGCATCCAGCCGGCCATTCCAGGAGCGCCAACCGCCATGCCCGACATGACGCCCGCCCGGACCTTCGACGCGCTCATCATCGGCGCCGGCTTCTCCGGCCTGTATCAGCTGCTATGCCTCCGCGACCGGCTGGGGCTGAACGTTCAGGTCCTGGAAGCAGGCGATGGCGTGGGCGGCACCTGGTACTGGAACCGCTACCCCGGCGCGCGCTGCGACTCCGAGAGCCATTCCTACAACTACACCTTCTCGAAGGAGCTGTTCGAGGAATGGGAATGGTCCGAGCGCTATCCGGAACAGCCGGAGATCCTCCGCTACCTGAACCACGTCGCCGACCGCTTCGACCTCAGGCGAAGCATCCGCTTCGGCACCCGCGTCGCCGGCGCACGCCATGACGAGGCGACGAATTCCTGGTCGGTGACGACCGAAGACGGCGAGACGCTAACCGCGCAATTCCTCATCACCGCAGTGGGCTGCCTCTCGACCGCGAACGTGCCGGCGTTCCCCGGCCTCTCCGACTTCCAGGGCCGCTGGTACCACACCGGGCAGTGGCCGCATGACGGCGTGGACTTCGAGGGAAAGCGCGTCGGCCTGGTCGGCACCGGCTCCACGGGCATCCAGGCGACGCCGGTGATCGCCGCAGCGGCGGCGCATCTCACCGTTTTCCAACGCACGGCCAACTACAGCGTGCCGGCGCACAACGCGCCGCTGACGCCCGAATTCAAGCATTGGGTGCGAAGCAACCACGCGGAACTTCGCCGCATCATGCAGAGCACCCCGAACGGCCACCCCTTCGTCATCGAGGACCGCTCGGTCTGGGATGTGACCGCGGACCAGCGCCAGGCCATCTATGAAGCCGCTTGGGCCAAGGGCGGGCTGCAGTTCCGCGCCGCCTTCCGCGACCTCCTGATCGACAAGGAGGCGAACGACACCGCGGCGGAGTTCCTGAAGGGCAAGATCCGGGAGATCGTCGAGGATCCGGCCACGGCAGAACTGCTGGCCGATATCGACCATCCTTATGCCGCCAAGCGCCCGCCGATCGACAGCGACTACTTTGCGACCTTCAATCGCCCCAACGTCACGCTCGTCGACGTACGCAATGCGCCGATCGAGCGGATCACGCCCTCCGGCATCCGCACGGCGAAGGCGGAGTACCCGCTCGACATCATCGTCTTCGCCACCGGCTTCGATGCGATGACCGGTCCCTTGCTGAAGATGCACATCGAGGGACGCGTTGGGCTGACGCTGGCCAAGGCCTGGGAGGCCGGGCCGCGCAACTGCCTGGGCTTGCAGGTGGCCGGGTTCCCGAACCTCTTCACCATCACCGGCCCCGGCAGCCCTTCGGTGCTCTGCAACATGCCGGTGGCCATCGAGCAGCATGTCGAGTGGATCACCGCCTGCATCGCCCGGCTGCGCGCCGACGGCCTGGCGAGTATCGAGCCGACCGAAGCCGCGATGGACGATTGGGTCATGCAGGTCAACGAGGCGGCGCGGTCGACCTTGCTGCCACAGGCCCGTCACTCCTGGTATCTCGGCGCCAATGTGCCGGGCAAGCCGCGCGTCTTCATGCCCTATGCTGGCGGTATGGCGCGCTACCGGTCCATCTGCGACGAGGTTGCCGCCAAGGGCTATCCGGGCTTCATGCGATGCACATGAGCTCCCCGATGATCCTTCTTCGGAACGCGATCAGCTGGGAGGAAGCAGGGTCTGCGTCGTCCGCGCCTCCCGCTCGATGAGCGGCCAAGTATAGTGCATCGGCGCCGCCAGGCAGGCGGACCAGCCGGGGTTTTCGTCGGCATGATGCGGCCTGCCCCGCCGTCCGGAGACGCCGTGGAAGACGGCCCAGAGGTTGTTCCAGTCGTCGACGTCGAAGGCGTAGCGCGCCAGCACGTCGTAGGTGACGGCGGTGCTGCCTGCATCGACATATCTCGCCGGTCACGCGTTTCCACGTCGTCAACACCTGTGCCCACGACACGGGATGGAGCTGCAACGCGCGCATCCCGCCCTGGCTCGTGGCCTCCTCGCGCGCAGTCGATTTCGCCACGCGCAAGAGGATCGCGGACGTGGTCACTGAGCGGGAAAAAATCGATGCAACTCGCGGATTAGCCTCAAGCCCGGGTTGCCTATGACAACCGGGCCGACTTAACTTCGCATAAAATGATTCAACTGCCATTATCGATCGCAACTGACCCATATTCTTGGATAAAGGGCACTATGCAAAGCCGCGTTCGACTTGGCGGTAGCGATATGGTCTTTACGGTTCATCCTCAGAGTGAGACAAGTCGCTAGGCTTTTCGGCGCAGTCTTCGATTTTTATGATATTTGTTGGCGAGCCACCCCTAACATAGCCAGATACTTGGTCTAGAGGCTGCTATGGACCTCCGGTCAGTTGCGCGGCCTGCTTGAGCATGAGGCAGGCGAAGGCGACGAGGTGCAAGCCGGCGAGGGTGCTGGCATATCCCTCATAGTCCTTCACCAACCGGCGAAAGCGGGTGGCCCAGGCAAAGGACCGCTCGACCACCCAGCGCCGCGGCAGCAGCACGAAGCCACGCTTGGTGTCTGGCAGCTTGACCACCTCGAGCTCGATGCCATGCGCGTTGGCGGCGTCAGCAGCTTTCGGGCAGGCGGCGAAGCCCTCGACGAAGCCGGGCGACCAGATGTCGATGTGGTCCGGCCAGCCGTAATGGCAGAGATCCCAGATGACCTGGCTACCCGCCGTCTCCGCCGCATGCAGCAGGGGCAGGAGGGAGGACCAGTCGTAGCGGCCGGGCTCTGCCTCGACCAGGTGCCAGCGCACGCCGTCGCGGATGCTGCGGATGCCGTGCTCCGCGGCCTGGCGGTAGTCCCGCAGCGCGAGCGTGTCGTGCCCGGTGCCGGCGATCAGGTCCAG
>CADCTD010000115.1 GCA_902805545.1 uncultured Craurococcus sp. | reverse complement strand
CAAGGGCTACGACACCGAGGTCGCTTTGAACGCCGTCCGCGGGGAGTACGTCGAGCGGGCGCGCGGCCTGCCGCTGTCGGTGCTCTTCAACACCACGGTCTTCGACGGCAACTTCCACGAGATCCCGGCGGTCGCGGCCTTCTTCGTCGAGCGCGCGGACGTCGTGCGCCTCGCGTCCTTCCAGCTCCAGGCGGACACCGGCCGGGGCACGCTGCGGGCGGCCGAGGCGCCGATCACCTCCGCGACGATCGCCGCGAAGCCCGGCAGGTCGAGGGCCTTGGCGCCTCCCGTCGTCAACAGCACGGCGGCGACCGCCAAGCGCAGCAGCGAGGCGGCGAGCCCCGCCGGTGCCCAGGACCGGGCGGGGCGGCGCCGTCCGGCCGCCCTCGCCGTCACGCCCGCGACCCGCCGCAGGGCTGGTTGTTGATCGTCCGATCATAGTCCAGGAACTCGGTGCGGTGGTCCGCCGGCACCGGCGGCGTCCGGGTGCGGTTCACGTAGGCGACCAGGGTGGGGGCCTTGGCCAGGAAGTCTTCCGTGTAGAAGTCCAGGATCGCGGAAACGCACATGGCCCGCCGCGCGCCGTCCACGACGAGGTTGCGCGGCTCCGAAAAGAACAGCCGCTCCGCCGCGCCCAGCTCGCGGTCGAGCCCGGCGACGGTGAAGGATGCGCGCGGCAGGCGCGGGCACGACACCGCCATGCAGTTCAGCGCGAAGTGGACCCGCTCCTCGCCGAGCGGGCGGATGACGTCGTTCTCGTAGTCGTAGAGCGAAATCGCGCGCCCGCCGACCGTGGACCGCGTGAGCTTGAAGAAGCGCACGCGGTCCAGCAAGGACAACCGCTCCGGGACGCCATGTTGCAGCACGCTCCACATGGACAGCGCGTTGTAAGAGTTGACCAGGTACGCCAGCCGCGCGTTCCGGTCCGGCATGGAGTCCGGCGGCGTTTCCGCGACGTGGGCGACGTAGGCGTCGAGCGGTCCGGGGTCGCGGGCGAGGCCGGTGAAGTCTACCCGTCCCGCGTCGTCCACCCGGTCCTGCAGCACCTGCGCCCAACGCTCGGCCGGCGGAGCGTCCGCCAGAGCCGCCGCCGGCGGCCGCAGCGTGGCGCATCCGGCCAGCAGGCCGAGAGTCGCCCCGGCGCCCAGGGTCCGCCTGGTCAGCGGCACCGCCTCCGCTCCGTCAGCGGTCGTATTGTACGCTGTACATCCCGCCGCCACCCTGCACGAGGCGCGGGGTGCCGCCGCTGCCCAGCGCCATCTGGCTCGGCATGACGGTGTCGTAGAGCACCTCCAGCATGCCGTTGACGTTCTCGAGGCGCAGCACCCGCCTGCTCTCGGGACGGCCGGCCGGGGCGTCGTAGGCGACGGCGAGGCCGCCGCCGCCCTGGCTGATCATCACCTCGCGGATGACGCGGT
>CADCTD010000114.1 GCA_902805545.1 uncultured Craurococcus sp. | reverse complement strand
GCCGCCTCCACTTGCTCCTCGGTCAGGTCCACGCGGCTCCTCCCTTGGACGGCCCGGATCGGGCGTTCGCTGTCACGGCGCCGCACCACCGCGTGCGGTCAGGGCCGAGGATGCGCTGAGGCAGGCCCGCCCGGGCACGCGCCCGCGGCCGACATCCCGCCCGCCATTCTCGGCAGGGCACGTGCGCGCCTCGGTGGTTTTCCCGGCGTCCCCGCCGCGCTTGAGGGCTGCCGGTTGCGTTCGCGGCGGCGGCCGCAGCCCCGGCACCGGCCTTCTCACAGCGCCAGCGCCTCGTCCTCCCAGGGGCCGCGGACGAAGGCGACCACCTCGTACGCCCCGTCGTCGGACCACAGCACACCCAGCACCCGTGTTCCGTCGTGCCGCACGTCGAGCCCGTAGGGCAGGTCCGGCCGCGTGCGCTGCCGCTCGACGGCGTGCCGGTAGCCGGGCGAGGACGCCTCGTCCGGGGACAACTCGCCGAACGGCGTCCAGTGCTCGATGGTCCAGGGGTCGGTCCGCAGCGCCACCAGCCGCACGAGGCCGCGTTGAAGCTCCAACATGCCCCGCCCGCGGACGACCGGCACGAGGTGGTCACGGATCGCCAGCGCGCGGTCGTCGCCCGAAGAAACCAACCTCAGGGTCATGCGCCCCTCCACCGCGTTCCCGACCTCCCGTCGTCGGCCCGCACGGCCGAGCATGCACGAGCGGGGCGCGTGATGGCGGCATGGCCGCGCCACGTCAGCCCGCCGCGCCTCACCCGCCCCTCTTCCGCTTCGCCGCGATGCCCGCCTCCACGAGTTCGCGCGCCCGCTCTGGGCCGCCGCGGCCGACCGGGGTGAAGCTCGTCCCGTTCAGGGCGTTGTAGTGGCCGAAGAACGCCTCGATCTCGTCCAGCAGGCCCGGCCGCAGGTCTTCGAGCCGGTGGACGTGGGCGTGCGTGCGGGCCTTGGTGGCGACCGCGAGCAGGCGGTCGTTGCGCTCGACCCTCCCGTCGCGCTCCCGCTGCTCCGCCTCGATCACGCCCAGCGGCCGCGCCGAAAGCAGGCAGCCCACGGGCAGCGACACGTCGAGCAGGACGAGCACGTCGAGCGGGTCGCCGTCCTCCCCGAGGGTGGAGGGGACGAAGCCGAAGTCGTGGGGGAACAGGTTGCCTTCCGGCATCACGCCTTGGAAGCGGAAGGCGCCGAACTCCTCGTCGTAGGCGTACTTGTTGTGACTTCCTTTGGGCGTCTCGATGACGACGTTGAGGTCGCCGTCCGGGTCGAAGGCAGGAATTCGGGCGAGGTTCATGGCGATGTCCGTGGCGCGGGCGCGCGCCGGGCGGGTCAACGCCGGGGAACGGGAGCCGGTTCGGAGGGTGGAGCGGGGTTGTTCGCCGGGAGGCGGCTCGGCGCCGAATTGCAGGACCGTGCGCCATCCCG
>CADCTD010000113.1 GCA_902805545.1 uncultured Craurococcus sp. | reverse complement strand
GTAGCGCACGAACTCGTCGTGGGTCATGCCGTCGCGGCGCTTGATCGTGATGATCATCTTGACCATGGAGGCTGCCATCCTTTCCTGGGCGGCGAGGTCGCCGCGGTCTGTCGCGGCAGTGTCGCTCGCGTCCCGTCGGAGACCGGGTAGGCAATCGGCGCGGCACGGTCTATGCGCGAGAACGCCAGAAACCTTCGCGATCGTCTCAGATGCCGGTAGACCCCCCTTTCCGACGTGCTCTCGCTGCTGAGAGGGTGCGTGCCGTTCGACCGCCGCACCCGACCTGAAGCGGACCCGGCCCCACCTTCCATGAGGGGCCCCTAGCCGCCGGCCGCCAGCTTGTCCTGGGTCTTGGTCTCGAAGTCCTTGGCGTCGTGGCGCTCGTGCAGTTGGCTCGAGGGCTCGCCGGAAACACGGTTGACCATCCGCCCCCGCCGGACCGCCGGGCGGGCGCCGACCGCGTCGGCCCAGCGCTGCACGTTCTCGTAGTCCTGCACCTGCAGGAACTCGGCCGCGCCGTACAGCCAGCCCTTCGCCAGGCCGCCGTACCAGGGCCATGCCGCCATGTCGGCGACGGTGTAGTCGCCCCCGGCCACGTACTCGGTCTCGGCCAGGCGGCGGTCGAGCACGTCCAGCAGGCGCTTCGCCTCCATGGCGAAGCGGTCGATCGGGTACTCCATCTTCGTCGGCGCGTAGGCGTAGAAGTGGCCGAAGCCCCCGCCCAGGTAGGGCGCGCTGCCCATCTGCCAGAACAGCCACGACAGGCACTCGGCGCGCGCCGCGCCCCCGGCCGGCAGGAAGGCGCCGAACTTCTCGGCCAGGTGCATGAGGATCGCGCCGGATTCGAAGACGCGGACCGGCGCCGGGCCGCTGCGGTCCACCAGGGCCGGGATCTTGGAGTTGGGGTTCGCCGCGACGAAGCCGCTGCCGAACTGGTCGCCCTCGCCGATGCGGATCAGCCAGGCGTCGTACTCCGCGCCGCGGTGGCCGAGGGCCAGCAGCTCCTCCAGCATCACCGTCACCTTCACGCCGTTCGGCGTCGCCAGCGAGTAGAGCTGGAGGGGGTGGCGGCCGACCGGCAGGTCCTTGTCGTGCGTCGGGCCCGCGACGGGCCGGTTGATGTTGGCGAACCGGCCGCCGTTGGCCTTGTCCCAGGTCCAGACCTGGGGCGGGGTGTACTGCGACGCGTTGCTCATACTCGACGCTCCCGGTGGTTGGCGCGCATGCGCGATCGCCCAAGCCTACACGGCAGGGCCGGATGGCGCGACGGAAGGCGTGGACGCCGTATCGAGACTGGCTGCCGCGATCGGCGTTTGGGAAGGAACGAGGTCCGGGTGCCCGTGCCGTCCGGCTTCGGCAGAAGACCCGGGGGCACGCCTGCAGCCGGCAGGAACTATAGCCGTTCACGCGGCCGTCTGCCGCCTAG
>CADCTD010000112.1 GCA_902805545.1 uncultured Craurococcus sp. | reverse complement strand
CGCACCGCCCGTCAGCGTGCCGGTCTTGTCGAGGACGACATGGTCGACGCCTGCCAGCCGCTCCAGCGCGGTCGGCGAGGTGACGAGCACGCCGCGGCGGAACAGCGCGCCCACCGTCACCACCTGCACCGCCGGCACGGCGATGGCGAGGCCGCAGGGGCAGGTGACGATCAGCGCCGCGACCGCCGGCACCAGCGCCGCCTGCCAGGAGAGCCCAGCCCAGAGCCACCAGCCGAGGAAGGTGCCCGTTGCCACGAACAGCACCGTCGGCACGTAGAGCCGCGCCGCCTTGTCGGCCTGGGTGACGAAGCGGCCGCGGGCCTGCGCCGCCGCCTCCAGCAGCCGCGCGGTGGCGGCGAGCGACCCGTCGGCCGCGGCCGCCGTCACCCGCAGTACCGCCGGCCCGCCCATGTTGACGGCGCCGGCCATCACGGCCTCGCCGGCCGCGACGCCGCGCGGCAGGCTCTCGCCGGTCGTGGCGGCGAGGTCGAAGAGGCCGGGCCCACCCTCGATCACCGCATCCAGCCGCAGCCGCTCGCCGGCGGCGAGCAGGATGCGCTCGCCGGCGCGGATGGCGGCGGCGGGGACATCCTCCGCGCTGCCATCGGCGGCGAGGCGGCGCACCAGCCCGTCCTGCAGCGCCAGCAGCTCGGCCACCGCCCGGCCGGCCCGGCCGCGGGCGGTGCGGTCGAGCAGCCGCCCGGCCAGCAGCAGGGCGAGCAGCGTCGTCGCCCCGTCGAACCAGGTGAAGGGCCCGCCCCTACAGGCCTCGGAGAGCGACATGGCCGCGGTCGCCAGCACGCCGAGGCTGATCGCCACATCCATGTTGGTCCGCCGCGCCCTGAGCGCCGCCAGCGCCGAGCGGTAGAAGGGCAGGCCGGCGAGGGCGATGGTCGGCAGGCCGATCAGCGCGGCAAGCCAATGCATGAAGCCGCGCGTCTCGGCGCCCATGTCCTCGCCGACCCAGACGGCGACGGAGACGAGCATCACGTTCATCGCGCCGAAGGCGGCGATGCCGAGGGCGCGCGTCAGGCTGCGCGTCTCCGCATCATCGGCGGCGCGCAGGCAGGCCGGGGTGAAGGGCACGGCACGGAAGCCGAGCCGGCCGAGCAACGCGGCGAACTCCTCCGCCCTTCCCTGCCCGCCCCGCCAGCGCAGGGTGAGGCGGCGCGTCGTCAGCGCGGCGCGGGCGGAGAGGATGTCCGGCTCCGCGGCCAGCGCCTGCTCCACCAGCCAGACGCAGGCGCCGCAGCGGAGGCCGGAGACCATGAGGTCGAGCCGCCAGAGCCCCGGCGCCTCGGCGACGGCGGCGGCGGCCAGCGCGACCGGCGGCGCGGCGTCGGGCCGCAGCGCGCCATCGGCCGCGCTGCGCCGGCGATAGAATTCGTCGAGGCCAAGCCCCTCCACCAGCCCATGCGCCGTCTCGCAGCCGGTGCAGCAATACCGGGCGGAGCCAGCGACCGGCGCGCCGCAATGCGCGCAGGCGGCGTCGGGGATGGCGATGCGGCCGATGACGCTCATGGCGCGATCACCCGCTGGCGGATGTCGAGATGCCGCCCGGCCGCATCCCGCAGGCTGAGCCGCGCCTCCCACTGGCCGGCCGCCGGCGGCAGCGCGGCCGCGACCCACTGGCCGGGGCCCGCCCCGGCAAATTCGAGCGGCACGGTCCGGCCATCGAGCGGGCGGAGCAGCAGCCCGGTCAGCAGCCCCCCGACCGGCGCGCCCTCCCGGTCCGCCACGGCGACCGAGAGCGCGCCCTCGGCGAGCGCCACGCGCGCCTGCCAGCCGAGCGCCGCCTGGCGCTCCGCCTCGGCGAGGATGTGGTTGTAGGCGCGCCCCCGGTCATAGGCACGGCCGGTGGTGGTGCCGGTGAAGCTGCGCACGGCGGAGGTGATCAGCACGGCGTTCACGCCGACCACCAGCAGCATCATCCCGACGAAGACCCACGGGATCCAGCGGCCACGGGCCGGGTCGAAGCTGCGATCGGTCATTGTTGCGGTCCCAGGAAAACGCTCTCCGCCTCGGCCACGGGGCGGCCGGCGGCATCGAGCAGGCGGAAGCGGATCGGCCGGCGCTCGGCCGCAGGCGGCACGGCCGGGGCGGTGACCAGGGCGCGGAAGGAGGCAACGCCATCGCCCTGCACCGGCAGTACCGGGCGGCCGGCGGCATCCGTCGCCACATCCTGCACCAGCAGCCGCAGGCCCGGCGCTTCCTCCAGCACCAGCATATAGCGGCCACCCTCGTGGCTCTTGTCGGCCAGCTTGAGCAGGTAGGCGTTACGGATGCCGCCATCGGAGAGGCGGACGAAGGGCGGCGCGCGCTCCGGCAGCACGGTGAGGGAGAGCGTCTCGCGCAGCAGCAGCGCGCCGAGCATGGCGATGGCGACGATGGCGAGCACCACGGCATACATCAGCACCCGCGGCCGCAGCAGGCGGGGCGGGCGGCGGGCGGCGAGGCCCGCGGCATGGCGGGCGGGGCCGGGCTCCATATCCGCCGTCGCGGCGGTGCTGGCAGCGAGGTTGGCGAGGGTCTCGAAGCCGATCAGCCCCTCCGGCCGATGCAGCTTGCGCATGACGTCGTCGCAGGCATCGATGCAGAGGCCGCAGCCGATGCAGCCGAGCTGCTGGCCCTCGCGGATGTCGATGCCGGTCGGGCAGACCTGCACGCAGGCGCTGCAATCGACGCAATCGCCATTGCCGAGGTCCTTCGGCGTGCCGCGCGGCTCGCCGCGCCAGTCGCGGTAGGTGACGACCAGGCTGTCCGCATCGAGCATCGCGCCCTGGAAGCGCGGCCAGGGGCACATGTAGGTGCAGACCTGCTCGCGGGCGAAGCCGGCCAGCACATAGGTCGTGGCGGTGAAGAGGGCGAAGAAGAACCAAGTCTGCGACGAGGCGCCGAAGGGGTTGCGCACGAGCGTCGGCGCATCCTGGAAATACATCACCCAGGCCCCGCCCGTCGCCGCGGCGATGCCGAGCCAGGCGGCATGCTTGGCGAGGCGCCGCAGCGTGCGGTCGCGGGACGGCGGGCCGGCATCGCGCCTGATGCGCGCATTGCGGTCGCCCTCGATGCGCCGCTCCACCCACATGAAGAGGTCGGTCCAGACCGTCTGCGGGCAGGCGAAGCCGCACCAGACGCGGCCGAAGAGCGAGGTCGCGGCGAAGAGGCCGATCGCGCCCAGGATCAGCAGCCCGGTGAGGAAATAGACCTCCTGCGGCCAGAGCTCGATCCAGAAGAAGAAGAGCCTCGCATGCTGGAGGTCGACCAGCACCGCCTGGTCCGGCACGCCCGCGCCGCGGTCCCAGCGCAGCCAGGGCACCAGGTAGTAGAGCCCCAGCAGCACCGCGAGCACCGCCCATTTCGCGCGGCGCACCCGGCCCTGCACCGCGCGCGGATAGATCTTCCGATGCGCGGCGTAGAGCGAGGCCAAAGGGGCTCCAACCGGCGGTCCGGAATCGGGCATGGCGGGTCCCCTACCGCTCCCCGCCGCCGAGCGCGTGGACGTAGACGGTGAGCATGTTGATCATCGCCGCGTCGAGCCGGCTCTCCCAGGCGGGCATCACGCCGGCGCGGGAATAGGCGATGCTGCGCATGACCGAGGCCTTGTCACCGCCATAGAGCCAGATGCGGTCATCCAGCCGCGGCGCGCCGACCTGCCGGTTGCCCTCGCCCCGATCGCCATGGCAGGCGGCGCAATTCTCGGCGAAGAGCGCGGCGCCCGCCGCATTGGCCGGGCCCGTCCCCGGGAGGGACAGGACATGGTCTGCCAGCTCCCCGATCTGTCCCATGGTGAGCCCCGCCTGCAGGAAGGCCGGCATGGCGGTGCCGCGCGCCTCGGCAGCCTCGCCGTTGCGGACGCCATGGCGGATGGTGGTGCGGATCTCCTCGAGGCTGCCGCCATAGATCCAGTCGTCATCGGCGAGGCTCGGGAAGCCGCCCGGCGCGCCCTGCCCGCCCGCGCCATGGCAACCGGCGCAGCTATTGGCGAAGGCGATGCGGCCGCCGGCGAGCGCGAAGGCGCGTAGCCCCGGCTCGGCGGCGATCGCCTCCGGCGTCGCGGTGCGCAGGCGCGCCAGCATCGGCGCCGCCTTGGCCTGCTCGGCCGCCATCACCGCGGCGAGGTCGCCGCGGGCGGTGTTGCCGAGCAGGCCGCGCACGAAGGGCAGCGACGGGTAGAACAGCACCCAGACCAGCGCGAAGGCGATGCAGGCATAGAAGGTGTAGAGCCACCAGGAGGGCATCGGGTTGTCGAGTTCCCGGATGCCGTCCCATTCGTGGCCGGTGGTGGCGACGCCGCTGACGGCATCGGTCTCGGGCTTGCGCGCCATGGTCATGGCCTTCAGGGCTGGCTGTCGCGGAGCGGGATGGAGGCGTGCTGCCGGGCGGTCTCGCGGCTGCCGGGGCGCAGCACCCAGGCAAGGATCCCGCCGAAGAGCAGCACGAACCAGACCACCCAGATGGTGGAGAGGATCTCGTGCAGGCGCTGGATGTCCATCATGCGCTCCTCAGGGCTGGCGCAGCTGGTCGGGCGTCACGTCCGAGAAGCGGACGAGGGTGCCGAGCATCTGCAGGTAGGCGACCAGCGCATCCATCTCCGTCACCACCTTCGGGTCGGCGTCGAAGGCCGCCTGGCGGGCATTCGGGTAGCGGCGGCTGAAGCCGGTGGCATCGGCCTCGGGCGTCGCCTGGGCAGCGAGGTCGCGCGGGGCCTCGGCGATCATCTCGTCGCTGTAGGGCACGCCGACGCCGCGCTGGGCCCGGAGATGGGCGCGGATCGCCTCGGCATCGAGCGGCCGGTCGAGGAAGGCATAGGGCGGCATCACCGAGGCCGGCACCAGCTCCCGCGGGCTGCGGAGATGCGCCGCATGCCAGTCATCCGAGTAGCGGCCGCCGACGCGGGCGAGGTCGGGCCCGGTGCGCTTGCTGCCCCATTGGAAGGGGTGGTCGTACATGCTCTCGGCCGCCAGGCTGTAATGACCGTAGCGCTCCGCCTCGTCGCGGAAGGGACGGACCATCTGGCTGTGGCAGAGGTAGCAGCCCTCGCGGACGTAGATGTTGCGGCCCATCAGCTCGAGCGGGGTGTAGGGGCGGATTCCCTGCACGCGCTCGATCGTGGTCTCGACGAGGAAGAGCGGGACGATCTGCACCAGGCCGCCGATGGCGACCGTCAGCAGGGTGAGCACGCCGAGAAGGATGAGGTTCTTCTCGATCAGCGCATGGGTGAAGCGTTTCATGGCGCGGCCCCTCCTTATTCGGCGGCCATCGGCAGGGCGGCGGGGAGCGCGGCCGGCGCTTCCTCCTCCGCTGCCGTCACGGTGCGGTAGATGTTCCAGGCCATGATCAGCGCGCCGCTCAGGTAGAGCAGGCCGCCCAGCATGCGGATGACGTAGTAGGGGTGCATCGCCGCCACGGTCTCGACGAAGGCGTATTGCAGGAAGCCGTGCTCGTCATAGGCGCGCCACATCAGCCCCTGCATGATGCCGCTGACCCACATGGCGGTGATGTAGAGGACGATGCCGAGGGTCGCGACCCAGAAGTGCCAGGCGACCAGCCGCTCGGAGTAGAGCCGCTTCTTCCACAGCACGGGGATCAGCCAGTAGAGCGCGCCGAAGATGATGAAGCCGTTCCAGCCGAGCGCGCCGCTGTGGACGTGGCCGATGGTCCAGTCGGTGTAGTGCGAAAGGCTGTTGACCGCGCGGATCGACATCACCGGCCCCTCGAAGGTGGCCATGGCGTAGAAGCCGACGGCGGTGACGGAGAAGCGCAGGCCAGGATCCGTCCGCAGCTTGTCCCAGGCGCCCGAGAGCGTCATCAGCCCGTTGATCATGCCGCCCCAGGAGGGCATCCACAGCATGATCGAGAACACCATCCCGAGCGTCTGCGCCCAGTCCGGCAGGGCGGTGTAGTGCAGGTGGTGCGGGCCGGCCCAGATGTAGAGGAAGATGAGCGACCAGAAATGCACGATGGAGAGGCGGTAGGAGTAGACCGGCCGCCCCGCCTGCTTCGGGATGAAGTAGTACATCATCCCGAGGAAGCCGGCGGTCAGGAAGAAGCCGACGGCGTTGTGGCCGTACCACCACTGGATCATCGCGTCCTGCACGCCCGACGCCAGGCCGTAGGACTTGCCGATGCCATCGCCCACCGGCAGCGCCAGGTTGTTGACGATGTGCAGCATGGCGACGGTGATGATGAAGGCGAGCAGGAACCAGTTCGCCACGTAGATATGGGGCTCGCGCCGCTTCAGGATCGTGCCGGCGAAGGCGACCAGATAGGCGACCCAGACCAGCGTCAGCCAGAGATCGACGTACCACTCGGGCTCGGCATATTCCTTGCCCTGCGTGACGCCGAACAGGTAGCCGACCGCGGCCGTGACGATGAAGAACTGGTAGCCCCAGAACAGGAACCAGCCCATCTCCTCGCCGCCGAACAGGCGCGCGCGGCAGGTGCGCTGGACGATGTAGAGGCTCGTCCCGATCAGCGCATTGCCGCCGAAGGCGAAGATCACCGCGCTGGTGTGCAGCGGGCGAAGCCGGCCGAAGGTGGTCCATTCGAGGTCGAGGTTGAGCAGCGGGAAGGCGAGCTGCGCGGCGATCACCACGCCGGCGAGGAAGCCCGCTATGCCCCAGAACACCGTGGCGATGGCGAAGGCGCGGACCGGCGCCTCCACATCGGGCTCCGCAAGCCCCGGTTCGGCATAGGATGCCATGCGACAGATCTCCGGGCCGGGACGGTCGAAGCTTCCCCGGCATCGGCGCAACCTCGCGCGATCGACCCCTCGTGTCCTTGATCCTGATCAAGGCGCCGCAATCGGATCCGCGCCTAGGCTTGGCGAGGTTGCGTCAGGGATCGTTGCGCATGTTGGAAGAACTGCCGGTGCGGAGCCGCGTCCGCCGCGTGGCGAGCGACCGGCCCTGGGTGTGGCTCACCCTCGGCTGGCGCGACATGATGGCGAACCGCGCCATCAGCCTCAGCATCGGCGCGGCGCTCACGCTGTTCGGCTGGATTTTGTCGCTGCTGCTGTTCGAGACGGGGGCGACATGGGCGATCCTGCCGGCGACGGCGGGCTTCTTCATCCTCGCCCCGCTGCTGGCGGCGCCGCTCTACGAGGTCTCCCGCCGGGCCGAGCTCGGCCAGGCGACGACGCTGCACGAGGCGATGCAGGGCTTCCGCCCGCAGATCGCCATGATGGGGGCGATGCTGCTGCTCATCCATCTGTTCTGGGTGCGCGTCGCCGGGCTGCTCTTCGCGCTCTTCTTCGGCGGCGTGGCGCTGCCCTCGCTCCCGGCGCTGCCGATGGCGATGCTGCGCTCGGAGATGCTGGTGCCCTTCCTCGTCACCGGCACGGGCTTCGGCTTCCTGCTGGCGGCGGCGAGCTTCGCCATCGCCGCCGTCTCCCTGCCGATGCTGGTCGACCGCGACATGTCCTGGCTGGAGGCGGTGACGGTCAGTATCCAGGCGGTGATGGAGAACCGGCAGGCGATGGCGCTCTGGGCCGGGCTGATCGTGCTCTTCACCGGCCTGGCGCTGGTGCCCTTCTTCCTCGGCCTCGTCGTCGTCCTGCCGCTGATCGGGCACGCCACCTGGCATGCCTACCGCGACCTCGTCGTCCGCTAGACGACCAGCCGCACGGCCAGCGCCATCAGCACGATGGCGTTGAAGCCGTAGAGCGCCGGCGCGGCCCGCTGCAACAACGGCTCCGCCCGGCGGCGGAAGAGGCGGCCGAGCAGGGCGAGCGCCACCAGCGCCGGCGCGGTACCGAGCACGAAGGCCAGCATGGCGATCGCGCCGGCCAGCGCGCTGCCGCTCGCCGCGGCGCCGGCGAGCGCCGCATAGAGCAGGCCGCAGGGCAGGGCGGAGAGCATCAGCCCCAGCAGGAAGGAGCGCCCGCCCCCCGGCGCCTCGAGCAGCCGCCCGAGGCGCGGCGCCATCAGCGCGCCGAAGCCGCCGTGCGGCAGCCAGCGGCTGAGCGTCGGCAGCGCCTGGGCCAGCATCGCCAGCGAGGCGAAGCCGAGCAGCCCCGCCGGCACCAGGGCAAGGCCCGGCACATGCGCGACGGCTGCCGAAAGCCCGCCCGCCGCCGCGCCCAACCCCGCATAGCCGAGGCCGCGCCCGAGGTGATAGGGCAGCAGCAGCGCCCCCGAGAGCCGCGCCAGCCGCCCGCCGCCGAGGCTGCCGCCGGCGGCGACCTGGGCCAGCACGAAGGGCCCGCACATCGTCGCGCAATGACTGGCACCACCGGCGAGGCCGGCCAGGAACAGGGCACCCGACAAGGCCGGCAGCCCCTCGGGGCCGAGGGCGTCGAGGGCGTGAAGGCAGGACTCGAGCATGGACGCAGACTGCCCGGCCGGACAGGCCCCGTCCTTGATCGAGATCAGTCCCGCCCGGGACAGCGCCGCCCGGCTACCCCGCCAGGTTGCGCAGCGCCCAGCAGATCTGCCCGACCTGCTCGTCGGTCAGCTCCGGGTACATCGGCAGGCTCAGCACCTCCAGCGCGGCGCGGGCGGTCTCGGCGCAGCCGGCCGGGCCAAGGGGGACGCGCCCGGCATAGGCCGATTGCAGATGCACCGGCACCGGGTAGTGGATGCCCGTGCCGACGCCGTCCTGGCGCAGCCGTGCCTGCACATCGGCGCGCGTCATGCCCCAGGCGCCGGTGCGGATGACATACTGGTGGAACACATGCTCCGCGTCCGCCCGGCGCGCGGGCGGGGCGAAAGGCCCGCCGGCCAGGGCCGCGTCATAGGCGTCGGCGATCCAGCGGCGGCGCTCGTTGCCCCAGTCGAGCGCGGTCAGCTTCACCCGGAGAATCGCCGCCTGCACCTCGTCCAGCCGGCTGTTCACGCCAACCATCGAGGAGACATAGCGCTCCTTCCAGCCATATTGCCGGATGGCGCCGATGCGGTCGGCCAGCTCGAAGTCATCCGTCGCCAGCACCCCGCCATCGCCGAGCGCGCCGAGATTCTTCGTCGGATAGAGCGAGAAGGCGCTGGCCCGGCCGAGCGTGCCGAGCTTGCGCCCGCCGAGCGTCGCCCCGTGGCACTGCGCGCAATCCTCGATCAGCGCGACGCCGGCCGCCTGGCAGGCTGCCAGCATCGGATCGAGGTCGCAGGCCTGGCCGTAGATGTGGACGGCGATGGCCGCTCGGATCGGCGGCAGCCCCGGCGGCGGGTCCTCGAGGACGGCCGTGAGCTCGTCCGGGTCCATCGTGTAGGTGTCCGGATCGATGTCGAGCAGCAGCGGCACCGCGCCCGCCATCTCGATCGCCGCCACGGTGGCGACCGCGGTGTGGGAGACGGTGGCGACGGTCGAGCCCTCGCCGATGCCCATGCCGCGCAGGATCAACGCCAACGCATCCGTCCCGTTGGCGCAGCCGACCGCGCGGGTGGTGCCGAGCCAGGCGGCGAATTCCTGCTCGAAAGCCTCGCCCTCGCGGCCGAGGATGTACCAGCCGGAGCCGAGGGCCCGCGCCACCGCGGCATCGATCTCGGCCTGCTGGGCGCGGTAGCCCGCGCCCGGATCGGCCTGCGGGATGACGGTCATGCTCATCTGCCTCTGTCCCCGATCCCTCAGCTATAGTCGGCCATGCGGCTGCGGTACCAGTCGAGCGAGCGCGCCAGGCCCTCGTCCAGCCCGACCAGGGGCGTCCAGCCGGTGGCGGCGCGGAACGCATGGTCATCGGCGTGGTAGCTGCCGATGTCGATGGGGGCCCGGTCGGCCGGGAAGGATTTCACGACGTAGTGACCCCGCCCGCCATTCGCCGCGATCAGCCGGTCCGCCAGCTCGATCAGGCTGGCCGGCGGCGAACCGCCCAGGTTGAAGACGCGGCCCGCCACCCCCGGTTGCGCCGCCTGCTCGGCCGAGAGCAGGAAGGCGCTGACGACGTCATCGACATAGGTGAGGTCGCGGAGCTGCTCGCCGCCCCAGACCTCGAACCCCTCGCCCTTCAGAACCTGCCGGATCCAGATGCCGAGGAAGGTCTGCCTCGCATCCCGGATCCGCAGGCGCGGCCCGTAGCAATTGGTCAGCCGGAGCGAAACGACCGGGCGGTGCAGCACGCGCTGCTCCAGCAGCCAGTACTGCTCGCCCGCCCATTTGGAGACGCCGTTCGCATCCGGCGGGTTGACCGGGTGCAGCTCGTCGACCGGAAGCTGCATCGGCCGGCCGTAGAATTGCCGCGTCGAGGCATGGACGACGGCGGCCCCGGGCGCCGCCTCCCGCATCACCTGGATCAGCCTCACCTGGGCGACGGCGTTGATGGCGATGTCCGCCACCGGGTCCTTCTGCCCGCCCATATGGCTGGTCTGGGCCGCCATGTTGAACAGCACGTCCACATCCTGGCAGAGCGTGTGCAGTTCCACGTCGCGGATGTCGCCACGGACCAGCAGCACGCCCGCCCCCTCGAGATTGGCGATATTGGCCCCGCCATCCGGGAACATCGCGTCGAGCGCCGTCACCCGCGCGCCGAGCGCCGCCAGCGCATGGCAGAGGGCGCTGCCGAGGAAGCCCGCCCCGCCGGTCACCAGCACGCGCTTGCCGCGCCAGAAGGCGGCCCGTTCGGCCTCGGTCATCGGTCCCTGATCCTCTTCCACTCCGGCCAAATTCCACCCCGATTGCGGCGGAACCGCGCCTAATCCCCGGCGATGGCGCGGCGCGAGCCGCCCTCGCGCGGCGCCGCCTCGGGCAGGTCGGCCCGGCTGCCCCGCATGATCTCGATGAAGCCGAAGAGCAGCAGCAGCTGGGCCAGGAGCATCTGGATGCTGGCGAGCAGCCTTATGCCGTCATCGGCCGGGATGATGTCGCCATAGCCCACCGTGGAGAGCGTCACCACGCTGAAATGCAGCGCATCGGGGAAATCGATGCGGATCGGCCCATGGGTGCCGGTGAAGAGCGGCCCGTCGGACAGCCCGTCGGCGATCCGGTAGAGGCAGCCGAAGACCACCGTCAGCAGCGCCCAGAGGCTGGAATAGGCGGCAATCGGCACGGCGAGGCGCGACAGCCGCCGCGTCACCGCCCGGAAGATGACGGCGACATCGACCAGCAGCCGCACCACGTCGCCCACCGAGACCACGCTGACCGCGGCGATGGCGGCCATGGCGAGGATCAGCGCCATGCCCTGCCCCGTCGGCGGCAGGCGGTTCACCGGGAAGCCGAGCGAGACCAGCCCGACCAGGCCGGTCATCCCCAGCCAGCGGGCGAAGCGCGGCAGGTGGGCGAGGTCCGCCGCCGCCGCCTGCTCCGCCCAGGCGCTGAGGGCGCGGCGGCGCAGCCAGCAGGCGACGACGAAGGCGGCGATCGGCAGGGCGAAGCCGATGGCGCGTGCCCAGTCCGGCGCATCCGGGAAGCCGGCGCGGCCGATCACCACATAGAGGCAGGCATACATCGCCAGCCCGTTGGTGGTGCCGAGGGCGAATTGCGGCCCATGCGGGAAGAGCCGGTAGAGTGCGCCGATCGCCAGGGCCGAGGTGCCCAGCAGGACCAGCGGGAAGGTACCGCCGCGGTCGGCCACGCCCCCGGCCACCAGCAGCATCAGCCCGAGCGAGAGGCCGATGGCGCCGAGGAAGGGGCGCGGCCGGCGGTGGCGGTCAGGCATCCGGGATGGCTGCGATGCCGGTGATCTCGACGCGCCAGGCCGGGTCGACCAGCGGGGCCTCGATGGTAATGCGCGCGGGCTTCGCCGCCGGGTCCAGCCAGCGGTCCCAGGCACGGTTCATCGCCGGCGCGTCGCGGATATCGGCCAGCACGATGGTGACGGTCAGCAGCTGCGACTTGTCGGTGCCGGCCTCGGCGAGCAGCGCATCGATCTGCCGGAGGATATCGGCGGTCTGCCCCTCGGCATCGAGGCTGGGGTCATCCGCCACCTGCCCGGCCAGGTAGACCAGCGCGCCATGCACGACGGCGCCGGAGAGCCGCCCTTCCTCTGCCAGACGCCGGATCGCCATGCCCGCCTCCCTGCTTCGAGGCGGGAACCATAGGGGCGAGGGCAGCGCGGTGGAAACTCCCCCATCCGCAGTGTCCTGCGGGCCACAACCGGCATCGGCCGGCCAGGGCTTGGAACGAAACGCCGCCGGCAGCGTAAGGGCCATTGACACCCGCGTCGCTCCCACCCCCCGAGGGAGACTTCCTTGACCGAGACTACCCCTCGTGCCGCCCCCCGCGGCACGCAGCTTTTCCTTGCACGCAGGCTCCGCCCGGCGATCGCCGCCCTCGCATGCGCCCTGGCGGCGAGCCTCGCCGCGCCGGTGCCGGCCGAGGCCCGCCCCACCCGGCCGAGCGCGGCACGCAGC
>CADCTD010000111.1 GCA_902805545.1 uncultured Craurococcus sp. | reverse complement strand
GGGAGGTGCCCATGGCTAGGACGGCCTGCCGCCCCGGGGCGGCCGAGCAGCGGGTGCTGGAGCCGGCGATCGCCGAGTGCCCGGCGTGCGGGCGTCGGATGCCGGTCGAGTACTACGCCCGCCGGACGGTCGCGACGCTGGGCGGGCTGGTGGGCCTGCGGGTCCAGGTCCGCCGCTGCCACCACCGCACCTGCCCCCGCTACCACCAGCCCTACCGCCCGGAGGCCGAGGGGCGGCTCGCCCTGCCCGAGCACGAGTTCGGGCTGGACGTGATCGCCCTGGTCGGCGCGCTGCGGTATCAGCAGCACCGCAGCGTGCCCGAGATCCACCAGGACCTGCGGTCGCGGGGGCTGGCCGTCTGCCAGCGGACGGTGACCAACCTCCTGGACCGCTACGACGAGCTGGTCGCCTTGAGCCTGGCCGACGACCGCCGGCTTCGGCGGCTCACGGCCAAGCAGGGACGGGTGGTCCTGGCCCTCGACGGCCTCCAGCCCGACGTCGGGCACGAGGTCCTGTGGGTGCTGCGGGACTGCCTCAGCGGCGAGGTGCTGCTGGCCCGGAGCTTACTGTCGGCGACCGAGGCGGACCTGGCGAAGCTGATCGGGTCCGTCAAGTCCGCCCTGGGCGGCGTGCCGATCGCCGCGGCCGTCTCCGACGGCCAGCACTCCGTCCGCAACGCCGTGGCCGCCGCCCTGCCGGGCGTGCCCCACCAGCTCTGCCACTTCCATTACCTGCGCGAGGCGGCGCGGCCGCTGTACGACATGGACCGCCACGCCAAGAAGGAGCTGAAGAAGCGGGTGCGGGGCGTGCGGCCCATCGAGCGGAAGGTGGAGGGCCGGGACGACCCGCAGAGCCGGGCGGTCCGGGGCTACTGCGCCGCCGTCCGCAGCGCGATCAGCGACGACGGCCGCCCGCCGCTGGACGCGAGCGGGCTGAAGCTGCACGGCCGCCTCCGGGCCATCCACGCGAGCCTCGCCCGGGCGGCGGGCAAAAAGGGGGATTGCCGCCGGAACTCGGCCGGCTGAAGGCGGCCCTCCACAAGGGGTTGACGGCGACGGCGGGGATGTGGCCCGGCATCCGCCAGGGCTACGGGTGGGTCCACCGGGCGGCCCGCATCCTGAAGAACGAGGCGAAGGCGAGCGGCTTGACGGTCCGCAGGCGGCTGGGCGGACTGCTCGGGGCCATGCGCCGCCACCGCCCGGCCCGGGGCAAGTTGGCCCGCGCGGTGGGCCACTTCCTGAAGGTGACGACGAGCTACTGGCCGGGGCTGTTCCACTGCTACGGCGTGCCGGACCTGCCCCGGACCAACAACGACCTGGAGCACCTGTTCGGGTCCAACCGCTACCACGAGCGGCGGTGCACCGGCCGCAAGGCGGCCTCGCCCGCGATGGTGCTGCGGGGGCCGGTTCGGCTGGTCGCCGCCACGACGACGCGGTTGCGCGCGTTCCCCGCCGC
>CADCTD010000110.1 GCA_902805545.1 uncultured Craurococcus sp. | reverse complement strand
GACCGAGGCCATCCTCGCCGATTGCGGCTTCACCGGCGAGGAAATCGCCGCCCTCCGCGCCGCCAACGTCATCTGATCCAGGGATAGAGACAGGACCATGGACACCAACCCCGCTTTGCCCGGCCGCAGCCTCGCCGGCCCGCGCACCGTCTACACCTCCGACCACGAGATGTTCCGCGACCAGGTGCGCCGCTTCTTCGAGAAGCACATCGTCCCCTTCCACCGGCAATGGGAACGCGACGGCATCGTCCCCCGCTCCGTCTGGCTTGAGGCCGGCGCCGCCGGCCTGCTCTGCCCCATGCTGTCGGAGGAGTACGGCGGCGCCGGCGCCGATTTCGGCTATAGCGCCATCATCATCGAGGAGATCGCGCGGACCAACTGCACCGGCCCCGGCTTCCCGCTGCATTCCGACATCGTCGTCCCCTACATCGCCGACCTCGCCAGCGATGAGCGCAAGCGCGAGTGGCTGCCGAGGATGGCGCGCGGCGAGATCATCGGCGCCATCGCCATGACCGAGCCCGGCATGGGCAGCGACCTCAAGGCGATGCGCACCACGGCGCGGCGCGAGGGCGACGAGTACGTCATCAACGGCTCGAAGACCTTCATCAGCAACGGCCAGCTCGCCGACCTCGTCATCCTCTGCGCGAAGACCGACCCTGCCGCCGGCCGGAAGGGCATCTCGCTGATCTGCGTCCCCGCCGGCACGCCCGGCTTCACCAAGGGCCGCAACCTCGAGAAGATCGGCCTGCACGCCCAGGACACCTCGGAGCTCTTCTTCGAGGATGTCCGCGTCCCCGTCGGCAACCTGCTCGGCGAGGAGAACAAGGGCTTCTCATACCTCATCCGCAACCTCCCCCAGGAGCGCTTGGTCATCGCCGTCCGCGCCGCGATGGGGATGGAGGTGATGCTGGAGAAGACGGTGGAGTATGCCAAGGAACGCCAGGCCTTCGGCCAGCCGGTGATCGACTTCCAGCACAACCGCTTCAAGCTGGCCGATGCCAAGGCGCAGGCGACGATGTTCCGCGTGTTCGCCGACCACTGCCTCGCCCTCCACCTGCGCGGCGAGCTGACCGTCGAGCTGGCGGCGACCGCCAAGCTCCTCGGCGCCGAGTTGCAGAACCGCCTCTTTGACGATTTCCTGCAGATCCACGGCGGCTACGGCTACATGGCCGAGTACGAGATCGGCCGCGCCTGGGCCGATGCCCGGGTCGGGCGCATCTATGGCGGAAGCAGCGAGATCATGCGGGAGATCATCGGGCGGACGCTGTAGCGTCCGCCACCGGCTTCCCCTATCATCCCCGCAACCAAACGAACCGGGGAACCGTCCAAGATGCCGCTCCACCGCCGCGCCCTGCTCGGCGCCGCCCTCGCCGCGCCTGCCCTCATCCCCTCCCGGTCCCACGCCCAGGCGCGCTTCCCCGAGCGCCCGATCACCCTCCTCGTCCCCTTCCCCGCCGGCGGCGCGACGGACGTGCAGATGCGCGCCCTCGCCGAGGCCGCCACCCGCGCCTTCGGCCAGACCGTCGTCACCGAGAACCGTCCGGGCGCCGGCAGCACCCTCGGCGCCGCCAGCGTCGCCCGCGCGAGGCCCGATGGCTACCTCGTCTCGCAGATGACGCTGCCCGCCCTCCGCCTGCCCTTCATGCAACGCATGGCCTATGACCCGCGGCGCGACTTCACGCCCATCATCCACCTCACCGGCTACACCTTCGGCGTCGTCGTCCGCGCCGAAAGCCCCTGGAAAACCTGGAAGGAGGTCGTCGAGGATGCCCGCCGCAACCCCGGCCGCCACCGCTGGGGCAACACAGGCGCCAACGGCACGCCGCATCTGGCGATGGTCGACATCGTCGAGCGGGAGAAGCTCGATGTCGTCCACGTCCCCTTCCGCGGCGAGGCGGATGCGGTGCCCGCCCTGCTCGGCGGGCATATCGAGGCGACCGCCGCCGGCACCGGCCTCTACGAGCTGATCAAGGAGGGCAAGCTCCGCCTGCTGAATGTCTGGACACCCGAGCGCCGCCCCGGCTTTCCCGAGGTCCCGACGCTGCTCGAGCTCGGCTACCAGGGCATGGTCATCACCTCGCCCTATGGCCTCGTCGCCCCCGCCGGCCTCGATCCGGAGATCACCGCCGCCCTGCATGAGGGCTTCCGTCGCGCCCTGCACGACCCGGCGCATCTCGCCGTGCTGACGAGGCTCGACCAGCCGCTCCTCTACCTGAACAGCGCCGACTACGCCCGCAACATGGCCACGACCATCGACGAGGAGGAGGCGCGGGTGAAGCGCCTCGGCCTCAGCACGGGCTGATGCGCCCCGAGGGCGGCGCCGTCAGCCTGCCGCCGTCAGGTAGCGCTCCTTGAGGATCCGCCGCAGCAGCTTGCCCGCCTCGGAGCGCGGCAGCTCCTCGACGAATTCATAGCTCTTCGGCCGCTTGATGCCGGAGAGGCGCTCCCGGCACCACGCATCGAGCTCCGCGGGTTCGACGGCCGTACGAGGCACGATCACCGCATGCACCTGCTCGCCCATCTCGTCATGCGGCACGCCGACCACCGCCACCTCGCCGACGGCAGGATGCTGCGCCAGCGCCGCCTCGATCTCCGCGGGATAGATGTTCACGCCGCCCGAAAGGATGAGATCCGCCCGCCGGTTGGAAAGGAAGAGGACGCCCTCCTCATCCATCCAGCCCAGATCGCCGAGCGTCGCCCAGCCGCGCTCGTCATAGCAGGCTGCCGTCTTCTCCGGCGCGTTGTGATAGGCGAAGCGCGGCCCGCCCTCGAAGCGGATGGTGCCCGTCTCCCCCGGCGGCAGCTCCCGCCCGTCCTCCCCGGTGATGTGCAGCGCGACGCCGTTCACCGGCCGCCCGACCGAGCCCGGCTTCCTGAGCCAGGTCGCGCTGTCGATCACCGTCGTCCCGATTCCCTCCGAGCCCGCATAGTACTCGTTGAGGATCGGCCCCCACCACTCGATCATCGCCCGCTTCACCGAGACCGGGCATGGCGCCGCCGCATGGATGGCGCAGCGATGCGAGGAGAGGTCGTGCCGCCGCCTCACCTCCTCCGGCAGCGCGAGCAGGCGCACGAACATCGTCGGCACCCACTGGCTGTGCGTGATGCGATGGCGCTCGATCACCGCGAGGCATTGCGCCGCATCGAATTTGCGGAGGATCACGGCCGTGCCGCCCTCCAGCAGCGTCCGGCCCACATAGCCGAAGGGCGCCGCATGGTAGAGCGGCGCCGGCGAGAGATAGACCGTGTCCTCGTCGAAGCCGTAGAGCGACTTCCATGTCATGTCCCACATCGGCGCATCGCGCTGGTCATGCGGCAGCATCGGCCGGCGAATGCCCTTCGGCAGCCCCGTCGTCCCCGAGGAGTACAGGAACTCCCGCCCGAGCGGCCGCTCCGGCAGCGGCGCCGCCGGGTCCTCCGCCGCCAGCGCCGCCTCGTAACCCTCATAGCCGGCGATGCCCTCGCCGAGCGCATAGCGCGGCCGCACGCCGAATGCGCCCTCGGCGACCAGCGCCGCCGCGAGCCCTTCCAGCTCCGGGCTGACGACGACGAGCTTCGCCCCGCTGTCGCTCAGCACATAGGCCACCTCATGCGGCCGCAGATGGATGGAGAGCGGCGTGATGTAGAGCCCCGCCAGCCGCGCCGCCTCCGCGAGTTCGAGGAATTCCGGCCGGTTGTCGAGCAGCACCGCGATGCCGTCGCCCGGCGCGAGTCCGAGCCGCAGCAGCCAATGCGCCGCGCGCCGCGCCCGGGCCTGCAGCGTAGCGTAGCCGAGGGTGACGCCGGTATCGGGAAAGATCGCGGCAGGCTTTTCCGGCTGGCGTTCCGCCCAATGGGCCAATTGCGGCATCCGTCCCTCCTGTAGCGGGAAGGGTGGCGGCAGCCGCGCCCCGCCGTCAACCGCGCAGGGCTCACGCGCATTTTTGCGCGACGCAACCCGCCTGGCCTGTGCCATCGTGCCGCGCCGCGCCACGCTGCGGCACCGGATTGGGGAGGACCAAGATGATCCAGATCAGCCGCCGTGCCCTCTGGGGCGCGGCCGCGGCAACGCTCGCCGCACCTGCGCTCGTCGCGGGCGCCGCCCGCGCCGCGGCGCCCTTCCGCAACGAATTGCCGCCGGCCTGGCACCGCTTCAAGCTCGGCAGCTACGAGCTGACCATCATCTCCGATGGCTCCCTCCCCCTCGGCAAGCCGGAGCCCGCCTTCCCCGCCTCACCGCCCGAGGAGATCCGCAACCTGCTCACCAGCAATTTCCTCGACCCCGCCTCGGCGACGCTCGAGCAGAATGCGCTGGTGCTGAACACCGGCCGCCAGCTCATCCTCTTCGATACCGGCATGGGCGAGAGCATGGGCGCGGCGAGCCAGATGTTCGGCCCGACCACCGGCCGCCTGCTGCGCAACATGAAGGCCGCCGGCATCGACCCCGCGCAGATCGACATGGTGATGCTGACCCATGCGCACTGCGACCATTGCTGGGCGCTGGTCGACGCCAATGGCAACCGCAACTTCCCCAACGCCCAGGTGGCGGTGAGCGAGGCGGATCTCCGCTTCTGGACCGACGACGCCAACAAGAAGGGCCCCGACTTCATGGTGCCCTTCATCGACGGTGCCAAGAAGAACCTCTCGGCCTATCGCGACCGGATGGTGATGGTGCAGGACGGCAAGGAGGTCACGCCCGGCGTCACCGCCTTCGCAACGCCGGGCCACACGGTCGGGCACATGGTCTATTTCATCTCCGACGGCAGCAACACCGTGGTCAACACCGGCGACCTGGCGCATCACCAGGTCCTGCTGCTGAAGAAGCCGCTCTGGGAGTTCTCCTTCGACACCGACCCCAAGCTCTCGGCGCAGTCGCGGTTCAAGATGCTGACGCGCCTGGCGACGGACAAGCACCCGGTGATTTCCTACCACTTCCCCTGGCCCGGCCTCGGCCATGTCGGCAAGGCGGGCGAGGGCTTCGACTGGCATCCGGCACCGGTCAACGTGACGACGCTCTGACGCGTCCATGCCGCTGGCCGAGCTCCGTGAAGCCGATGCGCCGCCCGCGATCGCGGCGCTCTACGGCAAGCTGCGCACGGCCAGCGGCGTCCCGCTCGTCAATCTCATCCACCGCCACCTGGCGACGCTGGACGGCGTCCTGCCCTGGCTCTGGCACGCCATCCGCCCAGCCCTGGAGGATGGCAGCCTCGCCGGCGCCCGCGCCCGCCTCGCCGCGGCCATCCCCCTTCCGCCGCTCGAGCCGATTCCGGCCGACCCGACCATCGCCGCCGTGGTCGAGGTCTACAACCGGGGCAACCTCACCAACCTGATCCTGCTGACCGCCCTGCGCCGCGCCCTGGCCGAAGACCCGCCGCTCCCCGCCCCACCTCCGCCCCGCCTCGCCGCGGAGGCGATGCTCCCCGCCCCGCCACCCCTCCCCCGCCTCGACGCGCTTCCGGCCGGGACGGCCGCCCTGGTCACCGCCCTCGCCGCCCGCCATGGCGACGGCGTGGTGCCGAGCCTGTACCTCCACCTCGCCCACTGGCCGGATTTCCTTGCCTCCCTCCCGGACCGCGCTGCCCCGCTCCTCGACCCCACAGCCATTCGGGCCGCCCGCGCCACCACCCTTCGCCTCGCGGAGGCCGAGGCCGATGCCATCCGCCCCATGCTCGCCATTCCCGGCCCGCTTCCCGACCCGCGCGCCCTTGCCCCGATCGAGGCCTTCACCCGCACGGTCATCCCCGACATGGTCCCGATCGGCCTCGGCCTCCGCCGCCTGCTGGTCTCCCGGACGCCGCCGGGCTAAGCCCTGCCGATGCCCGCCCGCCGCACGCTGCTCACCGCCGCCCTCGCCGCCGCCGCCCAGCCGGCGGCCGCGCAGACCCTCGTCCAATCGCTGAACAGCCTCGCCGCCCGGGCCAATGCCGGCACCATCGGCATCGTCACCGGCGGCATCGACGGCACCTATGTCCGTATCGCCGCCGACCTCGCCGCCGTGCTCGACGATGGCGACGCGCTCCGCATCCTCACCATCCTCGGCCGCGGCTCGCTGCAGAACATCAGCGACATCCTGGTCCTGCGCGGCGTCGATATCGGCATCGTCCAGTCGGACGTCCTCGCCTTTGCCCGCCGCCAGCGCCTGCTCCCGGGCCTCGACTCGCTGATCCAGTACGTCACCAAGCTCTATGACGAGGAGGTCCATATCCTTGCCGCCCCTGGCATCGCCAGCCTGCAGGACCTCGCCGGCAAGGCCGTCAACATCGACCTCCCGGGCAGCGGCACGGCCATGACCGCGAGCCTGCTCTTCGAGGGCATCCCCATCGAGCCCCGCCATGCCCCGCAAGACGCAGCCCTCGAGCAGCTCCGCCGCGGCGAAATCGCGGCGCTGGCCTATGTCACCGGCAAGCCCGCCCGCCTCTTCAGCGGCCTGCCCTCCGGCACCCCGCTCCGCTTCCTCCCGATCCCGATGACGCCGCGCCTGCTGGAGACCTACCTCCCCGGCGTCCTCGCCCCCGCCGACTACCCCGCCCTCATCGAGGGGGGGCCGGTCGAGACCATCGCCGTCGGCGCCGTCATGGCCTGCTATGCCTGGACCCCGGGGACGGAGCGCCACCGCAAGCTCGCCCGCTTCGCCGCGGCCTTCGAGGCGAGGTTCCCAGCCTTCCTCCGCCCGCCGCGCCACCCGAAATGGCGCGAGGTCGACCTCGCCGCCAGCCTCCCCGGCTGGACCCGCTTCCGCGCATGACCCCGCCCGAGGATGACGAGGAGGAGGACGCCCCGGATGAGCTGCCCGCGGGCCTCCCGCCCGGCTCGCCCTTCTACATGACCCCCGCCGGCCATGCCGCGCTCCAGGCCGAGCTCCACCGCCTCTGGACCGAGGAGCGCCCGAAGGTCGTGGAGGTCGTCTCCTGGGCCGCGGGCCTCGGCGACCGTTCCGAGAATGCCGATTATCAGTACGGCAAGCGCCGCCTGCGCGAGATCGACCGCCGGGTCCGCTTCCTCCGCAAGCGGCTGGAGCGCGTCCAGGTGGTCGATCCGGCCGCCCAGCCCCGCCGCGACCGCGCCTTCTTCGGCGCGACCGTCACTTACGCCCGGGAGGATGACCGCGAGGTGACGGTCACGATCGTCGGCATCGACGAGGCGGATACGGCGCAGGGCCGCATCTCCTGGGTTTCCCCCGTCGCCCGAGCCCTGCTCGGCGCCGGAATCGGCGATGCGGTCCGCCTCCGCACCCCGCAGGGGGTGGAGTTGCTGGAGATCGTCGCCATCCGCTATCCGGAGACGTGACCGCAACATCCGCCCGCCGCCGGCGTTTCCCCCGGCATGACCGAACAGGCCCGCCGGCCCAACCCTCCTGGCTTCCCCATCCATGGCGCAACGGAGCTCCCCGCCGTCACGGTGGACACGGCCAACGCCACCCTCCGCACACCGGACGGCTTCCTCGGCGACCGTGCCAGCAGCACCGCCTTCCGCAGCATCCTCGCCACCTGGCGGGAGAAGCTGACGGCCATCGACAAGGAGGACCCCTTCGGCGAGGCCGCGCCGGAGGCCATATCCCGCCGTCAACTCGACAAACTCCTCGCCGAGGGCGATCCGGAGATGGCCGGCCTGATCCATGGCGTCGTCGAGGAATTCGCCCAGTCCCTCGCCACCGTGGTCAAGCGCCTGCTCAAGCTGAAGGGCTGGAATGGCACCGAGCGCATCGTCATCGGCGGCGGCATGCGCGGCAGCCGGGTCGGGGAGCTGGCCATCGGCCGCACCGCCATGCTGCTGAAGGGCGAGGAGATCGTGGTCGACCTCGCCCCCATCCGTCACGACCCGGACGAGGCCGGGCTGATCGGCGCCACCCAGCTTGCCCCGCCCTGGATCTTCCTCGGCCATGACGCGCTGCTCGCCATCGATATCGGCGGCTCGAACATCCGCGTCGGGCTGGTCCGCCCGCATTTGCGCAAGGCGGCCGACCTCTCCGCCGCCTGCCTCTGGGAGAGCGCCATCTGGCGCCACCGCGACGACAAGCCCGGCCGCGAGGCCGCCATCGACCGGCTGATCGCCATGCTGCATGAGATGCTGAACAAGGCGGAGAAGCGCGGCCTCGCCGTCGCCCCCTTCATCGGCATCGGCTGCCCCGGCCATGTCGAGGAGGATGGCAGCATCGCCCGCGGCGCCCAGAATCTCCCCGGCAATTGGGAGAGCGGGCGCTTCAACCTGCCCGCCCGCCTGCACGCCGCCCTGCCCGAGATCAGCGGCCATGCGACGGTGATCGCCATGCACAACGACGCGGTGGTGCAGGGCCTCAGCCAGGTGCCCTGGATGGGCGATGTGAAGCACTGGGGCGTGCTCACCATCGGCACCGGCCTGGGCAACGCCCGCTTCACCAACCGCAGGGCCTGACCGGCCGGCCGGTTGCGCCTGCAGCGGCCCACGGGCTCGAACCGGTCGTTCTTTCCCGAAGCAGAGCCCCGGCCGGAGCCCGCCGCCGCCGCGGGGTCCCCGGAGACGGGCCGGCTTCGGTGCGGTCCCGGCAGGCGCGGCGGGCCGCCATGCCCATCCCGGCGAGCGGTCCCACAGCGTCCTCGTCCAGGCGCCCGGCGTCCTAGAGGGGCCTCCCGACCGGCGCCGGCCCCGGCCTGGACATGGCTCGCGCCGCGCCCGATCCTGGGCCGCGGCAGCGGGGGAACAGCACCGGCATGGCGGAACTCCTGGCCCGGCTCGAGGCCAAGGCCCGGCGCATCGAGACGCCCTGCGGCGAGGGCCGCATGGTCTGGCGCCTCTGGGGCGAGCCGGGCGCGGCCACGCCCCTCGTCCTGCTGCATGGCGGCTCCGGTTCCTGGCGCCACTGGGCCCGCAACATCGAGCCGCTCTCCCGCAACCGGCAGGTCATCTGCCCGGACCTCCCGGGCCTCGGCGACAGCGCCATGCCGCCGCCCGCCGACAGCCCCGCCCCCGTCGCCGGCATCCTCCGCGCCGGCCTTGCCGACATCCTCGGCCCGCGGCACTACGACCTGTGCGGCTTCTCCTTCGGTGCCCTCCTGGCTGGCCACCTCGCCGCCCAGGCCGGGGGCGAGCTCCGCAGCGTCACTCTGGTCGGCGCTGGCGCCTTCGGCCTGCCCCGCCAAATCACGCCGCTGCGGAAGGTCCGCAGCGAGACCGGCGAGGCCCGCATCGCCGCCCATCGCCACAACCTGGCGACGCTGATGTTCGCCGATGCTGGCCGCATCGACCCGCTCGCCCTGGAGATCCAGGAGGCGAACACGGTCGCCGCCCGCTTCCGCAGCCGCGGCTTCGCCAGCACGACCAGCCTGAAGGATGCGATCGCCGCCGCCCGCGCCCCGGTCGCCTTGCTTTATGGCGAGCGCGATGCCATCGCCTTCCCCGAGATCGAACGCCGCTTCGCCGCCCTGCGCGAGGTCCAGCCCGGGGCCTGGGCCGGCCTGATTCCCGGCGCCGGCCATTGGGTTGCCTATGAGGCGGCGGAGAGCTTCAACGCGATCCTGGAGGACATGCTGGCGCGGCGGCTGGAGCATCGCCGGGAGCCCGCCTGAGATCGGCGGGCGGCGCAGCGAGGCGGGGTCGGCTCATGGCCGCGCTGACGTCGCTCCGGCGCTCGCGCGCAAGAAACGGGCCGTCCTCGATCCGGGACCCCGCTCACCACCCGGCGCCCTGATCCGGCAAGGCCAGGCCTGAACCCCTCAGGCCCACTCCGCCCGATGCGTCCCGAGCGGCACCGAGGGCAGCGCCCAGTAGGGCGGCGTCGCTTCCAGCCGCCCCGGCTCCCGGAGCGCCGTCAATCGCCCGAAGCCGCTCCCGCTCTCCTCCAGCAACTCCCCGAGTTCCGCCATCGCCGGAACCGCCACGCCGAACCCGCCCTCGATCCGCCCGAGCCCCCGCAGCCAGGCCGCCGTCCCGGCGAGCGAGACCGCTACCCGCCAGGACCCGCCCTCCTCCGCCCGCCGCAGCAGCGCCGCCAGCGTCCCGAAGGCGAGCAGGTAGCCCGACGCATGGTCGAGCGCCTGGCAGGGCAGCACCCTCGGCTCCGGGAGGCTGCCTGCCGCCTCCGCCTCAGCATGGTTGAACCCGCTCGCCGTCTGCACCAGCGAGTCGAAGCCCCGCCGACCGCCCCAGGGCCCGGCCTCGCCATAGGCTGAGAGCGAGGTGCAGACGATCCCCGGCCGGAGCGCCGCCAGCGCCTCCGGCGCAAAGCCATGCCCCGCCACCGCCCCCGGCCGGTAGCCCTGGAGGAAGACATCCGCCGAAGCCGCCAGCCCCCGCAGCCGCTCTCGCCCCTCGGCGCCGCGCAGGTCGAGCGAGGCCGTCCGCTTCCCTCGCCCGGTATCGACGATCAGCTCGTCGAAGCTCGGCAGGTGCGCCGCGCTCACATGCAGCACATCCGCCCCATGCGCCGCCAGCGTCCGCCCGCAGACCGGCCCCGCGATCACCCGCGTCAGCTCCAGCACGCGGATGCCCTCGAGCGGCCGTGCCCCCGCCGGCGGCAGGGATTGCGGAGGCGCCTCGCCGATCTTCTCGAGCCGCACGGGCGGCAGGGCGGCCACCGCCTGTCCCTGCGGATGCGCATCCCATTCCGCGAAGCTCCGCATGGCGGCGACACACAGCCCAGCCCCCGCCGCCGCCTGCTCGAAGCGGAGAGCCTCCCAGCCGGCGAGCACCGCCCCGACCGCCGCGCGGCTGCCCTCGCAGCCGAGCAGCCGCAGCGTCCCTGCCCGGTGATGCGGGAAATTCGTGTGCAGCCGCACGTAGCGCCCATCCCCGCAGCGATAGGTGCCCGCGATATCGTCCCACTTCGCCCCTGCGTCGCCGCCCTCCAACGCCAGGTAACGCTCCGAAAGGAAGGCCAGCGCCGCATGCTGCATCCCGACCGTCACCGCCTGCGCCGCCCCGCCACGCGCCCTGTGCAGCGCCGCGACCGCCGCCGTTGCCGCGCCGATGCTCGCCTGCGCCGCCGCGCCGATGCGGAAGGAGGAGGGCAGCGCCGGCTCCTCGCCCGCCAGCCGCAGCTCCGGCAACAGGCCCGGCGGCAGCCCCGCCGAGCGCCAGAGCCCCTCGAGAATCGCAAGCGGAGATGCATCGGCCATCGGAGAACCTCGTTGACGGTGCCTCAGGAGTTGCTCAACGCCTGCGGGAAACGGGAGCCACCTTCCGCGTTATGGCGATGGGCGGAAGCGTAACCCCGCCCCCACCACAAGGAAGAGGGAAACGACCGATGGCGAAGCAACAGGGCTCCGGCGGCGGCGGCAAGGGCAATCCCGGCAATTTCGCCAATGACCGCGAGAAGGCACGCGAGGCCGGCCATATGGGCGGCACCAGCCAGGGCAAGGAAAACAACCCCGGCAACTTCGCCAATGACCGCGAGAAGGCGGCCGAGGCGGGCCGCAAGGGCGGCCAGAACAGCCACGGCGGCCGCTCCTCGAGCTGACCGCCGACGGCGCCGGGGCCCAAGGGCCCCGGCGCTACGCCGCTACGCGCGGCCCGGGTTCCGGCGGCATCGGCCCGAGCCGGACAGACTCACCGATGGTGTGTCGCCCTCCGGCTCGCGGCTCCCGGCGACGAGGTGTCGCTTTTCCGTCCCGCCTATCCTGGCCCGACGTTGAGCCTTGCCAACAAAGCGTAACCGCGCTGGCGCGAGCGGCATGACCGGTCCATATGGGCAGGGCCGCGCGGAGTCCCTGAATCGATGAAGATCAACGTCGAGGTCGATTGCACGCCCGAGGAGGCCCGGGCCTTCCTGGGCCTGCCCGATCTGCGGCCGATGCAGGATGCGGTGCTGGCGAAGATGCAGCAGCAGATGCTGGGCGCCGTGGACGCCCTCTCGCCCGAGGCGCTGCTGCGGACCTGGATGCCGCTCGCCCCGCAGACGCCGGAGCAGATGCGAGACGCCATGGCCGGCCTCTTCCGCCTGTTCACGCCGATGGCGGGCGGCAAGGGGCCTGGCAGCCAGGGCTGACCCCGCCGCGTGACCGCCCCGGCCCTCCGGGCGGAACCGGCGCTCCGGCCGGGCCGCCGCCGCATCCCCCGCTCGCAGCGCCCCTGGCGGCGGCTGCGGCCCGGGCTCGTCGGCTCGCTCCTGCTGCATCTCGGCTTCCTCGCCCTGGTGGTGCTGGCGGTGATGACGCGGGAGAAGCCGCCGGAGCCGCTGCCGCCACCCTCCTTCGAGGTCGAGTACCAATCCGGCGCCCCTGGCCGCCCCGGCGACGAGCAGGGCATCCAGCAGCCGGAGCAGGAGGCGCCGCCACCCGCCCCGGAGCTGCCGCCCTCCATCCCGCAGCCGGCCCAGCCGCCGCCGATGCCGGAGGCGACTGCCCCGCCGGCGCCGCCCCTGCCGCTGCCTCCAGCCCCGCCCCCGCCGGCGCCGCCGCGCACCCGGTTCGCCGAGCCAGTCCCGGCGC
>CADCTD010000109.1 GCA_902805545.1 uncultured Craurococcus sp. | reverse complement strand
ACCCGGAGTCCCGGCGGCGTGGCGGGCGCTTTGAGGAGCCTGGACGAGGTCTTCGCCCGCTTGGCGGACTCGGCTTTCAGGGGTGCCGTCGCGGGAAGTGTTGGAAATGGCTGACGGCGCTTCCGGCGGGATGACGGTATTGGCTCAGGCGGCGAGGTCAATCGCGCTGTCGGACGGCGGTTGGCCGAGGCTCTGCCAGCCGTCGACCTTGCGCATGGTGATCTGGCCCGAGGCGAGCAACGCCCAGAACAGCATGGCCGCGGTCTCGGCCGAGGGCAGCACGGTTTGCGTCTTGATGCGGCGCTTGAACTCCTCGTGCAGCCGCTCGACCGCGTTGGTGGTCCGCGCCGACTTCCACTGGCCCGGGGGCAGGCGCGTGAAGCTGAACAGGCGCTCGCCGGCCTCCTCCAGGCTGTCGGCGACCGCGCGGCACTTCAGCCGCCACTTGCGCAGGAACGCCTTGCGCCTCGCCTCGATCTCCTGCGGCGTGGCCGCGTAGACCATGTCGGTGTAGTCGGCCGAGACCTCCTCGTGCAGCGCCTCGGGGGCATGGGCGAGGAGATTCCTGTGCTTGTGGACCGTGCACCTCTGGGCCGGCACATCAGGCCACAGGGCGGCCAGCGCCTTCTCGAGCCCGGCGGCGCCGTCGACGATCAAGAACTCCGGGGTGCGCAGGCCGCGCGCGACCAAGTCGTCGAGCACGGCGCGCCAGGCCGCCTCGCCTTCGCCGCCCATGTTGCGCGCGGCGAGCAGCACCTTCTGCCCGTCGCGGCGGATGCCGAGCACCACCAGCAGCGAGACGGACGTGGCTTTCCGGTCCACGCGCACCCGCACCACCGTGCCGTCCAGGATCAGCCGGACGACGCCCTCCCCGGTGAGATCGCGTCGGCACCACGCCTCCCAGTCGGTCTTCACCTTGCGCCAGGTGCGGCTGACCACGTCCTTGCCCACGGCGCCCCGGAACAGTGCGGCCAAGGCGCGCTTGACACGCCGCGTGTTGGTGCCGGCCAGGTAGGCGCCCGCGATCAGCGCTTCCACTTGGCGGGTCATCCGCGCGTAGCGGGGCAGGACGGCGCTGCGCCACTCCCGCGTCGTGCCGTCCTCGGCTCGCAGCCGGGCCCGTGGCACGGCGACCTCCACCGGCCCGAAGGAGCCGGTCAGCCGCCGCTCCCGGTGCCCGTGCCGGTGGCCCGCGACGCCGCCGCGCTCATGGCGCCGGCGTCCGAGGGCCTCGGTCAGCTCCTGCTCGATCAGCTCCTCGATGAAGCCGCGGATCCGCCCCCGCAGCCCGGCCTCGATGGGATCGAACCAAGCCGCCCCGGCGAACAGCGCCGGCTCCCCCGTCGCGGTCGTGCTATCCTCGTCCATGGCGTGGTCTCCGCCGGCGCTCGAACGCCGGTCATGGCTCGTTGAACAAGCCGGAGACTACGCCGCCCCCATTTCCCACCACATCCGCGACGGCACCAGTACCGTTGCCGA
>CADCTD010000108.1 GCA_902805545.1 uncultured Craurococcus sp. | reverse complement strand
CGTGTGCTCTTCCGATCTCGGGCGCCGCCTGCACGGCCACCGGCGCCTGCTGCGCATCGATGCCCGTGGCGACGACCGAGACGCGCAGGCGCCCGTTCAGGTCTTCCTCGACCGAGGTGCCGAAGATGATCTGCGCATCCTCGTCCACTTCCTTGCGGATGCGGTTCGCGGCCTCGTCGACCTCGAAGAGGGTCATGTCGTAGCCGCCGGTGATGTTGATCAGCACGCCGCGCGCCCCGCGCAGCGAGGCGTCGTCCAGCAGCGGGTTGCTGATCGCGGCCTCGGCGGCCTTCACCGCGCGGTCCTCGCCATCGGCCTCGCCGGTGCCCATCACCGCCTTGCCCATCTCCGCCATGACGGTGCGGATGTCGGCGAAGTCGAGATTGACCAGGCCCGGCTTGATCATCAGGTCGGTCACGCCGCGCACGCCGTCGTAAAGCACCTCGTCGGCCAGCTTGAAGGCCTCGGCGAAGGTGGTGCGCTCGGTTGCCATCCGGAACAGGTTCTGGTTCGGGATGATGATCAGCGTGTCGACGAAACTCTGCAGCTCCTCGATGCCTGATTCGGAGGCGCGCTTGCGCTTCGGGCCCTCGAAGTCGAAGGGCTTCGTCACCACGCCGACGGTCAGCACGCCCCGCTCGCGCGCCATGCGGGCGATGACCGGCGCCGCGCCCGTGCCGGTGCCGCCGCCCATGCCCGCGGTGATGAACACCATGTGGCAGCCGTCGAGATGCCGCGCGAGCTCCTCGGTCGCTTCCTCGGCGGCGGCGCGCCCGATCTCCGGCTTCGCGCCGGCGCCGAGCCCCTGCGTCAGGTGCGGGCCGAGCTGCACCCGCTTCTCCGCCTTGGAGTGCACCAGCGACTGCGCGTCGGTATTGGCGACGACGAACTCGACCCCTTCGAGGCCCATGGCGATCATGTTGTTGACCGCATTCGTCCCGCCGCCGCCGACGCCGATGACGGTGATGCGCGGAGTGAAATCCGTGTGCTGGATGACGGGCAGAGTCAGGTTGAGGGTCATGCGGGGATCTCCTCGCGGCAACGTAAACGAGAGGGGCGATTCGTGCACCGGGACATCACCGCGCCGCCGCGATTCGCCCCGGTTATCCACAAAGAAATTTTCATCGACAAGCTCATGCGAGATCACGCAGCCAGTTGACGAATCGACGGAACCTGCTTGCAGGACGTTCGAGCCCCGGCATCAGTTCCAGCAGCGGCCGTCCTTCGCCCGCACCCCAGGCGAGCAGCCCGAGCGGCGCAGCGAAAGCGGCGCCCGACGCCGTCTCCGGCAGACCACGCACCGGATGCGGGCGGCCGAGCCGCACCTGCCGCTCGAGCACGCGCGCCGCGAGCTCCCGCACGCCGACGAGCTGGCTCGCGCCGCCGGTCAGCACGACGCGTCGGCCCATCTCCTGGCTGAGTCCCGCTGCCTCGAGGCGGTCCTTCACCAGCTCGAAGGTCTCCTCGAGCCGCGGCCGGATGATGCCGATGATCATGGCGCGCGGGATGCGGGCGATCTGGTCCTCCTCCTCGCCCACCTGCGGCACCGGCAACCATTCGCGCTCGTCGTCCGGCGCGCCGAGGACGCCGCCATGCAGCGTCTTCAGCCGCTCCGCATGGGCAATCGGCGTGGAAAGGCCGCGCGCCAGGTCGTTGGTGACGTTCCAGCCGCCGACCGGGATCTGCGCCGTGTGCAGGAGGTGCCCCTCGGCGAAGACCGAGATGCTCGTCGTCCCGCCGCCCATGTCGATGACAGTGGCGCCGAGCTGCTTCTCGTCCTCGACCAGCGTGGCGAGGCCGGCGGCGAAGGGCGCCGAGACCAGCTCCTCGACGACGAGGTCGCAACGCAACAAGGTTGCCCCGAGGTTGAGCAGCGAGGCCTGCGCCGCGTCGACCATGTGCAGCTTCGCGGCGAGGCTCTCGCAGATCATGCCGCGCGGGTCCTCGGCGCCCGGCGTCGCGTCGACGGTGAAGCCGAGCGGGAAGGCGTGCACCGTCTCCCGCCCGTCCTCCGCGCTGCGCCGGCGGCCCTCGCCCATGATGGCGCGGAGATCGGCCTCGGTGATCGCCCGCCCGCCAATCGGCCAATGGATGTTCTGCTGCCGCGACTCAGGCTGCCCGCAGGAGAGGTTGACGATGGCGCCCTTCAGCTGGGTGTCCGCCATCTCCTCCGCCTGACCGACCGCGGCGCGGATGGCGCGCTCGGCCTCCTCGAGGTCGACGATGTTCCCGCCCTTGATGCCGCGCGCCCGCTGCCAGCCGAAGCCGAGCGCGCGCGGCTCGCCGTCATTCTCGATGCGGGCGATGACGCAGACGATCTTGGTCGTGCCGATGTCGAGCACGCCGAAGATGCCGCTGCGCGCGCCTCGCCGGCGCCGCCCCTGCACCGGCAACCCCTCGTGGTGGCCCAGGCGAACGAGCTGATTCATCCCCGCCCACTCCTCACCCGCTGCATGCTGGGCTCCGGCGCTGCCGGCGCCGCCTGCGAGGGCAGCCGCAGCACCAGCTTGTCCGGCAGGCGCAGGTCGATCGAGGCGAGCGGCCGGTCGAGCAGCCCCTGCTTCTGCTGCAGCTCGACGAGCCGCGCCAGCGCCGCCGCCTCCTGCCCATCCGGCAGCAGCACGTCGACGCCGTTGCGCAGCCTGAGGTTCCACCGCCGCTCCGACACGCGCACCAGCGCATGCGTCCGGTCTTGAACCTCCGGCACCGTGCGCAGCAGCGCGACCATCGGCGCCGCCATGCGGTTCGCGCCCGTGCCGACGATCAGCGGCAGCCGCCCGAAGGCGCCGATATTCTCGTTGGAGACGACCTCGCCCTTCTCGTCGATGATCGAGAAGCGCCCGTCCCGCTGCCAGATGGCGAAGGGCTGCCGCTCGGTGATGCGCACCCGGATCGTGCCGTTCAGGTGCCGCTCGACATGCGCCTGGTCGACCCAGGCGATCAGCTCCAGCCGCTCCTTCGCCACTCGCGGGTCGAAGGCGAGGATCGGGTCGCCGCGGCGGATGTTGAGTGCCTCCAGCACCAGGTCGGGCGGCGTGTTGCGGCTGCCCTCGAGCGTCACCTCCTGCACGGTGAGGCCGACATTGCCCGCGATCTCCGCCGCCCCGTCCCAGAGCGCGGTGAGCCGCCCGTAGGGATCGGCCGCCATCGTCGCCAGCGCCGCCGCCACCAGCACCCCGCCGACGCCCAGCGCCAGCCCGGCCGGCCGCAGCAGCCCCCGCCGCCGCCGCAGCCAGAGCCGCAGCCGGCTGGGGCGGGAGGGTGTCGCCTCCGCCTTGCTGCGCCGGACCGGCGCCTTGCTGCGAGGGGAGCGCGGCATGTCAGGAGCCATGGGAGGCCTGCTCCACCATCCAGGCGCAAAGCGCGGGGAAATCCATGCCGGCATGCGCCGCCTGCTCGGGCAGCAGCGAGGTCGGCGTCAGCCCCGGCTGGGTGTTCACCTCGAGCAGCACCAGCCGCCCCGGCTCACCCGCCGTGTCGTCATAGCGGAAATCCGCCCGCGTCGCCCCGCGGCAGCCGAGCGCCCGATGGGCGGCCAGCGCCACCTCCATCGCCTGCTCCCGCACCGAGGGATGGATCGCCGCCGGCACCACGTGCCGCGACCCGCCCTCGGCGTATTTCGAGGAGTAGTCGTAGAACTCGCCCGCATCGGCGATGATGTCGGTCACCGCCAGCGCCCGGTCCCCCAGCACGCCGACGGTCAGCTCGCGGCCGGGGATGAACTCCTCCGCCAGCACCGTCCGGCCGAAGCGCCAGCTCTGCGCGATCTCCGCCCGCCGGTTGTCGCCCTTCCTGAGGATATGCACCCCGACCGAGGAGCCCTCGTTCACCGGCTTCACCACATAGGGCCGGGGCAGGGGGTCCTCCGCCTCCAGCTCCTCCGGCTCCAGCAGCCGATGCGCCGGCACCGGCAGGCCGGCGGCGCGGAACACCGCCTTCGCCGCCACCTTGTCCATGGCGAGTGCGGAGGCGCGCAGCCCCGAATGCGTGTAGGGGATGCCCATCCAGTCCAGCACGCCCTGGATGCAGCCGTCCTCGCCGAAACGCCCGTGGAGGGCGTTGAAGACGACATCCGGTTTCGCCGCGCGGATCGCGGCGATGGTCGCGGCGAGATCGGCCCCGACATCGATCGGCGTCACCTCGAACCCGGCCTCGCGCAGCGCCGCCACGCATTGCTGCCCGGAGGCGAGGCTGACCTCGCGCTCGGCCGAGATCCCACCATGCAGGACCACCACATGGGTCATGCCGCAACTCCGATTCGCCTGATCTCCCAGTCGAGGGAGATGCCGCTGTGGTCGAGCACCCGGGCGCGGACCTCTTCGCCGAGCGCTTCCAGCTCCGCCGCCGTGGCAGTGCCGGTGTTGAGGAGAAAATTGCAGTGCTTCTCCGAGACCTGCGCGCCGCCGCGCGCCAGGCCGCGGCACCCTGCCGCATCGATCAGCGCCCAGGCCTTCTGGCCGGGCGGATTCTTGAAGGTCGAGCCGCCCGTCCGCGCCCGCACCGGCTGCGTCGCCTCGCGCGCCGCGCGGATCTCCGCCATGCGCGGCGCCGCGTCCCCGGGCTGCGCCCGGAACCGCGCCCGCACGACGACGCCGCCCTCCGGCAGCGACGCATGCCGGTAGGAGAGCCGCAGCGCCTCCGCGCTCAGCCGGACGAGGCCGGCTGACGTCGCCACCTCCGCCCAGTCGAGCACGTCGCGCAACTCGCGCCCGTAGGCGCCGGCATTCATGGCAACGGCGCCACCGATGCTGCCCGGAATGCCGCAGAGGAATTCCAGCCCCGCGAGCCCCGCCGCCGCCGCATGCTCGGCGACCGTCACGTCGAGTGCCGCCGCCCCCGCGACGAGCCCATCCCGCTCCACCACGACCTCGCCGAAGGCCCCGCCGAGCCGCACCACCACGCCCGGCAGCCCGCCATCGCGGATGATGAGGTTCGACGCCGCCCCGAGCACCGTCACCGGCATCCCCGGCGCGACCCCGGCGAGCAGCGTGACCAAGTCCTCCGCATCCGCCGGCCGCACCAGCCACTCCGCCGCTCCGCCGACGCGGAACCAGGTGAGCGGGGCCAGCGCCACCCCCGCCCGGACCCGCCCGCGGAGATGCGGGATGGCGTGCTGCATCGCCCGAGCGCTCATGCCCGCCTCAGCGGCGTGGCGCGGAAGCCCGGCTGCAGCGCCGCCAGCTGCTCCGGCAGCGCATGCGCCCAGGCGGTGATGTTCCCCGCACCAAGGCAGACGACATAGTCGCCCGGCTTGGCAATGGCATGGATCATCTCGGCCAGGCTGTCGGGTCCCGGCAGCGCGACCACGCTGCGGTGCCCGTGCGAACGCAGCCCCTCGACCAGCCCATCCTTGTCGATGCCCGGAATCGGCTGCTCGCCCGCGGCATAGACGTCGGCGACGATCACCGTCCCCGCGTCATTCATGCATTTCGAGAAATCCTCGAAGAGCGTCGCCAGCCGCGAGTAGCGGTGCGGCTGCACGACGGCGATGACGTCCCTGGCGCCGGCCTGCCGCGCCGCCTTCAGCACCGCCGCGATCTCCACCGGGTGGTGGCCGTAGTCGTCGATCACGGTGATGCCGCCCGCCTCGCCGACCCGGGTGAAGCGCCGCTTCACTCCCTTGAAGCCGGCGAGCGCGCTCCTGATCGTCGCCTCGTCGATCTCCATCTCCACACCCACGGCAATTGCCGCCAGCGCGTTCTGCACGTTGTGTTGCCCGAGCATCGGCAGGCGGAAGGGCTTCATCGTCCGGCTGCGCTTCGTCGCCCGGTCCTGCACGACGACCTCGAAGGTCGCCCCCATCCGGTCGGTGATGACCCGTTCCGCCCGCACATCGGCCTGGGGCGAGAAGCCATAGGTGACGATCCGCCGGTCCAGTCGGGGGATCATCGCCTGCACCTCGGGATGGTCCAGGCAGAGCACCGCGAAGCCGTAGAAGGGGATGTTCGAGACGAATTGCGCGAAGCCGTCCTTCATCGCCTCCGCCGTGCCCCAGTGGTCCAGGTGCTCCGGGTCCATGTTGGTGACGATGGCGACGACCGAGGGCAGGCGCAGGAAGCTGCCATCGCTCTCGTCGGCCTCGACCACCATCCACTCGCCCTCGCCAAGGCGGGTATTGGTGCCGTAGGCATTGACGATGCCGCCATTGATGACGGTCGGGTCGATCTTCGCCGCCTCGAGCACGCAGGCGACGAGGCTCGTCGTCGTCGTCTTGCCATGCGTCCCGCCGACCGCGACCGACCATTTCAGCCGCATCAGCTCCGCCAGCATCTCCGCCCGCCGCACCACGGGGATGAGCGCGGCGCGCGCCGCCTGCACCTCCGGATTGTCCTTCTTCACCGCCGTCGAGACGACGACGACCTGCGCGCCGGCCAGATTCTCCGCCACATGCCCGATGGCGACGGGGATGCCGGCCTCCCGGAGCCGCGCCGTGTTGTAGCCCTCGGCGATGTCGCTGCCCTGCACCTGGTAGCCCAGGTTGTGCAGCACCTCGGCGATGCCGGACATGCCGATGCCGCCGATGCCGACGAAATGGATGGGACCGATGGTCAGGGGCAGCGCACGCATCAGCGGGTTTCCTGGGCGGCACGCGCCCTGACGAGCGAGAGAACGAGATCGGCCAGCCGCTTCGCCGCATCCGGCTGGGCGAGCAGGGCGGCGGAGGCGGCGGCGCGCTTCAGCCCGGCAGGGTCGCCGAGCTGGCGCGCCAGGTCTTCGGCCAGCGCGGCAGGGGTGAAGCGCCCTTGCGGCACGACGGTCGCAGCGCCGGCCTCGGCGATGGCCCGGGCATTGGCCGACTGGTGGTCATCGATCGCATGGGGCAGCGGCACGAGGATGGAGGGCCGCCCGGCGCAGGCGAGCTCCGCCACCGTCCCCGCCCCGGCGCGGGCGATGACGAGATGCGCCGTCGCCAGCCGCCCCGCGACATCGGGGAAGAAGGGCGAGAGCTCCGCCGGCACGCCGGCCGCCGCATAGGCCTCGCGCACCCTGTTGAGATCCTCCGCGCGGCACTGCTGCGCGACGACGAGCCGCCCGCGCAGCCCCTCCGGCAGCGCCGCAACGGCTGCCGGCACCACATCGGCGAAGATTCGCGCGCCAAGCGAGCCGCCGACGACCAGCAGCCGCAGCGCCCCCTCGGTCCCCGGATAGCCATGGCCCGCGAGCGCCGCCAGCGCCGGCCGCACCGGGTTGCCGACGACATGCACCGGCGCCCCGTCCGGCACCCGCCCCGTCGCCGCATAGGAGAGGGCGAGGGCATTCGCCCGCCGACTCAGCAGCCGGTTCGCCCGGCCGAGGATGGCATTCTGTTCGTGCAGCACCGTCACCGGTTGCGGCTCGATCATGGTCAGCGCAGCGATCAGCGGCGGTACGCTCGGGTAGCCGCCGAACCCGACCACCGCCGAGGCGCCGAGCCGCCGCACCAGCCGCCGCGCCTGCAACGTCCCCGCCGCCAGCGCCACCGCCCCGCGCGCCGCGCTCACCACGCCGCGCCCGGACAGCCCCGAGCCCTTCAGCACGAAGCGCTCAGCATTGGCGAAGGCCGCGCTCTCGAAGGCCGCCGAGCGTGCATCCGTCATCAGCGCGATCCGCTCGCCGCGCGCCAGCAGCTCCGCCGCCAGCGCCTCGGCCGGAAACAGATGCCCACCGGTTCCGCCCGCCGCGATCACGATCGGATTCACCGCCGGCCCTCTCATTCTGCCCTCCGGTCGCCGAAGGGCGCAGCCCGAAGGCGTGAATCGGCGGGCCTCATGCCACGACATCCATCCGCGAGGCACGCTTCCGGGTGAGCGCCAGCAGCATTCCCATCCCGAGCGCGATGGCGAGCACGGAGGAGCCGCCATAGGAAACGAAGGGCAGCGTCATCCCCTTGGTCGGGATCAGGTGCAGGGAGGAGGCCATGTTGACGAAGGCCTGCAGGCCGAACTGCGCCAGGAGGCCGGTGGCGGCCAGGATGACGAAGAGCTCCGCCTCCCCCAGGAGCCGGATCAGCCCCCGCACGACGACGAAGGCGAAGAGCACGAGGATGACGAGGCAGACGATGAAGCCGAACTCCTCCCCAGCGACGGCGAAGACGAAATCCGCATGCGCATCCGGCAGCGCGTTCTTGACGCGCCCCTCGCCCGGCCCACGGCCGAAGAGCCCGCCATTGCCGAAGGCCTCCATCGCCTTGGTGATCTGGAAGGTGTCGCCCGAGGAGGGATCGAGGAAGCGATCAACGCGGCTCCGCACGTGGTCCAGCGTGAAATAGGCGCCGATGGCGAGACCGACGCCGCCGATGCCCAGCGCGCCGACAAAGGCAAGGTTCAGCCCGGCGACGAAGAACTGCGCCAGGAACATGCACACGACGACCATCAGCATGCCGAAATCCGGCTGCAACTTCAGCACCGCCGCCACCGCGCCCAGCAGCCCGAAGGCCGCCAGCGGCCAGAGCCGCTGCGCATGGAACAGCGCCAGCCCCCGCTCCCCCGCCGCGATCCGCCGCGCCGCCGCCGCCTTGCCCTCGGCCAGCATCCAGGCGACGACGACGGCGAAGCAGGGCTTGAGGAATTCGGAAGGCTGCATCGTCCCCATCAGCGGCAAGGCCAGCCAGCGCCGTGCGCCCTTGGTCTCGAAGCCGATGACCAGCGTCGCCGCCGTCAGCACCAGCGCGCCGAGGCAGCCGAGGATCGCCAGGTGCTTGATGTTCCGCGGCGTCAGCAGCGAAACCATCACCATCACCGCCGCAGCAAGGACGAGGAACACCACCTGCTTCGCAAACAGCAGCTCGCGCGAGCCGCTGCCCATGACGCGCTCGGCCACCGCCGGGCTCGCCGCGAGCATCATCACGTAGCCGAAGCCGATGAGGATGAGCAGCGCCGCCAGCGTCCAGCGGTCGACCGTCCACCACCAGCGGCCGAGGACGGAATTGTCGGAGCGCGAAATGGCCATCAGGCGGCCCTCCCTTCGGCCAGCCCGGCGACGAGGGCGCGGAACCGCTCCCCCCGCTGCTCGAAACCGGTGAACTGATCCCAGCTGGCACAGGCCGGCGAGAGCAGCACGACCGGCGCCGCCCCCGCGGCCGCACTCGCCGCCGCCTCGGCCACCGCCACGTCCAGCGTGCCGACCACGCGGTGCCGCACGCCATGCGCCGCGAGCGTCGCCGCCAGCAGCGGCGCGTCCCGCCCGATCAGCAGCGCCTCGGCCACCCGCGGGAAGAAGGGCGCCAGGCTCTCGATCCCGCCTTCCTTCGCCGTGCCGCCCGCGATCCAGACGACGCGCCCGTAGCTCGCCAGCGCCCGGGCCGTGCTGTCCGCATTCGTCCCCTTGCTGTCATTGACGAAGGCGACGCCGCGCCAGGTGCCGACCCGCTCCTGCCGATGCGGCAGCCCCGGATAGCTGCGCAGCCCCGCCGCGACCTCGTCGCGCGCCAGCCCGAGATCGAGCGCGCAGGCCGCCGCCGCCGCCGCGTTCTGCGCATTGTGGCTGCCGGGCAGGGCAGGTGCCTCGCCGAGGTCGAGGATCGCCCCGTCATCGTCCCGCAGCATCCGCCCCTCGGCCCAGATCCCGCCCACCTGCCTCGCCTCGCCCGATACGGGGCAGAACCGGCCCGCCAGCGCGCCACGCAGCCGCGGGCTCCAGCCGTCATCCATGCCGAGCACCGCAAGATCCTCGCGCGCCTGCCGCGCGAAGACCTGCGCCTTCGCGTCCAGGTACCCCACCATGTCGCCATGGCGGTCGAGATGATCCGGTGAGAGGTTCAGCATCACGCCTTGGTTGAAGCGCACCTGCTGGATTCGCTCCAACATGTATGACGACATCTCGAGTGTGTATACGCCATCTATTCCCAAGATATTGAGGGAGAGCGCCGCCGGCCCGAGATTCCCGCCCGCCTCCGCCTCCCGCCCCGCCGCCCGCAGCAGGTGGTGCAGCAGCGCCGTCGTGGTCGACTTCCCGTTGGTCCCGGTGATGCCGGTGAAGCGCGCGCCCGACCCCGCCGCCCGGACGGCACGATAGAGATAGTCGACATCGCACAGCACCGGCCGGCCCGCCGCGGTCGCTGCCGCCGCGGCCGGATGCACCCGCGGCAGCCGGTGCGGGATGCCCGGCGAGAGCAGCAGCGCATCCCAGCGGAAGGCGCCCTGCGACGGATCCTCGACAACGAGCCCGGCCTCGCGCGCAGCGACGCGCCCCTCCTCCCGGTCGTCCCAGCAGGTGATCTCCGCCCCCCAGTCGGCAAGCCGCCGCGCCGCCGGCAGCCCGGCCTTGCCGAGCCCGACCAGGGCGATGCGCTCGCCAGCGAAGGGGGTGAAGCGGCTCATCGGATCTTCAGCGTCGACAGGCCGACGAGCGCGAGCACCATGGCGATGATCCAGAAGCGGATCACGATGGTCGGCTCGGCCCAGCCCTTCTTCTCGAAATGGTGGTGCAGCGGCGCCATCAGGAAGACGCGCCGCCCGGTGCGCTTGTACCAGAAGACCTGGATGATGACGCTGACCGTCTCGACGACGAAAAGGCCGCCGACGATCGCCAGCACGATCTCATGCTTGGTGGCGACGGCGACCGCGCCCAGCGCCCCGCCCAGCGCCAGCGACCCCGTATCCCCCATGAAGACGGCGGCCGGCGGCGCGTTGAACCAAAGGAAGCCGAGCCCCGCCCCGATCAGCGCCGCGCAGAACACGGCGAGCTCATTCGCCCCCGGCACGGAATGCAGCTGCAGGTATTCCGAGAAGACCCGGTTGCCGACGAGATAGGCGATCAGGGTGAAGACGGCCGCCGCGATCATCGCCGGCACGATGGCCAGCCCGTCGAGCCCATCCGTCAGGTTGACGGCATTGGACGCCCCCATCAGCACCAGCATCCCGACCAGCGGGAAGAGGAAGCCGAAGGGCAGCAGCGTCTCCTTGAAGACCGGGAAGGCAAGCCCCGTCGCCACCGCCGGCGGCAGCAGCAGCACGATCCAGATCGCCCCGGCCAGCCCGACGCCCGCCTGCCATATGAGCTTGCCCCGCGCCGAGACGCCCTTCGTATTGCGCTTGGTGACCTTCAGCCAATCATCGGCGAAGCCCAGGCCTCCATAGCCCACGGTGACGAAGAGCGCCGCCCAGACCAGCCCATTGCGCAGGTCCGCCCAGAGCAGCGTGGCGAGCACGAGGGCGAGCAGGATCAGCACGCCCCCCATGGTCGGCGTGCCCTTCTTGGTGATGAGGTGGCTCTCCGGCCCGTCGACGCGGATGGGCTGCCCGCCGCGCTGGAAGCCGCGCAGCCAGTTGATCACCGTCGGCCCGAGGGCGAGCGACAGCACCAGCGCGGTGAGGCACGCCGCACCCGCCCGGAATGTCGTGTAGCGGATGAGGTTGAAGAGGGGGAAATCCTCCGCATAGGGCGCGAAGAGGTTGAAGATCACGCCGAATGCCCCCTGAGCGCCGAGAGCACCTTGCCCATCAGCGTCGCCTTGCTTCCCTTGACCAGCACCGCATCCCCATCCCGCAGCGCCGCCGCGACCAGCGGCGCCAGCTCAGCCGAAGTCTCCGTCACCGCCAGCACCAGGCCCGGCGGCAACGCCGCGGCCAAATGCGGCATGTCCCGCCCGCAGAGGAAGACGGCATCCGCCGCCTCCCGCACCTGCGGCGCCAGCCCGCGGTGCTCGGCAACCGAGAAGTCGCCGAGCTCGCCCATCTGCCCCAGCACCGCGACCCGCCGCCGCGCCGGCAGCATCCGCAGCACGGCGAGCGCCGCCCGCACCGAGGGCGGCTGCCCGTTGAAGGCCTCGTCGAGCAGCGTGGCCGTACCGCCATCGGCGGTCGGGATGCGCTCGAGCGCGCCGCGCCCCGGCATCACCTGGTACTCGGCGAGCCGGGGCGCCAGCGCCGCCGCATCGCAGCCGAGCGCCTGCACCGCCGCCAGCGCGCCGATCGCGTTCCGCACCAGATGCGCCCCCGGCGCCCCGAGCCGGAACGCGACCCGCCGGCCGCCAATGGAGGCGGCGACGCTGCTTCCCTCCGCATCCGCGCGGATGTCGAGCGCCTCAACCTCGCCGCCCGGCCCGAAGGTCATGACGGGATGCCCCGCCGGCACCGCCGCCCGCAGCAGCGGCAGCATCGCGTCATCCGCCGGCAGCACCGCGACGCCGCCCGGCTCCAGCCCGAGGGCGATGCTGCCCTTCTCCCGCGCGATCGCCTCGAGGCTGCCGAGATGCCCGATATGCGCCGCGCCCACATTCGTCACCATCGCCACATGCGGCCGGGCAAGGCGGGTGAGGGGGGCGATCTCGCCCGGATTGTTCATCCCGATCTCGATGACGGCGAATGCGCTTTCCGCCGGCATCCGCGCGAGGGTCAGCGGCACGCCCCAATGGTTGTTGTAGGAGGCGACCGCGGCATGGGTCGCGCCGGCGCCGGAGAGCAGCAGCCGCAGCATCTCCTTCGTCCCTGTCTTGCCGACGCTCCCCGTGACGGCGACCACCCGTGCCGCCGTCCGCGCCCGCCCCGCCCCGCCGAGCGCGGCAAGTCCCGCCAGCGTGTCGCCGACGCGCAGCAGCGGCGCCCCCGCGCCGAGGCCTGGCGGGTCGCGGTCCACCATCGCC
>CADCTD010000107.1 GCA_902805545.1 uncultured Craurococcus sp. | reverse complement strand
CGCCTCGCTGGCGGGCGTGCAGGCGATCCACATCCCCTACCGCGGCGGCTCGCAAACGCCCGAGGCCGTGATGAAGGGCGAGGCGCTGTACGCCGTGGACTCGCTCGGCTCCATCATCGGGCAGATCCGGGACGGCGCTCTGCGCCTGCTCGCGGTGAGCACCCGCACCCGCGACCCGAACTTCCCCGAGGTGCCGACGGTCGCCGAAGCGGGGGTGGCGGACTACGAAGTCGCAAGCTGGACGGCGCTGGTGGGGCCTGCCGGCATGCCGGTGGACGTGACGGAGGCCATCGGGCGCGCCGCGGGCCGCGTCCTCAACGAGCCCGGCGTGCGCAGCCGCCTGGAGGCGACCGGGACCATCCCGGAGGCCGACAGCAGCCCCGCCGCGACGCGCGCCTTCCTGGACCGCCAATTCACGCTCTACCGCGCCATCGTCCAGCGCATCGGGCTGCGCATGGACTGAAATGCGTTCCCGCGGCGGCGGGTCCCTCCCCCACCCGCCGGCCCGCGGGTGCCCAAACCACCGTTCTTGGTCCACCAACCACGAGGAAAGCATGCTTCTCGACACCGAGGCCGGCGGCGTCGACCCGATCGGGCCCACGCCCTTCCTCGCGGATGGGCGCGCGGACTTCCCCTCCATCGACCGCATGACGGACTTCTACCGCGAGGTGGGCTCCACCGGCACGACCGTGCTGGGCGTCATGGGCGAAGCGCCCAAGCTGGACGGCGCCGAGCCGGTGGAGCTCGCGGCCCGCTTCGTCCGCCGCGCCGAAGGCCTGCCGGTGGGCGTGGGCGTCTCCGCCCCCGGCTTCGCCGCGATGCGGGGCGCGCCTCCATGGACGCGGGCGCCGCGCGGGTGATGCTCGCGCCGCCGAACACACTCCGCACCGACGACCAGATCGCCGGCTACTCCCGGCGGCCCCCTCGACGTGCGCTCCTTCAACATGGGCGAGGGGCTGGCGGGGCTGCGCGACGGCCGCTTCCGCGCCCTGGCCCAGAGCGGCGCCGGGCGCTGGGCGGCGGCCGGGGACGTGCCCACGCTGCGCGAGCTGGGCGTCGACGCCCTGGGCGGGGCGCAGCGCGGCATCGTCGGCCCGCCCGGGCTGCCCGAACCGATCCGGCGGCGCCTGGTCGAGGCCTTCGGCGCCGCCTTGGCCGACCCGGCGTTCCGGGCCGAGGCGGAGCGGGTGGACCTGCCGCTGCGCGCCATGCTCGGGGACGGGTACCGCGCCGCCGTGCTGGGCACCGAGGGGCGGCTGCGCGAACTCTGGAAGCGGCGGCCGTGGCGCGACCAGTAGTAGCCCGCGAGGACAGGGCCGCATCGTGGAGGAGCCTACGGGCGCAGATAGGGGTACGTGGAGCGGGCTGCGCGGCTTGATGCCCGGGATCGCGCTTTGCCTCGGCATCGCGCTCACCGCCCGGCTCCTGCAGGCGCTGGAAGAGCGAGTCCTCGGCCACCCCTACCTGGACGGGCTGGTGCTGGCGATCCTGCTCG
>CADCTD010000106.1 GCA_902805545.1 uncultured Craurococcus sp. | reverse complement strand
CCTCGCCGCCTAGGCCCCGACCCATGATCCTTCGATCGCGGACCGGGGCCTGGCTTATCGTCTGGTCGCGTGAGTCACGTCTCCGGCCGTTCCAGCCTCCGACGATCACGCTCTAGGAGTTCCACCCCATGGGTTTCAACTGCGGCATCGTCGGCCTGCCCAATGTCGGCAAGTCGACCCTGTTCAACGCCCTGACCGAGACCGCCGCCGCGCAGGCCGCGAACTACCCCTTCTGTACCATCGAGCCGAATGTCGGCCGCGTCGGCGTGCCCGACCCGCGGCTGCAGGCCCTGGCGAAGATCGGCAAGAGCCAGAAGATCATCCCGACCACGCTCGAGTTCGTGGACATCGCCGGCCTGGTCCGCGGCGCCTCCAAGGGGGAGGGGCTCGGCAACCAGTTCCTCGCCAACATCCGCGAGGTGGACGCCATCGTCCATGTCCTCCGCTGCTTCGAGGATGGCGACGTCACCCATGTCGAGGGCAGCGTCGACCCGGTGCGCGATGCCGAGACGGTCGAGACCGAGCTGATGCTCGCCGACCTCGAGGGCCTCGAGAAGCGCCAGCTCGGCCTGCAGAAGCGGGCCCGGAATGGCGACAAGGAGGCGACGCAGCAGCTCTCGCTGATCGACCCCATCGTGCGCGCGTTGCAGGACGGCAAGCCGGCCCGCACCGCGGTGCCGAAGGGCGAGGAGGAGGCCGCGAAGCGGCTGCAGCTGCTGACGACGAAGCCGGTGCTCTACGTCTGCAACGTGGAGGAAGCCTCGGCCGCCTCGGGCAATGCCCATTCGGAGCGGGTCTTCGCCATGGCCCGCGCGCAGGGTGCCAGCGTGGTGATTGTTTCCGCCGCCATCGAGGCCGAGATCAGCCAGATGGCGCAGGAGGACCGCGGCGACTTCCTCGACAGCCTCGGCCTGCAGGAGGGCGGCCTCGACCGCGTCATCCGCGCCGGCTACGCGCTGCTCGGCCTGCTCACCTACTTCACCGTCGGCCCGAAGGAGACGCGCGCCTGGACCATCACGCGCGGGATGAAGGCGCCCCAGGCCGCCGGCGTCATCCATGGCGATTTCGAGCGCGGCTTCATCGCCTGCGAGACCATCGCCTATGACGACTACATCGCCCTCAACGGCGAGCAGGGCGCCAAGGAAGCCGGCCGGATGCGCGTCGAGGGCAAGGAATACGTGGTGAAGGACGGCGACGTCCTGCTCTTCCGCTTCAACGTGTAGCGCGTGGCGCCGGACGGCTTGGCCAGCGATGCCCGCGCCGTCCTCCCCGCCTTCGGCCCCGGCGCGCTGATCGGGGCGGAGCGGGAACGGCGCCGCCACCCGGGCGGCCTCCGCTCCTGCGCCATCGCCTCCGGCATCGGCGTCTTCGGCGCCGGCGTCATCCTGCATCACGGCATGACGGTGCGGGGCCTCTCCACCGCCGCCACCTTCTGGGCCGTCGCCGCCACCGGCACCGCGGCGGGCCTAGGCGAATACGGCCTGGCAGTCGGCCTCGCCCAC
>CADCTD010000105.1 GCA_902805545.1 uncultured Craurococcus sp. | reverse complement strand
ACCTCGACCGACTGCTCGGCGGGGGTATCGGGCTGCTTCGGGCGGTTGAGGAGAAGGAGGATCGCCGCCAGCGCCCCGGCATGCAGGGTGAAGGAGGCCACGGCCGCCCAGGGCAGGCCGGAGGGCTGGAGGCGGGCGGCCGGGCTCACAGCACGAGGACGCCGTGATGCTTGGCCTTGCCCTCAGGCTCCACATGGATGGTGATGGTGGCGCCGTCGATCTCCGCCTTCAGCGCCGCCTCGACGCGGTCGCAGATGGCATGCGCCTCGTCGACGCTCATCGCCCCGGGGACGACGAGGTGGAATTCGATGAAGGTGAGGCGCCCGGCATGGCGGGTGCGGAGGTCATGCGCCTCGATCGCTCCCTCGGCATGGGTCGAGACGGCGCCGCGGATGCGGGCGAGGAGGCCGGGCTCCACCGCCTCGTCCATCAGCCCGCCGACGCTCTCGCGCACCAGGCGGCCGCCGGACCATAGGATGTTGAGCGCCGTCAGCGCGGCGAGCAGCGGGTCGAGCCAGAGCTGGCCGGTGAGCGCGACCAGGGCGACGCCGGCGATGACGCCGAGGGAGGTGACGACATCGGCCACCAGGTGCCGGGCATCGGCCAGCAGCGCCGGGGAGCGGGAACGGCGGCCCTGGCGGAAGAGCAGGCTCGCCCAGCCCGCATTGATCGCCGTGGCGACGGCCGAGACGGCGAGGCCGAGGCCGGGCTGCTCCGGCACGATGGGGTTGCGCCAGGCGCCCCAGGCCTCGTGCAGGATGGCGACGGCGGCGATGACGATCAGCGCGCCCTCGAGCACGGCGGAGAAATACTCCGCCTTGGTGTGGCCATAGGGGTGGTTGGCATCCGCCGGCATCGCCGCGTAGTGGACCGCGATCAGCGCGGCGGTTGCGGCGGCCACGTTGACCACGCTCTCCAGCGCATCGGCCAGCAGGGCGACGCTGCCGGTCAGCGCCCAGGCGCCGAGCTTCAGCGCCAGCACCAGGGCGGCGACGGCGACGCTGCCGATGGCGAAGCGGAGAGTGCGGCTCATCGGCACCTGTGGGCGGGGCTCTGGATCACGCGGGGCTCCGGGGTGGCCGGTGTTTTGGACCGCGGGGCGGCGGCGGGGCAAGGGGGTGCGGCAGGGCTTTCCCTAGCTCGCTATCTTTCGCCGCCGCGGTCAGCCATGGCATGATGCCGCGCTGCACAACGGAACCGGCGCCCATGCCCCTCCCCTCCCCTGCCCCGCGCGAGCCGCTGCACCGGCGCGCCATCGACATCCGCGGCTACCGGCGGGAGGACGGGCTGTTCGATATCGAGGCCCATCTGGTCGACACGAAATCCTATGCCTTCGTCAATGACGACCGCGGGACGATCGAGCCCGGCGAGGCGCTGCACGGCATGTGGCTGCGGCTGACGGTGCGGGAGGACCTCGAGATCGTCGCCTGCGAGGCGGCCTCCGACTTCACGCCCTATGCGGTCTGCCCGCAGGCGGCGCCGAATTTCGCCCGGCTGGCGGGGCTGCGCATCGGGCCGGGCTTCAACCGGGCGGTGAACGAGCGCGTCGGCGGGGTGCATGGCTGCACCCATCTGCGCGAGATGCTCGGGCAGATGGCGACGGTCGCCTACCAGACGCTCTACCCGCTGCGCGCCCGGAAGGAGCGCGAGGAGGCGGCGCGGATCATGACGGCCGGCGGCACGGTGGAGCGGCGCCGGCCGGCGATGCTCGGGAGCTGCCTCGCCTATGCGCCGGAGAGCCCGGTGGCGCGGGCGCGCTGGCCCTGGCTGGCGGAGGAGGCGGGATCGCGGCCGGGGTGACGCCCGGGCGGCCGGCGATGGGCTTTGCAGCCGGGCGGCGTCTCGCTACTGCTGCGGCGCGGCCGGTCCAAGCCGGGACGAAGGCGCCGCGAAGGGTGGAATAACACCGTGTCCGCAATCCTGCGCCTGGACGCCACGCCCGCGCGCGCCACCGGCGGCATCGCCATGATGCTGCTCGGCGTGTTGCTCTTCGCCGTCAACGACACGCTCGGGAAATGGCTGGTCGGCGCCTATACGGTGGGGCAGCTCTTCCTCGTCCGCAGCATCGCCGGGCTCTGCTTCATGGCGCCCTTCATCTGGCGCACGGGGCGGGAGGCCTTCCTGCGGCCGCAGCGGCCCGGGCTGCAGCTCCTGCGAATCGCCTTCTCGACGCTGGAGGGCTCGCTCTTCTTCTGGGCGCTGACGGAGCTGCCGCTGGCGGAGGTGATGACCTACTACATGGCCGGGCCGATCTACGTGACCGCGCTCTCGCCCTTCCTGCTGGGCGAGCGGGTGGGCTGGCGGCGCTGGACGGCGGTCGCGGTCGGGTTCGGCGGGGTGGTGCTGGCGCTCGGTCCCTCGCCCGGCTCCTTCTCGGCCGGGGCCCTATGCGCCCTGGTGGGCAGCTTCAGCTATGCCTGCTTCATGGTCGCCACCCGCAAGCTGGCGGGCACGCCCGGGACGGTGCTGATGACGGCGCAGCTCGTCGCCGCGCTGCTCTTCGGCGCGGTGCTGGTGATGGTGCAGGGCTGGACCCCGCCGGATGCCCTCGACCTCGTGCTGATGCTCTGCCTCGGCCTCGGCTCGCTGAGCGGCAATCTCTGCGTGAACCAGGCGCTGCGGATGGCGCCGGCCTCGGTCGTCGTGCCCTACCAGTACACGCTGATCCTCTGGGGGATGCTGTTCGGCTACCTCTTCTTCGATGAGATGGTCGGGCCGATGACCATGGCGGGGGCGGCCGTCATCATCGGGGCGGGGCTGTTCATCTTCATGCGGGAGCAGCAGTTGCGGGGAAGGGCGGTGCGGTAGGGGCGGCGCTGGACGGGTGGCAGCCGACGGGGAAAACCGGCTTCCCAGCGGTGCTGAAATGGCCGCCAAGGGTGGAAAACAGCTGCAGGGTACTCGGTGTTTGGATTTCCACTCCGCCCTCATCAGCAGACATGGAAGTAGCCCGCTTGAACCTGCCCTTCTCGGCGAGGTCTGGCCGGAAGAAGACTGATGGCTTTCAAGCGAGAGGCATCGGAAGCTGACATTTATTGTATCGCGGCGATGACGGCGGTGGTGCCTGATTCAGCTACGGCGGCTGGTTTGCGGTCAGGCAGTTGAACAGCTCTCGATCCCAGAACGGCTCGCCGAATGCATCGACCAGATAGTCGATGAATGCGCGCGCGCGCGCTGTTTGGTTGCGCATCGACGGGTGGAGCGCATGCAACGCGATCGGCGGTCGCATGTGTCTCGCAAGAACGATGGAAAGCGCGCCGCGCCTGACCGCATCGTGGACAATGAATGTCGGAAGCATCGCCACGCCGAGGCCCGCAATAGCCGCTTCCCGGACGGCCTCCCCGTTCGCGAAGTCGAGTCGGCTGGTCACGGTCGGCACGACGTTGTCGGCGAACCTCCAATAGGAGGTTTCCTCACGGTTCGAGTAGACCACACCGGGAAAGTGCGAAAGATCTTCAGGCTCTTGCGGCGTGCCGAAGCGTTCAAGCAGCGCCGGACTGGCAACGCAGGCGTGCCGAATGGTCACGAGCCGACGCGCCACGAGCGACGAGTCAGGCAGATCCGCGATTCGGATTGCGAGGTCGAAACCGTCGCGGACCAGATCGACCATACGGTCGTCTGTATCGATCGACAGCGTGACGGCAGGATGGCGTTGCAGAAACTGGCCTATCGCCGGGGCCAAGCAATGCGTGGTGAACGAGACCGGCGCAGCAATACGGATGCGGCCCTTCAGTTCGCCGCTTGCGTTCGACGCCGCTTCCTCCGCTTCGTCGAGCCCGGCCAGAAGCTCGACCGCACGATCATGGAGCTCGCGGCCGATTTCGGTGAGCTGGATACGGCGCGTCGTCCGGTTGAACAGCCTTACGCCGAGCCGATCCTCAAGATCACGGATCCGACGGCTCACTGCCGATTTGGCGACGCCGAGGCGTTCCGCCGCCGCCGCGAACCCGCCGCCGGAAACGACAGCAACCAACACCCGCAGATCCTCGAACCGGTCAGCCATGGGCGCATCGTGAGCGCGGGACGATCGAGAAGCTACCGCTAAGTACACCCCAGCAGAACAGTCTGTGCTCCATCCGATGGCTTTTCGAGAACGGTGAGTGGCGTCAATCGTGCTCAAGCAGTTCGCCTCGCGGGGTCCCAGGACCGATGCGCGCGGCGATCGGATGCTGCAGGGAGCAAGTGCTCCGTGCAGCGCGCGATGCCTGACGCCGAGCTGGACCCACTTCGCCTGAAGTTGCCCGGCTTGAGCTGATTTCCATTTCAACCAAGCAGGAGACCTACCCATGGCAAGCGAGGCGATCCGCAATCCTCGGACCGACCATCTTCTCACGCCTGAGAATTCGGCCCTCATCATCATCGACTACCAGCCGGTCCAGGTCTCCTCGATCCGGTCGATGCCGCGCGGCGAGCTGGTGTTCAACATCGTCAGCACCACCAAGGCGGCGCTCAACTACAACCTCCCGATCATCCACTCGACGGTCAACGTCGAGTCGGGCCGCAACAAGCCGCCGATCCAGGAACTTCAGGACATCATCGGACACCTGCCGGTCTATGACCGGACTGCGATCAACGCCTGGGAAGACGTTGGCTTCAAGCAGGCGGTCAAGGCACTCGGGCGCCGAAAGCTCATCATGACTGCGCTGTGGACCGAAGTGTGCCTGGCCTTCCCCGCGCTCGACGCGATACAGGAAGGCTATGAGGTTTATGTCCCCGTGGACGCCGTGGGCGGCACGTCGGTCGTCGCGCACGAGACGGCGCTGCGTCGTGTCGAACAGGCGGGCGCCAGGCTGATCAGCCGCGTCGAATTGTACTGCGAACTCCAGCGGGATTGGGCGCGCGAGGCGACGATCCCCGGCTTCATGGGCGTCTTCGAGAGCTTCGACAGTTCCAACCCCGAGAAGGCCATGAAGGCCCACGCAACCTGAACAACCGCTGACCTTCGAGGGAGGCGGCGAATCGCGAAGGCTTTCGCCGCCTCCGCGGGCTAAGCGGTCAGGAGACCTGCGCCCAGCGGCTGCCTTCGCCCCCCGGCGCAGGCACCCCCTGGACGGTCATGCGCTCGGCCAGACGCTGGTGGTCACCGACGGCGTCGGCTGGGCGCAGATCGAGGGAGGAGGTTGTCGCCGGGATCCGAGCCGGCGGCATCGTCCAGGTCCCACCCGGCGCTCGGCTCCGGGAGGGGCAACGCCCGACCACGCGATGAGCTATGCCGCTCTGCACGCGACAGACGGGGAAGCACGCGTCGAATCCAGGAACAGGGTGTCCAAAGAGGACTACCGCCAGCTTTCGTGAGCGGCTTCGGTCGAGCCACCTCTATGGCTCAGCCACCCTCCCCCCTGTCATCGGCTCCGCAACCCCCGTCGTCCCGGGGAAGGTGATCGGCAACCAGCGCCGCACCCGCGCCGCCAGCACCCCAAAGGCCTGGGCCTCCAGCGCATCGCCGTTCCAGCCGGCGACCTCGACCGGGCGGACGGGGGCATCGAGGGCGCCGGAGAGCGCCCGCATGACCGCCGGGTTGCGCCGCCCGCCGCCGCCGACCAGCCATTGCAGCGGCGGCGCGGGGAAGTGGCGGCCGGCTGCGGCGACGCAGAGGGCGCAGAAGGTGGCGAGCGTCGCGGCGCCGTCCTGCGGCGAGAGGCGGTCGGCGCCGGCCTCCTGCAGGGCGCGGCTGAAATCGAGCCGGTCGAGCGACTTGGGCGGCGGGGCTTCCAGATAGGGATGCGCCATGAGACGGCCGAGGACGGCGGCGTCGGGCTCGCCGGCCAGCGCCAGGCGGCCGTCCTGGTCGTAGTCGCTGCCCGTCGACTTGCGGGCCCAGTCGTCGAGCGGGCCGTTGGCGGGGCCGGTGTCGAAGGCGATCAGCCCCCCGTCCTCGCCGATCCAGGTGACGTTGCCGACGCCGCCGAGGTTCAGCACGGCGAGCGGCTTGGGGAGGGCGGCGGCCATCGCCGCATGGAAGACGGGGACGAGGGGCGCGCCCTGGCCGCCGGCGGCGACGTCCGCCGAGCGGAAGTCGTGCACGACGGGCAGGTTGGTCAGGCGGGCGAGCAGCGCCGCATCGCCGACCTGCCAGGTGAAGCCGGGCTCGCGCAGCGCCTCGGCCGCCGTCGCGGCGTTGCGGCCGGGGCGGCTGGCGGGCGGGCGGTGCAGGATGGTCTGGCCATGGAAGCCGACGAGGTCGGCGCCCTCGCGGAAGCTCTCCCAGGCGAGCTCGCGGATGCGGGCGACGGCATCGGCATGGCGGTCGGTCAGGCGGCGGATGCAGTCGGCAAGGAAGGGGTCGTCCGGCGCGAGGGCCGGCGCGAGGTCGAGCAGCCGGCGGAGGTCACGGCGCAAGGCCGGCTCGTAGGGGAGCGTGACGGTCGGGCCGATGCGGCCGATCGCCTCGCCATCCGTCTCCACCCAGGCGGCGTCCACGCCGTCGAGGGAGGTGCCGCTCATCAGCCCGATCGTTCTCAGCATCCGGATCGTGTGCTACGGGGGCGGCCCCCTCCACAAGACCCGAATGTGACGCAAAGCCCCATGACCGGCCCGGACAGCGACTTCCTCCACGAGGCGCAGGAGCGCGGCTTCATCCACCAGGTGACCGATGCCGAGGCGCTCTCGGCCCGGCTCCGGGCGGGGGTGGTCTCCGGCTATATCGGCTTCGACTGCACGGCGGACAGCCTGCATGTCGGCAGCCTGATGCAGATCATGCTGCTGCGGCTGATGCAGCGCTCGGGCCACCGGCCGGTGGTGCTGATGGGCGGCGGGACGACCAAGGTGGGCGACCCCTCCTTCCGCGACGAGGCGCGGCCGCTGCTCGACGATGCGGCGATCGAGCGGAACAAGGCGGGCATCCGCCGCGTGTTCGACAGGTTCCTCCGCTTCGGCGAGGGGCCGGCGGATGCCGTGATGCTCGACAATGCGGAGTGGCTGGACGGGCTGCGCTACATCCCCTTCCTGCGCGACGTGGGCCGGCATTTCAGCGTCAACCGGATGCTGACCATGGACAGCGTGCGGCTGCGGCTGGACCGTGAGCAGAACCTCTCCTTCCTTGAGTTCAACTACATGCTGCTGCAGAGCTACGACTTCGCCGAGCTCCGGCGGCGGCACGGCGTGACGGTGCAGATGGGCGGCTCCGACCAGTGGGGCAACATCGTCATGGGGGTGGAGCTGTGCCGGCGCATGGACGGCGCCGAGGCCTTCGGCGTCACGACGCCGCTGCTGACCACAGCCTCCGGCGCCAAGATGGGCAAGACCGCGGCGGGCGCCGTCTGGCTCAACGAGGAGCGCGTCTCCGCTTACGACTACTGGCAGTTCTGGCGGAACACCGAGGATGCGGATGTCGGACGCTTCCTCGCCCTCTTCACCGAGCTGCCGATGGACGAGGTCCGGCGGCTCGGGGCGCTGGCCGGGGCAGAGGTGAACGAGGCGAAGAAGGTGCTGGCGACCGAGGCCTGCGCCCTGCTGCACGGGCGGGCGGCGGCGGAGGCGGCGGCGGAGACGGCGCGGCGCGCCTTCGAGCAGGGCGAGGCGGCGGCGACGCTGCCGAGCATCACGGCGGGCCTTCCGCAGCCAGTGGTCGACCTGCTGGTGACGGCGGATTTCGTGAAGAGCAAGGGCGAGGCGCGGCGGCTCATCGCGCAGGCCGGCATCCGGCTGAACGATGCAACCGTCGAAGACCCGTCGCGGGAGGTCACGCCGGAGGATCTGCGCGACGGGGCGGCGAAGCTCTCGCTCGGGCGGAAGCGGCATGTCCTGGTGCGGCCCGGCTGAGCCATTTCCTTGAGGACAGGTGAGGTTTGCCCTAAGGTCACGACGGTGTGATCAGGTGATGGTGCGGCAGCGTCGATGTTCCTCGCTCATTCTGCTGCAGCTACCGGCTATGGCCTGACGGCCGAGGAGACATCCGCGGCGAATGCCTGGCTGCTGCCCTGGCTGGCGCGGGGCGGGGCGGCGCGGTGGGTGGTCGGCAATCTCGTCGTCGCGCTGCTCTATGCCGGGCTCGGCGCCATCGTCGGGCGGTTCTTCGGCGCCTACGGGTTGTTCCCGGCGCCGATCTGGCTGCCCGCGGGCCTTGCCTGCGTCGCCGCCATGGTGGGCGGGCCCGGGCTGCTGCCGGGCATCTTCCTCGGCTCCTGCCTGGTGAATGGCTGGTTCTTCGGCACCGGGCCCTGGCTGACCCTCGCCATCTCGGCCGGGAACACGCTCGGCCCTTGGGCGGGGATGGTGCTGACGCGGGCGATGCGGCCGGCGACGGGGCTCTTCACCCGCTTCGTCGGCGTGCTCGGCTTCATCCTCGGCGGGGTGCTGCTGCATGCGGCGGTGACGGCGGCGGTCGGGACGCTGGCGCTCTCGCTCGCCGGGCCGATGTCGGCGGCGCAGGCCTATGCCGTCTTCTCCGCCTGGTGGCTGTGCGACAGCGGGGGGACCTTCTTCTTCGCCCCCGCCCTGCTGCTCTGGCTCGGGGCGGAGCGGCGGGCAGCCCCGACGGACCGGGTGCCGGGGCTGGTCGACCACCTGGTCCTCGCCGGGACGGTGGCGACGGTGGCGGCGCTCTTCGCCGTGCCGGGGGCCGGGCTGCTGGTGCGGCCGGATGCGGTCTTCCTGCTGACGGTGCCGCTCTCCTGGATCACGCTGCGCATCTCGCTGCGGGCGGCCTATACGCTGCTGACGGCGATCTGCATCACCGCGACCGTCGGCACGGTGATGGGCGAAGGGCCGTTCCAGGGGCATGGCGTCGCCAACCCGCTGCAGTCGGTCGGGCTGATGACGGTGCTCTTCGCCATGGATGCGCTGACGCTGATCGCGCTGACCAGCGAGGGACGGGAGGCGCGGGCGCGGCTGGCGGAGACGCGGGGCACCCTGGCGCGCAGCATGGCGCGGACCGAGACCCTGGCGCGCGAGGCACTGACCGACCCGCTGACCGGCGCCGGCAACCGGCGGCATTTCGACCATGCGGGCGGGGCAGCGCTCTACCGGGCGCGGCAGCGGGGAGAGCCCTTCTCGATGATCCTCTTCGACCTCGACCACTTCAAGGCGCTGAACGACCGCTCCGGCCATGAGGCGGGGGATGCGGCGCTGCGCGGCGTGGTTCGCACCTGCCGGGCGGTGCTGCGGGAGGCGCCGCTGCTCTTCCGCATGGGGGGCGAGGAATTTGCCGTGCTGCTGCCGGGCGTCGGGCTGGCCGAGGCGGCGGCGGTGGCGGAGCGGCTGCGGCTCGCCTTCCGCGACATGCCCTGGGATGACGGCGAGACCTGGCTGAGCGCCAGCTTCGGCGTGGCCGAGGCCGGGCTGGCGGATCGCTCGCTGGATGCGCTGATGCGGCGGACGGATGCGGCGGTCTATGCGGCGAAGGAGCGGGGGCGGAACCGGGTGGAGCTGGCGGCGCCCAGGCAGTAACATGGCAGGCTTCCCGTCCAGGACTTCGCCATGCCCGATGCGAGCCAGCTCGCCCTCTATGCCGCGGCGGCCCTGCTGCTCGCCGTCACGCCTGGCCCAGGCATCTTCTACGTCGCGGCGCGGACTCTTGCCGGCGGCCGGGCGGAAGGCGTCTCCTCCAGCTTCGGGACGGGCCTCGGCGGCATGGTCCATGTCGTTGCGGGCGGCCTCGGCGTCTCTGCCATCCTGCTCGCCAGCGCGGAGCTCTTCACCGCGCTGAAGCTGGCGGGGGCCGCCTACCTCATCTGGGTGGGGCTGCGCACGATCAGCTCCGCGCGCCGGGATGCCTCGGCCGCCTTGCGGGGCGAGGCCGCGGCGCCGCCCGTCGGGCCGCGGCGGGCGTTCCGGGAGGGCGTGCTGGTCGAGGCTCTGAACCCGAAGACAGCGGCCTTCTTCCTGGCTTTCGTGCCGCAATTCCTGGACCCGGGCGCGGGCTCCGTCGCCTGGCAGTTCGTCGCGCTCGGCTCCGTGTCGGTCGCGCTCAACACCCTCGCCGACATCGCGGTCGCCTTCGCGGCGGGGCGCCTCCGGGACGGCGCGGCCGCGCGTCCGGCCCTGGTCCGCCGCCTCGGGGAGATCTCGGGCGGCGGCATGATCGCGCTCGGCATCGGGCTTGCCCTGGCGCGGCGTCCAGCCGCTCCCTAGCCGGGCCGGCCCGGACGGCGCGCGGTTCGGCGCGTCCGGGGGAGGCTTCGGCTCACCGCGGCGGCGGCCCGCGGCCGTCCCAGGGTGGCTCGGGCGGGGCGCCGCGACTGCGGGCGGCCCCCTCCCGGCCGTTCTCGAACAGGCCGAAGAGGCCACGCAGGAAGCCGGGCGTCAGCGCCGCCAGCGGGTTCACCGTCACCGCCGGGTCGGCCAGCGGGCCCTGGATGCGGTAGGTGGCGGCGAAGAGCCCTCCCCCCGCCTCCGGGCTGAACAGGCGGCCGACCAGCGGCAGGTTGCCGAGCAGCGTGTTGAAGACATAGGCCGGGACGATGGTGCCCTCGATCTCGGCCACCGCGCGCTCGCGGAGGATGCGGCCCTTCGCCGTGACGCCGAGCGAGGCGGAGAAGGCGCGGGCATCGGTCAGCACCAGCGCCTCGGGCGTCAGGGTGAAGGGGGCGATGAGGCGGCTGAAGACCAGCCCGCCATTGCCGCCGGCGGCTTCCACCAGGCCGTAGAGCGTCATCGCCTGGAGCAGCTTGGCGGCGGCGGGGGCATCGCGCAGGACGAAGCCGGTGAGTTCCGCCGTGCCGGTCAGCGGCGCGCCGGGGCGGGCCTCCGGGTAGAGGCCGGTGACGGTGAGGCGCCCGCCCTGGATCTCGTTCACCAGGTCGAGGGCGTTGAGCAGGCCGCCGCCATCCTCCGCCGTGAGGCTCAGCACGCGCTGCTGGCCGCGCGGGGTGAGCGAGGCCTCGAAGGCGCCGGGCGGGGCACGGCCGGCGGCGGGGCCGAGGCCGCGCGGGGCGGTGCGGCCGGTGGCGCGCGCCTCGCGCACCACGCCGCGGGAATCGATGCGGGCACGGGCCTGCAGGCCGAGCAGGTTGCGGTCCTCGCCCATCGTCACCCGGTCGAAGCGGAGGTCGAGCTGCAGGGGCGGGCCTTGCGGGTCCGCGGCCGTGGGCGGCGGCTGGGCGGCGGGGTTGGGCGGGCCGAGCGCGGTACGGAGGTCGAGCAGCGGGCCGCGCAGCGCGATCGTCCAGGCTGCGCCGCCCCGCTCGGGCGGCAGCACCTCTCCGGTCAGGCGGGAGCCGGCGAAGAGGCTCTCGGTGATCTCCACCCGCTGCAGGCGGGATTGGGCGGCGAAGCGGACGGCGCCGCGCAGCGACAGGTCGCGGGTCTCGACGCGGAAGCTCTCGGCGGCGACCAGCGCCTCGCCCTGGAGGCGGAGGGTGGCCTCGGCGGTGCCCGGCGTGCCGGGGGGCTTCGCCCAGTTCAGCGCCTCGATGCCGAGCCGGGCCTCGGCGAGGTCGCCGCGCACCACCGCCTGGCCCTGGCCGTTGCGCCGCCGCTCGCTGCGGGCCTCGAGGGCGACGGGACCGGTGAGGATGGGCATGGCGTCGAAGCCGAGCACCGCGATCTGGCGGGCATCGAGCCGGCCGGCGAGCGTCGCGCGCTCGGTGACCTGGGTCTGCGGGCCGCGGCGGAAGTCGAGCTCCGCCGACACCCTCACCGGTGCGCCGAGCAGGTTGCCCTGGCCGCTGGCGCGCAGCCCGTCGGTATCGACCGACAGCTCGATGGCGGCGCGTTCGAGGTCCTGGTCGAGGATCAGGCCCGGCAGGCGGGCATCGGCGATGCGGGCGGCGGCCTTGATCTTCAGCAGGTCGATGGGAAGGTCCTCGAGCAGGGGAAAGGCGATGTCGAGCCGGGCCTCGGCCGTGCCGCCGCCGACCTGGAACTTCAGCGGCTGGCGCTCGAAGAGCTTGAGGCGGGGGTGCTTCAGCAGCACCAGCGCATCGGCGAGCCCACCGGCGACGGCCAGGCTGATCTCGGCATTGCTCGATTCGGTGTCGAGGTTGAGGAAGCGGACGGTGCCCTCGCGGAGGTCGAGGCCGGCGCGGCTGCCCTCGGCGATGCCCTGGCGGCCGGCGCGGGCGCGGAGCGTGATCTCGCTGAGCGAGAATTCGGCTGTGCCGGCGACGCCCGTGGCAGGCGCGATGGGGCGGAGCCAGTGGACCGTCGCGCCGCTCGCCTCTGCGGTACCGGAAAGGCCAGTGACGCTGAGGTCGTCGGGGGTGCCGGCGGGGGCTTCGGCCTCGATGCGCCAGCGGCCGTTGCGGACCTCGCCGGCGGTGATGTTCTGGGTGATCCATTCGCGCTCGCCGCCCGTGGGGCTGCCGAGGCCGCGCGGCCAGTAGCCCGGGAGGTCGGCGAAGGCAAGGCGGTCGAGGGCGAGGTCGAGGGCGCCGCGCCAGAGGCCGGAGGCGCGGGTGGCGGCGCCGCTCGCCTGCAGGACGGGGGCGGGGCCGCCGCCCGGCAGGCGGAGCAGGCGGAGGGTTGCGCGGTCGAGGCGGAGGTGGTCGGGCGTGCCGGAGAGGGCGACTTCCGCAGCATCGGCGCTGATGCGGCGGCCGCGGCCGAGATCGACCACGGCATTGGCGATGGCGAGGGTGAGCTGGGCGTCCTCCAGCATGAGGTCGTCCAGCGCCTCGGGGATGCGGAAGCGAGCCTGGAGGCGGGCCTCGCGCAGCAGGCCGGCAGGCAGGGTGGCAAGCGTCGCGGCGCGGGCCTCGGGGGAGAGGCCGGCGGGCCAATAGCGCGGCAGGTCGGCCGCCTGGATCGGCTCGGCGGCGAGGTCGACCGCCGCGTTCCAGGCGCCGTCGCGGTTCAGCAACTCGCCGCGGGCGGTGAGCGAGGGGCCGGAGGTGTCGGG
>CADCTD010000104.1:478-1514 GCA_902805545.1 uncultured Craurococcus sp. | reverse complement strand
TGCGAAGCACGTTTTGGCCGTGGGTGGCGCCAAGGCCGGCCAAGGCGCATCGGCCGAAGCTACGCCCGCTGGTGACACCAGAGCGAAAGACGCGCCGGTCGTTGCGGTGAAATCCTTCGACCAGAGCCCTCACCCGGCCGAAGCGCTTGGGCCAACGAAGGACGTGCCGGCCATCATCGAAATCAGGGCCAACGCAGGGCTGAGCGTTGTTGAAGGGTCCGAACAGGCCAAGGCCGCCCCGCCGGTTGCGGTTGCGGTTGCGGTCGAGCCCAAGCCCGAATCGGCCCAGCGCCCGACCGAGACCCTTGGCGAGGTCGTGGCCAAGATCGTTGCACAGCCGGCGGTGGTCGAGCCCAAGCCCGAGCTGGCCCAGCGCCCGGCCGAAACCTCTGTCGAGACCGTGGCCAAGGTCGCCCCGTCGGCGACGGTCGAGCCGAAGCCGGCTTTGGTTCAACGTCCGACCGAGGCGCTCGGGGAGGCCGCGGCGAAGGCCGTGCCGCCGCCGGCCGCGGTCGAACCCAAGGCGGAGTTGGCCCGAAGCCCAGCCGAGACGCCCGGGGAAGCCACGGCAAAGATCGCGTCGCCCGCCGCTGTTGAGGCCAAGCTCGAGCTGGCCCAGCGACCGGCCGAGGCGCCTGTGCCGCAGGCGAAAGTTGTCCAGGTCGTCGGCGATGTTGCAGCCGAGCAGGGCCTCTCGCTGGCTGGGACGCCTGGGAAGGCGGCGGTGAAAGAGGCTCCGCCCGCCGTCGAGACCAAGACTGAGGCGCCGAGCCGAGCGACGCCCGCAGATCCGGCCGGCGTGCAAGCGCCCGATCTCGCCCAGAGCGCTACCGCCCTCGCGCAAGACGGCGCCGCGGACGCTGCTCCCGGCGCGGTGCTGCTCGGTTTGCCCGCCGATCCGACCGCCGTTCACGTCACTGATCTGTGGCCGGGGGGCCAGAGTCTCGCTTCTGCTCCCGAGGGCGCTGTGCCGCCGATTTCGCAGGCGGCTGTCGCCGTAGGCGCGAACGGGGTGCCGAATGCAGGAGTAGGAATC
>CADCTD010000104.1:0-468 GCA_902805545.1 uncultured Craurococcus sp. | reverse complement strand
TCGTTGACGCGGATTTGGTCGAAGCCGGGCCGCAGGTGGCGCAGGAACCCGGGCTCGACCAAGCGAGTGCGGGCAAGCCGTCGGCGCCGCCCGGCGGCGCGACCGATAGCCTCCTGCTGGTCCCCCTCGCCGCGCCTGAGGCCGCGCCTGGGCAAGGCGGCCCGGCCCCCGCGGTGGCCGAGGTGTTCGCCACGTTCTCCGCGCCTCCTGCCGAGGGCGATGCGGACGGACTCGGCGTCCAACCGGTAGGTCCGACCTCCCTGTTGGAGCGCGCCGAGGTGGATCCCCTCACGCCGGAAAGCGCTCCGCATCCCGCGCTGGGCGACTTTCTGATGCTTTGAAGCCCTGGGGAAGTCCCGGGGCGTCATGGCGGCGCTGCCGGCGGTCCGGCCAAAAAGAAACCCCCTGATCGCTCAGGGGGTTCTCGCGGTCCCGACTGGTCGGAGCGAGAGGATTCGAACCTCCGGC
>CADCTD010000103.1 GCA_902805545.1 uncultured Craurococcus sp. | reverse complement strand
CCGGCGCGGCCTGGGCATTCACCGGCGAGGCGGCGGGCGGCGCGGAGGGCGGGGCGGCGGGCGCCGGCTCCAGCCGCGCGGCCTGCTCGATCCGCGCCGGGACAGGGGCGACGGCATCCACCGTGCGGTTGCCGCTGCCGGACCACTGGTACCAGCCGGCATAGGCGCCGACCGCGAGCACCGCGCCGACCAGGATGACCGCGCCGGCGGGCAGGCCGCGCTCCGGCACCGGCTCGGGGAAGACGAGGTCCGTCTTGCGCTGCACCACCGGGCCGCTGGCCTCGCGGAAGCGGCGGACGACCTCATCCTCGTCGAGGCCGAGGGCGCGCGCATAGGTGCGGACGAAGCCCACGGCATAGGCGGGGGCCGGCAGGTCGCGCACCCGCCCCTCCTCCAGTGCCACGAGATAGGGGCGGCGGATGCGGAGCGAGGCGGCGATGTCCTCGACGGAAAGGCCGTGGGCGAGGCGCGCGTCGCGCAACTCCTCGCCCAGTCGGGCGGCCTCGGCGGCGGAGGGTTCGGGGCGGGGGAGGCGCTTCATGTCGTCCAACACGTTTCCGGGATGTAGACCCTGGCTGCCTGCGCGGCAAACCGAATCGCATCCCCGGTTGCACGTGTCACCCGCCTGTCAACGCCCTCAGGCTCATGCGGCGCGGCGGGCCAGGGCGGCGGCGGCCTGGCCGATCAGCTCCGCGATGATCTCGGCGGCGGGGGCCTCGCGGTTCACCATGCCGACGGACTGGCCGGCCATCAGGCTGCCATTCTCGACATCGCCGTCGATCACGGCGCGGCGGAGGGCGCCGGCCCAGAAATGCTCGATCTCGAGCTGGGCGGCCTCCTTGGACAATTCGCCCGCCTGGAACTTGGCCAGCATCTCGGCCTGGTGGGCCATGAAGCGCTTGGTGCCGGCATTCACCAGGGCACGGACCGGGATGACGGGGAAGCGCTCGTCGATCTGCAGGGTCGGCACGGCGTCGCGGGCGGCGCCACGGATGAAGGCGCGCTTGAAGAGCGGATGGGCGACGCATTCCGTCGCGCAGACGAAGCGGGTGCCGAGCTGCGCGCCGGCCGCGCCCATCTCGAGGTAGGAGAGCATGGCCTCGCCCCGGCCGATGCCGCCGGCGACGAAGATCGGCACCTCCTGCGCCATGGCGGGCAGGATCTCCTGCGCCAGCACGTTGAGGGAGACGGGGCCGATATGGCCGCCGGCCTCGGAGCCCTCGATCACCAGGGCGTCGGCTCCCGACCGGACGAGCTTCTTGGCGAGCGCGAGGGCCGGGGCGAAGCAGACGACCCTGGCGCCACCCTCCTTCGCCCGCTTGATCGCGGAGCCGGGCGGGATGCCGCCGGCGAAGACGATGTGGCCGACCTTCGCCTCGAGGCAGGTCTCGACCAGCGCCTCGAGGCGCGGGTGCATGGTGATGAGGTTCACGCCGAAGGGGCGGCGCGTCAGGGCCTGGGTGCCGGCGATCTCCTGGGCCAGCCGGTCCGGCTCCATCGCGCCGCAGGCGATGACGCCGAAGGCGCCGGCATTGGAGAGGGCGGCGACGAGGTTGCGCTCGCTCACCCAGGACATGGCGCCGCCGAGGATGGCGTAGCGGCTGCCGAGGAAGGCCGCGCCGCGCGCCATCAGCCGGTCGAGCTCGGCCAGGCCGGGGGCGGCCGCGGGGGAGATGCCGTCCATCAGCCGGGTCCGTCCAGGCCATAGGCCGTGTGCAGGGCACGCACCGCGAGCTCGGTATAGTCGGCGCCGACGAGGACGCTCACCTTGATCTCGCTGGTGGAGATGACCTGGATGTTGATGCCGCGCTCAGCGAGTGCCCCGAACATCGTGTTCGCCACGCCGGCATGGCTGCGCATGCCGACGCCGACGACGCTGATCTTCGCCACCTCCGGGTCGGCGAGGATGCTCTCGAAGCCGAGCTCGGGCCGGGCCTCCTCCAGCGTGGCCTGGGCGCGGGCGAGGTCGGCCTTGCCGACGGTGAAGGTCATGTCGGTGGTGCCGTCGGCGCCGAGGTTCTGGACGATCATGTCCACGTTGACATTGGCCCGGGACAGCGCGCCGAAGACGCCGGCGGCGACGCCCGGCCGGTCCGGCACGCGCCGGAGCGTCACCTTGGCGTCGTCCCGGGAATAGGCGATGCCGCTCACGATCGGCTGTTCCACGATCTCGTCCTCATCCACCACCAGGGAGCCTGGCTTGTCCTCGAAACTGGAGAGCACCTGCACCCGCACGCGCTGCTTCATCGCCAGCTCGACCGAGCGGGTCTGCAGCACCTTGGCACCCACCGAGGCAAGTTCCAGCATTTCCTCGTAGGAGATGCGCTCCAGCTTGCGGGCGCGGGGCACGATGCGCGGGTCGGTCGTGTAGATGCCGTCGACATCGGTGTAGATGTCGCACCGATCCGCCTTCACCGCGGCGGCGATGGCGACGGCCGAGAGGTCGGAGCCGCCGCGGCCGAGGGTCGTCACGCGGTTCCGCCCCGGCTCCAGCCCCTGGAAGCCGGCGATGACGGGGACCTGGCCGGACTGCATCCGCTCGATCAGCAGCGAGCCGTCGATGCTCTCGACGCGGGCCTTGCCATGGGCGGCATCGGTGAGGATCGGCACCTGCCAGCCCTGCCAGGAGCGGGCATCGACGCCGATGGTCTGCAGCGCGATCGAGAGGAGGCCGATCGTGACCTGCTCGCCGGTCGCCACCACCGTGTCGTATTCGCGCGCATCGTGCAGCGGCGAGAGCTCCTGGCACCACTTGACGAGCTGGTTCGTCACGCCGGACATGGCGGAGACCACCACGGCGACCTCGTTCCCCGCCTCCACCTCGCGCTGGACGCGGCGGGCGACGTTGCGGATACGGTCGAGATCGGCGACGGAAGTGCCGCCGAACTTCATCACGATGCGGGCCATGGCGGGGCGTCTGGGTCCGAAACAGGGTTGCGGCGGCAGTTGCGGCCGCGGCAAGGGCGGCACAGATACCGATCCGGCCCACGGGCTGCAACCGGAAGAGGAAGGCGCATGCCGGGACCCGGAACCGCGATCGGCGCAGAGATCGCCAAATTCGACCGGCTGGCGGCCGCATGGTGGGACCCGAAGGGGCCGATGGCACCGCTGCACGCAATGAACCCGGCACGCATGGGCTGGATCATCGAGCGGCTGGGCGGGACGCTCGGCGGGAAGCGGGTGCTGGACGTCGGCTGCGGGGCGGGGCTGGCCAGCGAGGCGCTGGCGCGGGCCGGGGCACGGGTGACGGGGCTGGATGCGGCGGCCGGCGCGCTCCGGGTGGCGCGGGCGCATGCCGCCGCCGAGGGGCTCGAGATCGATTACCGGGAGGGGATGCCGGAGGCGCTCGAGGAGAGCGGCTTCGATGCCGTGGTCGCGCTCGAGGTGATCGAGCATGTGGCGGACCGGGAAGCTTTCTGCCGGCAGCTGGCGCGGCTGGTGAAGCCGGGCGGGCCCGTCTTCCTCTCCACGCTGAACCGGACGCCGCGCTCCTTCCTGATGGCGAAGCTCGGAGCGGAGTACCTGCTGCGGCTGCTCCCGGTCGGCACGCATGACTGGCGGATGTTCGTCCGGCCGGCGGAGCTCGGGGCCGACCTGCGGGCGGCGGGGCTGCGCGTGGCGGATATTGCCGGGCTCAGCATGGGCGTGGGGGGCGGCTGGCGGATCAGCCGCGACGTAGGCGTCAACTACATCGTCATGGCGCGATAAGGACGGGCCGCCATCCGGCGGCAGCGGCCTGGTCCTGGCCGGACCCGCCGGCGCGGCGGGGTTTGCGGGCGACGCCGCCGCACCCGTGGGCTTCGCCCCGGATTGTAACCAATCCCAGAACATCATTGCGGGAGCCGCGAGGCATGCCGTAACGTCTCCGAATTGTCGGCGGCCTGCCGAGGCATTGGCGACAAGATGGTGCCGTGCATATCAACACCTCGTCGTGGGAGGCAGGGAATGAGCGGGAGCTTCGTTTCTCGGAACAAGGAGTTCTTCGAGAAGAAGAACCAGCTTCGGGTTGTCATGAGCGGCCATGGCATGCGGCTGCCCACCGACAAGCAGATCACCCTGCCCGCGGGCATGAAGATGTTCTTCTACGTGCTCGACGGCCAGCTCACCGCAAACTCCCTTGGGCGGGCGATCGAAGGATTCACGGGGACGGGCACCATGCCGGTCCCGGTGGAGGTGGTGAGCGCGGGCTCGCTGGTATGGGACTACCGGCTGAGCTGGGGCAGCGAACTGACCATCAACGCGACGAAGATCGGCGCGAAATACGACCTGATCACGATCGACGACCGGGACCAGAACCGCAACATCCCCCTGTCCATCCTGCTGCGGGACACGCGCTGCCAGAATGCCGAGATCCACTGGGCTGCCTGCCGCGAGATCAAGCCGGCGACCAGCAGCATGGCAGGGGTCGGCGCGTTCAACACGATCCAGCGCCTGAACGAGATGGGGGTGAACATGTCGGATCTGAAGGCGGCACCCGTCTTCAACAGCTAGGCGGCACCGCGCCCGGCCCGGGATCCGGGGACCTTGGATCATCGCCTGGAGGCCGTTGCGGAACGCGGGCCGGGGCGGCCGCTCGGCCCTGGCGCCCCCGCACCGGCGGGGCAGGGCGTGCGGGCGACAGCCCCAGGCCTTTCGCCTAGGCTTGGGGCAGGCTCTGGAGCAAACTCCGATCAGATGGAGTCACCTGATCGGAGTAATTTGCCCGACCAGGCAACAGGCTAGCGCGGGTTCCGTGAGCCAGGCCGAGCGGAAACCGCCCTAGTCCGCCAGCGGCACCCAGGGGATGCGGGCGACCTCGATGCCCTCGTCCCGCAGCGCCTCCGCATCGGCATCCGATGCCTCGCCGTAGATGGCGGTGCGCTCGCTCTCGCCGCGGTGGATCTTGCGGGCCTCCTCGGTGAAGTCGCGGCCGACATAGTCGGCGCGCTTCTCGATCTCGCTGCGCATGCGCTGGAGGAAGGCGACCATCTGCGCCGGCATGGGCGGTGGCGGGGCGGGCGGCGCCTCGGCCACGGCGGGGGCCGGCGGCTGGACCGGGGCTTCCTGCACGCGGGTGCGGCCCTTCTTCGGGATGGCCGGGGCCATCAGCCGCTTGCTGACATCCTTCGAGCCGCAGACCGGGCATTCGACGAAGCCGGCCTTCGATTGGGCGGTGAAGGCCTCGCTGTCCTTGAACCAGCTGTCGAAGTCATGCCCCGCGCCGCAGCGCAGATCGTAATGGATCATTCCCCGCTCTTCCCTGGGCCCGCGCTCATCCCGCGCCCTGGCACGAATATAGTCTGGCACTCCATCAAAGCGAGTGCCAGATCCTTGCGCTGGCGGAATTCAGGCGGCGAGCAGCGGGTCCAGCTTGCCGGCGCGGTCGAGGGCGGTGAGGTCGTCCGAACCGCCGACCGCCTGCCCGTCGATAAAGATCTGCGGGACGGTGGTGCGGCCGCCGGAGCGGGCGATCGCGTCCTTCCGCGCCTGGGAGCCGTGGGGGGCGTCGATTTCCTCGAACGCCACGCCCTTCCGGCCGAGCAGCGCCTTGGCGCGCTCGCAATAGGGGCAGAAGGGGGTGGTGTAGATTTCGACCTTGCGCATGACTGAAAGCTTGGCAGCCGGGCCCGGCGGGTCAAGGGCCGGGCAGCATGGCGAGGCTCAGCAGGATCGCCGCCGGGGCGAAGACGACGGCCAGGGCCAGGGCGAAATGGCGGAGCTCATGCTCCTCCTCCGCAGCGCGGCCGGAGGATGGGCCGGGCGGCGGGGTTCGGCGACCGAGGACGGGCTCGGCCGGCGGGCGAGGGATGGTGAGGAGGCCGGGGGCGGGAGTCTCGGGCATATTGCCGCATCCTTCCGTCTTGGGGGGACGCGGGCAGCATCGCCGCCTCGGGTTAAGGCCGGGTTATTGCTCGACCGTGAGGCGCGGGTCGGGGACGCGGGCGGCGGCCAGGACCTCGACCGAGGCGGCGCCGGCCTCCAGCAGGATGCGGGCGCAGGCCTCGGCGGTGGCGCCGGAGGTCAGGATGTCATCGACCAGCAGGATCCGGCGGCCGGGGATGCGCGGGGCGGCACCGCGGCCGAGGGCGAAGGCGCCGGCCAGCGCCGCCTCGCGGTCGAGGGCGCCCAGCTCGCCGAGCGGGATGGTACGGCGGATGCGGCGGAGCAGGCGAGGCGCATAGGGCTTGCGGGAATGGCGGGCCAGGCGGGCGGCCAGCAGCCCGGCCTGGTTGTAGCGGCGGCCCAGCTGGCGGCGCCAGTGCAGCGGCACGGGGGCGATCAGCTCGGCGCGGGCCAGCAGCGGCGCGCCGGCATCGGCCATCTGGCGGGCGAGGAAGCCGGCGAGCTCCGTCCGGTCAGCATATTTGAAGGGCAGCAGCAGGCGCTGGGCGGCGGCGTCGTAGCGCAGCGCGGCGCGGGCGGCGGCGAAGGCGGGGGGCTGGGCCTCGCAGCCGGGGCAGAGCGGCGCCGGCGTGGCGAGCGGGACGCCGCAATGGGCGCAGAGCGGGCCGGAAAGAAAGGAGAGGGCGGCGTGGCAGGCCTCGCACAGCCTGCCCTGCTCGCCGACCTCCGCCTCGCAGATGAGGCAGTGGGGCGGCAGCAGGGCATCCAGGAGGCGGGTGCCGAGGCGGGCGAGGCTGCTCACATACGGGTCTCGGGGGAGCCGAAGCGGGCGTCGCCGTCGCGGGCGACCTCGTTGACGAGGTCGATCTCCCAGGAGAGGTAGTCGTGCATCGCCGCCTCGACGCCCTCGTTGCGGTCATAGGGGCGGAGATAGGTGTCGAGGCAGTCGGCATCCTCCGGGGTGCGGCGATCGGCCGCGAGGGGCAGGCCGGCCTCGCGCCAAGCGGCGAGGCCGCCCTCCAGCAGCCGCACCGGGGCGGGGACCAGCGCCTGCAGCTCGGGGATGGCGAGGCGGGCTATGGCCTGCTCCGGCGCCGCGACCACGACCGGGCGGTCGGCGGCGAGGCGTGGGGCGAGCGATGCGAGGCGGGTGCGGACGCCCCAGAAGGCGCCCGGGATATGCGCCTCGCGGAAGTCGATGGAGCGGGAGAGCTGGACGACCTGGGCGCCGCCTTCGGCCAGCAGCGCCGAGAGCGCGGCGGGGGTGACGGTCGTCGGGCGGATGGCATCGGCCTCGGGGCAGGCGGGGCGCCAGGGACCGGATTCGAGCCGGCCTTCCAGCCCGTCCTCCAGCACCAGGACCTCCCACCCGCCGAGCTGGCGGAGCCAGCCGCCGGCCATGCGGGCGCGGACGCCGGTATCGTCCACCAGCACGATGCGGGCGCCGCGGACGGCGACCCACTGGTCGGTCGCCTGGACGAGCTGGCCGCCGGGGGCGCTTCGGCTGCCGGCGAGGTGGCCGGCGGCGTATTCGGCCGGGTCGCGGACATCGAGCAGGTAGGTGGTGCGCATGGTGTCGGCGAGCAGGGCGGGGAGGTCGGCGCGGCGGAGCGTCCTCACCCCTGCCCGCTCGGCGAAGGCGGTGGCGCGGGCCAGCGCCGCGGGCAGGCTCTCCGGCGTGCCCGGGCGGTAGGTGTCGGTGCGGCCGGTCTCGCAGGCGAAGCCGGCCAGCTCCCAGCCCATGGTGCCGTTGCGCAGCGCCACGACCTTGTTCGGCAGGCCGGCGCTGCGCAGGCTCTCGGCGCCCATGATGCTGCGGGTGCGGCCGGCGCAGTTCACCACGATGGTCGTCTGCGGGTCGGGGGCGATGTCGCCGATGCGGTAGACCAGCTCGCCGCCCGGCACGTCGATGGCGCCGGGGATCGACATGCGGCGGAACTCGTCCATCGGGCGGCTGTCGAGGATGACCATCCGCTCGCCCGAGGCGCGCATCGCCTGCAGCTCGGCCGGGTCGATGGAGGGGGTGTGGTAGTGGTGCTCCACCCATTCGCCGAAGGCCTTGGAGGGCACGTTGACGCCGGAGAAGAGGACGTAGCCGGCCGCCTCCCAGGCGGGCGTGCCGCCCTCCATGACCGAGACATTGGTGCAGCCGATGCCCTGCAGGTAGGTGGCGAGGCGATCCGCGAGCCCCGATTGTCCTTCCCTTGGCCCGCCATCGACGCAGGCGATGCGGGTGGCGAGGCGCGGCAGGATGGCCCGCGCCCGCAGCTCGGCGCGGGAGAGCCCGCAGGGATTGGCCCAGAACAGGTGGGAGCGGCCGAATTCGCCATCTTCCCGCGCATCGAGGATGGCGAGCTCCTGCCCGTCGCCGATCCAGGATTTGAGGGTGGCGGGGCTGATCCTCTGCATCGGTCGCATCCTCGTTCCTGCGGCGGAGGGTATGTCGCAGGGGCATGGACAGCAACTCGGGCAGAGGCCAAATGAGCCCATGCGCCGATCGAGCCAGACCCCGCCCGCCCCTCGCCGTCCGCCCCAGCCGGAGGCGCGCGGGGGGGCCGGCGGCCTCTGGCTCCATGGGCTGCATGCGGTGGCGGCGGCGCTGGCCAACCCGGCGCGGCGGCTCAAGCGCCTGCTGGTGACGGAGGAGGCGGAGGCGGCGCTGGCCGCCCGGCTCGACGGGCGCTGGCGGGTGGCTCCGGAGCGGGCGGAGCGCGGGCGCTTCGCCACCTTCCTCCCCGAGGATGCGGTGCACCAGGGCGCGGCGCTGCTGGTGGAGCCGTTGCCGAACCTGACGCTCGACCGGGCGGTCGAGCATGGCTCGGGGCCGGTGCTGGTGCTCGACCAGGTGACGGACCCGCGGAATATCGGCGCGATCCTGCGCTCGGCGGCGGCCTTCGGCGCCTCGGCGCTGGTGATGCAGGACCGGCATGCGCCGCCGGAGACGGGGGCGCTGGCGCGGGCGGCCTCCGGCGCGCTCGAGATCGTGCCCGTGGTGCGCGTGGTGAACCTGTCGCGGGCGCTCGACGAGCTGAAGAAGGCGGGGCTCTGGGTCGTCGGGCTGGCGGGCGAGGCGCCGGTGACGCTGGCGCAGTCGGGCCTCGGCGGGCGGCGGGTGGCGCTGGTGCTCGGCGCCGAGGGCGACGGCATGCGGCGGCTGACGCGGGAGAGCTGCGACGAGCTCTGCCGCCTGCCCATCGCGCCGGAGATGGAAAGCCTCAACGTCTCGGCCGCGGCGGCGGTGGCGCTCTACGAGCTGGGGCGGAAATAGCGGGAGGGATGGCGATGGGCGCAGCGGCGGAGGCGATTCTCGAGGCCAGGCGGGCGCGGCGGGTGCTGGCGCCGCTCGGGGCCATCGCGCCGGGGAGCGAGGCCGAGGGCTATGCGGTGCAGCGGGAGGTGGCCGAGGCGCAGGGCGCCCTGCCCCCTCCCGGCTTCAAGATCGGCGCGACGACCCGGAAGATGCAGGAGTATCTCGGCCTCGGCGGGCCGGCGGCGGGTTTCGTGACGGCGGCGAGCATCAATCCGAGCGGGACCGGGTTCCGCTTCGCCGATTTCGTCGCCCCCGGCGTCGAATGCGAGATCGGGGTGCGGCTCGGGCGCGACCTGCCGGTCGGGCCCTGTAGCCGCGAGCAGGCGGCGGAGGCCGTGGCGGAGCTCTTCCCCGCCATCGAAATCGTCGAGCGGCGCTATGGCGACCTGGCGGAGCTGGGCACGCCGACGCTGATCGCCGACCAGGTCTTCCATGCCTCGGGGGTGATCGGGGCGCCGGTCGCGGGCTGGCGGGAGATCGACCTCGCTGCGGTGCGCGGCGTCTTCCATGTCGGCGGGCGGGTGGTGGCGGAGGGGCACGGGCGGGAGCTGCTCGGCCATCCGCTGGAGGCGCTGGCCTGGCTGGCGGGCTCGGGCGCGGCACGTGAGTTCGGTGGGCTGCGGGCAGGGCAGGTGGTCTGGCTCGGCTCGGTGACGCTGCCGATCTGGCTGGAGGAGCCCTGCGAGGTCGTCGCCGATTTCGCAGGGCTGGGGCAGGCGCGGCTCCGCCTTGTGTGATCGCGGCGGCAAGGGGTCGTTAACCGGCAAACGGGCAGGATGACGGTGCCGCCATGTGGCGGCGCTGAGATGGTATCCGCCAGGACGGCGACAGGGACCGGGAAACCCCATGCCGCCCGCCGATTGGAATTTGCTGACCGACGACCTGCAGCTCGCCCTCTCGCGCGAGGCGCTGCGCCGCGCGACCGAGACCCTGGCCGAGCATGCCAGGCTGCTGGCCCTCGAGATGGAGCAGGGCGCGCTGAGCGACCGCGGCGGGCCGGAGGCGCTGCGCCTCTTCGCCGCCGTGGTGACGGCGACGAGCCAGGATGCCTTCGGGCCGATCGGGCATGCTTGAGTTGCGGCGCCGGCGGGCCTAAGCGCCTCGGGCCACATCCGCCCGAGGTCCCATGGTCGATCCGCTGCTCTTCGCCCTCGCCGTGCTCGCCGTTCTGGCGACGCCGGGGCCGACCAATACGCTGCTGGCCACCTCCGGGGCGATGGTGGGGCTCCGGCGCTCCCTCGCGCTCGTGCCCGCGGAGGCGGCGGGGTATGGCATCGCCATCCTGACGCTCGGCCTGGTGCTGGGGCCGGTGATGGCGGGGCAGCCGATGCTCGCGGCGGCGCTGCGGGCGGCGGTCGGGGCCTATCTGCTGCTGCTCGCCTGGCGGCTGTGGCGGCGCGGGGCGGGCGCGGTGGTCGGGGTAGGGCTGGTGCGGCCGGGGCAGCTCTTCATCACCACGCTGCTCAACCCGAAGGCCATCGTCTTCGCGCTCGGCATCGTGCCCTTCGGCAAGGCGCCGGTGCTGCCCTACATGCTCGGCTTCATGGCGCTGCTGGTCTCGGTGGCGGTGGCGTGGATCGGGCTCGGCGCGGTGCTCGGGCAGGCGGCGGCGCGGCGGGGCATCGCCGGGGTGGTGCCGCGGGTCGGGGCGACGGCGGTGGCCGGGTTCGGCGTGCTGCTGCTGGTCGGGCCGCTGCTAAGGCCCTAGCCGGCGCCGGAAGCGCTGCTCCATGACCTCGGCGCCCCATTGCCGGCCGGGACGTTCCTCGGCCAGGGTGAAGCCGGCGGCCTCGTAGAGGTGGCGAGCGGCGTCGAGGCCGCGGAAGGTCCAGAGTTGGGTTTCCGCGAAGCCCGCGCGGTCGCAGAAGCCGAGCGCCGTGTCGAGCAGGCGGCGGCCGAGCCCGGTGCCGCGCAGCCCCTCCTCCACCGCGAACCAGCGCAGATGGGCGATGCCGGGGCCGAGATCCTCGCCATCGATGGCGATGGTGCCGAGGATGGCCTCGCCCTGGAGGGCCAGGAAGAGCCGGTTGCCCGGACGGTCGAGCCGGGCGCTGAACTCGGCGAGCGCCGCGGCGACCAGCGCCTCGAACTCGCGGCCGAAGCCGGCGAGGCGGGCATAGGTCCGGCCGTGCAGCGCGGCGCAGGCGCCGAGGGCGCCGGGACGGTAGCCGGGCTCGATGGCGACCGGCGCCGCCGGCGGGCGGCCGGTGCGGCTCGCGGCGAGCGCCGCGGCATAGGCGGCGAGGCCATCCGCCACCACCTGCTGCCGGGTGGCGGGCAGGTGGCGCAGCGCGCCGGCGACCTGCCGCTCGGCAAAGGCATCGATGCGGGCGAGGCTGGCGCGGCCCTGCGCGGTGAGGGCGAGCGGCTTGGCGCGGCCATCGGCCGGGCTGCGGCCCGCCGCCACCTCCCCGGCCAGGACGAGCTTCCGCAGCATGCGGCTGACGCTGGACTTCTCCAGGCCGAGCCGGTCGCCGAGGGAGGCGGCGGTCAGGCCTTCCCCGGCACCGATCTCGATCAGCGCATGCACGGCGGAGGGCGGCAACGCCGTCCCGGCCAGGCCCTCGCCGAGGAAGCCGAGTTCCCGGACGAGGGCCCGGGAGGCAGCGCGAATCGGGGCAATGGCCATGGACGGCATCCCAGATGGTTGTATCTTACAACCATAGGAGCCGGAGGCAGGGCGCGGCAAGCGCCGCGCCTATCCCAGGCCAAGCAGCAGGTAGAGCCGGGCGGCGGGCGGCCAGGCCTCGGTGATCGGCGCCCGGTAGGCGAGGATGGCAGCGATGAAGCCCGCGAGCACCAGGCCGGACGCGGCCCAGGCGGCGGCCAGGGCCAGGCCGCCGCGCCGCGCCGGCTCGGGCGGATCGATGGGCAGGTGGGCACGGTGCTGGGCCGGGATGGGCGGCGGCACCGGGCGCGGCGGCGCGGGTTCCGGTGCGGGCGTGGGTGGCGGCGGTGCCACGGCCTCCTCGCGCCACTCGTGCCGGCACTTCACGCAGCGCAGCAGGCGACCGCCGGCGAGCAGCCGGTCGGGAACATCATAGGCGGCCTGGCACTGGGGGCAGAGGATGCGCATCGGGGCCGTAATGTGCGGCCCCCCTGCCCCCGCCGCAAGCGCCGCGCACGGGCCTTGGCGCGCCGCGCCGCCGGCGGCATTGTCCGGCCCCATGGTGCGCTTCGATGATGTCGGGCTGCGATACGGGTCCGGGCCGGCGCCGGAGGTGCTGCGCGATGTCAGCTTCATCCTGCCGCAGGGCAGCTTCCACTGGCTGCTCGGGCCCTCGGGCGCCGGGAAGTCCTCGCTGCTCGGGCTGATGCATCTCGCCCTGCGCCCGAGCCGGGGGGAGGTGGAGGTGCTCGGCCAGCCGCTCTCCCGGCTGCGGCGGGGGTCGCTGCCGGCGCTGCGGCGGCGCATCGGCGTGGTCTACCAGGATTTCCGGCTGCTGCCGCACCTCACCGTCTTCGACAACGTGGCGCTGCCGATGCGCATCGCCGGGCGGGCGGAGGCGGCGCTGCGCGCGGATGTGGCGGAGATGCTGCGCTGGACCGGCCTCGACGGGAAGGCGGGGGCGCTGCCGGCGACGCTCTCGGGCGGCGAGCAGCAGCGGGTGGCGCTGGCCCGCGCGGTGGTGACGCGGCCGGCCCTGCTGGTCGCCGACGAGCCGACGGGCAATCTCGACGGCGCCCAGGCGCGGCGGGTGCTCGCCCTGCTGCGGGAGATGCACCGGCTCGGCACCACCGTCGTCGTGGCGACCCACGCGGAGGGGCTGGTCGCCGAGCATCCGGCGCCGGCGCTGCGGATGGATGAGGGGCGGCTTGTCGCGCATGGCTAGGCCCCCGAGGGTGAGGCGCAGCCGGGGGCGGGATCCGCTCGGGCTGCGGCGGGCGCTGTCGGACCGGCTGCTGCCGGCGCTGGCGGCGGCGATGGCGCTGCTGGCGGCGCTGGCGCTGGCCGGGGCCGAGGGCGCGGCGGCGCTGACGGCGCGGTGGGAGGC
>CADCTD010000102.1 GCA_902805545.1 uncultured Craurococcus sp. | reverse complement strand
GCCGCGAGCGGTACTCCCAGGGGTCTGCGCCGTGGACGTGCCGGAAGGCGGTCTCGCCTGTCCGCACGCCGTGCAGGAGGTCGCCCCAGGCCGCCCACTGGTAGGGGCGGCCGACGAAGGCCGCGTAGGGTCCGACCGGCCGCTCGGCGTCCGACCGGAGGAACCGGCTCATCGGTGCCAAGGAGAAGCGCCGCTCCGCCTCCTCGCGGAACACGCCCGCGGCCGCGAGGGCGCGCAGCAGCCGGTACAGCGATCCGGGGTGGACGCCCGCCTCGGCCGCGAGGTCGTCGCTGCCGCGCGGTTCGTCGCCGAGGAGGTCCGCGACGCCCAGCGCCGCCGCGACGTGGATGGCCTGCGAGACTTGGTAGCCGTTCACGAGGCGCATGAGTTCGGCGTGGGGGTTCTGCTCGCCCATCGTTCCCCTCCTCCCATCCCTTGGTGACGGGCGGCCGTTGCCCACCACACAGCCCGACGCGCCCCGCCTCTGCGGGAACATGCGTGACCTGCCCTCCGTCGCCGGCCGGCTTCATGGCCGGAGAACAACGCGACCGTGCCGACGATGCGCGGCCATGCCCTCGGGTCGGATCGCCTCCGCTGCGTTCAGGGACGCGCCTCAAGGATCATGTTGAACGGCGTCTCCGCGACGCGGCGGACGTTGCCGAAGCCGCCCGCGCCGATCACCTCCCGCAGCTTCGCCTCCCCCGCCTGGGCGCCCAGCGCCGCGCCGACCTCCTGCGACAGCGATGTCGGCACGCAGATCAGCGTCGATCCGGCGTAGTAGAGCCGCCCGACCGGGTTGAGGTTGTCTTGGAGCCGGTCGCCCGCCATCGGCTCGACCACCATCCACGTGCCGTCCGGACGCAGCGCGCGCCGCACCTGCGCCGCCACCCCCGCGGGGTCGCCCATGTCGTGCAGGCAGTCGAAGAAGGCCACGAGGTCGAATGCCGCGTCGGGGATGTCCTTGGCGGCGGCGACCTCGAACCGGGTGTTGCGCGCCACGCCGTGCGCCTCGGCGTGCTTGCGGGCGTCCTCGATCGAGCCCTCGTGGTAGTCGTAGCCGACGAAGCGGGAGTTCGGGAACGCCTTGGCCATCAGCACGGTGGACCAGCCGTGGCCGCAGCCCACGTCGGCCACGTCGGCACCCCGTTCCAGCTTGGCGACCACGCCGTCGAGCGCGGGGAGCCACTGCGAGACGAGGTTGTTGTGGTAGCCGGGGCGGAAGAACCGCGCGGTGGCGCAGAACAGGCAGCCGGCCAGATCGCCCCAGGCTACGCCGCCGCCGTCCCGGAACGCCCGCTGGACCTTGCCCTGGTTCTCCTGCAAGGCGGCCATGAGGTCGAAGGCGCCCAGCATGTGGACGGGGCAGTCCTCGACGGCGAACACCATGGCCTGCTCCGGCGACAGGCCGAACCGCCCGCTCGCCGGGTCGTAGGCGAGGTAGTCGGACGCGGCTTGGTGCGAGAGCCATTCGCGCAGATAGCGCTCGTGGACCTTGGCCTCCCGGGCGAGTTCGCCGCAGGTCATCGGCCCG
>CADCTD010000101.1 GCA_902805545.1 uncultured Craurococcus sp. | reverse complement strand
TCACCCCCGGCCGCGCCACCATTTTCGGGGATGAGCACGACGCCAGCGATTTCGGGCATGGCGCTCACTGTTTTTCCCCCGCCCTGTGTAGTCGTGACGCGATGGTAGGACGTCCGGCAAGCCGCCGGACAACCCACAATCGAGGTGCCCGCCATGACCAACCCGAACCCGACCATTCCGCCCTCCCTCGCCCGCGCGGGTCGCATCTACTTCGCCCTCCGCACACGACATGCAAGAGCTTTGCACTTGGCCCGCTACGCCGCATCTGGCGCCGAAAGCCGGGAGCATTTCGATCGGGCGGCACGCTTCGCTGGCAGGGCTGAGCGTTGGTGGCACGTTCGGCTCTGGTTGGCGTCCAGCGGCTGACCTCAGCGGCCAGGGCCGGAGCAACTCGGCTACCGCTTCGGGCAGTCCGCCTTGGACGGATCTGTCAGGTCTCGCGCCGAATGCCCAGAATGGCGGGCCCAGGTGGCCGCGGGTAGGCTCCTGACGAGCCGAAGGATGGTCGGGGCCTGCGATGGAATGCGTGTGCTGCGGCTCAGCGTCGTTGACCGAGCGGCGGGACCGCACGGCCCAGGGCTACCGGCGCTTCCGCTGCCGCGCTTGCGGGCGGCAGTTCAACGAGCGCAGCGGCGGATCGCTCAACCGGGCGCAGTACCCAAGCGACGTCATCGCGCTCGTGGTGCTGTGGCGGCTGCGCTACCGCCTCACCCTGCGGGACCTGGCCGAGATGTTCCACCAGCGCGGCATTGCCTTCAGCCACGAGGCGGTGCGGGGCTGGGAGGCGAAGCTCGCGCCTGTTCTCTCCGCCGAACTCCGGCGCCGCCGCCGCGGCAAGGGCGGCACCGGCCGTCGCTCCTGGTTCGTGGACGAGACCTACCTGAAGGTCCGGGGCCGGTGGCGCTACCTGTACCGGGCGATCGACAGAAACGGCGACCTCGTCAGAGACGGCGACCTCGTCGACACCATGCTGAGCGAGCACCGCGACATGGCGGCGGCCAAGGCTTTCTTCCGCCCGGCCAAGGCGGCCACCGGCATGACGCCCGACCGCGTCACCACGGACGGGCACGGCTCCTACCCGCGGGCGATCCGCGCGACGCTCGGCCGGCGGGTCGCCCATCGGGTTAGCGCCCACAGGAACAACGGGCTGGAGCAGGACCACCGCGGCATCAAGGGCCGCATCCGATGCATGCGCGGCTTCAAGAGCTTCCGTTCAGCCGAGCGCTTCTGCCGCAGCCACGACGAGCTGCGCGACTTCCTCCGCCCCCGCACCCGCCAAGGGCAGCATGTCCCCGCCGACCGCCGGCGCCGGCTTCACCTCCGCCGTGCCATCGCGGCGCTCGCCACCCTCGAAGCCGCGTAGGCCGAACTCGCCATGCAGCTCGTGGCGTCGGCTTTGGCGCGAGCGCTGACAGAACCCCCTCGGCCCCCCGGCCAAGCTCACCGGCAAGCGCGTCCTCGTGGCCGAGGACGAGGCGCTTGTGTCCATCCTGGTCGAAGACCTGCTGCGCGACGCGGGCGCGACGGTGCTGGGTCCGG
>CADCTD010000100.1 GCA_902805545.1 uncultured Craurococcus sp. | reverse complement strand
AAAGATGCACCACTACTCCCCGGGACTGCACACCTAGGATCCACGCGCTGCCGCCCAGGGCGTGTAGTGCGCCCAGTTGTTGAAACAGCCGACTGCGTTGGTTAGGCGGCCAAGGGTAGGTTCGCGGTGTTGGATTGATCAACCCTCCGCTGATCGGCGCGGACCTGGTTCGGGGTGCGGTAGCCGTGGCGGGCGACGAGCCAAGTGGCGTTGTAGTGGGTGACGAAGTCCTGCAGCGCGCGCCGCAGCTCTTCGACGGTCTCGAAGCTGTGCACCCACAAGAAGTTCTCCTTGAGAGTGCGGATGAAGCGTTCGGCCACGCCGTTGCCCTCCGGCTCGCGGATGAAGGAGGGCGAGCTCTCGATGCCGAGGAAGCGGATCTCGGCCTGGAAGTCGCGCGACATATAGTTCGAGCCGTGGTCGTGGCGGAGCGCGAGGCCCTTGGCGGCGTGTCGGTCGACAGCGCCGAAATGGCGTCGTACCCCCTGACGGATCGGCTCGAGGGCTTCGAAGCGGTTGCCGGAGGCGGCGGCGTGGTTGCCGACGCACTCGCCGGAGCAGTGGTCGACGGCGACGAAGACCCGGGCCCGCCCCTCGGCCAGTGTGACAGTCTCGGTCATGTCGGTGCCCCACATGGCATCCACCGCCGCGGTGGTGATGGTGCCGTCGTGGGCGCGTTCTTCCGGGCGACCGACGCGGTGGGGCGCGAGCAGCCCATGCTCGCCCATCAGGCGGCGGACGCGCCGGGCGGCGGTGCGGATGCCGGCGTGGCGCAGACGGGCCCAGATCTTGCGGTGGCCTTCGCCGTGCAGGCGCGAAGCCAGGATCTGCGCGCGGATGCGACCGAGCAGTTCGGCGTCGGGGCAGGCCCCAACCGGGCCGGGGCGGGTCCGCACCGCCGGTGTCGCGGGGCCGTCACCAGCGCGGTGGCGGTAGAGCGTGGCGCGGGAGAAGCGCCAAACGCGGGCGACCCTGGCGAGGCCGTAGGGCCGGCCGGTGGCCGGGGAAGCCGCCCGGCTCATCGCTTCGGCCTCCGGCGGTCCAAAGGGCGCCCGCCCTCCAAAGCGGCGATCTTCCGTTCGAGCAGCTCGTTGGCCATGGTGACCTCGCCGAGCTTGGCCTTCAGCCGGAGCAGTTCCTCGTCGCGCCCATCGCGCTCGCGCTCCTTCATCGCCGCCTCCGCCGCGACCAGGGCACGGTCGCGCCAGTCACTCAGGCGAGCGGCGGTGAGGTTGAGCTCGCGGGCCAAGGTCTCCAGCGGCTCACCCCGCAGCAGGCGCGTCACCGCTGCCAGCTTGCGCCGCGCGGAGAAGCGCCGCTCCGCCCCGACACCGCCCGAGGGGGCGCTGGCGCCAGCGTTCGGGGCGCGCGCCGGCGTCCCCTCGGGCTCGTTGCTGCGGATCTCGTCCATCGGTCTGACCTCCGGTTGCGGTGGCATCTACCGCACCCGGCTGTCTCATCGAACCGTGCCGCACCCCACTGGTAGACACCATGCTCAGCGAGCACCGGGACATGGCGGCGGCTCAGGCCTTCTTCCGTTCGGCC
>CADCTD010000099.1 GCA_902805545.1 uncultured Craurococcus sp. | reverse complement strand
GATGCCGCGGTTGCCGCCGGCGACCGGGCGAGGGCGGAGGCGCTGGTGGCCGAGGGCCGGGCGGTGGCGCCGCGCGACGCCCGGGCGACGCTGCTCGAGGCCCGCGTCGCGCGGTCCTTCGGCCAGGATACGCGGGCGCGGCGGGCGCTGGAGCTGGCGGCGGCGCAGCGGCAGCAGGCGGTGGCGCGGCCGGTGGCCATGGCCCAGGCGGGCGGCCTGCCGGGCGGGGCGACGCCGGTCTCCTTCCCGGGGACGGAGAATCCCTTCGCCCGCGGCGGCCTCGTCGCCACGCCGGGGCGGGCCCCGCTGGTGGCGCTGCCGAACGACCCGGTGGCGCAGGACATCGCCACGCAGCTCGCCGTGCTCGAGGACGAGACCTCGCCCCGGGTGACGAGCACGGTCGGTGGGCGGGCACGGTCCGGCTCGCGCGGGCTCGACCGGCTGAACGAGTTGTCCGGCTCGGTGACGGCTTCCGTCTCGCCGGGTGCGCTCGGCGGGCGACTGAGCGCGACCATCAGCCCCGTCACTGTCGACAGCGGCAAGCTCGGCTCCGACGAGAACACGCGGCGGCGCTTCGGCACCAACCTGATCAGCGGCAATGCCGGGGGCTCGGGGACGAGCACGGCCTCCGGCGTCGGCGTGTCGGTCGGCTATACGCGCGCCGACTGGCTGCGGGCGGATGTCGGCACGACGCCGCTCGGCTTCCATACGACGAGCCTGGTCGGCGGCGTCGAGCTGGCGCCGGCCGTCACCGACACCCTTCGCCTGCGCCTCACGGCGGAGCGGCGGGCGATCACCGACAGCCTGCTCTCCTGGTCGGGTGTGCGCGACCCGGTCCAGGGGCGGTACTGGGGCGGCGTGACGCGCTCCGGCGGCCGCGGGCAGGTCGAGGTTCCGGTCGGACGCGGCTACATCTACGCGGGTGGCGGCTATGCCGTCTACGAGGGCGACCAGGTGGCGCGGAACACCCGGACGGAGGCGGGGCTCGGCCTCGGCTATCCGATCATCCGCGAGGGGGATACGGAGCTGACGGCGGGCGTCGACCTCGTCTACTTCGCCTTCGACAAGAACCTGCGCTACTTCACCTATGGGCAGGGCGGCTACTACAGCCCGCAGAGCTACACGGCGATCAACTTCCCCGTCGACTACCGCAGCAAGATCGGCGACTTCAGCTACCGCGTCGGCGGGACGATCGGCTACGTGAACTGGCGCGAGAGCGACAGCGACCTCTATCCGAACAACCCGGACATGCAGGCGCGCGCGGTGGCGCTGTCGCGGACGGACCCGACGGTCTCGGCGCGCTATCCCGGGCAGTCGACGAGCGGGCTGATCGGCGGGCTGCGGGGCGATGTGGATTACGCGATCACGCCGCGCCTCAGCCTCGGCGGCGCCTTCCGCTACGACAAGGCCGCCAATTTCGACGAGACGCGCATCCTGTTGCGGCTGAACAACCGGTTCTGATCCTCGCCACCGGTCAGAAGGAGCCCGCCGCGGCCTTGCTGCGGCGGGATGCCACGCGCCCGGCGTATGGCATCGTCAACGGGGCTTCTGCCGCGACGCGCGGCGTCGTGGCGGGGAATGCAAAAAAAAGCGGGCCGGTGGTGGCAGGCGTGACACCCGCTACCAACCGGCCCGAAGTGGCGACCAGGTGCCCAACCCCAGGTTGCGGCACAGATCACTGGGAGGAGACGTCCAAGGCCACTGCCTGAACGAGGGACAGTATACTCATTCACGATAACGTGAGCATGGGCATTAGGTTAACATATTTTCATGTTCAGTTTATGCAGCCGCTGCGATCGATGCCGCGGACAGGTACACGTTTTGCGCGAGCAACAGGCGCTGCACCTCGCGTGCCGGCAGCAGGCGAGGCTCGATGCCGCGATCGGCTGCCAGGGCGGCGGCGACGCCGGCCGCCTGGCCGGTCAGCCAGCATTGCGGGATCTCACGCATGAAGGAGTGGCTCGTGGCATCGCAGGAGAGGTGGCGGCCCGGGGCGAGCAGGCCATCGAGCCGCGCCGGGACCAGGGCGCCATAGGGGATCGAGACATTGGGAAAGCGCGGCGACAGGCCCGGCGAGACGCCGACCTCGTCCGGCGCCACGCCTCCGTCCCACATCGCCCGCGTCACGGCGCCGGCGCCGACCAGGCGGCGGGCATGGCGGACGCCGAGCTGCGGGGCGCTCAGTAGCGGCCAGGCGCCGGCGAAGCCGGGAGCATGGGCGCGGTAGAAGGCCAGATGCGCCAGCATCAGGCGATGGCTGCGGATTTCCACCTCGGTCAGGTCATCCACCGCCACGGCCGAGAAGCCGGTCATGCGTGGGCCCATGAACAAGGCGACATCGTTTCGCCAGGAGACGAAGGCCTTCTCGAACTGGCCATGCGCCTCCCGCCCAAGGCGGAGGAACTCCGAGAACTGCTCCGGCTGCTCGGCGCGCCACCGCAGGTAGGCTTCCATATCCACGCCGCCGAACATCCAGCTGGTGTTCATGGCGTGGTGGATGTCGCCCTCCTCGATATCGGCGGCGGAGGCGGCGCCGGCGCGGTGGAAGAGGTCGCCATCGCCGGTCGCGTCCACGACGACCTTCGCCAGGATGGCGCGGCGGCCCTGCTTGCTCTCGAAGATGGCGCCGCGGACGGCATTGCCCTCCATCACCGGCTGGGCGCCCCAGGCATGGAAGAGCGGCTCTGCGCCGGCCTCGGTCACCATCTCCAGCGCCACGGCCTTCATCCATTCGGGATCGGCCGTCGGGGAGTGGGTGACGGTGCCGTGGAAGGCGGCGGTCCGCAGCGCCCACCAGGCGGCCGTCGCCGCGTCGCGGCTGCCCCAGGCCTCGCGCGGCGGGCCGGCGATGGCGCCCTTCGGCAGGCGGGCGAGGTACTCCTCGGCGAAGCCGCGGATGACCAGCTGGCCGGACCAGTCCGTCATCCGGTCGATCCAGATGACGAGGCCGCCGGTCGAGAGGCCGCCGAGATGGTTGTGGCGCTCGAGCAGCATCACCCGCGCGCCGAGGCGGCCGGCGGCAACGGCGGCGGCGGTGCCGGCCGGGCCGCCGCCGACGACCAGCACGTCGCATTCGGCATGGATCGGCACCTCGCGTGCCGGCTCGGTCAGGTGGCGGCCGGTGACGCGGGGGTGGCGGGCGAGGCTACCCTCCACGCGGAAGGTCTCGCTCTGGAAGAAGAGGCGGCCGGGCGGGGTGTCGCTCATCCCGCCGAGCCTATGGGAGGGAGGCTCGCTGCGCTACACGGGGCCATGCGATCGATCCTGCTTCTGCTGTTGCTCGGGGCCTGTGCGGTGGCGCCGCCGCCGGTCGCCGCGCCGCTGCCCTACCCGCCGGCGGCGCGGGAGCGGGTGGTGCGGATCGCCCTCGCTGAATGGGCGGACTGGGGCAGCGTGGTGGTGGAGGCGGGCCTGCCCGGCAGCTCCACCGGGGCGGAGAGCGAGCCCGCCAATTTCCCCCGCGTGCTGGCCTATTGGCGGGCGGTCCCGAAGGACGAGGGCGCGGTCGAGCGGAACCGGCGGCTCTATGCCGAGGCGCTCGGCGGCACGGCGGAGGGGGCGGGGCTGTGGCGGGAGCCTTACTGGTCGGCCGCCTTCATCTCCTTCGTCATGGGGGCGGCGGGGGTCGACCGGCGGGAGTTCCCGCCCTCCGCCGCGCATTCGGACTATGTCGATGCGTTGATCCGGGATGCGCTGGCCTTCCCGGCGGCGGCGCCCTTCCTGCCGCGCGGGCCCTTCGAGGCGCCGCCGCGGCCGGGGGACCTGCTCTGCGCCGACCGGGGGCGGGCGCCGATCACCGACTGGCGGCAGCGGGCGGCCGACCAGGGGCGGTTCCGGCCGATGCACTGCGACATCGTCGTGCGCGCCGGGGCAGGCCTCGTCGAGGCGGTCGGCGGGAATGTGCGGGACAGCGTGACGCTCACCCGTTTCCCCGCCGATGGGGCGGGCTATCTTCTGCCGAGGCCGGCGGGGGAACCCGCCCTGTTCGCGCTATTCCAGAACCGGCTCGGCCGGTTGCCGCCATGGAGCCCGCTGTCATGACCGACCTGTTCGCGCCGCTCACCCTCCGTGGCGTCACGCTCAAGAACCGCATCGGCGTCTCGCCCATGTGCCAGTATTCCTGCGCGGAGGATGGCAAGCCGACCGACTGGCACTTCCAGCACCTCCTCTCCCGCGCGGTGGGCGGGGCGGGGCTGACCATCACCGAGGCGGCGGCCGTCTCGCCGGAGGGGCGCATTTCGCCTGCCGATCTGGGCATCTGGGAGGATGGGCAGGTCCCCGGGCACCGGCGGCTGGCGGAGGGGATCGTGGCCATGGGCTCCGTCCCGGGGATCCAGATCGCGCATGCGGGGCGGAAGGGGAGCCGGAAGCAGGCCTGGCTGCAAGGGCCGGCGGAGCCGGGCTGGGTGCCCGTTGCGCCGAGCGCCGCCGCCTTCCAGGGCTATGAGACGCCGCGGGCGCTCAGCGCGGCGGAGATCGGGCAGGTGGTGGCCGATACGGCCGCGGCGGCGCGGCGGAGCATCACGGCCGGGTACCGCTTCATCGAGCTGCACGCGGCGCATGGCTACCTGCTGCACCAGTTCCTCTCGCCGCTGTCCAACCAGCGGAACGATGGCTGGGGCGGGGATTTCGACGGGCGGGTGCGCATCGTCGAGGACTGCGCGCGGGCGGTGCGCGACGCGATCCCCGACGAGGTGCCGCTGTGCGTGCGGCTGTCCCACACCGACTGGGTGGAGGGAGGCTGGACGACGGCGGAGACGGTGGCGCTGTCGGCGCGGCTGAAGGCGCTGGGGGTGGACATGATCGACGTGACCTCCGGCGGGCTGGATGCGCGGCAGGCGATCCCCGTCGGGCCGGGCTACCAGGTGCCGGGGGCGGAGGCGGTGCGCGAGGGGGCCGGGGTGGCCGTCGCGGCCGTCGGGATGATCACCGAGCCGGAGCAGGCGCAGGCGATCCTCAGCGAAGGGAAGGCGGACCTGATCCTGCTCGCGCGGGCGCTGCTGCGGGACCCGTATTGGCCGATCCATGCCGCCGCGACGCTGGGACGGACGGAGGCGCTGCGCGTGCCGCCGCAGTATGAGCGGGGGCTGGGGGTGCTGGGGAGGATGGAGCGGGACGAGGGGGTGGGGGTGCCAATGAAGGGGTTGGTGTGAGGCGTTTCATCGGTCAGCGAGCGGCGAAAAAGGGCGGCTTGCGCCGCCCTTTCCGCAATGATCCGGCGTTGTCGGCGCTCAGCGCCCCGTCAGGATGCGTTCCACCAGCTGCTTGGCGGTCGGGATGAAGCCGTTCGAGTAGAACGGGTCCGCGCCGAAGCGGAAGGCGTTGTGGCCGGCGAACATCAGGTTGTGCTCAAGCGCGCCGTCATGCGCCACGTCCTGCAGCGTCTTCTGGATGCAGAAGCTGCGCGGGTCGGCCTTCTTGCCGTTGTCGAAGGTGGCGCTGTGCTGGTCCCAATTCGAGAAGCGGCAGGAGGAGAGGCAGCCCATGCAGTCGATCTGGTCCTTGACGATCTCCGCCTGCTTCTCCGGGGTGACGAAGATCAGCGTGTTGTCCGGCGTGCGCATGGCCTCGGTGAAGCCGGCCGTCTCGAAGCTGGCGACGCGGGCGCGGTCATGCGGCGTCAGCCAGACGCGGCGGCGGCGGGGGCCGACGGCGTATTCGGCGACGTGGTCGCCGACGGGCTCCTGCGTGTAGGCGACCTGGCGCTCGTTGCGGGCCTCGAGCTCGTTGAGGAATTCGTTGCGGACGGCGCTGCTGTAGAAGCCGGTCGGGGAGAAGCGCTGGAGGAGGACGTCACCCTCCTTCAGCGTCAGCAGGCGCTGCTTCCAGGCCTCCGAGATCGGGCTTTCCTGGGTCAGGAGCGGGCGGGTGCCGAACTGGAAGGCGATGGGGCCGAGCTCGGGATTGTCGATCCAGTCTTCCCACTCCTCCAGCCACCAGACGCCGCCGGCCATGATGATGGGCACCTCGCCCAGGCCGAATTCGCGCATCTGCTGGCGGAGCTTGAGGACGCGGGGATAGGGGTCCTCCGGGCGGGCCGGGTCCTCGGAATTGGAGAGGCCGTTATGGCCGCCAGCGAGCCAGGGGTCCTCGTAGACCACCCCGCCGAGCCATTCCCGCGTCTTGTTGTAGCTGCGCTTCCAGAGGGCGGCGAAGGCGCGGCCGGAGGAGACGATCGGGTAGTAGTGGACGCTGAATTCCCGGGCGATCTCCGACAGGCGGTAGGGCATGCCGGCGCCACAGGTGATGCCGTTGATGAGGCCGCGGGCGCCTTCCAGGATGCCGCGGACGACGCGCTCGGCGCCGCCCATCTCCCAGAGGATGTTGGTGTGGATGCGGCCCTGGCCGTTGCTGCGCTCATGCGCCTCGCGCGCCTGGGCGATGCCGCCGCGGATGCCGTAGGCGACCAGCTCCTCATGCCGCTCGCGCCGGGTCTTGCCGTGGTAGATCTGGCGGATGACCTCGCCAGTCTCGTCGTAGCTGTCGGCGTTGACCGCCGAGAAGGTGCCGACGCCGCCGCCGGAGGCCCAGGCGCCGCAGGAGGCGCCGTTGGAGACGGCGACGCCCTTGCCGCCCTCAACGAGCGGCAGGACCTCGACGCCGCCCATGCGGATCGCGTTGATAGCCTTCACGCCAGACGTCCCTACCCCGAACTGTAACAATTATCGCTTCATATGGGATGGCCGGTACCGGCGGGGAAGCCCCGTCCGGTACCGTACCGCGGTCATTCCGCTGCGTCGCTCCGCTCACGCCGCGGACGATCGCGCCGGTTCTCGCGGCCCTCGCCCTCGCCACCCTCGCGGGGACGGCGGGCGCCGACCTGCTCGGTGATGTCAGCGCCGGTGGCCTGGTCAACGACGCGCATGGAGAGCTTCACCTTGCCGCGATCGTCGAAGCCGATGACCTTCACCTTCACCGCATCGCCGACATTGACGACATCGGTGGTGCGGTTGACGCGGTCGTTCTGCAGCTCGGAGATGTGGACGAGGCCGTCCTTGGCCCCGAGGAAGTTCACGAAGGCGCCGAAGTCGGCGGTCTTCACGACCTTCCCGTTGTAGATGGCGCCGATCTCGGCCTCGGCCGTCAGGCCGCGGATCCAGTCGATGGCGCGCTGCGCCTGCTCGGTGCTGGTGGCCGCGACCTTGATCGTGCCGTCATCCTCGATGTCGATCTTGCAGCCGGTCTGCTCGGTGATCTCGCGGATCGTCTTGCCGCCGGAGCCGATGACCTCGCGGATCTTCTCCTTCGGCACCTGGATCACGGTGATGCGGGGCGCATTCGCCGCCACATCGCCGCGGGCGCCGGTCAGGCCCTTCGCCATCTCGCCGAGGATGTGGATCCGGCCGTCGCGCGCCTGGTCGAGCGCCTGGCGCATGATGTCGAAGGTGATCGAGGTGATCTTGATGTCCATCTGGAGCGCGGTGATGCCCTGCTCCGACCCGGCCACCTTGAAGTCCATGTCGCCGAGATGGTCCTCGTCGCCCAGGATGTCAGAGAGCACGGCGAAGCCGCGGTCCTCCTTGATCAGGCCCATGGCGATGCCGGCGCAGGGGCGCTTCAGCGGCGTGCCGGCATCCATCAGCGCCAGCGAGCTGCCGCAGACGGTGGCCATGGAGGAGGAGCCGTTGCTCTCGGTGATCTCCGAGACCACGCGGAGGGTGTAGGGGAACTTGTCCTTCTCCGGCAGCAGCGGGCGGAGGGCGCGCCAGGCCAGCTTGCCGTGGCCGATCTCGCGGCGGCCCGGGCTGCCCATGCGGCCGGTCTCGCCCACCGAGTAGGGAGGGAAGTTGTAGTGGAGCATGAAGTGCTCCCGGTACTCGCCCGGCAGCGCATCGATGATCTGCTCGTCCTGGCCGGTGCCGAGGGTCGCCACGCAGAGCGCCTGGGTCTCGCCACGGGTGAAGAGCGCCGAGCCATGGCTGCGCGGCAGCACGCCGACCTCGGCCACGATCGGGCGCACCGTCCTGGTGTCGCGGCCGTCGATGCGCATGCCGGTCTCGAGGATGGCGTTGCGGACGACGTCGGCCTCGAGCTCCTTCAGCAGGCCCTTCGCCTTGTCGGCCTCGAGGCCCTCGGCGGCGAGCTGCTCGACCACGGCCTTCTTCGCGGCCGAGACCTTCTCCTGCCGGAGCAGCTTCTGCGTCTCCTTGTAGGCGAGGGCGATGGCGTCGCGGCCCAGCTCGGCGATGCGGGTCTTCAGCGTGGTCTCGGCCTCGGAGGGCTCGACCATCGGCCAGGGCTCCTTCGCGGCGCGCTCGGCCAGCTCGATGATGCCCTGGATGACCGGCTGGAAGCCGCGGTGGCCGAACTCGACGGCGCCGAGCATGACCTCCTCGGACAGCTCCTGCGCCTCGGACTCGACCATCAGCACGCCCTCGGCGGTGCCGGCGACGACGAGCTCGAGCTTCGACTGCTGGCGCTGCGCCGCGGTCGGGTTCAGCACGTACTGGCCGTCGATATAGCCGACGCGGGCGCCGCCCACCGGGCCGAAGAAGGGGATGCCGGAGAGGGTGAGGGCGGCGGAGCAGCCGACCAGCGCCACCATGTCCGGGTCGTTCTCCAAGTCATGGCTGAGGACGGTCGCGACGACCTGGACCTCGTTGCGGAACCCATCCGGGAAGAGCGGGCGGAGCGGCCGGTCGATCAGGCGGGAGACCAGGGTCTCGTGCTCGGAGGGACGGCCCTCGCGCTTGAAGAAGCCGCCGGGGATCTTGCCCGCCGCGAAGGCCTTCTCCTGGTAGTTCACCGTCAGCGGGAAGAAGTCCTGGCCCGGCTTCACGTTGCGGGAGCCGACCACGGTGCAGAGCACGATGGTGTCGCCGAGGCGGGCCATGACGGCGCCATCGGCCTGGCGGGCGATCTTGCCCGTCTCGAGCGTCAGGAGCTGGCCGCCCCAGGCGATATCCTTGCGGTAGTAGTTTTCAAACATGCGTCGTTCCTTGACCGGGCGCGAGCGCCGGCATGGTGGAGGACCGGAGGCGCCATCGGGGCGGTCCGGGGTGCGACGCGGTGGGTGGCAGTCTGGCCGTTCGTTCTCGGCGCTTCGGGCTGCATGGAGTGCGAGACTTCCGCCAGGGAGGGGGGAGGAAGGCCGCCCCCGTTGCCGGGGATCCATGTGGCCGGAAACGCCGTGGCCGCCCCAATCGTCTCGGGGGGTGGCGGCTGTCCTGTCAGCCCGCCGCGCGCGGCGGTCGGCCGACATGCCTGCCGCGAAGGGCAGTATCCGGCCTCACCTGGCTGATATGGCCCGGTTGCGCCGGGATTACTACGGGTTTTTTCAGCCGAACCGATCGCGGCACCGCCTCCGGTGTCCTTCCGTGGCCTTGCCACGGAAGGCCTGCCGAAGCCTTGGGATCACGGGGAAAACCCGGGGCCCCGGCGGCGCCGCGACGTGGTGTCGTAGGAAGGATTTAGCGCCGGAGGCCGAGGCTGCCGATCAGGCGCTCATAGCGGCCCTGGTCCTTCTTCTTCAGGTAGTCCAGCAGGCCGCGGCGCTGGCCGACCAGCACGAGCAGGCCGCGCCGGCTGTGGAAGTCCTTGGCATGGATCTTCAGGTGCTCGGTCAGGCCCGAGATGCGCTCGGAGAGCAGGGCGACCTGCACTTCCGGGCTGCCGGTGTCGCCGGGCTTGGTCGCATACTGGGTGATGAGCGCCAGGCGGCGCTCCGCAGGAATAGCCGACATCGGGTTGTTCTCCGTATTGGCCGCCCCCTTCCGGAGGTTCGGCGGTTCAAGCGACCGGCTGCAGACCTTCCTGCGAGACCAGGCGCTCCGCCTTCATCAGGCCGGAGTCCAGGCGGCAGAGCCCCACGAACCGCTCCCCCGCCATGGCGCGCACCAGGCCCCCCTCGGGGTTGGCGGCGTCCGGAATGCGGCCCATGAGATCGACCAGGCTGAAAGCCTGGCCCTGCATGAGCCGCATGGCCTCCGCCTCGGTGAGGGCCAGCGCCGGGATGTCGGCCAGCGCGGTCGCCACGGGAAGGAGGAGGTCCGGGGAAGGAGGCGGCGTATCGCCGGAACCGTCGAGCTTGTCCAGGGGAATTGCGGTGGATTCGAGGAAGGGGCCGACCCGCATGCGCCGGAGCGCCGCGATATGGCCGACCGTGCCGACGGCGCGGGCCAGGTCGCGGGCGAGGGAGCGCATGTAGACGCCCTTGCCGCTCTCGACGAGGAAGATGGCGGTATCGGCGTCGGGGCGGGATTCCAGCTCGAAGCGGTCGACCCGGGCAGGGCGGGGCTGGAGTTCCACGAGTTGCCCCTCGCGGGCGAGGTCGTAGGCGCGCTCGCCGCCGAGCTTGATCGCCGAGTAGATCGGCGGGATCTGCATGATGTCGCCGATGAAGGCCGGGAGTGCGGCGCGGATGGCCTCGTCGGTCGGCCGGGCCTCCGAGGTCCCGATGGTCCGGCCGTCGGCGTCGTCGGTGTCGCGCAAGTCGCCGAAGCGCAGCGTGAAGCGGTAGGACTTGGTGCCGTCCATCACATAGGGGACGGTCTTGGTCGCGGTGCCGAGGGCGATGGGCAGCACGCCGGTCGCCAGCGGGTCGAGCGTGCCGCCATGGCCGCATTTCTGCGCGTCGAAGGCGCGCTTGACCTTGGCGACGACATCGGTGGAGCCGATGCCGGAAGGCTTGTCGACGATCAGCCAGCCATCGATCACCTGGCCCTTCGGCTTGCGGTGGCGGTGGTGGCGGGGCTTGCCGTTGGACATCTAGCGGGCCTCGGGGGGAACGGGACGCGGCCGGCCATGGGCATCGAGCGCGACGAAGGTGAAGACGGCGGAGGTGACGCGGACGGAATGCTCCTCGGTCCGGCTGCGGCACCAGGCCTCGACCTGGATGCGGAGCGAGGTGCGGCCAGTCGAGACCACATCGGCATAGAGGCTGACCTCGTCGCCGACCTGGACCGGGGCGTGGAAGCTCATCGCCTCCACCGCAACGGTCGCGCAGCGGCCATGGGTCCGGCGGCTGGCGGCATTGCCGGCGGCGAGGTCCATCTGCGACATCAGCCAGCCGCCGAAGATGTCGCCGGCCGGGTTGGTGTCGGCCGGCATGGCGATGGTGCGGATGCGGGGCTCTCCGATAGGGAGGGTGCCGCTCACCCCTCGTCATCCGGCTTGGCGGCCAGGTCGCGGGCGACCTCGGGCTGGCGCAGGGCGCGGTCGATCTGCATGGCGTAGTCGAGCGCGGTGTCCTGCTGGAAATGCAGGTCGGGCGCGGCGCGCAGGCGGACCGACTTCGCCACCTGGGTGCGGAGCCAGGGGGCGACGCGGCGGAGCGCGCGCATCTGCGCCTCAGGCAGCTCGCGCCCGAGGCCGCTGACGAAGGCGGTCATGTGCTTCAGGTCGGGGGAGGCGCGGACCTCCGTCACCGTCACATGCAGGCCGACGAGGTCCGGGTCGCGGAACTCGGCGCGGGCGAAGACGGCGGAGAGGGCGTGGCGCACCTCTTCCGCGACGCGCAGCTGGCGCTGGGAGGGGCCGGCGGCGGGGCCGGCGGTGTGCTTGGGCATGGGGGGTTGAACCCTTCGGAACAAGAAAGGGGCGCGGCACCCTGCGGCGCCGCGCCCCCGAATGGGTGGAGGCGGCGCCGTCAGGTGGCGGCGACCATCTCCGTCTCGTAGCACTCGATCTGGTCGTCGACGCGGATGTCGTTGTAGTTGGCGAAGCTCATGCCGCACTCGTAGCCGTTGGCGACCTCGCGGACATCGTCCTTGAAGCGGCGGAGCGTGGACAGCTCGCCCTGGTGGATCACCACGCCGTCGCGCAGCAGGCGGACGCCGGCGCCGCGCTTGACCACGCCTTCCGTCACGCGGCAGCCGGCCACGTTGCCGATCCGCTTGACCTCGAAGACCTGGAGGATCTGCGCGTAGCCAAGGAACTTCTCGCGCTGCACCGGAGCGAGCTTGCCCTTGTACAGCTTCTCGATGTCGTCCGAGACCTCGTAGATGATCGAGTAGTAGCGGATGTCGACACCGTCGCGCTGCGCCATCTCCCGCGCCTGGGTCGTCGCGCGCACGTTGAAGGCGACGACCACGGCGCCCGAGGCCTTGGCGAGCTGGATGTAGCTCTCGGTGATCTTACCGACCGCCGAGTGCAGGACGCGGACCTTGACCTCGTCATTGCCGAGCTTGCCGAGGGTGACGCCGATGGCCTCGGCCGAGCCCTGGACATCGGCCTTGACGACGACGGCGACTTCCTTCTGCTCGCCGAGCTGGACGCGGGCCAGCATCTCGGCCAGCGTGCCGCGGCCGGCGGTGGCCGCCGCCGAGGACTTCTCGCGCAGCTTGCGCTGGCGGAACTCGGAGATCTCGCGCGCCTTGGTCTCGTCCTCGACCGCGACGAAGGGCTCGCCGGCGGTCGGCACGCCGCCGAGGCCGAGGATCTCGATCGGCAGGCTCGGGCCGGCTTCCTTCAGCTGGCGGGCCTTGTCGTCGAGCATGGCGCGGACGCGGCCCCATTCGGAGCCGGCGACCACGATGTCGCCCGTATGTAGCGTGCCCTTCTGGACCAGCACCGTCGCCACCGGGCCGCGGCCGCGGTCGAGGCGGCTCTCGATGACCGTACCTTCGGCTGCCCGGTTCGGGTTGGCGCGGAGGTCGAGCAGCTCGGCCTGCAGGGTGATGGCCTCGAGCAGCTTGTCGAGGTTCAGCTTCTGCGTGGCCGAGACCTCGATCTCCTGGGTCTCGCCGCCGAGGCTCTCCACCACGATCTCGTGCTGCAGCAGCTCCTGCCGCACGCGCTCGGGGCGGACGCCCGGCTTGTCGATCTTGTTGATGGCGACGATGATCGGGACATTCGCCGCCTTGGCGTGGTTGATCGCCTCGATGGTCTGCGGCATCACGCCGTCATCCGCCGCGACGACCAGCACGACCATGTCCGTGACGGACGCGCCACGCGAGCGCATGGCGGTGAAGGCGGCATGGCCCGGCGTGTCGATGAAGGTGACCTTCGAGCCGTCCGGCACCGTCACCTGGTAGGCGCCGATATGCTGGGTGATGCCCCCCGCCTCGTGGGCGGCGACATCGGCCTTGCGCAGCGCGTCGAGCAGCGAGGTCTTGCCGTGGTCGACATGGCCCATGATGGTGACGACGGGCGGGCGCGGCTGCAGGTCCGCATCCACATCGGTCGCGCCCTCGATGCCGAGCTCGACATCGCTCTCGCTGACGCGCTTCACCCGGTGGCCGAACTCCTGCACCACCAGCTCCGCCGTGTCGGCGTCGATGCTCTGGGTCAGGGTGGCCATGACGCCCATGCGGAACAGCGCCTTCACCACCTCGCCGCCGCGGGCGGCCATGCGGTTGGCGAGCTCCTGCACGGTGATCGCTTCCGGGATCACCACGTCACGCACGACCTTCTCGGTGCCGGCGCGGAGCCGCGCCAACTCCTGCTGCCGGCGCTCGCGTTCGCGCGCGCGGCGGAGCGAGGCGATGGAGCGGCTGCGCTCATCCTCGCCCTCGATCGCCGCCTGCACGTCGATGCGGCCGCCGGCGCGGCGGTCGGCGCCGGGCAGGCCCTTCTTGACCGGGACGGCGGCCGGGCGCTTCGGCGCGGCGGTCAGGCCGCCGGG
>CADCTD010000098.1 GCA_902805545.1 uncultured Craurococcus sp. | reverse complement strand
CCTGGGAATCCAGCGCTTCTGGTGCAGGCGGTGTGGCCGCTCCTCGCGGTGTGCGCGTCAGGCTTGGACTGAGAACGTGAAGCGCCACACCAGGATGACGAGATGCAGGCTCTAGGTCTGGTTCCCGCCCGCCTTGATGCTGGCCCGGGGTGGAACTTGGGGGTACGGCAGCGCACTGTCCTGGGTGAGGGGCAATGAACGCCGGGTCCGCTCCGGACGCGCGCAACCCGGGGACTGGCGTCTGGCTGGTGGTCGCTTCGACATTGGCGTTTGCCGTAGGCCCGATTGGCGCGCGGCTAGCGTTCGAGGACGGCAGCAATACGCTGACCGTTGTCGCACTACGTGGCGTCGTCGCGGCCGTGCTCATGACGCTCCTCATTCTCCTGTTTCACCAGGACTTCCGGCTGGACCGCCGCGCCTGGTCCTGGGCACTGGCCTGCGGCGTGCTGCAGGGCATCGCGGTCTACGGGTTCCTCGGTGCCGTCGCGCTGGTGCCGGTCGGCGTCGCGGTCCTCGTCTTCTTCACGCACCCCCTGCTGTTGGCCGGCGTTGCCCATTGGAGAGGAACCGAGCGCATCTCGCCACGCAAGGGCATGCTCATCGGAGCGGCGATCCTGGGCCTCGCCCTCGTGCTGGCGCCCGATTTCGCCGGCACCGATCCTCTCGGGGTCGCCCTCGCGGCCCTTTCCTCTGTCGCCATCAGCGGCATGATCCTGTGCATCGGACGCGCGCAACGGCACGCCAGCAGCACGCAGCTGAACCTCTATGCGACGATCATGAGCACGCTGGGCATCGGCCTCGTCGCCACGCTCCTTGCGGCTTGGTCGCCACCGAACGGAGCGACAGGCCTGCTCGGCATCCTCGCGGCCGGAGTTGGCGTTGGCCTCGGCCTGCTCGCCTTCTTCGCCGCGCTCCGCCACCTGAGCCCGGTGCGCGCGAGCGTGTTGAGCAGCGTCGAGCCGCTGTTCAGCATTCTTCTGGCCGCGGTCGTCCTCGGCCAGCAGTTGCGTGCGGAACAATGGGTGGGCGCGCTGATCATCGTAGGCGCGCTCGCCTTGTTCGAGGCGTCGGGCCGGCAGGAGCCCGTGGATGAATGAGCACGCAGGCAGCAGGGCCGCGGCGGCGCAGCGATCCGCCCCGCTCCACCTTGTCCTCCTTCTGTCGCGCTGACGGTCGGGTTGGGAGGTGTCGGCGCCTGGAGGCTGCGCGACGCCCGACGGCGTGAGTTCACCCGGTGATGGCCTGGGCTTTCCCGACATGCCATGGTTTGTCCCTGACGAGCCGGAAGGGGGCCCGATGAGCTTAGAGCTTTGGCTGGTCTACCTTGCCGCAGCCATCGGCCTGTCGCTGACGCCGGGGCCGAACGGGCTCCTGGTCCTGACCCATGGTGCCCGCTTCGGCCTCCAGTCGGCGGTATGGACGGTGCTGGGCGGCGCGCTCGGCTTCCTGCTCCTGATCGCAGCCTCGTTGGCCGGCATGGGCGCGCTTCTCGCGGCGTCGGAGACGGCGTTCACGGCCGCGAAATGGGTGGGCGGCGCCTATCTTGTCTACCTCGGCATCCGGCTGTGGCGCTCGCCGGCGCCGGTGGTGGCGGCCGAGGCCTCTGCAGGATCGGGGGCGCTGGATGCGGCGCCTTCGCTGCGGCTGTTCGGGGATGGCCTGTTCGTCGCGGTCTCGAACCCCAAGGCCCTGCTCTTTTTCGCGGCCTTCCTGCCGCAGTTCATGGTGCCGGGCGCGTCCTTCGCTTCGCAGTTGCTGCTCCTCGGCGGCACCTTCGTCCTGGTGGAGGTGGTTTACGAGCTGGTGCTGGCCGGCCTTGCCGGGCGGATCGCGCCCTGGCTCGGGCGGCATGGCCGGACCTTCAACCGTGCGGCGGGTGGGACCTTTATCGGAATAGGAGCGGCGCTGGCTACAACCAGCCGATAGCCGCAGAGGCCGGAGCGCAGGCCGCCAGCGGGACGGAGTGCGCAATCGACAGCTTTGGACAGAGGCTCCCCGCCCTCACCGGTGGGAGTAGCCTCCGCCGCGTACCTGCCGGCACCCCGCAGGCGTATCGGTGGTCCGGCGGAGGGAGAGGCTTTCGAAGAGGGAGACGGTGAGCGAGGCTGTCGAGCCGGGGTCGAGCGTTTCCGCGTTCTGCCGGGTGTCGCCGCCCTCTGGCGCCGGGTCGGTGACGACGGGTGACCGATGACGGGCAGCATGGCGCGCCCGGTCTCCTCCCATCTCCACCTCCGGCACGCCGACCGTGTCCTGGGTGCGCGTAAAGCCGGGGACGAGGCCCCGCCGGGTGCGGATCGGCTCGCCCCCGCCACACCTTGGGGCTGGCCGCGGAAGAGCGAGGTGTAGTCCAGCCGAACCTCCGGCGCGAAGAGCGCGTCGGCGGCGGCCCAGCCGTGCCGGTCCACCAGCGGCCCCATCCGGGCGCAGGCTGCCGTCATCGCAAGCAGCTGCCCGGTCATCCCGACCTCCTCCAACCGCACGGGGCATGCTCTAACCGAGGACCGACCGCGGCCATGGCCCGGTCCCCATGATCGGGCAGGCCGTGAAATCCACTTGGTCGCCCTCGCTCCAGGCCAGCTCCGTCGAGCCGCACCGGCGGGTATGGACGAGCCGCGCATGGTCGGGCAGCACACAGCCGTCGGAGTGGAGGACTAGGGTCGGCGTCGCGGTGTGTCCCGCCGCGGAGAGGCCGTTGAAGGTGAGCCAGTAGAGCCAGCTCATCTCGGTCATCTCGTTCCGCCACGCCGATACGGCGCCGCGACCCCGCCCGGCTTAGTGGAGCACCGGAAAGAACATGCCTGCACGGAATGAGTACCGTCCGCCATCTCGAGGCGGAGGCGGGAGACACCCTCGCCATCTCGCAGCGGACGGGACGCCGAAGGGCCTTGCGGCTCGTGGCGGTAACGGCCGCCCGCTGCCCGCTCCGGCCCCCCGGGGCGAGGAGGAACCCTGCCCGACGCACCTAACGCTGGCTTGGTTCCCGTGCAGTCAGCGCCTGGTGCGCTGCTGCGATACCCGCAACGGCCGGACCGGAGGCGAACACCGCGAACAGCCATAGCGCTGCATTGGCTGCGCCGGCTGGTCCGCCAGGCTCGGTCAGCCCGGCAAGGTTCGCCACCATTCCGGCGAGGGCCGCACCCACCGCGGTGGCAAACAGCTGCACGGTTGTGAGCGACGCCGAGGCGAGGTCGCCCTCTCCCGCCGGCGCCGCCTGGAGGATCCGGGTGAGCAGGTGCGGCCAGGCGAGACCCACGCCGAATCCGACGGCGGCGAGGCCAAGGCCGATCACGGCAAGGTCGCCCGGACCGCCGCCGCTGCCCCGCGACAGGAGGAAGGCCAGCGCGAGCATGCCGGCACAGGAGACGACCGGCGCAACTCGGATGACCCGCGCGGAGGCTCGCCCCTCGGCTCCGGCGCTGGCGACGGAGCCAAGCGTCCAGCCGGCGGCCATGAGCGCGGCCAGGTAACCCGCTGCCAGCGGCGTCTGCCCGTGCAAGACCTGCAGAAACAGCGGCACGAAGATCTCGCTGGACGTGACCGTCGCGGCGAGCAGCGCCAACATCAGGTAGAGCATGCCGAGCGGGCCTCCCCGGCTGAAGGCGCCGCGCGGCAGCAGGCGGTGGCGGGCCATGGCCTCGACCCGGGCGAGCAGCAGCACGAGGCCGAGCGCGAGGAGCAGGCTGGCGAGGTTCCAGGCCGCGCCCTCCACCACGCTGGCTGCAGAGACGATCAGCACGGCGCCCGTCAGCAGGACGAGCTGCAGGAGCGGTAGGCCTGGCTGCGCGCCGTCACGCGCCCCGCCGCGCGGCAGCACGGCCCAGGCGAGGGCGGCGAAGGCGGCCGTGACCGGCAGGAGGGACCAGAAGGCAAAACGCCAGGCGTCGAGTTCGGCAAAGATCCCACCCACCGCCGGCCCGACCAGTGTCGCCACGCCCCACATGCCGGAGACGAGGGCCATCGCGCGTGGCCAGAGCGCCTCAGCGAAGACCAGGCGGATCATCGCATAGGACAGCGCGAAGAGGAGGCCGCCGCCGAGGCCCTGGACCGCCCGGCCAGCGAGCATCGCCGCCATCGCCGGGGCAAGCGCGCAGGCCAGCGTGCCGAGCGCGAAGATCGCGGCGGCAGCGGCATAGGCGCCGCGCGGGCCAGCCCGTCGCAGCAGCCCGGCCGCGAGCGCCGAGCCAAGGATCGAGGCGACGACGAACAGCGTGGTGTTCCAGGCGTAATAGTCGAGACCGCCGATCTCCGCGACGACCGAGGGCAGGATGGTGGTCGCGATGTAGACGTTGACGGCGTGCAGGGCGACCCCCCCTGCCAGTGCCAGGGAGCGGACCACTTGGGCGCCGGTGACCAACGCTGCCCATCCGGCCTGGCGCTGCGGCGCCGGGGGCCGCGCCAGGCCGTCCGGCTGAGGTGTGGTCGATCGAGTCTTGGACATGCTGGTGTCCTGCGGCTGCGGGGCCCGCGCGCGCCTGCGGCGGGAGCTTGCGGGGACAAGCCGGCGGGGGTATAGGACCTCAACCAAAGTTGAGGTCAAGCGCGCAACTGAGGATGACCAGGCGGATCGACATCACGCGTGCGCTCACCGTTGGCGAGGTCGCCCGGCGGAGCGGCGTCGCCATCTCCACCCTGCACTTCTACGAGGCGAAGGGCCTGATCAGCGGCGAACGCAGCGCGGGCAACCAACGCCGCTACCGGCGCGAGGTATTGCGGCGCATCGCCGTGATCCGCGTGGCGCAACGCGCCGGTATCCCACTCGCCGAGATCCGCGCGGCGCTCGACGCGCTGCCAGAGGGCCGCACGCCGACCGCACAGGACTGGTCTCGGTTGTCGACAACCTGGAGGGAGATGCTGGACGCGCGCATCCACGACCTGACGCGGTTGCGCGACCAGCTTGAGGGCTGCATCGGTTGCGGCTGCCTGTCGCTGCAGGACTGCCCGCTGCGCAACCCTGGCGACCGTCTGGGGGAGGCGGGCTCCGGCGCAGTCCTGTTCGGCGATGCCTGAGCGGGGATCGGCCGATGGATCCCTGCAGAAGGATGTCCGTGGCCGTGCTGACCGACGACGGCGCTCGTCCGGTGACGCTGAGTCAACGCGACCATCACGTCCAGCTCATCTCTGAGAAGGGCCGCATGGCGTGGCAGAGGACGACCGGCTGCGGCCGATGCAGTCTCACGGAGGCCGCAATTGGTGGGTACAAGGCGGCCATCCGACCGATGCTGCGCGCTCGCGCTTTGCCGATCCAGGCCGCCGAATCCGCTATGGCCGTTCACTGCTCAACCGCATCACCCGGCTTGTGAAGTCGGCGTCCACCCGCGCCGCCTGACAGCATGGATCGGGTGGGGCGAGTACTGTCCGCCCACCCGTCATCCGTGCAGCATTGCCCCGCGGACCATGATCACCAACAAGCCTCCGAGCGACAGCGCCGCCACGCGGGAGGTGATGCCAGACCCTGGGCGTCGCCGGCACAAAGGCCTGGATAACCAGGCCAAGAATTCACACCAGCCGATCAGACGACGAGGATGGCGGATGACGCGCTTCACGTCGCCCCGCCAAGCCCAGTGCTTTCTCCCCACCCGCGACCAGAGCGACCACCTCTTTCAGCTGGGCAGCAACCACGTCACTGCCATCCAGCATCGTGCAACGAGGAAGCGTGCCTTCGCGCTGTGAGCCGACATCGGTAGGATTGCCGCCGCAGCGTAAGCTCTGCCGTGCTCCTACCCTTGGCCTGCCGATAGGGCTATCGCGCCGGGCCAGCGAGTCGCCAGTGCCGCGCGCCGCGCTGTCAAGGATGCTTCACCGTCCTGCACCGCTGGTCGCGCAAGGTCGTCTGGACCGCCCGCGAGCCGGAGCGGTGCTGCGCAGGCAGCGCCGCCCTTCCTGGCCGGGCTCAGCCTTGGCTCACGCGCGCCAGCGGCGGCTTCGCCAGCACGCCACAACGGGGCGACGCGGCCCTCGGCCGGCCGCAATGCCCCGCACTTCATGGCGTTCCTGGCCGGCTCGTGCAATGTCAGCACACCTGAACAATCCGCCACGGCGGGTTGCATCCTCCGGCGCCCCAGCCGGCGACAAGCACGGTGCCGGTAAGGGCCGAAAGGGGCTCGCTGCTCGACAGGCCAGGGTCCGGCATGCGAACCAAGGCTTCCGCTGCCATGTTGCGAGGTTGACCGCAATCACCGCATCATTCCGTGACGAATCGTCAAGGAGGAAAGTCCATGCCCGCATCGCCTCGTGCCGCGCCGATCGCTGCCCTCCTGCTCAGCCTCGGGGTTGCCGCTCCGGCCATTGCCCAGACGCCGACCCCGACGCAGGTCATCGAAGCCTTTGAGGGTGTCCTGGGCCCGATCCGGACCCACCGCCCGAGCCATCCAAAGGGTACCTGCGCCGCCGGTTTCTTCGAGGGCACGGCCGAGGGGGCGCGGCTATCGGTCTCGCCGACCTTCGGCGGGCAACGCATTCCGACGATCATCCGCTTCGGCGTGGGCGGTGGTCCTGCCGCCGCCGATACCAGCCGCAGCACCCGTGGCTTCTCGATCCGCTTCCAGGTGCCCGGTGGCACGTCCTGGGACATGGCGAACATTTCCGTGCCCATCTTTGGGGCGCCGACGCCCGAAGCATTGGTCGAGGGGCTTCGCGTGCGCAGGCCCGACCCGGCAACCGGGCGGCCGAACCAGGCGGCGATCGATGCCTTCGTCGCCGCGAACCCGAAGACCACGCTGCAGGGAAGGTGGCTCGCCGCCAATGCGCCCCCGGCGAGTTGGGCGACGACGCCCTACTGGGGCGTCAACACCTTCCGCTTCCGCGGCGCCGATGGCGAGGTCCGCCCGGCACGCTGGGTGTTCGAGCCCGTGGCCGGGACGCAGCGCCTCAGCGATGAGCAGATGCGCAGCCTGCCCGCCGACTTCCTGGCCGACGAACTGCGAGGCAGGATCGCCCAGGCGCCTGCCGCCTTCGACATGATGCTGATCTTCCCGCAGGCTGGCGATGACCTGAACGACCCGACCATCGCATGGCCCGACGACCGGCCGCGCGTGACGGTAGGCCGGCTGACGGTCACCGAAGTCGCACCCGGGCCGGGCGGCGCCTGCGACCGGATCAGCTTCCTGGCGCTGGCCAACCCGCCCGGGGTCGAGTTCAGCGACGATCCGACGCTCCGTGCGCGGCCGGCACCCTATGCGGTGTCACTGTCGAAGCGGACACGGCCTCAGTAGCGGCAAGCCAGGTTTTCGCATTCTGCCAGCTGGGCGGCCCGGCAAAGAGTTCAGGTGGCCGGCCGCGCCAGCATCCGAACCACCGCGGGCGGATCCAGACCCCGCTTCCCCGCGGCGCCGGCACCCTGCGCTCGGTTGGTGCACATGCGATCGCGGCCTGGACGGCTCCAGGCACCTGCGAAGGCCGACGCGACGCGCGGCGTCTCGAGAACAGGGAGAGCTTCGTAACCGGCCGCATCGGGCTTGGCGTCGTCGTGGACGATGCAATGGGCTGGGGTCTGGCTGCGCTCGTGCGGGCATCGGCACATTACCGCGACACGGAAGCCGAGGCGGAGCGTTTCTGCGCAGCCATGGTGACCTCCCGCTGAACGAGACGGACCCGAAGCACCTGGCCCTGCTCGGAACGCATATGGCGAGAACGGGCGAGTTGAGCCTCCACATGGCTTGCGAGCCTCAGACCGGCTTACTCCTGCGTGCGCTCGCCATTGTTGAAGGGGCGTACCCGAACCCGGCCATCACCTCGCATCCCCGCGCCGCCCGCCCGGCTCCACCGTCACGTCGCGCGCCTGGAGCGGCGCGGCACATTCCGAGCAGACCATGACCGGATCGAACTGGTGCCCGCAGGCCCGGTGCCTGTGCAGCACGGGGCGATGCCCGTCCTTCGCCATGTGGACGTCGCCCCAATGGACGATCGCCATCATCACCGGGTGAAGATCAAGGCCACGCTGCGTCAGCCGGTACTCGTGCCGAACGGGGCGTTCCTGATAGGGGATCCGCTCCAGCACCCCGGCCTCGACCAGCTTCTGCAACCGGTCAGCCAGCACCGGGCGAGTGATCCCGAGCCTCTCCTGGAACGCCTCGAAGCGTCGGGTGCGGAGGAAGCATTCCCGCAGGACCAGCAGGGTCCAGCGGTCGCCGATGACGGAGACCGTCCGCGCCACCGAGCACTCCTCCTCACCCAATTCGCGCCATCGCATCGGCTGCTGTCTCCCCGGCATTCCGCAAGCCCGCAGCCTAGCCTTGACGAGTTCGGATTCCAAACGCACTCTGCCAAAGTCAGTTCAGAAAAGAAACTCAACGGAGGCTGCGGATGACGACCGAGCAAGCGGATGCTCCGCTCGAGGAGAGGCTCGCCGCAGCCATGGCCGCCCTGCCGGCCCGGATCGACCAGGCCATCCTGCCCTGGGCGGAGCGGACCCCCGGGGCCCCCGCCCTGGCCGAGGCCGACCGCAGCTGGAGCTATGGCGAACTCGCGCGCCAGGTCGCCCTCCTCCGCGATTGGCTGCGAGGCCAGGGCATTCGGCCCGGCGACCGGGTCATGGTTGTGGCGGAGAACAGCATCGCCCAGGCCGCCCTCGTCCTGGCCGTCTTGGCGGCCGAGGCCTGGTCGGTGGTGGTGAACGCCCGGCTCAGCGCCCGCGAGATCGACGCCATCCGCGACCATTCCGGGGCGCGGCGCCTGCTCTACACGGTCGCCGCCTCGCCCGATGCCCGCGCCCATGCCGAGCGGCACGGCGCCGAGCTGCTCGACCTGCATGGCCTCGGCGCGCTGGCGCTCGGCCCCCTGGCGCCCAAGGTCGTGCCGGAGCCGCCGGCCGCCGACCCCGCGCGGCAGGTCGCAGTGCTGCTCTACACCTCCGGCACCACCGGGGCGCCCAAGGGCGTGATGCTGTCCCACCGCAACATCCTGTTCGTCGCCACCACCGCGCGGGTGATGCGGCGGCTGCGGCCGGAGGATCGACTCTATGGCGTGCTGCCCGTCGCTCATATCGTCGGCTTCGCCACGGTGCTGGTGGCGACGCTACTGGCGGGCGGCTCGGTCCATCTCGCGCCGCGCTTCCAGCCCGAGGCGGCGCTGGCGACGCTCGAGCGGCAGCGGATCACCCGCTTCCTCGGCGTCCCGGCGATGTTCCAGCGCATCCGCGAGCATTGCGCGCTCAAGGGCGTCGCGCGGCTGGACCTGCCGCAGCTGCGGCTGCTCTCGGCCTCCGGCGCGCCGCTCGACCTCGACCTGAAGGAGGGCACCGAACGGCTCTTCGGCCTGCCGCTCAACAACGGCTACGGCATCACCGAATGCTCGCCCACCATCGCCATGACCCCGATGGACCGGCCGCGCCGCGACGACTCCGTGGGCGAGCCCATCCCCGGCGTCGAGCTCCGCCTGCTCGGCCCCGGCCGCCGGCCGGTGCTGCCAGGCGAGGTCGGTGAGATCCATGTCCGCAGCCCCGGGCTGATGCAGGGCTACTACCGCGCGCCGGAGCTGACCGCGGCGGCAATTGATGCCGAGGGCTGGTTCAACACCGGCGACCTGGCGCGGATGGAGGGCGGCGCGCTCTGGATCGTCGGGCGCAGCAAGGAGCTGATCATCCGCTCCGGCTTCAACGTCTATCCGCCGGAGGTGGAGGCGGTGCTGAACGCCCATCCGGACGTGACCCTCTCGGCCGTCGTGGGCCGCAGGGTGCCGGGCAACGAGGAGGTGGTAGCCTTCGTCCAGCTCCGCCCCGGCGCCGGGGTGACGCCAGGGGACCTGGCCCGCTTCGCCGCCGGGAACCTCGCCCCCTACAAGCGGCCGGCCGAGATCCGCGTGCTCGACGCGCTGCCGACCAACCCCACCGGCAAGATCCTGAAGCAAGAGCTGGCCCAGCAGGCCGGCGCGACCTCCTGAGCAGGAACCGATCCTCATGGACACGCCACGCAACGCCTCCGCAGCCGTCATCGGCGCTGGCGATTTCATCGGCGCCGCCATCGCGCGCCGCTTCGCGGCCGGCGGCTATGCCGTCCATGCCGGCCGCCGAAACGGCGAGAAGCTCGCCCCGCTCGTCGCCGAGATCGAGGCCGCCGGCGGGCGCTGCGCTGGCCGCACACTCGATGCCCGGCAGGAGGAGGGCATCACCGGATTCCTCGCCGAGGCCGATCGCACCGCGCCGCTCGAGGTCTGCGTCTTCAACATCGGCGCCAACGTGAATTTCCCGATCCTCGACACCACCGAGCGCGTCTTCCGCAAGGTCTGGGAAATGGCCTGCTACTCGGGCTTCCTCGCCGGGCGAGAGGCGGCACGGCTGATGCTGCCGCGCGGCCATGGTACCATCATCTTCACCGGCGCGACGGCGAGCATGCGGGGCGGCTCCGGCTTCGCCGCCTTCGCCGCCGCCAAATTCGGATTGCGCGCCGTGGCGCAGAGCATGGCCCGCGAGCTCGGCCCACGGAACATCCACGTCGCGCATCTGGTAATCGACTCCGGCGTCGACACCGCCTGGGTGCGGGAGCGACGCCGCGAGCGCCTCGGCAAGGAGAGCTTCGAGCCCGACGAGCTGGTGAATCCTTCCTCCATCGCCGAGACCTACTGGCAGCTCCACATGCAGCCACGCGATGCCTGGACGCATGAGCTCGACCTCCGGCCCTATGGGGAGAAGTGGTGACATGGCGGAGATTGAATTCCACTTCGACTTCGGCAGCCCGAACGCCTATCTCGCGCATCGCGTCATCCCGGCGATCGAGGAGCGCACAGGCGCGCGCTTCCGCTACGTCCCCGTGCTGCTCGGGGGCGTCTTCAAGGCGACGGGCAACCGCTCGCCCGCCGAGGCCTTCGGCGACATCGCCAACAAGCGCGCCTACATGGCGCTGGAGACGGAGCGCTTCCTCCGCCGCCACGGCATCGCCGATTACCGCCGCAACCCGCATTTCCCGGTGAACACCCTCCAGCTCATGCGCGGTGCCGTCGCTGCCCGGCACGAGGGCTGCTTCGGCCGCTATGTCGAGGCGATGTTCCATGCCATGTGGGCGGAGCCGCGGAAGATGGACGACGCCGCCATCTTCCGCGCCACGCTCGAGGAGGCCGGCTTCGACGCCCCCCGCCTGCTCGAGCGCGCGCAATCCCCGGAGGTGAAGCAGGAACTCGTCCGCAGCACCGAGGCCTCCGTCGCCCGCGGCACCTTCGGCTCGCCGACCTTCTTCGTCGGCGAGGAGATCTTCTTCGGCAAGGACCAGTTGCGCGATGTGGAGGAGGAGTACCTTCGCCAGCATGGCCGCGCCCGGGAGAGCCTCGCATGACCGCCACGGCTCCGGCCGCACTCACTGATGATGCACGCATGGGCAGGATCGGCCCGGAGGGCGAGGCACGCTGCCGGCAGCTCCTCGCCGACTGGATGGCGGCGCTTAACCGGCACGACGCCGCGACGATGAAGGCCTGCCTGCGCTTGCCGCATGTGCGCCTCGTCGCCAACAGGCTCGCCGTCTGCGACGCGCAGGCCAGTTAGCCCGGATTGTCCGCCAGGCCCTGGCGGGCACGGCGCAAGCCATCGGCAGAACCTTTCTCCGAATGGTGAGCCAGACGTGCCGAGCCGGCTGGCGATGGCGGCGCCCCTGCCGTCGCTCACCAGCTGGCCGCGTTCCTGGCGAGGAAGTCGACGAAGGCCTGGACCCGTGGCAGCCGGTGCCGGCCCGGCGCCGTCACCGCCCAGACCGGCACCTCCTCCGAAACGTGCTCCGCCTCGAACAGCGGCACCAGCCGCCCTTCGGCGATGTCGCGGGCAACGATGAATGCGGTGACCCGAATGATGCCAAGCCCGGCCAGCGCCATGTCGCGCAGCGCCTCGGCGCTGTCGGTCGTGGCAATGCCGTGCACGGTCAGGGTCTGCAGCCCCATGGTCGTGCGAAAGGGCCAGGCGGTCAGCCGCGCCGAGCCGCGGAGGACCAGGCAGTCATGCGCCAGCAGCTCCTCCGGCGCCGCGGGCCGGCCGCGGCGCTCCAGATAGGCCGGCGCAGCGCAGACCACGCGCCGGCCTTCCGCGATCTTGCGGGCAAGCAGCGATGAGTCGCCGAGCGGGCCGGTGCGCAACAGCACGTCGACCTGTTCGGCCACCAGGTCGACCCGCCGGTCGGTCACACTGAGGTCGAGCGTGACCGCGGGGTAGCATTCGAAGAAAGCGGGCAGGAGCGGGATCAGCTGGTGCCGGGCAAAGGCTGTCCCGGTGTTCACCCGCAGCAGACCTTTGGGGCGGCCGCGACCAGCGGTCACGTCCTGCTCGGCGGCCTCGATGAGCGAGAGGATGTCACGGGCGCGGGCCAGATAGGTGTCGCCTTCCGGCGTCAGGCTTATGCGCCGCGTGGTGCGGGTGAGCAAACGCACGCCGAGCCGCCCCTCCAATCGGGCAAGCTGCTTCGAGAGTGCGGAGGGGGTGAGGCCAAGGTCGCGCGCGGCAGGCGCAAGGCCGCCGGTCTCGACGATCCGGACGAAGGCGGCCATGTCGGAGGACTGGGTCATCATGTCCCTGGCGTCAGCAGTGTCGGTCTAGCATGCCGGATTATCGTCGCGGCGGACCAGATCCATTCTCAGCCTCGACACGAGCCCATGAGGTGAGACCATGCACATCGCCCACGTGATGTCGCCCGCTGTTCCTCAGATGACGCCGGCGCCACCTGTTCCCATCCTCGGCATCTGGCCGGCGTGGATGAGGGCATTCCTGGCTCGCCGGGCCGAAAGCAGGGAGCTCCTGGCCCTTGGGGAGCGCGAGCTCCGCGATATCGGCCTGACCCAGGCCGAGGCTTGGGCCCTGGCGAAAGCTCCAAGCCGGCACCGGTGAAGAGCAGGCCTGACCCGAGGAGACAACGCATGACGCTGAACCTGGCAGAACGCCCCGCGGCCCGGCCGCCCGCCGTGATCGAGGCGGAGTTGAACTATCTCGGCCCGGTCGAGGGCCGGCCCTATACCTACACCTACCCGCCGCCCGACGGGCAGCCGCGCAGCAACATCACCGCCGAGCCGCATCGGGTGGCCATCACCGATCTGCGGCCGTTCGCCGATCGGGTATCGCTGGACCGCGAGGGCTATGCCGTCACACGGGGTGCCAGCGCGCTGCGGGATTTCGACGACGAGGCGAAGATCCGCGCCGTCTACTATCCCGAGAGCGCCCGGATCCTGCAGGCAGCGACGGGGGCTGCGCGGGTGCACGTCTTCGATCACACCATTCGTCGCCAGGTGCCCGGCGCCGAGGATCGCGCCGGGGCGGCGCGCCAGCCGGTGGCTCGCGTGCATGTCGACCATACCGAGTGGTCCGGGCCGCAGCGAGTCCGAGATCTGTTGCCGGACGAGGCCGATGCGCGCAAGGCGCTCGACCGGGCCAAGCGCGCGGGCGAGCACGTGGCGGGGCTGACCCGCCAACTCCTGGCCTTCGCCCGCAGGTCGGGGCTCCAACCGCGTCCGGTGGTGCTCAACACGGTGCTCGCCGGGTCCGGCGAAGCGCTGTCGCGCGTCCTCGGCCACGGCGTGGAACTGCGCTTCGACCTCGACCCCGGCCTGCCGCCCTGCGTGGCCGATGCGGCGCGGGTGGAGGCGGCGCTGCTGGACCTGCTGGCCAACGCCCGCGACGCCATGCCGGGCGGCGGCAAGCTGACCATCGAGACCTCGAACACCCACCTCG
>CADCTD010000097.1 GCA_902805545.1 uncultured Craurococcus sp. | reverse complement strand
CGCGTCGCGGCCCACCGCCGCCGCGAGTTCGGCGCGGGTGTACGCTCGGATTCGACAGGCGCACCGGAGCCTGACGCTCTCGTCGTGCGCGAGGTCGCCACCGTGCAGACGAAGGAGGGGTCCATGGCTGGGCACAAAAGTGGAGAGCGGCACCGCCGCCAAGCACGCACCGCCCCGCTTCGACGGCTGGCCGGTTTCCGTCTCGCCCGGCCCGCGCGGCGTCGGCGTCACGCCTCGGCGGGTGCGAGGGCCGCGACGGCAGCCACGAGGCTTTCCGGGCTGAAAGGCTTGTGCAGGGTCGGCGCGGCGCCGTGCCCGCCGGTGTCGCAGCCTTCGCCGTAGCCGGTGGCGAACAGGAACGGCACGCCGAGCACGGCCAGCCGGTCGGCCACCGACGCCACGTGCCGCCCTTCGAGGTTGATGTCGAGCACGGCGGCGCTGATCCCGCCATCGGCCGCCGCCGCCTCGACCAGCCGCACCGCGTCGTCCACGCGAAGGGCCGGTCCCAGCACCGTCGCGCCCGCGCCGCGCAGCTCGTCTTCGATCAGCATGGACACCAGCGCCTCGTCCTCGACGACGAGGACCCGCTTGCCCCTGAGGCTGGGCGGGCGGCCGACAGAGCTTGCCATGCACATGGACGCTGGCCTCCCCGGGCCGGGCTACCGCGGGCCGGTGCGGGCCTGGGGGAGGCCCCGCGGTCGGGCAGCACCCGATCCGTATACGCGCCGGGGCGCGGCCGTCTGTCCGGTCCCGGACGCCGGTCGAGGAAAAGCCGAGGGGCCTAGTCGGCCTTGCGCCGGGCGCCGTCGCCGAGCAGCCGGGCGTGTTCGCGCCGGGCCACGTGGTAGCACTCGCAGGACGCGGCTTCGAGGCCGTGCCGGTCGGTGACCACCATCCGGCCGCGGGCGTAGCGGATCAGCCCGGCCTTTTGCAGCACGCCCGCCGCCAGCGACACGCCGGGGCGGCGCACGCCGAGCATCATGGAGATGAACTCGTGCGTCATCGGGAACTCGTCGGCCCCGGCGCGGTCGTGCGCGATGAGTAGCCAGCGGCAAAGGCGCTGCTCGATGGCGTGGCGCGCGTTGCACGCCGCCGTCAGGGTCACCTGCGCCTGGAAGGCCAGGGCGTAGCGGTTCAGCACCAACCGGAGCGCCGCGCTCTCCTCCATGGCGGCGCGGAACGCCGCCGCGCCGATCCGCAGCGCGGTGCCCTCTTGCTGCACCCTGCCCTCCACCAGCGAGCGGTCGTCGCCGAGCACGAGGGGGAGGCCGACCAGCCCTTCCCGGCCGACCACACCGACCTCGACCTGCTCGCCGCCTTCCAGCGTGGCGAGCAGGGACACCATGCCGCTCTCCGGGAACAGCACGGCTTCCACCTCCCCGTCCGCCGGGAAGAGGGTCTGGTCGAAGGGGAGTTCGACGGGCTGCAACCTGGGCCGCAGCCGGGCCAAGTCCTCGGGCGGCAGCGCCGCGAGCAGGCCGTTGCGGACGGCGGATGGGTGGTGGTCGGAGTTGGCCATGGAAGGCTCCCTGCACGTGGCGTGGCGGGAGCGCTGGCCTCTCACAGCCGCCCGCGGCCGGGGTCCGAGC
>CADCTD010000096.1 GCA_902805545.1 uncultured Craurococcus sp. | reverse complement strand
GCCGCGCCCGCTCGGCCCCCACGAGCGCGTCCAGCTCGGCCGGCGCGACGGCTTCGAGGAAGGCCCGGGCCACCGCGCCGTCGATCGGCGGCGTCCGCAGGCGCTCGGAGTGCGCGGAGCCGTGCTGGCGCTGCAGGTAGGCGCAGGCGTATTCGCCGCCACCCTTGTAGCGCACCGTCATCTTGTGGCCGCACTCGCCGCACCAGGCGATGCCGTGCAGCAAGGCCGCGCCGCCGCGGGGGACGCCGCGGCCGCCCCGCACGCGCACGTAGTCCGCGTGGTTGTCGGCCAGCATCGCCTGGATCCGCTCGAAGGCGTCCCACTCGATGTAGGCCGGGTACCGGTCCTTCACCACGATCCGCCACTCCGCCGGCGAGCGCCGCCGCTGCTTCTGCCGCCCGTTCGCGCCGGGCGGACCGAGCCGGGTGCGGCCGTGGACGAACGCGCCAGCATAGGCCGGATTGCGCAGGATGGCGGTCACCGCCGCGATGGTCGGCGCCCGCCAGCAGGTGTCGCCGTGCCGGTCGCGGCGCGGCAGCGCCAAGCCGCGGGCGCGCAACGCGCCGGCCACCCGCACCGCCGTGCGGTGCTGCAGGAAGGCCGAGAACACGAGGGCGATGCGCGAGCGCACCTCGCGGTCAGGGTCCTGGACGACGGCGCCGGACGCGTCGCGCGCGAGCCCGGTCGGCAGCTGCAGGGCGAGCTCGCCGCGCGCGGCCTTGGCGAGCAGCCCCGAGGTGAGCCGGCTGCGGATGGTGTGCAGCTCCATCTCGGAGACGGTGCCCTTGAGGCCGAGCACCAGCCGGCCGTCGGGCAGGCCCGGGCCGTAGAGGCCGTCGCGGTCGCCGATGAGGCAGCCGTGCCGCCCGCAGAGGTCGAGCAGCGGGTACCAGTCCGAGCAGTTCCGCGCGAGGCGCGTGACCTCGATCGAGAGGATGAGGCCGACCTCGCCGAGCGCCACCCGCGCGACCAGGTCCTTGAAGCCCTCGCGCCCGGCGACGCTCGCGCCGCTGAGGCCGAGGTCGGCGTCCACCACCTCGACGTCGGCCTCACGCCATCCGAGCTGGCGGGCCCGCTGCCGCAGCGCATACTGCAGACGCAGGCTCTCCCCGTTCGTCAGCACCTGGTGCGGCGTGGACTGGCGCACGTAGACCACGGCGCGGCGGTCGAGATGGTGGTGGGTGACCAGATCCGAGCCCATGGGCTACCTCCCGGAGCGCCGCGGCGAGGTCTTGGGCGACCTCCCGGCGGAGCCGCGGCGGCAAGCTGGCCCAGAGCTCGCTGGGCTGGATGGGCATGGCGCCACGGCCTCCCCTGCCACGGTGAGCAGGTCCCGCAGCGCCTCGACGCTCAGCTTGCAAGGGGTGCCGGCGCCCGGCGGTCGCGGCGCCAAGTCCGTGGCGGCCGTCGGCAGCGTCAGGGACAGCGCGGCGCCGTAGGCCACCCGCAGCCGGGCGGCGGGATGGGCCGGGCCGCATGCGGACAGGAGGCGAAACCGGCGCCCGAAAAGCGGGTGCGCCGGGTCCACGACCTCAACCTCCGGCGGGAGTGCCACCTCTCCGTCGGAACAGGGGGCATCACCACGCCATATCGC
>CADCTD010000095.1 GCA_902805545.1 uncultured Craurococcus sp. | reverse complement strand
ACGCGACTTGTACTCCCAGCCGAAACAGCCCCGCCTACACACGTCCGCCCAGCCGCCACCGCCCGCGGCTTTGGTGACGCCCTTCTCGAAGGCGTAGGTCGCGCCGGTGGCGTCGCTGTTGGGGCTCGGGGCGCCCAGCAGCTCGCAGAGGTTCAGGAAGTGCTCCTTGGAAGCGGCCGCTTCGTTGCGGGTGTTCGCCTGCCACTTGGCGATGAACTGCTCGGCCGTCATCCGCTGAAAGGCTGCCCGAGCGCCGTGGCGCCATCAACCCGCGAGGTGGCCCCCCCTCTCGCGGCCGCGGCGCATCCGGCGGAACGGCGGTCTATTCGCGCCCGCAGCCCGCGCGGTCTGCCCGCTCCACGATGGCCACCGCCCCCTTCCAGAACAAAGCCTCCGCCTCCCGCTCGGCCTCCAGGCCCTCCCGCCGGAGCCGCTTGTACGCCCGTCGCCACATGCCTTTCGGCCGCGGCGGGAAGTTCGTGCAATAGGGGAAGCTACCTCCTTCCCCGCCGAGGCGCCGCCGGATCCGCGACGCGCGGTCGTGCGCCGCTTGTCGCCTCCGCTCCAAGGGCGCTACGCGCTGGCTGGCGTAGCCCAAACGCCAAGCCTGGCGCGCGGCGAAGAGGTCGCCGCCGGGCGGGCGGTGGAGCTTGGCGCAGCGGCGCCCGGAGGATGGGCACAAGAACCACCAGCGCAGGCCGCCGCGGGGCGGCCGCGTGGTGGCGAGGTCCACCCGGTAGTCGAAGGTTCGCCGGGCCTTCCCATCGCCGATGGCGTAGCGCAGCCGCATCCCCGCCGCGTCGGGGTCCACGAGGTCCGCCTCGTAGCCGAGCGAGGACACCTCCCGCCCCGTTCCCACCACCGTCCAACGGAGCGTGCCGTGCACCCACTGGCCGGGGATGATGCCGCGGTCGCGCAGCAGCCGGTTGATGTCGAGCGCGAAGCCCGCCTCCACCGTGGGGCGCCCGTTCTGCCTGCCCGATCCGAACCCGCCCATGCCGCGCGCCGCCTCCCCGCCGCATATTACGAAATCATAAGGGATTCCTGGGCCGTTGTCGCTTCGTAAAAACCCCCTCCGAGCTCCGCGTCCGGCGTGGTCCGTGTTGGGTCTGGTGCGTCCCTCGGCCGATCGGGCCTGGCGGGTCCGACCGGGGCGAAGCACCCATCGACAGATGCGGGCGCCTGCTTCCGTCTCGCCCGGGATCGGCGGGGCCGCGCCCGCGCATCCGCCGGGCCGTTCGCGCGCGGGCGCCCGCCGGTTCAATGTCCCCGAGTCTCGCCTGGGATTCGCGCATGCTCCGCATCGACCGCCACGCCCGGACGCTGGCCCGGCTCGCGCCGACGCCCATGGCCGAGGCGGCCCTGCTGGAGCGGGCCGATCTCCAGCGCATGATCCGCAACAGCGCCGCCGACTTCTTCGCCGAGCTGGGCGAGGAGATGCTGGCGGTGGCCGAAGAGGCCCGTCCTTCGGAGGTGGTGGACGACCGCATCGATTTGCTGGCGCTGGACCGCGACGGCGCCGCCGTTGTCGTCGAACTCAAGCGCGGCGCCCACAAGCTGCAGCTGCTGCAGGCGCTTTCCTATGCGGCCATGGTGTCCGAATGGGACCT
>CADCTD010000094.1 GCA_902805545.1 uncultured Craurococcus sp. | reverse complement strand
GAGCGCGGCTATGGCGGCCGCGGCGGCGGGCAGGCCGCCGGCCGCGGCGATGCCGCTGATCAGCGCGCGGCGGGTGCGCGGCCCACCGCCCTCGCCGCCGGCCGGCTCTCGTTGTCCCTCGATTGTGCCGTGCGCGCGCACCGACCTATCCTTCGGCAAAACGGGTTCGGGAGGATACGTGCCATGGCTTCTAGCGCGACCCGCCGCCGCGTGCTCGCTTCCGCCGCCGGGCTGTTGGCGGCGCCGGCCACGCCGCGGGCGCAAGGCGGCGCTTGGCCGGAGCGGCCGGTGCGGATCATCGTGCCCTTCCCGCCGGGGCAGGCGGCGGACACGGTGACGCGGCTGGTGGCCGAGGAGCTTTCCCGGCGCTGGCCGCAGCGCGTGGTGGTGGAGAACCGCGGCGGCGGCGCGGGCGCGCCGGGGCTGGAAGCGGGCGCGCGGGCGGCGCCGGACGGCTACACGCTGACCGCGGGCACCTCCGGGACGCTGGGCGTCAACCCTTCGGTGCTGGCGCGGGTGCCCTACGACGCGGAGCGCGACTTCGCCTTCATCACCAACGTGGCGGTCGTGCCGCTGCTGCTCGTGGCGCACCCCTCCTTCCCGCACCGGGACGCGCGGGCGCTGGTGGCGGCGGCCAAGGCGGCGCCGGGCACGGTGGACATCGCCACCGCGGGGCCGGCGACCTCCCAGCACATGGCGGCGGAGCTGTTCTCGCACCGCACGGGCGCGCGGCTCAACATGGTCCATTACCGCGGCAGCGGGCCGGGCGTGGCGGATCTGCTTTCGGGCAACGTGAAGCTGATGATGGACAGCGTCATCTCCGCCTTGCCGCACATCCAGGCGGGCAAGCTGGTGCCGCTCGCCGTCACCACCACGGAGCGGGTGCCGCAATTGCCGCAGGTGCCGACGATCGGCGAGGCGGTCTCGCCCGGGTACGGGGCTTTTGGCTGGACCGGCTTGGTGGGCCCGGCGGCCATGCCGGCGGAGGTCGTGCGGAAGGTGAACGCGGACGTGGTTTCCGTGCTGCGCGAACCGGCGATGGTCGCGCGGTTCACGGAGATGGCCGTCATCGCCGCGCCGGGCACGCCGGAAGAGTTCGGCGCCTTCGTGCGGCGCGAGATCGCGCAGTGGCGCGAGGTCGCGCGCGCCGCGAACGTGCGGTTGGAAGGGTGAGCGCCGTGCGGCGGCGCGGCTTCCTCGGCGTCGCGGCGGCGGCCTCGGCCGCGCGGGTGGCGGGCGCGCAGCAGGTGGCGCGTCCCTTCCCCGAGCGGACGGTGCGGATCGTGGTGCCCTACGCGCCGGGCGGCGGCAGCGACATCGTGGCGCGGCTGGTCGCGCAGCGGGCGGCGGAGGCGAGCGGGCAGGCCTTCGCCGTGGAGAACCGCGGCGGCGGCGCTTCCATCCCCGGCACGCAGGCGGTGGCGATGGCGGCGCCGGACGGCCACACGGTCGGCGTGGTGGACATCGCGCTGGTGATCAACCCCGGGCTGTTCCCGGGCCGGCTGCCCTACGACGCGGAGCGCGACCTGGCGGCGGTCGGCGTCGCGGTGCGGGCGCTGGCAGCGGTGGCGTGAGCCATGTCCTGCCCGACCTGCTGCGGCCGGGGCTGCGGCTGGTGATCTGCGGCAGCGCGGCGGGCACCGTCTCCGCCGCGCGCGGCGCCTACTACGCCGGGCCGGGGAACAAATTCTGGGACATCCTGCACCGCATAGGGCTCACGCCGCGGCGCTTCCGGCCGGAGGAGTATCCGCTGCTGCTCGACCTCGGCATCGGCCTCACCGATCTCTGCAAGACCGCCTTCGGCCCGGATGCCACGCTGCCGCGCGACGGCCATGACCTGCCCGGCCTCCGCGCCCGGCTGGCCGCCGTCGCCCCGCGCCTGCTCGCCTTCAACGGCAAGGCGGCGGCCTCGCGCTGGCTCGGCCTGCAGGCGCCGCGCTTCGGCTGGTGGGAGGGAATGCCGCCGGTGATGGTGCTGCCCTCCACCTCCGGCCTCGCCTGCCGGAGCTGGCAGGAGGCGCCCTGGCACGACCTCGCCCGGCGCCTCGCATGACCCGCCAGGCCTGGGCCTGGGCCCTCTACGACTGGGCGAACAGCGCCTTCCCCACCGTCGTCTCCACCTTCGTCATCGCCGCCTACTTCACCCAGGGCATCGCCCCGGACCCGGCGACCGGCCAGGCGCAATGGGGCTGGATGCAGACGGCCGCGGGCCTCGCCATCGCCCTGCTCTCGCCCGCCCTCGGCGCCATCGCCGATGCGGGCGGACGGCGGCGGCTGATGCTCGGCCTCTGCACCGGCGTGATGGTGACGGCGACGGCCGGCATCTGGTTCGCGCAGCCGCGGCCGGAGGATGCGCTCTGGGCGCTCGCCTGCGTCGGCCTCGCCACCGTCGCCTTCGAGCTCGGCGCGGTCTTCTACAACTCCCTCCTGCCGGAGGTCGCGGCGCCCGCGCAGATCGGCCGCGTCTCCGGCCTCGCCTGGGGGCTCGGCTATGCCGGGGGCCTCGCCTGCCTCGTCGTCGCGCTCCTCGTGCTGGTGCAGCCGAAGCCGCCGCTGTTCGGCCTCGATGCGGCGAGCGCCGAGCCGGTGCGGGCGACGGCGCTGCTGACCGCTGCCTGGGTCGCCTGCTTCGCCTGGCCGGTCCTCGCCCTGCTCCCCGGCAGCCATGGCCCGAAGCCCGGCTGGTGGGCGGCGGCGCGCGGCGGCATGGCGGAGATCGCCCGCCTGCTGCGCCGGCTGCCGCGCAACCCGGTGATGGCCCGCTTCCTCGTCGCCCGGCTTTTCTACACCGATGGGCTGAACACCCTCTTCGCCTTCGGCGCCATCTATGCCGCCGGCGTCTTCGGCATGAGCTTCGAGGAGATCCTGGTCTTCGGCATCGCCCTCAACCTGACGGCCGGTCTCGGCGCCGCCGGCTTCGGCCTGATCGAGGACCGCATGGGCTCGAAGCGCACGGTGATGGTCTCGCTCGGCGCCCTCGTCCTGCTCTGCGCCGGCCTGCTGGTGGTGGAGGGCAAGCCCGCCTTCTGGGCCCTCGCCCTGGCGCTCGGGGTCTTCATCGGCCCCGCCCAGGCGGCGAGCCGGACGCTGATGGCCCGCCTCGCCCCGGCGGAGGAGGTGGCGGCGCATTTCGGCCTCTTCGCCCTCAGCGGCCGCGTCACCGGCTTCCTTGGCCCGGGCGTCCTCGCCGCCGTCACCACGGCGACGGGCAGCCAGCGGGCGGGGATGGCGACCGTCGTCGTCTTCCTCGCCCTCGGCGCCGCCATCCTCGCCGGCGTCAGGCCCTATGCGGCGACGGAGAGATAGGCCGGCATCATCTGCGGATCGTCCGCCGCGGCGGTGACGGCCTCGCTGGTCATCAGGTCGCGGGCAGTGAGGCTCGACATGGCAGCATCTCCCTGGCCGATGCGGGGGAGGATGCGCCCCGCAAGGGCCCCGCGCCTTGATCCGGCGCAAGCCGAAGCTCTTCCGATCCGGCTCCGCGATGGCTATGTGTCGCCCGACGCCATCCAACGGGAGGATCGACAAGAATGACCAACCTTGCCCGCCGCAGCCTGCTCGCCGCCGGCGCCGCCGCCCTCGCGGCCCCGCGCCTGGGCCGCGCCGCCGAGACCCAGCTCGCCATCGCCACCGGCACGACCGGCGGCGTCTACTATCCGCTGGGCGGTGGCCTCGCGAACGTCCTCTCCCGCACCATCCCAGGGATGAGCGCGACCGTCGAGGTCACCGGCGGCTCCGTCGCCAACAACCAGCTGCTCGGCGCCGGCCGGGTCGGCCTGATCTTCTCGCAGGTCGATGCCAGCGTCGATGCGGTGAAGGGCGAGGACCGCTTCCGCGGCCGCCCGGTGAAGGTCCGCGCCATCGCCGTCCTCTACAGCAACCGCATGCAGGCGGTGACGACGGCCGCCAGCGGCATCCAGAGCCTCGCCGACCTGAAGGGCAAGCGCATCTCGACCGGCGCCCCCGGCTCCGCCACCGAGGTGATGGCCTTCCGCCTCATCGAGGCCGCCGGCCTCGATCGCGACAAGGATTTCCGCGCCCGAGAGCGCCTCTCGCCCGCCGAGAGCACCAACGCCATCAAGGACGGCAAGCTCGACGCCTATTTCTTCGTCTCCGGCGTGCCGACCAGCGCGGTGACCGACCTCGCCGCCTCGCCCGGCATCACCCTGCGGCTGATCGACCATGCGGACATCATCCCGAAGATCACCGCCAAGTACGGCCCGGTCTACTTCCCGGAGGTGATCCCGGCCGGCACCTATCCCGGCCAGACCACGGACAACCAGCAGATGTCGGTGGCCAACATCCTCGCCGTGCTCGATACCATGCCGGACGAGCTGGTGACGAAGATCCTGGAGAGCACCTGGAACGGCCGGGCCGAACTCGCCCAGGTGCATGCCGAGGGGCGAGGCTTCACCCTCGATCGGCAGAAGAGCTCGGCGGCCGGCGTGCCCTGGCATCCGGCGGCGGAGGCGTTCTGGAAGAAGCAGGGGGCGGTGCTCGCCTGACCCGCGGGGGCGCTGCCCCCGCACCCCCGCCGGGGGGAAGCTTCCCCCCGGACCCCGCCCTAGGCCTGCCGCATGGCCGAGGCGGTGGCCTGATCGCGCGGATCGGGGCTTGCCGCCAGGCCGGCGACGGCGCCGTCGCGGTCGGGGGCGGCGCGGTTCTGGCTGAGCTTCCGCTTGCCGGTCAGCCGCTCGATCCGCAGCACGAAGCCGACGATCCCCTTCAGCTGGCCGGCGACGAAGGCCTCCGGCGCATCCGCCACCGACCAGGGCCGCGGCTGCGCCGCCTCCTTCTCCTCGGTCAGGCGGCTGACGATGCCGTGCAGCCGCGCCGCATCCTCGATGATCTCGACGGGCCCCTCCGCGTGTACCGCCTCGTAGTTCCAGGTCGGCACCACCCGGTGATGCTCCGCCTTGGACGGATACCAGTTGGGCGAGACATAGGCCTCCGCGCCGCGGAACACCGCGACCGCCCGCCCCGCCGCACGCAGCGCGCCCCAGTGCGGGTTGGCCCGCGCCAGATGGCCGATCAGCTCGCCGCGCCCGGCATCCAGCGTCAGCGGCAGGTGGGTGATGTCGGGCAGGCCCGCAGCCCCGTTCGAGACGAGCAGCGCGAGGCGCGCCTCGCGGATCAGCGCATGCAGGATCTCCGGGCGCTCCTCCCGGAAGGCGGCAGGGGTGTACATGCGGCGATCATGCCGCGGCCGCCGCTCGGCCGTCCAATGCCGGGAGGGCAGGTCAGGGCTGCTTGTCGTCCGCAGTCTCGGCGGCGGCGCTCTCGGTCTGGGCGCGCTGGTCGTTCGGCCGGCCCTGGGGCGAGCCGCCCGCCTTCTCGATCTCGTCCGGCTTGGCCGCGCCGCGGGACATCTCTTCCTCGCTCCAGGGCGCCTCGCCGGTACCCGGCTTCTCGTCCGGCATCTCGCATCTCCTCCGTATCGGACATCCAGCGCGGCCCGGGCGCCACGGTTCCGCCGCTGCCGTGGCCGCCGCTGCCATCCGTCCCGCCGGCGTAGCGTCGCGCACCCGGGTGTCAGCCCGCGCCCTCGTCCGGGATATTCAACAGGATGCCGCAGGCCTTGCAGTGGACGGCATCCGGCTCGTGCCGCTGCAGCCCGCAATCGGGGCAGGAGAAGCGCACCTTGTTCGGCCGGAACAGCGTCTGCGCCAGCCTGAGGAACAGGGTGACACCCGCCAGCATGATCACCACCGAGAGCAGCCGCCCGAGCGGCCCATGCAGCACGATGTCGCCGAAGCCCGTCGTCGTCAGGGCGGTGACGGTGAAGTAGAGCGCGTCGGAGTAATTGGTGATGTGCGGGTTGCCGCGGTGCTGCGTCTCGAAGACCAGCCCGGTCATGACGAAGATGAAGACGCCGAGCTGCGCCGCCGCCAGCGCCGCCTCCTCGTTCCGGCGGAAGAAGGGCAGGTCGCTGCGGAGCGAGGTGATCAGCCGCACCGAATGCAGCAGCCGCAGCGTCCGCAGCACGCGGAGGAAGCCGAGCCCGCCATGCAGCAGCGGCGCCAGCAGCAGGGACATGATGCCGAGCAGGTCCGCCAGCTCCAGCGGCTGCACCAGGCCCCGCAAGGGCCGTGCGCTGGCGAGGATCCGCGCGGCGAACTCGCTCAGCAATATCAGGCCGAGCACGACGTCGGTCAGCAGCACCGCCGGGCTGAGCGGCAGGAAGGAGGCGGTGACGATCCAGCCGATGCTGAGCAGGTCGAGGCCGAGCAGGGCGTAGCGGAAGCGCCGGGCCTTCGGCACCTCCGCCCGGTAGAGACGCCGCAGCGCGACCCGGATCCGATCGCGCCGCGGGAGCCGCATGCCTACAGCGCGCCGCCGCGGCGCCCGGCCATCGCGCCGAGCCGGAGCCGCAGCGCGTTCAGCTTGATGAAGCCCTGCGCATCGAACTGGTCATAGGCGCCCTGGTCATCCTCGAAGGTGACGTGCTTCATCGAGTAGAGGCTGTGCGGGCTGCGCCGGCCAGTGACGATGACGTTGCCCTTGTAGAGCTTCATCCGCACCTCGCCGCTGACGCTCTTCTGGCTTTCATCCGCCATCGCCTGGATCATCCGCCGCTCCGGGCTGAACCAGAAGCCGTTGTAGACGATCTCGGCATAGCGGGGCATGAGCGAATCCTTGAGATGCGCCGCCTCGCGGTCGAGTGTGATGCTCTCCATCGCCCGGTGCGCCTGGTACAGGATCGTGCCGCCCGGCGTCTCGTAGCAGCCGCGCGACTTCATGCCGACGAAGCGGTTCTCGACGAGGTCGAGCCGGCCGATGCCGTTGGCCTTGCCGAGCGCGTTGAGCTCGGTCAGCAGCGCGGCCGGCGAGAGGCGGCGGCCGTTGATGCCGACGGCGTCGCCGCGCTCGAACTCGACCACGATCTCGGTCGGGCTGTCGGGCGCCTCCATCGGGCTGATGGTGCGCTGCCAGACCATCTCGTCCGGCGCATCCCAGGGCTCCTCGAGGATCTTCCCCTCGGAGGAGCTGTGCAGCAGGTTGGCGTCCACCGAGAAGGGCGCCTCGCCGCGCTTGTCCTTGGCGATGGGGATCTGGTTCGCCTCGGCGAATTCCAGCAGCCGGGTGCGGCTCGTCAGCTCCCACTCGCGCCAGGGGGCGATGACCTTCACGTCGGGCTTCAGCGCGTAGTAGCCGATCTCGAAGCGGACCTGATCGTTGCCCTTGCCGGTGGCGCCATGGGCGACGGCATCGGCGCCGACCTGCTCGGCGATCTCGATCTGGCGCTGGGCGATCAGCGGCCGGGCGATGGAGGTGCCGAGCAGGTACTGGCCCTCATACAGCGCGTTCATCCGGAACATCGGGAAGACGAAGTCGCGGACGAACTCCTCGCGCAGATCGTCGATGAAGATGTTCTCCGGCTTGATGCCGAGCAGCAGGGCCTTGTCCCGCGCCGGACCCAGCTCCTCCCCCTGGCCGAGATCGGCGGTGAAGGTCACCACCTCGCAGCGATAGGTGGTCTGGAGCCACTTCAGGATGACGCTGGTATCGAGGCCGCCGGAATAGGCCAGAACGACCTTCTTCACATCCTTCACGCGCATGATCCTGGTCCTGACGGGGTTGGGGCTGGCCGGTTCCGCGCCCAATGCCGCGTTTGGGGCGTGAGGACAAGGGCTGGGGCGGCCTGCTTTCCTTTTCGGCGCCGCTGCGCCACCGTGGCCCATGCCCCGCTTCGACCGCAGCGCCGCCGCCGCCCATGCCGAAGCCCTCGCCGCCGCCTGGGATGCCGAGGGCGGGGCCGGCGGGGCGATCCTCCTCCTCGGCCGCGACGGCCCGACCCATGCCGCCTGCGGCGGCCTCGCCGACCTCGCCCATGGCATCCGGATCACCTCGGACACCGCCTTCCGCTGGGCCTCCATCACCAAGCAGGTGCTCGCCGCCCTGGTGCTCCGCGCCGGGCCGGGACTGGAGGAAAGGCTCGGCGGGCACCTGCCCGGCCTCTCGCCGGCCGTCGGCTCGGTGACGATCGGCCATGCGCTCGGCATGACCTCCGGCCTGCCGGATGCCATGGAGGCCGCCTGGCAGACCCATGTGCCGCCCTCCGCCGCCATGCCGCGCGCCATGCTCTTCGACTTCGTGGCGAGGCTGCCGGCGCTGAATTATCCGCAAGGAACGGAGGTCAGCTACACGAATACCGGCTACCGCCTGCTCCAGCACCTGATGGAGGCGCGGCTCGGCCCCATTGGCGAGGCGTGGCGCGAGGGCTGGTTCCGGCCGCTCGGCATGGCGGCGACGCACTTCCCCGAGGACTGGACCGACCCGGTGCCTGGCCTCGCGCAGGGCTACTGGCGCGACGGGGAGGGACACTGGCATGTGGGGCGCTACGGCCCGCATTTCTCCGCCTCGGGCGGCCTTGCCGGGCCGGCCGGGGACCTCGCCGCCTGGCTGGCGGCGCTCCTCGCCGGCAGCGGCCCGCTCGCGGGGGTGCTGGAGGCGCTCTCGGCCCCGCGGCGGCTGGTGGATGGGCGGGAGACCGCCTATGGCCTCGGGCTCGGGCGCTCGCCGCTCGGCCCGCACCTGCTGTTCGGCCATGGCGGGGCGCTGCCCGGCTTCAGGAACCATGTCCTGCTCAGCCGCGAGCTCGATGCCGGCGTCGTCGTGCTGACCAACCGGGAGGAGACGGACAGCCTCGGCCTCGCCCTCTCGGTCATGGCGGCGGGCCTTGGCGTCGAGCAGGCGCCGGCCATCGCCCCGGGCACGCTGCGCCCCGGCCTCTACGCCGCCGCGGATGGCGGCCCCTTCTGGATCGAGGTGGAGGACGGTGCCGTCACCTTCCTCGGGGCGCGGGAGGCGCTCCATGCGGAGGAGGACGGATGGGCGGTCTCCCGCAGCCCCTATATGTGGATCCGCCTCCGGCAGGACGGCCCGGCCATCGCCGGCGAGGTGAACCATGCCGCGTACCGCTTCCTGCCGGTGGGGGACGCCGCCTGCGACCCCGCCTGGGCGGGCGACTGGCGCAACGACGAATTCGGCGCCGCCTTCACCATCGGCCCCGGCGGCCGGACGCTCACCATGGGCGCCGGACCGCTGCGCGCCGGGATGCCGCTGACGCCGCTCGGCGCCGGGCGCGCGCTGTTCCGCCGGGCCGACGGTCCCTGGGCGCAGCGGCCCTGCCTGCTGGTCCGGGGAGACCGGGCGCGGCTTGTCACCAATCGCTGCCGGGTGCTGGAGTTCCGGCGGGCATGACCTCGCGGGTCCGATCAGGGAGATCGCCGATGACGCTTCGCTCGACCGTGCTGGCGGCCATGCTCGCCACGGGGCTCGCCACGGGCCCCGCCCTTCCCGCCGCCGCGCAGTCGGTGCTGCGCGTCGTGCCGCATGCCGACCTCAAGACGCTCGACCCGGTCGCGGTCTCGGTCAGCATCACCCGGATGCACGGGCTGATGCTCTACGAGACGCTCTTCGCCTGGGATTCCGCGCTGCAGCCGAAGCCGCAGATGGTCGACGCCTGGTCGGTCAGCGAGGATGGGCTCACCTGGCGCTTCACCCTGCGCGAGGGCCTGCGCTTCCATGACGGCAAGCCGGTGACGACGCGCGACGTCGCCGCCTCGCTGCGCCGCTGGATGGCGCGGGACACGGTCGGCTCCCGCCTCGGCGACACGCTGGCCAGCCTCGACATCCTCGACGACCGCAGCTTCGCCCTCGTCCTAAAGCGGCCCTTCGGGCTGATGACCTATGCGCTCGGCTCCGCGGTCGGCGCCATCCCGGCCATCATGCGGGAGGAGGATGCGCAGTCCGATCCCGGGCGCCCGGTCACCACCACCATCGGCTCCGGCCCCTTCCGCTTCGTCCGCGGCGAGTGGATGGCCGGCCAGCGCGTCGTCTACGAACGCAACCCCGACTACCGCCCCCGCAGCGAGCCGCCGGACGGCCTCGCCGGCGGCCGCGTCGTGAAGGTCGACCGCGTCGAGTGGCGCAACATCCCCGATGCCTCGACCGTCGCCGCCGCGCTGCAATCGGGCGAGATCGACATCTGGGAGCAGGTGGCGGGCGACCTCGTCCCCACTGTCTCCCGCCAGCGCGGCACGGTGGTGGACCGGCTGAACGGGCTCGGCACCCAGGGCATGCTGCGGCCGAACAGCCTCTTCCCGCCCTTCAACGACCCCCGCGCGCGGCTGGCGCTCGCCTACATCGTCGACCAGGCGGACACCATGGCCGCCGGCTTCGGCGACCAGCGCTGGTGGCGGCGCTGCGAGGCCTATTTCGTCTGCGGCACCGCCTATGCGTCGGAGGCCGGGGCGGCGCCCTATGCCCGCCCGAACCTGGAGCGCGCCCGCTCGCTGCTCGCCGAGGCCGGGTATCGCGGCGAGAAGCTCGTCTTCATCACCACCAACGACATCCCCTGGATCGGCCGCATGGCGGAGGTGGCCGCGGCCGGCATGCGCCAGGCCGGGATGGACATCGACCTGCAGTACAACGACTGGGGCACGGTCATCACCCGCCAGCCGCGGAAGGACCCGCCGGGCCAGGGCGGCTACAACATCTTCGTCACCGGCGCCTCGGGCGCGACGATGTTCCATCCGCTGACGAATATCGGCACCAGCATGTCCTGCGACGGCCGCAACTGGGCCGGCTGGCCCTGCGACGAGGAGGCGGAGCGGCTGCGCTCGGCCTTCATCGAGGCGACGGACGAGGCGGAGCGGAAGCGCATGGCCGAGGCCCTGCAGGCGCGGCTTGCCGTGGTGCAGCCCTATCGCCTGCTCGGCCAGGCCGACGTTCCCTATGCGCGCCGGTCCAACATCGCCGGCCTGCTGCCCTCGCCGGTGATGGTGTTCTGGAACATCGAGAAGCGCTGACGGCCCGCCGCCCCCGCTCAGGGCCGCACGGCCGGCGTCTCCAGCGCCATGCCGGCCGCACGGCGCATCAGGAAGAGCTCGATGGCGACGTATTCGGGCGCGCCATAGGCATAGGGCTCCGACCGCACCCCCGTCATGCAGTTGCGGAGCCGCCGCTGCAGCGAGCCCATGCCCTGCCATTCCAGCCGGTAGAGCGGGTAGCCGGTCGGATGCGCCTCCGGGATCGGGCTGCCCGCCAGGCGCCGCCCGGCATTCTCGTCATGGCATTGCCCGCAGGAGAGATCGAGCTGGCCGCGCCGCTCCCGGTAGAGCGCCTCGCCCCGGGCCAGCGCGGGGGCGAGGCGCGGGTCCTCCGGCGGGCTGATCGGCATCCCGCGCGACTGCAGCCCGACCAGGGCGGCGAGCGCCAGCGCCTCCCCGGACTCGCGGGCGAAGGGCATGCGGTGCTGCCGCGCCTCCTGGCACTGCGCGATGCGCCCGGCGAGGTCGACCGGCCCGCCGCCCGCCGCGTCGAAGGCCGGGTAGCGGGCGGCCACGCCCCGCATCCCCGCCACATCGCCATGGCAGCCGGAGCACCCGGCGCTCTCCCACAGCGCGCGCCCTTCCTCGACCCAGAGCATCGCCGGATTGGCGTCGTCATCCCGCTGCATCGCCTGGGTTTCCGGCGACATCAGCGCGAAGCCGGATTCCCGCGCCTCCGCCACGGCGCCCAGCAGCAGCAGGAGAGGCAGCAGCCGCCTCATGTCACCGTCAGGCTGCGCGTCTCGGTCTGCTCGAAGCCGTTGTCGCCCGTCCAGGTGAAGGCGAGGATGCCGCTCTCCGCCGCCACCAGGCTGAAGCTGAGGAAGGGATTGGCCGCGATCGCCGGCGCCAGCTCCGCCGCGAAGACCTCCTCGTTGTTGTAGACGCAGGTGAAGCCCGTGATGATGTCGCGCGGCGCCACCACGCCATCGGCGCCCGGCCGGTAGCCGGTCTCCATCACGTGCTGGATCAGCGTGCGGATCTCGACCACCTCGCCACGCCGGGCGGTGCGGGGCAGGTTGATGAGGACGCGGGCCATGCCTCAGCTCTCCACGCAGGCGGCGAGCGTCACGATCACGTCCGCATTCGCCGAGCGGAAGCTGCCGTCGCTCATCTCCGCCACCGCCACCAGCCGCTGCGAGGTGGCAAGCCGCATCCGCGTCGACAGCCGCGCCCGGCCGGCACGCGGCCCGAGCCGGGCGGTGACGACATGCGGCTGCGGGTTGCGCTCGTTGAAGAGGGCGATGCGGCGGACATGCGCCTCCTCCGTCATCGGGCTCTCCACCGCGATGGTGACCGGCACGGTATTGCCGTTCTCGACCAGCGGCGGAATATCGAGCGTGACGCCGCCCTCCGCCGGCTCCGCCCCGCCGGTGAAGCCGAGCACCGCCTCGCGCAGCCCCGGCCGCTCCGCGCGCGCCGGGCGCAGCAGCGCGACGGCGAGCAGCCCGGCGCCCAGCGCGCGACGCTCAATCCCTGAGCGTAAGCAGGAAGGCAACGACATCCTCGATCTCCCCAGCGGCCAGGATCGGCCGCCCCTGCCAGGCCGGCCCGACCCGGACCAGGCCTTCGGTGCGGTAGTAGGAGGGCATGATGGTCTCCGGGTTCAACCTCCGCCCATCGACGAGCCGCAGCCGCAACTGCCCCTCGCTCAGCCTGGCGCCGGCCCCGGCGAGGCTCGGCCCCAGGTCGCCCTGGAAACGCTCTTCCGGGAAGGGCCCCGCATGGCAGAGCAGGCAAAGCCCCCGCTGCCGGCTCAGGACGATGGCCCGGCCCCGGTCCGGATCGCCGGGCTCGCCGGTCAGGGAGGGCAGGCCCTCCTCCGCCCGCGCCGCCCCTGCCAGCAGCAGGAGGATCAGCGCCGCCCTAACCGAAGGCATCCGCGGTGATGGTGCGGAACCAGTCCTCCGCATAGCCCGCCTCCGCCGCCCGCACCGCGGCCGGGGCGCCGAGCGCACTGGTCCCGCCCGCTCCCGGCACGTCCGCCAGCAGCCCGTTGGCCGGCTGGTAGACCCCGGCGATGGAGATGCCGTAGCCCGGCTCCACCAGGCTGTAGCAGGTGTTGATGAGCTTCGGCGGGGCAGGGGCCTCGCCGCGCAGCAGCGCCGCCACCGCCTCGGCGCAGACCCGCGCCTGGGCATTGGCGGCGAAAGCGGATTTCGGCATGGCGCCGGCGATGATCGCATCCCCGATCAGGTGGATGCCCGGCCGCTGCCGGGATTCGAAGCTGACGGGATCGACCGGGCACCAGCCGCTGCGGTCGGTGAGCCCCGCCGCCTGGGCGATCCGTCCCGCCGCCTGCGGCGGGATGATGCTGGCGACCGCCGCCCGGTGCTCGCCGAATTCGGTCCGCACCAGCTGCTCGGCCGCATCCACCTCCACCACCTTGCCGCCCGCCGAGAGCGGCACCCATTCCAGCAGCCCGGGATAGAGCGCCGCCCAGGCCTCCTCGAAGAGCTTCTGCTTGGAGAAAGCGTCCTTCTCGTCGAGCAGGATCAGCTTCGAGCGCGGCTTCTGGGTCTTCAGGTAATGCGCGATGAGGCTCGCCCGCTCATAGGGGCCCGGGGGGCAGCGATAGGGGTTGGCGGGCGCCGAGAGTACCACCACCCCGCCATCCTCCATCGCCTCGAGCTGGCGGCGCAGCAGCAGGGTCTGCGGCCCGGCCCGCCAGGCATGCGGCATCGCCTCGGTATCGAGGCCGGGGATGGCATCCGGCCGCAGCGAGATCCCCGGCGCCATCACCAGCCGGTCGAAGGGGAGGGTGGCGCCATCCGCCAGCACCACCTGCCGGCCCTCCACGGTCCGCGCCTCCCGATGGATCACGGCGATGCCCTCCCGCCGCAGCCCCTCATAGCCGAAGCGCTGCGCCTCCATCTCCCGCAGCCCGGCGATGACGGCATTGCTGAAGGGGCAGGAGAGGTAGGTCGCCTCCCGCTCCACCAGCGTCACCGAGACGCCGAGATGGTGCAGCGCCCGCGCCGCCGTCGCGCCGCCGAAGCCGCCGCCGATGACGACCACCTTCGGCGCCGCCTGCGCCAGGGCGGGCGCGGCCAGCAGCGCCGCGCCGAGCAGTGCCCGCCGCCTCACCGCGACGCCGAGACCCAGGCGGCGATGGCCCGGATCTCCTCCTCGGTGAAGCCGCGGGCGATGCGGTCCATCACCGTGGGCGAGCCCTGGCCGGCCCTGTAGGCGAGCATGGCCCCTGTGATCGCCTCCGCCGGCTGGCCGGCGAGGGCGGGCATCCCGCCCCCGCCATGGCAACCGGCGCAGGAGGAAGCCCCGGGCGGCGGCGCGGCCGCGGCCGGCAGCGCCGCCAGGAGGCTAAGCGCGGCGCAGATCCGCATGCTTCAGCGGCAGCTGCCGCACCCGCTTGCCCGTCGCGGCGAAGATCGCGTTCAGCACCGCCGGCGCCGCGACGGCGATGGTCGGCTCGCCGACCCCGCCCCAGAAGCCGCCGGAGGGCATCAGGATCGCCTCCACCGCCGGCATCTCCGCCATGCGCATCACCGGATAGGTGTCGAAATTCTCCTGCTCGATCCGCCCCTTGGCCACGGTGCACTCGCCATGCAGCGCGGCGCTCAGCCCGTAGACGAAGGAGCCCTCCACCTGCGCCGCGATCTGCTGCGGGTTCACCGCATGGCCCGGATCGGTCGCGGCGGTGATCTTGTGGATCGTCAGCTCCCCGGCCGCGCTGACCGAGACCTCGGCGCAGGCCGCGACATAGCTGCCGAAGCCCATGATCTGGGCGAGGCCGCGCGCGCGCCCCTCCGGCGCCGGCTGGCCCCAGCCGCCGCGCTCGGCGACCGCGTTCAGCACGGCGAGGTGCTTCGGGCTGTTCTTCATGAGAGCCCGGCGGAACTCGAGCGGATCCTTGCCCGCGGCATGCGCCAGCTCGTCCATGAAGCATTCCACATAGACGGCGTTCTGGTTGAGGTTCACCCCGCGCCAGAAGCCCGGCGGCACATGCGGGTTGCGCATCGCATGGTCGATGAGGAGGTTGGGGATGGCATAGCCGAAGGCCCCCTCATCGCCGCCCGGGCTGAGCCCCTGGAACACCACCGGATCCCGCCCGTCGCGGATGTTCTGCGGGAAGATGCCGGCGACGATGGACTGGCCGGAGATGCGCATGGCGAGGCCGGTGAGGTTGCCCTGCGCGTCCAGCGCGCCCGTCAGCTTGCACTGGGTGATCGGGTGGTAGCGTCCGTGCAGCATGTCCTCCTCGCGCGACCAGAGCAGCTTGACCGGCGTGCCGGGCATCTGCTTCGCGATGTCGACCGCCTGGCGCACCCAGTCATGCAACGCGCCGCGCCGGCCGAAGCCGCCGCCGAGATGGATCTTGTAGACCTCGCATTTCGCAGGCGGCAGGCCCGCCGCCTCCGAGGTCGCGGCCAGCGCCGCCTCGCCGTTCTGCGTCGGCGTCCAGACCTCGCAGCGCTCCGGCGTCCAGAGCGCCGTGGCGTTCATCGGCTCCATGGTGGCGTGATTCTGGAAGGGGTAGCCGTAGACCGCCTCCACCCGCTTCGCCGCCGAGGCGATGGCCGCCCTGGCATCGCCCGCGCGGTTGCCGATGGCGGCCTCCGGCGCCTCCAGCCCCGCCTTCAGCACCTCGGCGATGCTGGCCGAGGAGACCTGCGCATTCGGCCCGTTGTCCCAGGTGATCGGCAGCGCATCGAGCGCCGTCTTCGCCCGCCACCAGGTATCGGCGACGACGGCGACGGCGGTCTCGCCCACCTGCACCACCTTCTTCACGCCCGGCATGCCGGCGACCTTGGTCGCGTCGAAGCTCGCCACCTTGCCGCCGAAGACCGGGCAGTCGCGGATGGCGGCGTTCAGCATCCCGGGCAGCGTGAGGTCGGCGCCGTAGATCTGCTTGCCGTTGGTCTTCTCGACCGTGTCCAGCCGCGGCAGCGACCGGCCGGCGATGGTCCAGTCCTTCGGGTCGCGCAGCGGGATGTCGGTGGGCGGGGTGAGCCGCGCCGCCGCCTCCGCCACCTTGCCATAGGTGGTGGTCCGGCCGGAGGGCTGGTGGGTGATGGTGCTGTTGGCCGCGCGGCACTCGCCGGCCGGCACGCCCCAGGCCCCGGCCGCCGCCTGCACCAGCATCATCCGCGCCGCCGCGCCGCCTTTCCGAACATAGTCGTGGCTCTCGCGGATGCCGCGGCTGCCACCCGTGGACATGTTCCCCCAGGCGCGGTTGCGCGCCAGGTTCTGCCCCGGGGTCGGGTATTCCGTGGAAACCTTGGACCAGTCGGCATTCAGCTCCTCGGCGACGAGCTGGGCGAGGCCGGTGAGCGTGCCCTGGCCCATTTCCGAGCGGGCGATGCGGATGATGATGCTGTCATCCGGCTTCACCACCACCCAGGCATTGACCTCGGGCGGGGCGGCGCCCGGCGCTGCCCCCTGCGCTGCCCCCTGGGCGCCCGCCTCCGGCACGCGGATGCCGAGGGTGAAGGCGCCGAGCGCCGCCGAGACCTGGAGGAAGCCGCGGCGCGGCAGATGTGCGACCTGGTTCATCCCCGCCTCCTCAGCCATTGGCCTGGTTGCCGCCGGCCGCCTGCTTGATGGCGGCCTGGACGCGGTTGTAGGTGCCGCAGCGGCAGATATTGGTGATCTCGCCGCGGATATCGGCATCGCTCGGCTTCGGGTTGGCGGCCAGCAGCGCCGCCGCGGCCATGATCATCCCCGACTGGCAGTAGCCGCATTGCGGCACGTCGAGCGCCACCCAGGCCTTCTGCAGCGGGTGGCTGCCATCGGGCGAGAGGCCCTCGATGGTGGTGATCCTCTGCGTCTCCTCGACGGCGGAGACGGGCATGGTGCAGGAGCGGGCGGCGACGCCGTCCACATGCACGGTGCAGGCGCCGCACTGGGCGACGCCGCAGCCGTATTTGGTGCCGGTCAGGCCGAGCTGCTCCCGGATGACCCAGAGGAGGGGCGTGTCGTCCTCCACCGCCACATCGACGACGCGCCCGTTGATGTTGAGCCTGGCCATCCCGTCCTCCCCAGCCTTCAGCCGTTCAGCCTAGCGGTGGAGGTGGGACGGGGCCAGCGTGTTGCAACGGGAGCGGCGGTCAGGCCGCCGCTTCGGTCACCGCCACATAGGGCAGGCGCTTCACCCGGTCCATGTTGACGCCCTCGATCCGCAACAGCCGCGTCGGCCCATCGCGGCGCGGCGCGTGCAGCTCGCCCGGCTCGTAGAGATAGGCATCGCCCGGCTGCAGCGAGTAGTCGCGCACCGGCCGTGCCTTGCCGGGCGTGGTCTCGGTCGGACGGACGAGGCATTCGTAATCCGTCATCACCGTCTCGCCCTCCGCCTGGCCATAGATCGCCCAGCTGGGGCCATGGTCGTGCGGCGTGCTGCTCTTCGCCCCGACATAGGCATGGGCGAGGATGGCGAAGCCGAGCTCCGGGTCCTCGTAGATCACCTGCCGCTCCGGCGTGCCCTCGGGCAGGATGGCGGCGACGAAATCGCGGTCCTGCAGCGCCTTCTGCACCAGCTCGCAGACCGCGGCCCGGCCCTCGGTGCCGGGATGGGCCTTGAGGGCGGCGCGGCAATCGGCGGCGAATTGCTCGAGAGTCAGGGCCATGGCCTGGCCTCCTTGGTGTGATGGCGGGGCGACGGTAACCCCCGCGCCGGTGGTGTCAACCGCGGCGGTTCCGGGCTAGTTTCCGCCCCCCGATCGCAGCCCGCAGGGTGCCCGCATGACCGACCCCCGCCTCGCCCGGATCGCCGACCTGCTCACGCTGAAGGCGGATGGGCAATACGGCCTCGCCGAGATCAACCAGCGCCAGCACGCGCTGCAATCCGCCTGGCTCGCCGAGCGCGCCGGCTGCCCGCCGGCGCTCATCGCCGCCGCGCTGATGCATGACATCGGCCATCTGGTCCACGACCTCGGCGACGAGCCCGCCGCCGCCGGCATCGATGACGAGCATGAGGCGGTGGGCCATGCCTTCCTCACCCGCTGGTTCGGGCCGGAGGTGACGGAGCCCGTCCGCCTCCATGTCGCCGCCAAGCGCTATCTCTGCGCCACGGAGAGCGATTATTTCGCCAAGCTCGCGCCGGATTCCGTCCGCAGCCTGGAGCTGCAGGGCGGGCCGATGTCGCCTGAGGAGGTCGCCGCCTTCCGCGTCCTGCCGGAGGCCGGAGCGGCGGTGCAACTCCGCCGCTTCGACGAGCAGGCCAAGGTGAAGGGGCTGGAGACGCCGCCCGTCAGCCACTTCATGCCTCACGTGGCGGCCTGCATCCGCTGACGCCACCGCCCGCGCGCGGATCACGATTGCGCCAGCAGCCATCGCCTCGGTCCCGCACGGCGATCCGTCCGATCAGCCCGATGGCCGGCCAGGGCGGCGAATTCCGCTGCCTCGGCCGCAGGCCGCACCCCAGGCGGCGCAGGATCGTCCGGCCAGGTTCTTTCCATCGCGCGACGGGCCGCGTTGCCCGGCTTGACCGCAGACGGGCCACGGCTGACCTTCGAGCCGGTCGGATTACGGATGCCGCCATGGACCGCCGAGCCCAGCCGCGTTCCAGCCTATACCGCGCCCACCGCCTGGTGGCCCGCGGCGTCGCGCCGACGGGCTGGACGGTTTCCATCCACCCACCCGGCGGCCAGCCGCGGGCGGTGCTGCGCAACACGGTGCCGAACGGCCTCGCCATCCTGCTCGAGGAGGCGCGGCAGCAGGTCGACCGCCGCCTCGACGGCGCCCTCTGGCAGCGGGAGCCCTAGCGGCCCCGGTCCATGCCCTGCATCAGACGGCGGGCGGGGTCGCCGGCCAGGGCGCCGTGCTGCGCCGCGCCCTGGCCGGGCCGCTCGACGGGGTGCGGGCCGCGTGACGCGGCCCTCAGCTCCCGATCTCGCCCCCGCCCTTCCGGGTGATGGCGATGACGGAAGGCCGCGGCGGCATGCCCTCCTGGAAGTCCGGCCAGCGCGTGCTCGGCCGCTCGAAGCTGCTGCCCGGGTCCTCGCCCGGGTGCTGGATGGCGAGGAAGATCGTCTCGCCATCCGGCGTGAAGCACGGCCCGCAGACCTCCGCCCCGGTCGGCGCCTGGTAGAAGAGTCGCGGCAGCGCCCGCCCATAGCCGCTGGTATCCGCCGCGTAGAGCCCATCCGCCACGCCTGCCATCGCCGGCGCGCCGTCGGTTGCGATCCAGAGCCGCCCATGCTTGTCGAAGGCGCAGTTGTCAGGGCAGGAGAGCCAGCCCTGGTCGCTCGTCGCCCGGTGATAGCGCGCCCCCGCATCGACGCCTGGCTTGCCGGCGAGGAGGAATATCCCCCACCGGCCCGTCACCGCCGCATGGTCGATGCGCCCCGTGCCGGCACCGGGCGGGATGATCTCCACCACATGCCCATGGTTGTTGCTCGGCCGCGGATTGGCCGCGTTCAGCCGCTCCGCGGTGCGGGAGATGTTGTTCGTCAGCATGGCATAGACGCGGCCCGTCGCCGGGTTCGGCTCCACGTCCTCCGGCCGGTCCATCGGCGTCGCGCCGAGGAGGTCCGCCGCGCGCCGCGTCTCGATGAGCACATCCGCCTGGGAGGCGAAGCCGTTCGCCGCCGTCAGCGGCCCTTCGCCATGCACCAGCGGCAGCCAGGCGAGCGTGCCGTCCTCCTGGAAGCGGGCGACGTAGAGCGTGCCCTCGTCCAGCAGGTCGCGGTTGGCCGCCGCGTCATCCGGCCGATAGGGCCGCGCCGTGACGAATTTGTAGATGTACTCGAAGCGCTCGTCATCGCCCATGTAGACGACGACGCGCCCGTCCGCGCTGATCGCGTGGTTGCAGGCCTCGTGCTTGAAGTGGCCGAGCGCCGTGCGCTTCACCGGCACCGAGTCCGGGTCGTAGGGATCGAACTCCACCACCCAGCCGAAGCGGTTCGGCTCGTTCGGCTCGCGGTCGAGGTCGAAGCGCGCCTGGTAGCGCGACCAGGCGTAGAGCGATTCCGGCGTGATGGCGTAGCGCCTGTAGTGGTCCCGCTGGGCGCCGCTCGCCGCCGCGGCGCCGCCGAAATAGACGTTGAAATTCTCCTCCGCCGTCAGGACCGTCCCCCAGGGCGTATGGCCGCCGGAGCAGTTGTTGAGCGTGCCCAGCACGCGCGTGCCCGTCGGGTCGGCGCTTGTCCGCAGCCGCTCGTGCCCGGCGGCGGGGCCGCTGATGCGCATCGGCGTCTCGGCGGTGATGCGCCGGTTCAGCCGCCCCTCGCGCACCGGCGCCCAGCGCCCGTCCCGGCGGCGGATCTCGACGACGGAGAGGCCATGCGCCGCCTGCTCCACCGCCACCTGCTCGGCGCTCGCCTTCAGCGCGGCGCCGCGGCCGGCGCCGAGCCCGGCGAACATCAGGTTGGTGTTGGTGTACTCGTGGTTGACGACCAGCAGGCCGTGGTCGCTGGCCGCCGAGCCGCGCGGAAGCGGGAAGAAGTCGATATAGTCGTTGTTGTAGCCGAATTGCTGGGCCTGGGCCGCGCCGGTCAGCGCCGCGGGGTTGAAGGGCGGCGCATCGGCCAGCACCGGGTCGCCCCAGCGGATCACCGTCTGGATCTCGTAACCCTCGGCCACGGCATCGCGCTGGCTCATCCGGTGCCTGATCTCGCTGAAGCCAAGGCTGGACGGCCCCTCCGCCTCCGCCACGGCGGGCCCGGCGGCGGCCAGCGCCGCGGCGGCCGCCGCCGCCGCCAGCACCCCGCGGCGCGAGAGGCGGCGTTCGGCGATCTCGGCCAGGGTCTCGCGCGGCGCGGGGTTGCTGCCGATATCCTCGATCTCGATGAAGTCCGGCATGCCCTGTCGGTCCCTTGCGGTCTTGGTGGAGCAGCTAGGCCCGTCCCAGGAAAGGGGAATGGCGCTTCGATGAAGCTTTTGCGTCATCCCCATGGCTCTTGCCCACCGGCCCGCCTCGGTTACACTCCGCCGCCCCGTTCCGAGAGCGAGTCGCATGGCCGCACCCCGCATTGTGCTGGTGGAGGATGACGGTTTCCAGCGCCAGCTGGTCACCGACTACCTGTCCCAGCACGGGCTGCGCCCGGTGCCCGTCTCCTGCGGCGCCGAGCTGAAGCGCATGGCGGAGCAGTCGATGCCCGACCTCGCCATCCTCGATGTCCAGCTCGGCGAGGCGGAGGACGGCTTCGCCCTCGCCCGCTGGCTGCGCGGCCGCTCGGCCCGCATCGGCATCCTGATGCTCACCTCGGCGGGCGACATGGTGGACCGCGTGGTGGGCCTCGAATCCGGCGCCGACGACTACGTCACCAAGCCCTTCGAGCCGCGGGAGCTGCTCGCCCGGGTCCGCGCCCTGCTGCGCCGCTCCGCCGGCGGCGCCGCGCCGCCGCCGGCCAAGGTCTCCGAGGTCCGCGTCGGCACCTGCATGCTGGACCTGGAGCGCCGCCTGCTGGTCCGCGCCGATGGCAGCGAGGATGCGCTGACCGCCAGCGAGTTCGACCTGCTGAAGCTCTTCGTCAGCCACCCCAACCGGCCGCTGACGCGCGACTGGCTGCTCGAATCCAGCTCCCACCGCGAGGCGGATGCCTTCGACCGGGCGATCGACAACCGCATCCTCCGCCTGCGCCGGAAGCTGGAGGCGGACCCGGCCAAGCCGGAGGCGATCCGCAGCGTCCGCGGCGTCGGCTACATGTTCGTCCCGCCGCGGGACTGAGGCTCAGCGCGCGGCCAGCAGCGGCCGCAGCACCTCGACGACGCCGCCGAGGGTGATCTGCGTGCCGACGCAGAGCATCAGGAAGGCCGCCAGCCGCGAGACCACCCGCGCCCGCGCCTCGCCGAGCAGGCCGGTCAGGCGGTCCGCCGAGGAGTAGGCGAGCCAGACCGTCACCGCCACGGCAATGGCCGCCGCCGAGACGCCGGCGAAGAAGGGCAGGATCGTCCCGATGCCGCCCGCCGGCCGGTTGGCGCCGAGTGCGACAGCCACCGAGATGGTGCCGGGCCCGGTGGTGAAGGGCATGGTCAGCGGGAAGAAGGCATCATCCGCCGCGCCGGTCGCCTCGCCGGCCTGCTCCTGCTTGCGCGCCTCGATCGCCTCCGGCGCCATCAGCAGGTGCCAGGCCCTGACCGCCACCACCAGCCCGCCGGCGATGCGCAGCGCCGGCAGCGAGACGCCGAAGAATTCCAGCACATAGGCGCCGAGCCAGAGCGCCCCGAGCATCATCGCCGCCGCATAGAGGCCGATGCGCCGCGACAGCAGCACCCGCTCCGCATGGCTGCGGTCGGCCGTCACCTGGCTGAAGACCAGCGCCGCCCCGATCGGGTTGACGATGGAGAAGAGGGCCGAGAAGGCGAGGACGAAGCTCTGCACCCCGTTGCCGAAGTCGAGCATCTCAGGCGCCGGTCGGGGGAGGGGCAGGGGGAGGAGCAGGGGGAGGAGCAGGGGGCATTGCCCCTGCTCATACCATGCCCGGCCGCCGGCGCTACAACCCGGCCCGCGCCGCCTTCAGCGTCTGCGCCAGCAGCGCCTCCATCCCCGCCGCCGCCTGGCGCGCCGCGGCCAGCTCGCCCTCGCGGGCCAGGCTCTCGATCCGCGCCGCCTGCTCCGCCAGCAGCCGCGCGCCGACCATGTGGGAGGCGCCCTTCAGCCGGTGGGCGGTCCCCGCCAGCCGGTCCGGCTCCGCCGCCGCGGCCAGCACCGCCACCTCCTGCGAGGCATTGGCGGCGAAGCTGTCGAGGATGCCCGCCAGCCGCGCCGCATCCGCCCCGAACAGCCCGCGCAGCGCCTCCGGGTCGAAGAGGGCGCCGCTGATCGTATCCGCCGCTGCCTCCGGCGCCAGCTCCGGCAGCCAGCGGCCGAGGGTCCGGGCCAGCGCATCGAGCGAGACGGGCTTCGAGAGGAAGCCATCCATCCCGGCCGCATAGCAGCGCGCATCCTCGCCCTTCAGCGCATCCGCCGTCACCGCGACGAGGCCGGTGCGCGGCAGCCCCTCGGCCGCCTCCTCCTCGCGGATCAGCCGGGCGAGGCCGAAGCCGTCGAGCTCCGGCATGTGCAGGTCGAGCAGCAGGATGCCATGCCGCCGCGCCCGCCAGAGCTTCAGCGCCGCCGCCCCGTCCTCCGCCGCATCGGCGGTGAGGCCGAGCACCTCAAGCTGGCGCAGCAGCACCTCACGGTTCACCGGGTGGTCGTCGGCCAGCAGCAGCCGCGGCAGCCCCTCCAGCACCTGCGGCACGGCGGCCGGGCCGGCCAGCGCGGCCTCCTCCGCCTGCCCTGCCGCCGCCGGGGCGAGCAGCAGCGTCACGGTGAAGCGGCTGCCGCGGCCGGGCGTGCTCTCCACCGTCACGTCGCCGCCCATCAGCTGCGCCAGCCGCCGGACGATGGAGAGGCCGAGCCCCGTGCCCCCGAAGCGCCGCGTGGTGGAGCTGTCGGCCTGGGCGAAGGGCTGGAACAGCCTGAGCTGCGCGGCCGCATCCATGCCGATGCCGCTGTCCTCCACCGCCAGCACGACCCGCACCCGCCCGTCCGCCTCGGGCCTGGTGTCGGCCATCACCCGGACGAAGCCGCGCTCGGTGAATTTCAGCGCATTGCCGAGCAGGTTGAACAGGATCTGCCGCACCCGCGTCGGGTCGCCCGTCACCCAGTCCGGCCCCGGCCCGGGCGGGTCGGTGAAGAGGGCGAGGCCCTTGGCGCGGGCCTGCGGCGCCAGCGTCTCCATCATGCCCTCGACCAGGCCGCGCAGGCTGAAGGGCAGCGCCTCCACCTCCAGCCGCCCGGCATCGATCTTCGAGAAGTCGAGGATGTCGTCGATGATGCGCAGCAGGGACTGCGCGCTCTCCCGCATCACCGCCAGCGCCCGGCCCTGCTCGGCCGAGAGGCCGGAGCGCTCCAGGATCTCCATCATGCCGAGCACGCCGTTCATCGGCGTGCGGATCTCGTGGCTCATGGCGGCGAGGAAGGTCGCCTTGGCCCGCGCCGCCGCCTCGGCCGCGTCGCGCGCCGCCTCGGCGTCGCCCTTGGCGGCCAGCGCCGCCTGCTCGTTGAGCTTCAAGGCCGTCATGTCCCGGCAGGTGGCCAGGATCTGGCCGTTGGGGAGGGTGCGGAACTGGTTCTCGACCCACTTGCCGTTCGGCATCAGGCGGAGCGGCACCGGCCCTTCGGAGGCCTTCATGGTCACCCAGCGCTCCTCCACCACCTCGTCCTCCGGCCGGTCGAAGCCGAATTCGCCGCGGCGGTAGCGCCAGCGCTGCACCGCCTGGTGGGAGGAGCCGCGCGCCATCAGCTCCTCCGGCAGGCCGAAGAGGGCAGGGGCCTTGCCGTTGGTCTCGATGATGGCGCCGTCCGGGTCGAGCAGGATCACCGCATCCTGCAGTCCGTCCAGCACCCGGCGGAGCAGGGTGCGCTCCGCCTCCAGCGCCTCTTCCTGGTCCTTGAGGCGGGTGATGTCGCGGAAGCAGGCGAGCAGCCCGCCATCCGGCAGGGGCTGCATGTTGAACTCGATCCAGTAGCCGCCGGCGGTCCTGCGGACATAACGGTTGCCGCCCGGCTGCAGCATGACGCGGGCGCGCTCCTCCACCAGCGCCTCGAGCGCGGCCGGCTCCTCCGGCGGCGGGCCGAAATCGCCGCGCAGCGCCTGGAAGCGCAGGATGTCCCGCCCGCTCGCGCCGGGATGCGCCACCTCCGGCGGCAGGCGCAGGAACTCCATGAGCTGCCGGTTGGCGATGCGCCAGCGGTAGTCCTTGTCGAACAGCATCACGCCGTCGGCGAGGTTGTCGATGACGGTGCGCAGCGTCGCCCGCTCCGCCTCCAGCGCCAGGGCGCTCTCGCGCATCCCGGTGATGTCGCGGGCGACGATGCAGAGCTTGCCGTCCGGCTGCGGGTGGTAGTGCAGCTCGATCCAGCGGCCGTTGGCGAAGCGCTGCACCAGCCGCTTGTGGCCGGGCGAGGTGAGGGCCAGCCAGTGCATGGCGACCTCGGCATCCTCCGGCCGGTCCTGGCCGAAATCGCCGCGGCGGACCATGTGGCGCAGCGCATCCTGGAAGCGCGCGCCGGGCTGGCCGAACTCGGCCGGCAGGCCGAGCACCCCCTCCTCATGCCCGTTGGTCTCGAGCAGCGTGCCGTCGGCGTCGAACAGCATCACCGCATCGGAGAGGTTGGCGAGCAGCCGGCGCGCCTGCGCGCGCTCCGCCTCCAGCGTCGCCTGCGCCTCCTTCAGCGCGGTGACGTCGCGGATGATGATGAGCAGGTGGCCGTCCCGCCGCGGCCAGAAATTGTATTCCGCCCAGACCCCGTTCGGCATCAGCGCGGTGAAGCCGAGGTCGCCGGCGGCCAGGATCTCGGCGCGGCGCCGGGCGACGAACTCGTCCTCCGTCTCCTCGAAGCCGTAGTCGCCGCGCCGGTACATGTAGCGCAGCACCTCCTGGTGGGTGCAGCCCGGCTGGACCAGCTCCGGCGGCAGGTCGAGCAGCCGGCCGGAGCGGTCGGTGTTCTCGAGGATCACCCCGTCCGGGTCCAGCAGCACGACGCAGTCGGTGACGTAGCGCAGCAGCAGCTCGGTGCGGCTGCGGGCCTCGGCGAGGCTCTCCTCCGCCTCCTGCTGCCAGGTCACGTCGCGGAACAGGCCGAGCCGGTTGCCATCGGCCAGCACCTCGACCTCGACCTCGATCCGCCGCCCGTCCGGCGTGACCCAGCGGGCCGAGCCGCCGGCCGGGGCCTCGAAGGGGGCCAGCGCCGGTCCGGCCAGCGGGCCGAGCAGCGCGGCCAGGGCCTGGCCGCGGAAGGGCCGCATGGTCAGCCCCAGTACCGTGGCAAGCGCCGGGTTGGCGAGGCGCAGCGTCAGGTCCGGCTCGAACACGCCGATGCCCGCCTTCATCTGGCGCAGCAGGGCGGGCAGCAGCAGGGAAGCCTCGGCGGGGTCCACGAGATCCTGCGTCGGGGCGTGGTCGGGCATGTCGGTCATTGGACGCCTTATGCGTCTCATCGCAGTCCCATCGTCGTGGAAAAATTGTCGCGTCTGTCGCGCGTCGCCGGGGTCAGGGGGCGACCCGGCGCAGGAGGCGGCCCGACCGCGCCCCGGTGGCGCCGCCCGCTTCCGTATAGGCTGTTTGCCCGTTCACCCAAACCTCGGCGATACCCGCCGCCGGTTGCCGCGGCTCGGCGAAGCTCGCGCGGTCGGCGATGGTCGCCGGGTCGAAGAGGACGAGATCGGCGAAGGCCCCCGGCGCCAGCACCCCGCGCCCCTCCAGGCCGAAGACCGCGGCCGGCCGCCCCGTCATCTTGTGGACCGCGGCTTCCAGGCTGAACAGGCCGAGCTCCCGCCCGTAATGCCCGATCACCCGCGGGAAGGTCCCCCAGAGCCTGGGATGCGGATGCGCGGCGAGCGGCCCGCCATCGCTGCCGATCATCGCCATCGGGTGGGCCATGATCCGCCGCACATCCTCCTCGGCCATGTTGTGGAAGATGCCCGTCCCCGGCAGCAGCCGCGCCACCGCCTCCTCCAGGGACACCCCCCACCCCGCCGCGACCTCGTCCAGCATCCGCCCGGCCATCTCCGGATGGGGGAGGGAGGTGGCGATCCGCACCGGCACGTCCGCCCGCGGCGTCCGGGCGGCCAGGGAGGTGGAAGCCGCGGCATAGGGGTAGACGTCGAAGGCGACCGGCTGCCGCCGCGCCCCCGCCTCGATGGCGGCCAGCGTCTCCCGCGAGCGCCCGTGATTCTCCGGCATGGCGCATTTGTGGTGGCTGATGACCACCGGCACCCCGACGGCCGCGCCGATCGAGAGCGTCTCCTCGATGCTCTCGAGCACCCCCTCGGCCTCGTTCCGCATATGGGTGACGTAGAGCCCGCGCCCCGCCCGGAGCGCCTCCGCGACGGCGATCACCTCCTCCGTCGGCGCGTGCCGGCTGGGCGCATAGAACAGCCCGGTCGAGAACCCCGCCGCCCCCTCGGCCAGCGCCTCGGCGAGCTTGCGCCGCATCGCCTCCGCCTCCCCGTCGGTGGCGGGCCGGTCGAGGTCCCGCCCCATCGCCCCGAGGCGCAGAGACATGTGCCCGATCAGCGCCAGGGTGTTCACCGAGGCCGGCTCCCGCCGCAGCCGCTCGGCATAGGCGCCGAAGCTGTCGAAGATCCACCACTCCGGCGCGCAGACCTGGTCGAGCGGCGCGGGCGGCCGTTCCGCCATCGGCACCGGCGAGAGGCTGATGCCGCAATTGCCGACCACCACGGTGGTGACGCCCTGCGAGGTCTTGCATGCCATGCATTGCGGCCCGCAGAGCACCGCCTGGTCGTCATGCGTATGCGCGTCGATGAAGCCCGGCGCCACGGCCCGGCCCCCGGCCATCACCTCCCGGTCGGCGCTTGCGCCGGAGAGGTCGCCCAGCGCCGCGATCCGGTCCCCGGCGACGCCGATATCCCCCCGCCGCGCCGGGCCGCCGGTGCCGTCGATCAGCGCCGCGTCGCGGATGATGAGGTCGCAGCGAAGGGCCATGGTCGTCTCCCCGGGGGTGCCGAGCTTGGCGTGCGGCCCCGCCGCTGCCAAGCTGCCGCGATGCCCCCCTTCGTCCCCCGGGCCGACCTTGGCCTCCATTCGAACGGCGCCAGGCCAGGCGGGGCTGCCCCATGCGCCGCGCGGCGAGGATGCCCGCGTGACGGCCTGGGGCCGCAGCATCACCGGTATCCCCACCGGCCAATGCCTCCCCTGGGGCATGCGGAGACGCCGAGATGAGCATGCAGCCACGCGACCGCGCCGCCTATTCCGCCATTGTCGACCGCCCGCCGCTCCGCCTGCCCGGCGAGGCGCGCATCGTCGTCTGGACCATCGTCAACCTCGAGGTCTGGGACATCGGCAAGCCCATGGCCCGCCAGGTGCTGCCCGCGCCGACCGGCCAGGTGCTGCTGCCCGACGTGCCGAACTGGTCCTGGCACGAATACGGCATGCGCGTCGGCGTCTGGCGCTTCTTCAGGCTGTTCGAGCGCCTCGGCATCGCGCCCACCCTCTCCATCAACGCCCGCGTCTGCGAGGATTACGAGCGCGTCGCCCGGCAGGCGCTGGAGGCCGGCTGGGAGTTCATGGGCCATTCCTGGGAACAGGGCCCGATCCACAAGGAGCCCGACCAGCGCGCCATGATCCACCGCTCCCTGGATGCGCTGGAGCGCTTCACCGGCACCCGCCCCGTCGGCTGGCTCGGCCCGGGCCTGACCCAGACGCTCGAGACGCCCGAGCTCCTGGCCGAAGCCGGCGTGCAGTACATCGGCGACTGGGTCTATGACGACGAGCCGACCACCATCCACACCGACCGGGGCCCGCTCGTCACGCTCCCCTACACGGTGGAGCTGAACGACATCCCGATGATGCTGGTCCAGCACCACGAGAGCGACTACCTGCTGAGGCGCGCCATCGACCAGTTCGACCGGCTCCACGAGGAGGGGGTGGAGCGGGCGAAGATCATGTCCATCGCCATCCACCCCTACATCTCCGGCCAGCCGCACCGCATCAGGTATCTCGAGCGCTTCTACGAGCATGTGGCGAAGCACCGCGGCGTACTGCACTGGAACGGCGTGCAGCTGCTCGACTGGTATCGCGGCCAAAGCTGAAGGGGCCCCGCGGCGTCGTGCAGCGGCGTCGCGGGGAGATCAGTAGGCCATCCAGCCGCCATCCACCATCAGGTTCTCCCCGGTGACGTACATCGCGTCATCGGAGGCGAGGAAGAGCGCCGCCCCCGCCACATCCTCAGGCTTGCCAAGCCGCGGCCAGGGCGTGCGGGCATGGGAATAGGCGATCATTGCCGGATCGACGGCGCGCCCGGCCTTCCCCGTCAGGATCTTCCCCGGCGCCACCGCATTGCAGACGATGCCCTGCGCCGCATAATCCACTGCCACCTGCCGCGTCAAATAGGCAACGCCTGCCTTCGAGGTGCCATAGGCGACGTCTCCAGGCGAGGCGACCATCCCATGCTGCGACGAGATGTTGACGATCCGCCCACGCACCTCGCCGCGCGGCTCCTGCGCCAGCATCGCCCGCACCGCTGCCCGGCTCATCAGGAAGCAGCCGGTGAGGTTCACCGCCAGCACCCGGTCCCATTCCTCCCGCGTGCAGTCGAGCAGCGTCTTGCCGAGGCTGACCGCCGCATCGTTCACCAGCACGTCGAGCCGGCCATGCTTTGCTACGACATGCGCGACCGCCGCCTCGCATTCCGCCTCCACCGACACGTCCGCCTGCACATGCTCGGTGCCGAGCCATTCATGCGTGGGCTGCCCGCCCTCGCGCACGGTGGTTGTGATGTCGGCGATGACGACGACCGCACCCTCCGCGACGAAGCGCGCCGCGATTGCCCGCCCGATCCCCGACGCCCCGCCGGTGACGAGCGCTACCCGATCCCTGAGCCTCATCGCCCGCCCCCGCTCGCGGCCAGCATGCGCCGCTCCAGCCGCGCCACCGCATGGGCGAAGGGCCAGAGCAGCGCGAAATAGAGCACCGCCGCCGCCATCAGCGGCGTCGGATTGTAGGTTTGCTCCTGCGCGACGCGCGCGCTCCGCAGCAGCTCCGGCAGCGCGACCATGGCGGCGATGGAGGTCGCCTTCACCAGCTCCAGGCTGTTCGAGGCGAGCGGCGCGATCACCGCCCGCAGCGCCTGCGGCAGCACGACCAGCAGCATGGCCCTGAGCGGCGAAAGGCCGAGCGCCGCCGCCGCCTCCCTCTGTCCATGCGGGATGCTGGCGAGCCCCGCCCGGAAGATCTCGCCGTAATACCCTGAATTGTTGAGCACCAGCGCCACCACCGTCGCCGCGAAGGCCGGCAGCGTCAGGCCGAGGAAAGGCAGGCCGTAATAGATCAGCACCAGCAGCACCAGCACCGGGAAGGCGCGGAACAGGTCGATCCAGCAGAGCAGCCCGATCCGCACCGCGCGGCCGCCGAGCGCGCAGCCGAGCCCCACCAGCAGCCCCGCCGCCAGGCCAAGCGGCAGGGCGACCAGCGCCAGCTTCGCCGTCAGCCAGAGCCCCTGCGCCAGCAGCGGCCAGACCTTCACCAGGCTTTCCCAATCGGCGAAATTGTCGATCAGGTCCTGCAGCATCACCGCGGCACCACCCGCCGTGCCTCCAGCCAGCGGCTGGCGACGACCAGCGGCAGGAACAGCACCAGGTAGAGCGCCGCCGCGAGCGTCAGCGGCGAGGGGTTGGCCGCGATCGCCATTGCGCTCTGCGCCCGCCCCAGCACCTCGGAGAGCGAGACGGCGGTGCCGAGCGCCGTCCCCTTGGTGATGGCAATCGCCCGGTTGGTCAGCAACGGGATCGCCAGCCGCACCGCCTGCGGCAGGATGACGAGGAAGAAGGCTCCTCCGAAGCGGAAGCCCATCGCATAGGCCGCATCCCATTGGCCGCGCGGCAAGGCCTGGATCGCGCTCCGGAAGATCTCCGCGGCGAAGGCCGAGAGCACCGCCCCCAGCGCCCCGACCGTCGCCCAGAAGGGCGAGAGCGTAACCCCCGCATAGGGCAGGCCGAAATAAAGCACGATGATCACGGCGAGCTGCGGCAGCGTCCGGAACAGCTCGACCCAGATGACGATCACCGCCCGCAGCACCGGCACCCGCGCCGCCAGCGCCACCGCCATCATCAGCCCGAGCCCGATGCCGAGCACCACCGTGGCGATGGCCGCCGCCAGCGTCACCCAGAGCCCTGCCGCGATGCCGGGCCCATAGGTCCCAAGCACCTCGAAGTTGAGGTAGTATTCCGCCAGCCGCTCCATGGAGCGGCTAGCTGCAGCGTGGCGTGTGCGCCGAATCCTCGAAGCCCGGCAGGCCCGGCGGCCCGTAGCCCGGGAAGACCTGCGTCATGGAGGACCCCGCATCGGGCGGCGCCCCGTACCACTTCTCATGCAGTCGGGCGAGGAAGCCATCGCCCTTCATGCATTCCAGGATCTCCTCGACCCGGTTGCGGTACTCCCGGCTTTCCAGTCGGAAGGCGATGCCGAAATTCCGCCCCGTATAATCCTTGAAGGCGACGGTGATCTGCCGGTTCTGGCTGGCGGCATAGACCGTCGTCGGGATCTCGTTGATGGCAGCGAAGGCCCGCCGCGTCAGCACCGCCTGCACGCTATCGGGGAAGGTGTCGTAGCGCTGCACCTCGAATCCGTATTTCTCGGCATTCGCCGTCGCCCAGGTATCGCTGATCGTGCCGCGGTTGACCGCGATCGCCTTGCCCTTCAGCGCCTCCAGCCCCGCCATGCTGTCGCTGCGCCGGGTGATGAAGCCGTTGCCGGTGGCGAAGAAGGGCTCCGTATAAAGCATCCGCTGCGCCCGCTCCTCGGTGATGTTCAGCGGGTTGGCGGTGAACTCGAAGCGCCTGGCGAACAGCGCCGCGAAGAGCCCGGAGAAATTGACATCGACGATCTCGACGCCCGGCCGCCCAAGCCGCCTGGCGATCTCCGTCATCAGGTCGACGCCGAAGCCCTCCGGCCCGTTGGCCCCGCGCACCATCCAGGGCGCCACGCCGAAATCCGAGCCGACGACGAGCGGCCGGCCTTGAGGATGATCCGCCTCCTGCGCCGGGGCGGCGAAGGCCAGGGCCAGCAGCGGGGCAGTTAGCAGGAAGCGTCTCAGCACGCGAAGGCTCCTTCAGCCGGAAGAGCGCAGCCTTCCGGTGCGGAGCCGATCCGTCAAGCGACCTCAGGCGAGGATATCCGCCGGCGCCTCCCGCCGCAGCCGGTCGCCGAGCGTCCGGCCGAGCCGCTCCGCCTCCATCGCCGGGCCCTCCGCCGAATGCCGCAGCAGGTAGCTGCCATCCGGCCGGGCGATGAGGCCCGTCAGGTGCACGGTCCCGTCGTCCCGCAGCTGGGCATAGGCCCCGATCGGCGTCCGGCAGGAGCCGTCGAGCGCGCCGAGCAGCGCCCGCTCCGCCGTGGCGACGATCCGCGCCTCGCGGTCCTCGATGGCGGAGAGCAGCTCGTGCAGCTCCACGTCGCGCGCCCGCACCGTCACGCCGACGATGCCCTGGCCCGCCGCCGGCACCACCGCGCCGGCATCGAGCACCACGCCCGCCTCGCGCTCGAGGCCCATCCGCTTCAGCCCGGCGAGCGCCAGGAAGGAGGCGGCGAAATCCCCGTTGCGCACCCGCCCCAGCCGCGTCTGCACGTTGCCGCGGATGATCTCGCAGCGCAGGTCCGGCCGCATCGCCAGGATCTGCGACTGGCGGCGGACGGAGGCCGTGCCGATCAGCGCCCCGTGCGGAATGCAGGCCAGCGGGTCGCGCCGGTCCGGCGCCCCGCAAACGGGCCCGAGGATGATCGCGTCGCGCGGATCCTCCCGCTTCAGCAGGCAGGCCAGCACGATGCCCGGCGGCAGCTCCGTCTCGAGGTCCTTCAGGCTGTGGACCGCGAAGTCCACCTGCCCATCCAGCAGCGCCTCGTGGATCTCCTTGGCGAAGAGCCCCTTGCCGCCGATATCCGCCAGGCGCTTGTCCTGCACCCGGTCGCCCTCGGTGCTGATGACGTGCTCCTCGAAGGCATTCGCATTCCGCAGCACCGGGCAGAAGCCGCTGATGATCGAGAGGAAGTGCCGCGTCTGCCAGAGCGCGAGCGGCGAGCCGCGCGTGCCCACTTTCAGCGGCAGGGTCTGGCCGCGGGCATGGCGCGGCGCGGTCGGGGCGTCGAGGGAGTGCAGTCGGCTCATATCAGGGCACTCCGTGTCAGGCGCGGGCAAAGCCGAAGAGATGGGCGAGATCCTTGAAGAAGATGCGGACATGCGCCATCGGGTCGCGCCGCACCAGCTCCTTGTTCATGTAGGATTCCCAGGTCAGCCGCTGGACATCCTTGTCCTCGCAGATGGCGACGAACTTCTCCCGCCGCTTGTCGGAGGAGTACCAGAAGTACTGCATGATCCCGAGGATCCAGAAGACCCGGCCATGCGCCTTCATGAAGCGCTTGCGCGCGAGGCCGAGCGCCCGCGCATTGCCGGTGGCGAGGCAGGCCTCGGCCGCCTCCGCCGCCAGACGCCCGCCGAGCATGGCGTAGTAGATGCCCTCGCCCGAGGCCGGCGCGACGACGCCCGCCGCATCGCCGGCCAGCACCACGTCCCGCCCATTGTCCCAGCGCTTCGCAGGCTTCATCGGGATCGGCGCGCCCTCGCGCCGGATCGTCCGCGACTCCGCGAGCCCCGTCGCCTGCCGCAGCGCGCCGACCGAGCCGCGCAGCGAGAAGCCCTTATGGGCCGAGCCGGTGCCGATGCTGGTCGTCTCCCCATGCGGGAAGATCCATGAATAGAAGTCGGGCGAATGCTGGCCCTGGTAGAAGACGTCGCAGCGCTTGGCGTCGAACTTGCCCGTGCCGTCGGCCGGCGACTCGACGATCTCGTGGTAGGCGAAGACGCAGGGCACCTTGGCTGCCGCCGGCACCTCCTGCTTGGCGACCTTGCTCTTCGCCCCGTCGGCGCCGATCACCAGCCGCGTCCGGACGCGCGCCTCGGCGCCATCCTTCCCGACATAGACGACGACCGTCCCGCCCGCCTCGTGCTCGATCCGCTCGAAGCTGCCGGTGGCCCGCTCCGCCCCGTGCTCCGCCGAGCGCTCCCGCAGGAACTCGTCGAAATGCTCGCGGTCCACCATGCCGACGAAGCCGCCATCGATCGGCATGTCGACCTCGCGCGAGGAGGGCGCGATCATCCGCGCCGCGTTCACCCGCGCCACGATGATGCGGTCGGGGATGTCGAAGTCGCGCACCAGCCGCGGCGGGATGGCGCCGCCGCAGGGCTTGATCCGCCCTGCCTTGTCGAGCAGCAGCACGCGCCGCCCGGCCCGCGCCAGGTCATCCGCCGCCGTCGCCCCGGACGGCCCGCCGCCGACCACGACGACATCGTAGCACCCCGCCGCATCGGTCATGGTCTTTCCCTCCCCCTTATCCGTTGCGCGAGGCGGCAAGGCCGCCCATGCGAATCCTCGGTGCCGCCGCGCGGCCTATCCGCGCCGCTAGCAGCCCCGATGCGAGGAACAACATCCCCTCGCCGATGAAGACCGCGCCATAGGCGGCAGGCGCGGAGGCGATGAGGCTCCGCGCCAGGTCGCTCGCCCCGGCACCCGCCAGCCCGCCGAGCCCGAAGGCGATGGCCTGCGCCGCGCCCCAGAGGCCCATGCGCATCCCCTCGCGCCCGCCGCGCCCCTGGCCGGCGAGCTGCATCATCGTGGCGATGGCGGCCGCGGCGAAGGCGCCGTTCGCCGCGCCGAGCGCCACGTAGCTCGCCCCCAGCGGCCAGCCCGGCCCGACCGCGCCCGCCCCGGCCAGCGCGAAGAGCGCCACCGCCGAGGCGGCACATCCCGCCACCGTCCAGGCCTTCAGCGAGCCGTACCGCCCGCCGAGCAGCGCCACCAGGATCATCCCGCCGAAGACGCCGCCATGCTGCAGCGAGGCGAGCTTCGTCGTCTCCCCGAGCGAGAGGCCGAAGACGACGCCGCCGAAGGGCTCGAGGATCAGGTCCTGCGCGCTGTAGGCCAGCATGGAGACGAAGACGAAGACGGTGAACTGCCGCGCCTGGCGTTCGTCCCAGATTTCCGCGAGCGCCGCCCGGAAGCCGCCCCGCGGCGCCGTCGCCGGGGCGGCGCGCGGCCCGGCCGGCTCCATCCCCCAGACCGCCAGCAGCGTCACCAGCATGGCGAGGCCCGAGACCACCGCCGCCACCGCCAGCAGCCGCGCGGGCGAGAAGGGGTCGAGGAACCGCCCCGCCACCGCCGTCGTCACGATGAAGCCGAAGATCATCATCAGCCAGACGATGGTCGCCGCCGGCGCCCGCCGCGCCGGCGCCACCCGCGTGGCGAGCAGCGCCAGCAGGGAGGTCCCCGCCGCCCCGACGCCGAGCCCGATCATCACGAAGGACAGAGCCGCCAGCGCCAGCCCGGCCACCCGCCACTCCGCCATCAGCCCCGTCGCCAGCGCCGCGCCGATGCCGCCGAGCGCCAGCACCGCGACGCCGCCGACGATCCAGGGCGTCCGCCTACCCCCGGCATCCGAGCCATAGCCCATCGCCGGCCGCATCAGCTGCACCGCGTAGTGCAGCGCGACCAGCAGGCCGGGGATGGTCGCCGGCAGGCCGAGCTCCACCACCATCACCCGGTTGATCGCCGAGGTCGTCAGCACGACGATCGCCCCGAGCGCCGTCTGCACCAGCCCGAGGCGCAGGATGCCGAGCCAGCCGATCATGGCAGCACCGGCCCCAGGGGAGCCCTGATTGCGAAGGCGGCGAACAGCATCCCGAGCACGTAGAGCGTCGTGCCCGTCCCGTTGTACCAGGGCGCCTTGCCGCGCGGATCGGCCAGCAGCTTCTGCATCAGCCAGAGCTGCACCGCGAGCAGCAGGCCGATGGCGCCTGCCTGCCAGACGCTGCCCCAGGCCAGCAGCAGCGCCACGACGACGACCTGCGGCACCGCCATCACCACGCAGGCCAGCTGCGCCGCCCGCTCCACGCCGAGCTTCACGGGGAGGGAGCCGACGCCCATGCGCGCATCGCCCTCGACCGACTTGAAGTCGTTCAGCGTCATGATCCCATGCGCGCCGATGCTGTAGAGCGCGGCGATGGCGAGCACGCGCCCATCCGGCGCCACCGCCCCCAGCACCGCCGCCCCGGTGATCCAGGGCAGGCCCTCGTAGCAGGCGCCGCAAGCGGCGTTGCCCCACCAGCCATTCGTCTTCAGCCGCAGCGGCGGCGCGCTATAGGCCCAGGCCAGCGCCAGCCCCAGCACCGTCGCCGCGAAGCCCCAGGGCCCGAGCACCGTCGCCACGACGAGCGAGACGAGCGTCCAGCCGATGGCGATGTAAAGCCCCCACCGCCCCGGGATGCGCCCGGAGGGGATCGGCCGCCCCGGCTCGTTGATCGCATCCACATGCCGGTCGAACCAGTCGTTGATCGCCTGGCTCGTGCCGCAGACCAGCGGCCCGGTCAGCAGCAGCCCCGCCGCGATCACATGCCACCGCCCCGCGCCGCCGACGCCCGAGGAGATCACGCCGCAGGAGAAGGCCCACATCGGCGCGAACCAGGTGATCGGCTTCAGCAGCTCGAGGCAGGCGGCCGGGTCGAGGCGGAGGGCGCGGTCGCTCATGCGGTCATCCCATCTCGCCATTCTCGGCCGGCAGGTCGCCGAGCCCGTAGCGCCGTAGCTTCACGTAGAGGCTCTGCCGGCTGAGCCCGAGCATCTCGGCGGCCGAGGCGCGGTTGTCGCCCGTCAGCTCCAGCGCCGCCTCGATGCAGAGCCGCTCGATCACGTCGGTCGCCTCGCGCACCAGGTCCTTCAGCGGCACCTGCCCGATCAGCTCGGTGAGCTGCTCGACGGAGCGCGGCGCCCGCCCCGCGGCCCGGGAGGCCGGCGCGACGCGCGTGCCGATGTCGCGGATGGCGAAGCCGAAGCAGGGCCCCACGCCGTTCATCACCGAGACGGCGGAGATCTCGACGTCCAGCGTCGCGCCATACTCGCCGCGCAGCGTCGTGGCGAAGAGCCGCACCGGCCCGCGCTGCCGCAGGTTGGCGGTCAGCACCTCCATCTCGACGCCGGGCTGGCCGAGCCAGCGCTCCAGCGGCTGCCCCACCGCCCGCTCCTCGGCGCCGAGCTGCGCCATCTCGACGAAGGCGGCATTGGCGGTGACGATGCGCCCGTCGTGCTCGGTGACGACGAAGGCATCCGGCACGCTCTCGATTAGCCGCAGCATCTTCGATTTGGCGCGCGGCAGCAGCACCGCCCCCGCCTCGCCCTGCGGATAGGTCAGCCGCACCAGGACGAGGCTCGCATTCTCCTGCCGGAAGGGGGTGGCGGAGACCAGCACCTCCCGCCCATCCTCCTGCAGCACCGCCTGCACGTCCTCGGCGCGCCCCGTCGCCCGCATCCCCGCGAGCACGAGCTGGATCCGCTCCCGCACGCCTTCGGTGAAGATGTCGAGGAAGACCCGCACCGCTCCGCGCTTGCCGCCGCGCCCGAGCAGCAGGTCCGCCGCGCGGTTCGCCTCGAGCACGGCGAGCGTCGCCGCATCGAGGATCAGCACGGGCTCCGTCCAGAGCTGGAACAGCATGCGGTAGCGCGTCTCGGCATGGCGCAGCCGCGCATAGTCCCGGTCGATCGACTGCTGCGCCTCGACCAGCCGCTGCTGCAGCACGGAGAGCGGCCGCAGGTCGCGCCCGAAGGCGACGACGCGCCCGCCCTCGCCGACCCGCACCGTCGAGAACAGGATCGGCACGGACCCGTCCCGCTCCATGCCCTGGTTGATGTGCCGCCAGCGCGGCAGGGCGCGGTCGGCGACATCCTTCAGCATGGCCTCGACCTTCGGCCGGCTGTCCTCGGCGACGGTGTCGACCCAGCGCCGCCCGAGCCAGCTCTCCTCGCCCTCCATCTCGGCGGCCAGGTCCTCGCTGTTGAAGGCGACATCCCGGATCACGCCGCGCTCATCGATGATGAGGGCGATATCCGCCGCGGCGGTGATCAGGATCGCGGCGGCTTCCGCATCGAGATTGCCCAGCGATGTCTTCGGAGCCTTGAACGCCTTCACGGGCGGGGGATTCCTTCATCGATAGAGGACGCGTCCTCCCTGGAATCCTGGCGGGGCCTCGAGTCAGCCACGTTGGGCCAACAAGCGCATGACCCGCGCAGCCTGGGCCGGCGCCGCCTTGGCATCGGCGGCCATCGCATCGGCGCCGACCAGCGGCGCATGCCCGGGGCTGAGGCTGAAGGCGGGCCCGCCCACCATCACTCCCATGTTGCGGTTCCGCGCGGCCTGCCGCGTCTTGCGGATCGTCGCTGCCACCATGTCCATCCGCTCCATCGCACCCGAGGTGAGGCCGAGAATGTCGACATGCTCCCGCCGCAGCAGGGCGGTGAGGTCGGCGATGCTGCGCGCGGGCACGACCATGGCCTGCCAGCCGGCGCGGCGGAAGAAATCCGCCACCATCTCAAGGCCGAAGACATGCTGCTCGCCCGGTGCCGGCGCCAGCAGGATGCTCGGCGCGCCCGGCCGGAGCGATGGCGCGCCGTGCAACAGCTGCGGCACCATCGCCTCGCGGATCCGCCGGAGATGCAGCACGCCGAGCGTCACGGTGGCGAAGTCGCAGACATCCTCGGCCCACCAATGGCCGAGCAGCCGCGCCACCGGCGCCAGCAGGTCGAGGCAGATATCCTCCGCCTGGACCCCGCTGCGGTGCAGCGCATCGACATAGGCGGCGGCGGACGCGCCGTCATGCCGGAGCAGCATCGAGGCCAACGCATCCACGGGCCCGGTCGCGGCAAGGGCAAGGCCCGGCGTCCCGGGAGCATGGGCGAGGCGGAGCCTCGGGATGACCTCGGCCGCCAGCGCATTGCCGAAGCGCGGAGAGTGCCCGGGCCGGCCGGGCGCCAGGAGGGCGGTCGTCGGCTCAGGACCGGCTTCCGCCAGAGCCTGAGCCAGGTTCCGGCTGGAGCCGGAGGGTCGTCCCATGGCGGCCATTGTTTGTCTCCCGCCTGGGATTTATCGACCCGGCTTCGGATTGCTGTCAATCTGTCTTTACGTCAATCGTGCTTGACACCTCGAAGGACGCAGCCCTAGCCTTCCCCTCAGAGATCGTCACGCTACGGGAGGGCTCCGGCCTAAGGCGAATAGCAAAAGCGGCGCAGTATTTTTCACCAAAATACGTCGCAGCCCGCGCCAATCGCCCTCGGCCGGTTCTTCAGCGGGCCTTCGGTGCAGAGGGTTGTCAAGCAATGTTTACAATCGGCGTCGTGACAAAACTCATTGATTCCATCGATGCCTGCCCATGGGGCACCGCATCCGGCCGGCAGGCCGCCCGCACCCGCCGCCAGCCTCTCTACACCGCGGAGGAGCGTCGCCGCCGCGACGCCACGGCCTGGACCACGGTGCAGGGCGTCCTCGCCCCCGTGCAGTTCGGCGTCTTCCTCGTCAGCCTCGGCCTCGTGCTGAATTACCTGGCGACGGGCGAGGGCTATGCCGCCGCCACCCTCTCCATCCTGGCGAAGACCGCGCTGCTCTACGCCATCATGGTCACCGGCTCGATCTGGGAGAAGGTCGTCTTCGGCCGCTACCTCTTCGCCCGTGCCTTCTTCTGGGAGGACGTGTTCAGCATGCTCGTCCTCGCGCTGCACACCGCCTATCTCGTGGCCCTCGCCGCCGGCATCGGCGACACGCACGACCTGATGCTGCTGGCGCTCGCGGCCTATGCCTCCTACGTCATCAACGCCGCGCAATTCCTCCTCAAGCTCCGCGCCGCTCGCCGCGACGAAGCGGCCTGGCCCGCCGACCTGGGCTATTCCAAGTGAGCGGCGCCGCGCTCGCCCGCGCGCAACACCAACCCTCGGTTCCCGGCTGCGCCGAGGCGCCGGTGCTGCGGGAGCGCGGCCAGCGCGAGGTCTTCTGCGGCCTGACCGGCATCATCTGGCTCCATCGCAAGATCCAGGACGCCTTCTTCCTCATCATCGGCTCCCGCACCTGCGCCCATCTCATGCAGTCCGCCGCCGGCGTCATGATCTTCGCCGAGCCGCGCTTCGCCACCGCCATCATCGAGGAGCGCGACCTCGCCGGCATGGCCGATGCGAATGAGGAGCTCGACCGCGTCGTCGGCCAGCTCCTCGCCCGCCGGCCCGAGATCCGCCTGCTCTTCCTCGTCGGCTCCTGCCCGTCGGAGGTCATCAAGCTCGACCTCTCCCGCGCCGCCGCCCGCCTCAACACGCAGCACTCGCCCGGCGTCCGCGTGCTGAACTACTCCGGCAGCGGCATCGAGACGACCTTCACCCAGGGCGAGGATGCCTGCCTCGCCGCCCTCGTCCCTGAGATGCGCGCCGACCCGGCGCCCGGCCTCCTCGTCGTCGGCGCGCTGGCCGAGGTGGTCGAGGACCAGATGCGCCGCCACTTCGACGCGCTCGGCATCGGCCCCGTCACCTTCCTGCCGCCCCGCCGCGCCGCCGACCTGCCCGGCATCGGCCCCGGCACCCGCTTCCTCCTCGCCCAGCCCTTCCTTGCCGAGACGGCACGGCTGCTCGAGTCGCGCGGCGCCCGCCGCCTCGCCGCGCCCTTTCCGCTCGGCGCCGAGGGCACCACCGCCTGGCTCCGCGCCGCCGCCGATGCCTGGGGCATCCCCGCCAGCCGCTTCCGCGAGGTCACGGCGGTGGGCGAGCAGCGCGCCCGCACCGCCATCGCCCGCCACCGCGAGCAGCTCGCCGGCCGCAGCATCTTCTTCTTCCCCGACAGCCAGCTCGAGGTCCCGCTCGCCCGCTTCCTCTCCCGCGAGCTGGACATGCAGCCGGTCGAGATCGGCACGCCCTACCTCCACCGCCAGCACTTGGCCGAGGAGCTCGCCCTGCTCCCCACCGATGCCGCGCTGAGCGAGGGCGGCGATGTCGACCGCCAGCTCGACCGCTGCCGCGCCGCACGGCCCGACCTCGTCGTCTGCGGCCTCGGCCTCGCCAATCCGCTGGAGGCGGAGGGCTTCACCACGAAATGGTCGATCGAATTGGTCTTCACCCCCATCCAGGGCTACGACCAGGCCGGCGACCTCGCGGAGCTCTTCTCCCGGCCCCTGCACCGCCGCACGCGGCTGAAGGTGTAACGCCATGCAGCTCGCCGTCTGGACCTATGAAGGCCCCCCGCATATCGGCGCGATGCGCGTCGCCACCGGCATGCAGGGCCTGCACTACGTGCTGCACGCGCCGCAGGGCGACACCTATGCCGACCTGCTCTTCACCATGATCGAGCGGCGCGGCGCCCGCCCGCCCGTCACCTACACCACCTTCCAGGCGCGCGACCTCGGCGGCGACACCGCCGAGCTGTTCAAGTCCGCTGCCCGCGACGCCTTCCGCCGCCACCAGCCCCAGGCGATGATCGTCGGCGCCTCCTGCACCGCGGAGCTGATCCAGGACGACCCGGGCGGCCTCGCCCGCGCGCTCGACCTGCCGGTCCCCGTCATCGCGCTGGAGCTGCCGAGCTACCAGAAGAAGGAGAATTGGGGCGCCGCCGAGACCTTCTACCGCCTGGTCCGCGGCCTCTGCGCTCCGCCCGCGCCCCGCCCCGCGGGCCGCGCGCCGAGCTGCAACATCCTCGGCCCGACCGCCCTCGGCTTCCGCCACCGCGACGACGTCCGCGAGATCTCCGGCCTGCTGACGCGCATGGGCATCACGATCAACGTCACCGCCCCGCTCGGCGCGACGCCGGCCGATCTCGTCCGCCTCGGCGAGGCCGATTTCAACGTCGTGCTCTACCCGGAGATCGCCGCCCCCGCCGCCGCCTGGCTTACCCGCACCCATGCGCAGCCGGCGACGAAGACCATCCCGATCGGCCTCAATGCCACCCGCGAGTTCATCGCCGAGGTCGCCGGCCTCGCCGGCCTCGACCCGGCGCCGATCCTTGATGCCGAGACGGCGCGCTCCGCCTGGTATTCCCGCTCGGTCGACTCGAACTACCTCACCGGAAAGCGCGTCTTCGTCTTCGGCGATGCGACCCACGCCCTCGCCGCCGCCCGCGTGGCGACCGAGGAGCTCGGCTTCACCCTGGTCGGCCTCGGCAGCTACACCCGCGAATATGCCCGCGAGCTGCGCGAGGCTGCCCGCGCGCATGGCATCGAGGCGACGATCTCCGACGACTACCTCGCCGTCGAGGCCGCCATCCAGGCCGCCCAGCCGGAGCTGATCCTCGGCACCCAGATGGAGCGCCACACGGCCAAGCGCCTCGGCGTCCCCTGCGCCGTCATCTCCGCGCCCGTCCATGTGCAGGACTACCCGGCGCGCTACTCGCCGCAGATGGGCTTCGAGGGCGCCAACGTCCTCTTCGACACCTGGGTCCATCCGCTGATGATGGGCCTCGAGGAGCACCTGCTCGGCATGTTCCGCGAGGATTTCGAGTTCCACGCGGATTCCGCCCCCTCGCATCTCGGCACCGCCGCCGCCTCGGCGCCCGCCGTCCCGGCGACGCTGAGCTGGAGCGCCGAGGCCGAGCGGGAGCTCGGCAAGATCCCCTTCTTCGTCCGCGGCAAGGCCCGCAGGAACACGGAGCGCTACGCCACCGAACGCGGTATCGGCACGATCACCATCGAGGCGCTCTATGATGCCAAAGCCCATTTCGCCCGTTAGCGCCATTCCGATGCGGGTCGTCATCGTCACCATGGACAGCCACCTGTCCGGCGCGGTGATGCATGCGGTGACGGCGCTTCGGCGGGAGCTTCCTGGCCTGACGCTGGTCGTCCATGCCGCCGACCAATGGGGTTCCGACGAGGTGGCGCTCGCCGCCTGCCATGCCGACATCGCCCGCGGCGACATCGTCATCGCCTCGATGCTCTTCCTCGAGGACCATATCCGCGCCGTCCTCCCCGCGCTCGCCGCGCGGCGCGAGAGCTGCGATGCGATGCTCGGCCTGCTCTCCGCCGGCGAGGTGATGCGCCTGACCCGCATCGGCCGCTTCCGCATGGATGCCGAGGCGACGGGCGTGATGGGCCTGCTGAAGCGCCTGCGCGGCAACCGCAAGCCCGGCGCGCCGAGCAGCGGCCGCGACCAGATGAAGATGCTGCGCCAGCTGCCGCGGCTGCTGCGCTTCGTCCCCGGCACGGCGCAGGACGTGCGCGCCTATTTCCTTGCCCTGCAGTACTGGCTGGCCGGCTCGGAAGAGAATCTGGCGAACATGATCCGCCTGCTGGTCGGCCGCTACGCCGCCGGCCCGCGCCAGCAGGCGCCCGGCCGCCTGCAGCCTGCCGCCCCGCCGATCGAGTACCCGGAGGTCGGCCTCTACCACCCGCGCGCCGCCGCCCGCATCACCGAGCACGCCGAGGACCTGCCGGTCGCAGGCAGCGCCGGCACGGTCGGGCTGCTGATCCTCCGCTCCTACGTGCTGGCCAACAACGCCGCCCACTATGACGGCGTCATCAAGGCGCTCGAGGCCCGTGGCCTCCGCGTCGTCCCCGCCTTCGCCAGCGGCCTCGACTCCCGCCCCGCCATCGAGCGCTACTTCCTGAAGGACGGCGTCGCCTGCATCGACGCGCTGGTCTCGCTCACCGGCTTCTCCCTCGTCGGCGGCCCTGCCTATAACGACGCACGCGCCGCCGAGGCGATCCTGGCGCAGCTCGACCTGCCCTACATCGCCGCCCATCCGCTGGAATTCCAGACGATGGAGCAATGGCAGGCCGATGCCCGCGGGCTGCTGCCGGTCGAGGCGACGATGATGGTCGCCCTGCCCGAGCTCGACGGAGGCATCTGGCCGATGACCTTCGGCGGTCGCTCCAGCGCCTCCGATGGCGAGTCCTCGCACGAGATGGCCGCCCATCCGGAGCGCGCCGCCATGCTCGCCGCCCGGATCGCCAAGCTCGTCGAGCTGCGCCGGGCGGAGCGTGCGGCGCGCAAGCTCGCCATCATCCTCTTCAACTTCCCGCCGAACAGCGGCGCGACCGGCACCGCCGCCTATCTCGGCGTCTTCGCCTCGCTCCACCACACGCTGGTCGGCCTGCGCGACAGCGGCTACACGCTCGACGTCCCGGCGACGGTGGACGAGCTCCGCACCATGATCCTCGACGGCAACCGCGCCCGCCATGGCACGGATGCCAACGTGGCGCTCCGCGTGCCGACGGAGGACATCCTCCGCCGCGAGGCCTACCTCCCCGAGATCGAGGCGCAATGGGGCCCGGCGCCGGGCAAGCTGCAGACCGATGGAGCCGGCATCCTCGTGCTCGGCCTCCGGCTCGGCAACGTCTTCATCGGCATCCAGCCCGCCTTCGGCTATGAGGGCGACCCGATGCGCCTGCTCTTCGAGCACGGCTTCGCCCCGACCCACGCCTTCTCGACCTTCTACCGCTGGATCCGCGAGGATTTCGCCGCCCATGCCGTGCTGCATTTCGGCACCCATGGCGCGCTGGAATTCATGCCCGGCAAGCAGGCCGGCATGTCGGGCGAATGCTGGCCCGACCGGCTGATCGGTGACCTGCCGAATTTCTACTTCTACGCCAGCAACAACCCCTCCGAGGGCACCATCGCCAAGCGCCGCGCCGGCGCCGCGCTGATCAGCTATCTCAGCCCGCCCGTCGCCCATGCCGGCCTCTACCGCGGCCTCCTGGACCTCAAGGCCTCCATCGACCGCTGGCGCGCGCTCGAGCCCGGCAGCGACCCGGAGCAGCAGGCGAGCCTCGCCGCGCTGATCCAGGCTCAGGCCGCCGCCGTCGACCTCGCCTCCGCCGAGCCGGCCTGGGAGGATGCCGACACGACCATCCCCGCCCTCGGCCGCGAGCTGCTGGCGCTGGAGGAGACGCTGATCCCCTACGGGCTCCACGTCATCGGCGAGCCGCCGAATGCCACCGACCGCGCCGCCATGCTCGACGCCGCCGGCGTCACCGAGCCCGAGCGCCGCGCCCATCTCGACACGCTGCTCGCCGAGGACCACGAGATTCCCGCCCTCATCCACGCGCTGGACGCCGGCTACCTCCACCCCGCGCCGGGCGGCGACCTGCTCCGCACGACGGAGGTGCTGCCGACCGGCCGCAACCTGCATGGCTTCGACCCCTTCCGCATCCCGAGCGCCTTCGCGGTGCAGGACGGCGCCCGGCAGGCCGACCGCCTGCTCGCGCGCCACACCGCCGATGGCCATGCCCTGCCCGAGACCGTCGCCATCGTCCTCTGGGGCACCGACAACCTGAAGACCGAGGGCGGCCCGATCGCCCAGGCGCTCTGGCTGATGGGCGCCGCCCCGCGCTTCGACAGCTATGGCCGGCTCTGCGGCGCCCAGCTGCTGCCGCTGGAGACGCTCGGCCGCCCGCGCATCGACGTCGTCGTCACCCTCTCCGGCATCTTCCGCGACCTGCTGCCCCTGCAGACCCGCCTGCTGGCCGAAGCCGCGCTGCTTGCCGCCGAGGCCGAGGAGGCACCCTCCCGGAACTTCATCCGCAAGCACGCCCTCGCCTTCCAGGCCGCGCATGGCGGGTCGATGGCGGAGGCAGCGCTCCGCGTCTTCGGCAATGCCGACGGCGCCTATGGCGCCAATGTCAACCAGCTCGTCGGCAACGGCGCCTGGGCCGAGGAGGACGAGCTCGCCGACGCCTATGAGCGGCGCAAGGGCTTCGCCTATGGCGTGAACGGCAAGCCGGTCCGCCAGGCCGCGGTCCTCGCCCATGTGCTGGCGAGCGTCGAGGTCACCTACCAGAACCTCGATTCGGTCGAGCTCGGCGTCACCACCGTCGACCATTACTTCGACACGCTCGGCGGCATCAGCCGCGCGGTGAAGCGGGCACGCGGCAGCAGCGCCTCGATCTATATCGGCGACCAGACCCGCGGGGACGGCGCCGTCCGCACCCTCTCCGAGCAGGTCGCGCTCGAGACCCGCACCCGCGCCCTCAACCCGAAATGGTACGAGGCGCTGCTCTCCCATGGCTATGAGGGCGTCCGCCAGATCGAGGCGCAGGTGACGAACACCCTCGGCTGGTCGGCGACGACCGGCGAGGTCGACCCCTGGGTCTACCAGAAGCTCACCGAAACCTTCGTGCTGGACGCCGCGATGCGCGAGCGCCTGGCCACCCTCAACCCGACCGCCTCGGCGAAGATCGCCAACCGCCTGCTGGAAGCGCATGAGCGCCACTACTGGTCGCCCGACCAGAGCGTGCTCGACGCGCTGCGCCAGGCCGGGGAGGAGCTGGAAGACCGGCTCGAGGGCATCACAGTGGAGATGGCTGCATGAGAATCGAGACGCCGCACGCCGCCCTCCACCGGCGCCCGGTGCCCTCCCGGACCGACGGGGATGGCAGCGTGCAGGTCCATCTGGACCCGAACATGACCATCGGCAGCGCCAAGGTCTTCTCCGTCTACGGCAAGGGCGGCATCGGCAAGAGCACGACCAGCTCCAACCTCTCGGTCGCCTTCTCGAAGCTGGGCAAGCGCGTCCTGCAGATCGGCTGCGACCCGAAGCACGACAGCACCTTCACCCTGACCAAGAGCCTCATCCCGACGGTGATCGACGTCCTCGAGACGGTCGATTTCCACTCCGAGGAGCTGCGCCCCGAGGATTTCGTCTTCGAGGGCTACAACGGCGTGATGTGCGTCGAGGCCGGCGGCCCCCCGGCCGGCACCGGCTGCGGCGGCTATGTCGTCGGCCAGACGGTCAAGCTGCTGAAGGAGCACCGCCTGCTCGAGGACACCGACGTGGTGATCTTCGACGTGCTCGGCGACGTGGTCTGCGGCGGCTTCGCCGCCCCGCTCCAGCACGCGGATCGCGGCATCATCGTCGCCGCCAACGACTTCGACAGCATCTTCGCCATGAACCGCATCGTCGCCGCCATCAAGGCGAAGTCGAAGAACTACGGCGTCCGGCTCGGCGGCGTCATCGTCAACCGCAGCGCGGCGACCGACCAGATCGACAAGTTCAACGCGGTGACGGGGATGCAGACGCTGGCGCATTTCCCCGATCTCGACGTCATCCGCCGCTCCCGCCTGAAGAAGTCCACCCTCTTCGAGATGGACCCGACGCCGGAGCTGGTCGCGGTTCAGGAGGAATACCTCCGCCTCGCCGCCAATCTCTGGGCCGGCACGGAGGCCCTCAGCGCCTCTCCCATGAAGGACCGCGACATATTCGACCTGCTGGGGTTCGACTGATGCCGAGCAGCACCTACACCGCCCGCCGCGGCGAGCTCGAGACCTATTTCGACCGCACCGCGGTCGAGGCCTGGAAGCGCCTCACCTCGACCGCGCCCGTCGGCCGCGTCCGCGCGACCGTCCGCGCCGGCCGCGACGAGATGCGCCGCACGCTCCTCTCCTGCCTGCCGGATGACCTCACCGGCCGCCGCCTGCTCGATGCCGGCTGCGGCACCGGGGCGCTGGCGGTCGAGGCGGCGCGGCGCGGCGCCCATGTCATCGCCATCGACCTCTCGCCGACCCTCGTGGCGCTCGCCGCCGAGCGTGCCGCCGGCGATTACGGCGCCGGCCATGTCGATTTCCGCACCGGCGACATGCAGGACCCGGCGCTCGGCGAGTTCGACCACGTCGTCGCCATGGACAGCCTGATCCACTACAAGGCGCCCGATGTCGTCGCCGTCCTCGCCGGTCTCGCCGCCCGGACCCGGCACTCGATGCTCATCACCTTCGCCCCGCGCACCCCGTTGCTGGCGACCATGCACGCCATCGGCCAATTCTTTCCCCGCGGCGACCGCTCGCCCGCCATCGAGCCCGTCGCGGAGCGCCGCCTCGCGCGGCTGGTCGCCGCCGGCCTCCCCGGCTGGGGCCCTGGCCGCACGCGGCGCGTCTCCGCCGGCTTCTACATCTCCCAGGCCCTGGAGGTGCGCCGCGCATGAGCTTCATGACCCGCGCCTGGACCAAGCTCGGCCCCGAGTTCCTCCCCTTCGCCGACGCCGCCTCGGCGGAGCTGCCGCTCGGGCGCCTGCTGCGCCTCTCGCTCTTCCAGGTCTCGGTCGGCATGTGCTCCGTGCTGCTGATCGGCACGCTGAACCGCGTGATGATCGTCGAGCTCGGCGTCTCCGCCTGGCTGGTGGCGACGATGGTCTCGCTGCCGCTGCTCTTCGCCCCATTCCGCGCGCTGGTCGGGCACCGGTCGGACAACCACCGCTCCGCGCTCGGCTGGCGCCGCGTCCCCTACCTCTGGATGGGCACGCTGCTGCAATTCGGCGGCCTGGCGATCATGCCCTTCGCGCTCATCCTGCTCTCGGGCGACAGCAACGCGCCGCCGATCGTCGCCCATATCGGCGCGGCGCTGGCCTTCCTGCTGGTGGGCGCCGGGCTGCATACCACGCAGACGGTCGGCCTCGCGCTCGCGACCGACCTCGCCCCACCGGAGTCACAGCCCCGCGTCGTCGCCCTGCTCTCGCTGATGCTGCTCCTCGGCATGCTGGTGAGCGCCGTCGGGTTCGGCGCGCTGCTGCAGCATTTCAGCCAGCTCCGGCTCATCCAGGTGATCCAGGGCGCGGCGCTGCTGACGATGGTGCTGAACTGCATCGCCCTCTGGAAGCAGGAGCCGCGCGACCCGGGCCGTACCCGCGCCGGCCGCCCGCAGCCCGGCTTCCTCGAATCCTGGCGGCGGCTGCGCGGCGAGGGACGCTGGACCCGCCGCCTCGCCGCCGTCGGCCTCGGCTCCGCCGCCTTCAGCATGCAGGACATCCTGCTCGAGCCCTATGGCGGCCAGATCCTCGGCCTTTCCGTTGCCGCGACGACGACGCTGACCGCGCTCTTCGCGAGCGGCGGCATCGCCGGCTTCGCCATGGCCGCCCGCGGCCTCGGCCGCGGCTTCGACCCGCATCGCCTCGCCGGCTTCGGCGCGCTGGCGGGTGCGACCGGCTTCGCCGCCGTCATCTTCGCCGCACCCCTCGACAGCGCGGCGATCTTCGGCCTCGGCACGGTGGCGATCGGCCTCGGCAGCGGCCTCTTCACCGTCGGCACGCTCACCGCCTGCATGGACCTCGCCCGCAGCGGCCAGGCAGGCCTTGCGCTCGGCGCCTGGGGCGCGGTGCAGGCGAGCTGCGCAGGCGGCGCCGTCGCCGCCGGCGGGGTGCTGCGCGACATCGTCTCCGAGCTCGCCATGCGCGGCGACCTCGGCGCCACCCTCACCGTCGCCGCCACCGGCTACGGCGCGGTCTACATGCTCGAGATCGTGCTGCTTTTTGCCACCATCGCCGTGATCGGCCCGCTCGTCAGCGTCGCCCGGCCGCGGCCTTCAACCTCGCTCGGCCTCGCCGGGTCCCCGAGCTAGCGGAGGAACGCCGTCATGCAAACCGGAGCCATCACCAGCTATATCGACGTGGCGCAGATCGCGCTCTACGTCTTCTGGTTCTTCTTCGCAGGCCTCATCCTGTACCTCCACCGGGAGGACAAGCGCGAAGGCTATCCGCTCGAGAACGAGCGCTCGCCCTACGTCACCGTGCAGGGCTTCCCCGCGATTCCGGCACCGAAGGCCATGAAGCTCGCGCATGAGGGCCATACGATCCCCCGCCCGCAGGAGCGGAACCTCGATGGGATCCTCATCCCGACCGCCGCCTGGCCCGGCGCGCCGATGCAGCCGCTCGGCGACCCGATGCAGGATGGCGTCGGCCCCGCCTCCTACGCGCTCCGCAATGACGAGCCGGACCTTACCTTCGACGAGCAGCTGCCGAAGATCGTCCCGCTCCGCGCCGCGCCCGGCTACTACCTCGCCGCACAGGACCCCGACCCGCGCGGCTACCAGGTCGTCACCGCCGATGGCCGCATCGCCGGCACGGTGATGGATTGCTGGGTCGACCGTTCCGAGACCGTGGTGCGCTACCTCGAGGCGGATGCCGAAGGCTCCGCTGGCGCCCGCCGCGTCGTCTTCCCGATGGCGCTCGCCCGCGTCGATGCCAAGCGCCGCGTCGTGAAGGTTGTCTCCGTCCTCTCGAACCAGTTCGTCGAGGCGCCGATGCTGAGGGATGCCGATACGATCACCGCCCGCGAGGAGGACCGCATCTGCGGCTATTTCGCCGGCGGCCATATGTACGCGACCCCGCAGCGGCTTGGCCCGCTGATCTGACGGAGGCGATCATGGTGCATGAACACGAGATCGAGCCGGTCTGGGGGCTGCCCGAGCGGCCCCCGGCCGGCGAGACGATCCTTTGGCAGGGGGCGCCGGACTGGCGGGCCTATGCCCTGCGCGGCCTCCACATCCGCGGCTTTGCCGTCTACTTCGCGCTGCTGATCGGCGCCCGCTGCGCCGCCTCGCTGATGGACGGCGCGAGCCTCGCCACGGCGATGTGGGACGCCGCCTGGTTCCTGCCGGTGGCCGGCCTCGGCCTTGGGCTGATGCTGGTCTTCGCGGTGCTGGTCGCCCGCACCAGCGCCTACACCATCACCACGCAGCGCATCGTCTTCCGCATCGGCGTCGCGCTGTCGATGACCGCGAACATCCCCTTCGCCGCCATCGAGGCGGCGGCGGTGAAGCGCAATGCCGATGGCAGCGGCGACATCACGCTGACGATCGCGGCGAAACAGCGAATTTCCTACATCTTCTTCTGGCCGCATGCGCGTCCGTGGCGCTACGCTCTTCCCGAGCCTGCGCTGCGTGCTATCGCCGATGTCGATGCCGTGGCGCAGGCCCTGTCGCGGGCCCTGGCCGCGGCGGCCTCCCTCCCGGTCCGTCCGGTGGCGGCGGCCGCTCCCGCCGGGGCCGCAACCGGCCCGCAGACGGCCGCGGCCTGAGGAGAAGTAGGATGAGCAGCCATTCCCACGACATGCGGGTGCCGCGACGTCCGCTGATCGGCGCGGGCGTGCTGCTCCTCGCGGTGATCGCGGGGGCAGGCATCGGGCGGGTGACTGGTGCTGGCGTCTACACGCCGGTTGAGACCACGCCCATCCTCGCCCGCAGCCTCGGCTTCGAGGACCAGGCCAATGGCGGCATCCTCGTCCGCGATGCCGATGCGGGCACCGAGATCGCCATGATCGAGCCCGGCACGAACGGCTTCATCCGCGGCGCCCTCCGCGCCCTGGTCCGCGACCGCCGCCGGGAGGATGTCGTCTCCCGCGCCCCCTTCCGCCTCGCCGCCTGGCCCGATGGCCGGATGACGCTGGAGGATCCGACGACCGGCACCAGCATCGGCCTCGAGGCCTTCGGCCCGACGAACATGCAAGCCTTCGGCCGCCTGCTGACCGCAGGAAGGACCACGCCATGAGCCTCGCCCTTCTCTCCCGCCTCACCGGCGGCCGCCGCTTCGAGGTGCCCTGCACCGTCGATATCGAGCAGACCTTCGACAGCCTGCACGCCCATGCCATCCCGGAAGGCGTGCAGCTTCGCCCCGGCGACCGCGTCGTCGTCCATGGCATGCCGGCCGCCATCGCCTATGGCGAGACGATGAGCTTCGAGGCCCGCGCCACCGTCATCCGCGCCGGCTGGCTGGAGCGCGCCTGGACTGAGGCCTCCGCCATCCTCGAGCTCACCGAACTCTACCATTGCGGCTTCGAGCCCAAGGAAGCGCCATGAACGCCGTGACCCCCACGCCGCGCCGGCCGGTCAATGCCGTCACCCGCGAGGCGACGACCGACACCGTCCTCAGCCCGCGCTTCTACACCACCGATTTCGACGCCATGGACCGCATCGATGTCGGCAGCCTCCGCGCCGAGTGGGATGCGCTGATGGCCGAGTTCCATGCCGACCCGAACAAGGGCCATTTCGTCCGAACCGAGGCCTTCGACGAGTTCAAGCTCGACGCCCTGCCGGAGCCGCTGCAGAAGGAGCTGGTCGAGTTCCTGGTCAGCTCCGTCACCGCCGAATTCTCCGGCTGCGTGCTCTATGCCGAGATCAAGAAGCGGGTGAAGAACCCGGACATGAAGGACCTCTTCGGCGTGATGAGCCGCGACGAGGCGCGCCATGCCGGCTTCATCAACGACGCGCTCAAGGATATCGGCATCGGCGTCGACCTCGGCTTCCTCACCAAGGCGAAGAAGTACCACTACTTCCAGCCGAAGTTCATCTTCTACGCCACCTACCTGTCGGAGAAGATCGGCTACGCCCGCTACATCACCATCTTCCGCCAGTTCGAGCGGCACCCGGAGCTGCGCTTCCACCCGATCTTCCTGTGGTTCGAGAAGTGGTGCAACGACGAGTTCCGCCATGGCGAGGCCTTCGCCCTGCTGATGCGCGCCAACCCGAAGCTGCTCCAGGGCGGCAACAAGCTCTGGGTGAAGTTCTTCCAGCTCGCCGTCTACGCGACGATGTATGTGCGCGACCATGCGCGGCCGGAATTCCATAAGGCCCTCGGCATGACGCCGTCGGACTACGACTACCAGGTCTTCGACACCTGCACCGAGATCTGCAAGCAGGTCTTCCCGGTCACGCTTGACACCGACCATCCGGCCATGCGCCGCGGCTTCGACCGCCTCTTCCGCATCACGCAGAAGATGACGGCGGCCAAGGCGCGCGGCGGCCTCGTCGGCAAGCTGCAGCGCGCCGGGCTCGGCGCTGCGGCGGCTGTGACCTTCGCGCGGCTCTACCTCCTCCCGGGCAAGCATGCGGCGCTGCCGGCGCAGATCCGCATGGCGCCGGCCTGGTAGGGACGCCTCGACGCCATGGCCGATTACGGTCTGCCCGCCCTCTATGCGCTGTTCGTCTGGTGGTTCAGCACCGGGGCGATCATCTGGCTGGACGGGCGGCCGGCGCGGACCTATCGGCGCAGCATGCTGGGCGCGACGGTGATGCTTGCCGCCGCCCTCTGGGGCCTCGCCGCCAGCAGCGCCGATCCGTCGCCGCTCGGCGCCTATTACGCCTTCACCTGTGGCCTGCTCGCCTGGGCCTGGCAGGAGATGGCCTTCCTGATGGGTTTCGCCACCGGCCCGCGCCGGCAGCCCTGCCCGGAGGGCTGCACCGGCTGGCCGCGCTTCCGCCTCGCCGTGCAGACCATCCTCTACCATGAGCTGGCGATCCTGGTCGGCGCCGTCGCCGTGCTGGCGCTCACCTGGGGCCAGCCGAACCAGATCGGCGCCTGGACCTTCCTGCTGCTCTGGGGCATGCGGCAGAGCGCCAAGCTGAACGTCTTCCTCGGCGTCAGGAACCTGAACGAGCAGTTCCTGCCGCCGCACCTTGCCTATCTCGGCAGCTTCTTCGCGCGCAAGCCGATGAACCTGCTCTTCCCGCTTTCCGTCACCGGCGGTACGCTGCTCTGCGCCTGGTTCTTCCATCATGCGCTCGCGGCCGCGGCCAGCGACTTCCAGACCGCCGGCTACACCTTCCTCGGCGTGCTCACTGCGCTCGCCATTCTCGAACACTGGTTCCTCGTGCTCCCCATCCCGGCGGAGGCGCTGTGGAACTGGAGCATGAAGTCGCGCCGCCCGGCCGCACCGGCCGCGGCGGAGGTGGAGCCGCCGCGCCTGCATGCGCTGCGTCCCGCCGCCTGAAGCCATAAGCCCTGAAAGGGAGAGGGGACGATGAACTACGAGGCGTTCTTCCGGAAGCAGATCGGCGCCCTCCACCGCGAAGGCCGCTACCGCGTCTTCGCCGACCTCGAGCGCCAGGCCGGCGCCTTCCCCTACGCGACGCATCACCGCCCGCGCGGCCAGCAGCAGGTCACCGTCTGGTGCTCCAACGACTACCTCGGCATGGGCCAGCACCCGAAGGTGCTGGCCGCGATGCACGAGGCGCTCGATAAATGCGGCGCCGGCGCCGGCGGCACGCGCAACATCGCCGGCACCAACCACTACCACGTCATGCTCGAGCAGGAGCTCGCCGACCTGCACGGCACGGAGGCCGCGCTGCTCTTCAACAGCGGCTACATGTCGAACTGGGCCACGCTCTCGACGCTCGCCTCCCGCATGCCCGGCTGCGTCATCGTCTCGGACGAGCTGAACCATGCCTCGATGATCGAGGGCATCCGCCACAGCCGCGCCGAGCGCCGCGTCTTCGCCCATAACGACCCGGCCGACCTCCGCCGCATCCTCTCCGAGCTTGAGCCGGAGACGCCGAAGCTCGTCGCCTTCGAGAGCGTCTACTCGATGGACGGCGACATCGCCCCCATCGCCGAGCTCTGCGACATCGCCGAGGAATACGGCGCGATGACCTATATCGACGAGGTGCATGCCGTCGGCCTCTACGGCCGCCGCGGCGGCGGCGTGACGGAGCGCGACGGCGTCGCCCATCGCCTCACCGTCATCGAGGGCACGCTCGCCAAGGCCTTCGGCGTGGTCGGCGGCTACATCGCCGGGTCCGCCGCGATGTGCGACTTCGTCCGCTCCTATGCCTCGGGCTTCATCTTCACCACCTCCATGCCGCCCGCGGCGGCGGCCGGCGTCATCGCCAGCATCCGCCACCTGAAGGAGAGCAGCGTCGAGCGCGACCTGCTGCATGCGAACGCTTCGCAACTTCGCGCCAAGCTCGACGCAGCCGGCGTGCCGCATCTCGAGAACCCGAGCCACATCGTCCCGGTGATGGTGCGGGACCCGGTGATCTGCAAGCAGATCAGCGACCTGCTTCTCGACCACTACGGAATCTACGTGCAGCCGATCAACTACCCGACCGTGCCGCGCGGCACGGAGCGGCTGCGCTTCACCCCGGGCCCGCTGCACAGCGCGGCGGATATCGATCACCTCGTCGGAGCCCTGTCTGAGATCTGGTCGCAGTTCAGCCTGCAGCGCGCTGCTTGAGAATCATTCTCATGGAACGAAATCCGTCCCCGATGCGCTTGGCAAATCCGCCAAGGGGCCCAAGCTTGGCATGCCGGCCAATCGGAGGAGGTCATTCAAGTGATGGACAAGCGTTCGAAATTACAGGCTCGCCGCGAATTCCTGCAGAAGACCGGTCTTCAGGTCGCCGGGCTCGCCGCCCTGGCGCCGGTCATCGCCTCGCGGGCGCAGGCGCAGGACAAGCTCGCTCCCGAGATGGTGATGTATCAGAACCAGCCGAAGGACAACCAGCGGTGCGACGGCTGCCTGCATTTCCAGCCGCCGAATGCCTGCGCCATCGTCAGCGGCGAGATCAAGCCCGAGGGATGGTGCGCCGTCTGGGCCGCCAAGGGCTGAGGACCCCGCGGCGCGGCCTGGCCGCGCCGACCGGAGGTGGGCGGCCGTGACCGGGCGGCGCGCCTTCCCCTTCTCGGCCATCGTCGGCCAGGAGGAGATGAAGCTGGCGATCCTCATCGCCGCGATCGATCCCGGCATCGGCGGCGTGCTCGTCTTCGGCGACCGCGGCACCGGCAAGTCCACCGCCATCCGTGCGCTCGCCGCCCTGCTGCCCGAGATCCCTGTCATCGAAGGCTGCCCCTATCGCTGCGACCCGGGCGACGAGCAATCGCTCTGCGCGGAGTGCCGCACCCGACGCCCGCTCCGCACCGCCATGGCGCCCGTGCCCGTGGTCGACCTGCCGCTCGGCGCGACGGAGGACCGCGTGCTCGGCGCCCTCGACATCCAGCGCGCCCTGGCCGAGGGGGTGAAGAGCTTTGAGCCTGGCCTCCTCGCCCGCGCCCATCGCGGCTTCCTCTACATCGACGAGGTGAACCTGCTCGAGGATCACCTGGTCGACCTTCTGCTCGACGTCGCCGCCTCCGGCGAGAATGTCGTGGAGCGCGAGGGCCTCTCCATCCGCCATCCGGCCCGCTTCGTCCTGGTCGGCAGCGGCAATCCGGAGGAGGGCGAGCTGCGCCCGCAGCTGCTCGACCGCTTCGGCCTCTCGGTCGAGGTGACGACGCCGAAGGACCTGCCGAGCCGCATCGAGGTCATCCGCCGCCGCGATGCCTACGAGCGAGACGCGGCCGGCTTCACCGCCCATTGGTCCGGCGCCGAGGCCGAGCTGCGCCGCCGCCTCCTCGCCGCCCGCACCCGCCTGCCCGACATCGCCCTGCCGGATGCGGCGCTGGAGCGCGCCGCCCGCCTCTGCCTCGCTCTCGGCACGGACGGGCTGCGCGGCGAGCTGACGCTGATCCGCGCCGCCCGCGCCCTGGCCGCCTTCGAGGGCGAGGGGGAGGTGGACGACGCCGCCCTCCGCCGCGTCGCCCCGCCCGCCCTCCGCCACCGGCTGCGCCGCAACCCGCTGGACGAGGCCGTCTCCACCACCCGGGTCGAGCGCGCGATCGCGGAAGTCTTCGCCTCGTGACTGCGGGTGCCTCCGAGCCATGGGCCGAGGCCGTCAGGGCGGCCGCCCTGCTGGCCGTCGACCCGGTCGGGCTCGGCGGCGCCGCGCTCCGCGCCCCGCCCGGCCCGGTGCGGGAGGATTGGCTCGCCCTGCTGCGCGCCCTGCTGCCGCCGGCGACGCCCTGGCGCCGCCTGCCCCTCGGCGTCGCCGATTCCCGCCTGCTCGGCGGCCTCGACCTCACCGCCACGCTCCGGGCCGGCCGCCCGGTCGCCGAGCGCGGCCTGCTGGCCGAGGC
>CADCTD010000093.1 GCA_902805545.1 uncultured Craurococcus sp. | reverse complement strand
CGCTCGCCCTGCTGCCGGGGCTGGCCGCGGCGCCGCCGGCCGCCGCGAGCACCGAGGCGCGGGCGGAGGCCTGGTCGGCGGCCCGCGTCGCGGCGCTGCAGGCGGAAGGGCGGCCGGTCTTCGTCAACCTCACCGCGGCCTGGTGCATCACCTGCAAGGTCAACGAGCAGCTGGTGCTGAAGAGCGGCGCGGTACAGGCGGCCTTCGCCGGGCGGAGCCTGGCCTATCTCACCGGAGACTGGACGCAGGGGGACCCGATGATCGGCGCCCTGCTGCGCGAGCATGGGCGGGAGGGCGTGCCGCTCTACCTGCTCTACCCGGCGGGCGGCGGGGCGCCGCAGGTGCTGCCGCAGGTGCTGACCGAGGGCATCGTGCTGCGGGCGCTGGCCGGGGCGGGGTGATCCGGCACGCGGATCGCTGCCAGGACGGCGCAGCATCGGCGAGGCAGGACCCATGAGCGACATCCACGCGGCGCGCGGCTTCCGGGCGATGGTGGCGCGGGATTGGGTCGGCGACCACGACCAGGCGGCGCATGACCAGAACCTGGAGGATGTCGAGCGGCGTTAGGCCGATATCCTCGGCTCGGCCACGGCGATCGGCGCAGTCGAGCGTTGGGCCCGCAGGAACGACAAGGGATAAAGGGACATGGCCAAGGAAATCCTCTGCGCCTTCAGCATCCATTGCGATGCGGTGGCGGGCTGGCTCGGCAGCTATATGGGCGAGGACAGCCCAGGCGACATCAGCCGCGGCGTCTTCGCGGCCGAGGTCGGCATGCCGCGCATCCTGCGGCTGTTCGAGCGCTTCGGCCTGACGCAGAGCTGGTTCATCCCCGGCCATACCATCGAGAGCTTCCCGGAGCAGACCGACCTGGTGGCGAAGGCCGGGCACGAGATCGGCTTGCATGGCTACAGCCATGAGAACCCGCTGGCGCTGTCCCGCCAGCAGGAGGAAGCGATCTTCGACAAGTGCATCGGGCTGATCGAGAAGCATTGGGGGCGGAAGCCGGTCGGCTATGTCGCGCCCTGGTGGGAGGTGAGCGCGACCAGCATCGAGATCCTGGTCGAGCGCGGCATCGCCTACGACCATTCGCTGATGCACCACGACTGCACGCCCTACTACGTCCGCACCGGCGATGGCTGGACGCCGATCGACTACTCGCAGCCGGCCGAGCGCTGGATGAAGCCCTTCACGAAGGGGAAGACCACCGGCCTCGTCGAGATCCCGGCCTCCTGGTACCTCGACGACCTGCCGCCGATGATGTTCATCAAGAAGTTCCCGAACAGCCACGGCTATGTCTCGCCCCATGCGCTGGAGCAGATCTGGCGCGACCATTTCGACTTCATCTACCGCGAGTACGACTACGCCGTGGTGCCGATGACCATCCACCCGGATGTCTCCGGCCGGCCGCAGGTCCTGATGATGCTGGAGCGCCTCATCGCCCATATGCTGAAGCACCCCGGCGTGCGCTTCGTCACGCTGGAGGAGATGGCGCAGGATTTCCGGCAGCGCTCGCCTCAGCCGGCCTGAGCCAGCAGCGTACGGGCGATCGCCAGCCACTCCTCCTCGAGCGTGCCGGCCGGCTTCACCCGGCCGGCGCGGCCGTACCAGTAGCCGGCATTCGGCAGGTCGCCTTCCTTCCGGTGCAGGTAGGCATGGACCCAGGCACTTGCCGCATCCTCGCCCTCCTGCGCCGCCGCATGGGCGGCCTCCCAGTCGCCGCGTGCATCCTCGGCCAGCGCCCGCAGCGGCCCGCTCAGCGGCGGCAGCGCCTCGCCCTCGCGCGCGGCGCGCAGCAACTCCTCCGCCGTCATCCGAGCACCCGCTTCGCCGCCCGCCGCTTGGCGATGGAGACGCCGAGGAAGGCGAGCCCGATCACCAGCACCGAGACGCCGGTGACGACGGTGCCGAGCGCGTAGATCTCGGGCGTCGTCACCGTGCTGGTGAGGCCCTGGAGCTCGAGCGGCAGGGTGTTGGCATCGCCGATCGCCTGGCTGCTGCGGGCGATCTCGTCCCAGGAGAGGGTGAAGCCGAAGAGCGCGACGCCGACCAGGCTCGGCGCCACCAGCGGCAGCACCACATGGCGGAAGACCTGCCAGGGCGAGGCGCCGAGGTCGCGCGCCGCCTCCTCGAGGTCGTTGGGAAATCGGTTGAACACGGCGAACATGATGAGCAGGCCGAAGGGCAGCGTCCAGGTGAGATGCGCCCCGAGCGCCGATGTGAAGAGGCCCATCGCCGTGGTGTAGCCCTCGCTCAGCCACGCCACGCCGTGCTCCTCGGCGAAGGCCTTCACCCCGTCGTCGAGCAGGCGGAATTCGAGGGCGATGCCGAGCGAGACGACGATGGAGGGCACGATCAGGCTGGCGATGGTCAGGTTGAAGAGCAGCCCCTGGCCGGGGAAGCGCCGGCGGAAGGCATAGCCCGCCAGCAGCGAGATCACCGTCGTCAGCACCATGACGACGAGGCCGAGCCACAGCGAGCGCCGGAAGGAGGACCAGATGTCGATGACGCCGGAGCCGCGCCAGAGCAGCTCGTACCAATGGGTCGAGACGCCGCGCAGCGGGAAGGTCAGCCCCCCGTCCGGCCCCTGGAAGGAGAGGACGAGGATGGTCAGCGTCGGCCCGTAGAGGAAGACGACGAAGAGCAGGAAGAAGGCCCCGAGCAGCCAGAAGGAGAGCGGGCGGCGATCCTCGTCCATCACAGCTCCCGCCGGATATCGATGAGCCGGGTCATCACCGCGATCACCAGCAGCACCAGGCCCAGCAGCACCACCGCCTGGGCCGCGGCCGCCGGGAATTGCAGGTAGGACATCTGCACCTGGATCACCTTGCCGATGGAGGCGATCTGCTGCCCGCCCATGACGCCGATGGTCACGAAATCCCCCATCACCAGCACGATGACGAAGATGGAGCCGATGACGAGGCCGGGCTTGGTCAGCGGGATGACGACATGCCAGAGCGTCTGCCAGCCGCTCGCCCCCGCATCCTGCGCCGCCTCCAGCAGGCGGCGGTCGATCCGCATCATGCTGTTGAAGACGGGCACGGTGACGAAGAGCGTGTAGAGGTGGACGAAGGCCAGCACGACGGAGAAGTCGGAGAAGAGCAGCCAGTCCTGCGGCTGGTCGACGAGGCCGGTCCCGACGAGGAATTGGTTCACCACCCCTTCCCGCCCCAGCAAGGGCAGCCAGGAGATCATGCGGATGACGTTGGAGGTGAGGAAGGGCGCCGTGCAGACGAGGAAGAGCGCCATCCGCATCGTGTCCGACCGGACATGGAAGGCGAGGAAATAGGAGATGGCGAAGCCGAAGAGCGTGGTGAAGGCCCAGACCATGGCACAGAGCCGGAGCGTCGAGAGATAGGTGCGGAAGGTGGTGCACAACCCGTCCGAGAGGTTGGAGCAGCCCTCGAACATCTCGACATAGTTGCGCTGGGTGACATCCGGCACCAGCGAGTACTCCGTGTAGTTCCACAGGCTGACGACCGCGGTCGCCAGCAGCGGGAACACGAAGAAAAGCAGCAGCACCAGCGCCAGTGGCGCCGCCTGGAGCAGCGGCGCCACCGGGCGGCCTATGGGGCGGCGGTCAGGCGGCGATGAACTCATTCCATTTCCTGACCATGTAGTCGTTCTCGTCCATCACGGCGTTCCAGCAGGCGACGGCGCCCATGCGGTCCTCGAAGCTGCCGCCGTCGCGCACCGAGCCGGCCTTCTCCATCACCGTGCCGTCCGGCGCCTTGATGTCCTGCGCCGCCGGCTTGCCCATCATCCAGAAGTCCCACTCATAGGCTTCCATGCTCTTCTGCGCGGTCGAGAGCACGGCGGAGTAGTAGCCCTGCCGGTTGAGGAAGGCGCCGGCCCAGCCGGAGAGGAACCAGTTGATGAAGTCGTAGGAGGCATCGAGCTTCCGCCCGCTCAGCGTCTTCGGCAGGCCGAAGCCGGCTGCCCAGGCGCGGTAGCCCTCCTTCAGCGGCTGGTAGGTGCAGGGGATGCCGCGGCTGCGCACCGCCGTCACCGCCGGCGACCACATCGATTGGATGACGGTCTCGCCCGAGGCCATCAGGTTGACGCTCTCGTTGAAGTCCTTCCAGAAGGCGCGGAACTGGCCGGCCCGCTTCGCCTCGGTCAACACCCGCATGGTGAGGTCGATCTCGGCCCGGGTCATGTTGCCCTTGTCGGCATATTTGTGCCGGCCCATCGCCTCCACCGCCATCGCCGCATCCATGATGCCGATGGAGGGGATGTTGAGGATGCTCGCCTTGCCCTTGAACTCGGGGTTCAGCAGCTCCGACCAGCTCGAGATCGGGCGGCCGACCCTGTCGGGGCGGATGCCGAGCGTGTCGGCATTGTAGGTGGTCGGGATCAGCGTCAGCCATTGCGTCTGGCCGGTGGCGAAGGTCTTGCCGTCGCGCGCGGGCAGGTAGCTGACCTTGATCGGCGCCGTGCCCTGGTCGCCGATCTTCCGGCCAGCCACCTCGCCCTTGGTGAAGACCGTGCTGATCTCGCCCACCAGCTTGATGCGGTTGGCATCCATGCCCATCAGGTTGCCGGAGGGGATGATCTTCTTCAGCATCCAGTACTCGGCATCGAGGATGTCGAGGCTGTTCGGCTGCGTCACCGCGCGCCGCACCACGTCGTCCGAGGTGACGGGGATGTACTCGAGCGTGATGCCGAGATCCTCCTTCACCTTCTCCTTGATGCCGGCATGCTGGTTCACCGCCGTGCCGACATAGCGGAGCGTGACCGCGCCTTGGGCATGCACCGCGGGGGCGGCGAGGCCGGCGGCGGCGAGGCCGGCCGCGCCTTGCAGAAGCTGGCGGCGGCCAGCGCGAATGGGCTTGTCCATGCCTGGAGTCTCCTTCTCGGTCATGTGCTGTCCGCCAGGTGGCGGAGGTCCTGCTCATCCCAGCCAAGGCCGACCGCCTCGCCCGCCTCCAGCGGCCGCTGCCGCAGCGCCGCCTCGCCGACCAGGGCCTGCCACTCCTCGCCGGCCGGGCCGGCGAGCGTCACGGCGAAGCCCGTGCCGGTATACTCCACGCCGCGCACCGCCGCCTGCACCGCGCCCTCGCCTGGCGGCCGCAGCAGCGTGCGGTCCGTCCGCACCGCGGCGAGGCCCTGCGGCAGGGCGATGACATTGTGCCCGCCCATGAAGCGCGCCGCGAAGGCGGTGCGCGGGGCGTCGAAGACCTCGAAGGGCGTGCCCTGCTGCTCGATCCGCCCGTCCCGCATCAGCACGACGAGGTCGGCGAGCGCCAGCGCCTCGTCCTGGCTGTGCGTGACATGGACGAAGGTGATGCCGAGTTCGCGCTGGAAGCGCTTCAGCTCCGCCCGCACCCGGCCGCGGAGGAAGGGGTCGAGCGCCGAAAGCGGCTCGTCCAGCAGCAGCGCCGCGGGGTTGGTGACCAGCGCGCGGGCCAGCGCCACGCGCTGCTGCTGCCCACCCGAGAGCTGCGCCGGCAGCCGGTCCGCCAGCGCCTCCAGCTCGACGAGGCGCAGCATCCCGCGCGCCCTGGCATGGCGCTCCGCCTTCGCCACGCCGCGCATGCGGAGCGAGAAGGCGACGTTGTCGAGGCAGGAGAGATGCGGGAAGAGGGCATAGGACTGGAACATCATCGCCGTGCCGCGCTTGGCCGGCGGCAGGCCGCTCACCTCGTGGTTGTCGAGCAGGATGTCGCCGCTGCTCTGCCGCTCATGGCCGGCCAGCATGCGGAGGCTTGTCGTCTTGCCGCAGCCGGAGGGGCCGAGCAGGCAGCAATAGGTGCCGGCGGCAATCCTGAGGTCGAGCGCATCCACCGCGACCGAGCCGCCGAAGCGCTTGGTCACCTTGATGAACTCGATGGCGCCGCGGCTGGTCTGTCCGGTGCGCAGGAGCGTGGTGTCAGGCAGGCGAAGAATCCCCCTCGCACCGGAGCCTGCGGCAGAATCCCCTCCCGCTTCAAGCAGCCGCAGCGGGGAAACAAGCCGCCCGCAAACCGAGATTGCCTAGACGGCAGGCATTTCGCCTGCTTTCCCGGCGGCCTTGCGCTTCCCGCTTGCCAGCCGGGGGCCCGGGCCGTAATCGGGCGCGGTCCCTGCCATCGTCAGGACCGGCGGCCCTGGCGGACGTGTCCCTGCCGGCGGTTGTTGTGCGATTGAACGAAACGGTCCAAGACGCCCCGCCGTGACCACGCCCGACCGCTCCCATGCCGAACCGGAGGACAGCGCCTTCCTCGCCGCGCTCGGCGACCGGCTGCGCATGCTGCGCGCGCGGCGGGGCGTGACGCGGCGGGACCTCTCGCGCCGCTCCCATGTCTCGGAGCGCTACATCGCGCAGATCGAGGCGGGGCACGGCAACATCTCCATCCTGCTGCTGCGCCGCATCGCCCGCGCGCTTGGCCTCGCCGTCGAGGAGCTGGTCGGGGAGAGGCCGGAGCGCACGGTGGAGCGGGTGCTGCTGGAGCAGGTGGTGGCGCAGCTGCCCGAGGCGCGGCTGGCCGAGGCGCTCGGCCTGCTGCTGCGCCATCTCGGGCGGCGGGAGGCCGACAGCCGGGCGCAGCGGATCGCCCTCGTCGGGCTGCGCGGCGCCGGCAAGTCGACGCTCGGGGGGATGCTGGCGGCGCGGCTCGGCACCCGCTTCGTCGAGCTGGACCGGGAGGTGGAGCGCGAGGGGCGCATGGACCTCTCCGACATCTTCGCCATCCATGGGCAGGAAGGCTTCCGCCGGCTGGAGCGGGAGGCGCTGCAGCGCCTGGTGCGCGAGGGCGAGCCGGCGGTGATCGCCACCGGCGGCGGCATCGTGGCGGAGGCGGGGAGCTTCGAGTTCCTGCTCGACACCTGCACCACCGTCTGGCTCCGCGCCTCGCCGGAGGAGCATATGCGCCGCGTCGTCGAGCAGGGCGACACCCGGCCGATGCGCGACAACCGCCGCGCCATGGAGGATCTCCGCGCCATCCTCTCGAGCCGTGAGGCGCTCTATGCCAAGGCCGACCTCACCATCGACACGACCGGCCAGGCGCCGGAGGCGAGCCTCGAGGCGCTGCTCGCCGGGCTGCAGAGGGATACCGCCGCATGAGCCCAGCGCCGCCCGGCTATCTCCGCCTGCCGGAGCATGCGCTGCCGATCTTCAACAGCCTGGTCGGGCCCTTCTGGGTGAAGCCGGAGGGCGAAGGCATCCTGCTCGGCTTCCGGGTGGAGCTCAGGCATTGCAACCCGATGGAGCTCTGCCACGGCGGGATGCTGACGGCCTTCGCCGACATCGTGCTGACCGGCGGCTGCAACCATGTGGCGCGGCTCAGGAGGTTCCTCGTCACCGTCAGCCTGGCGACGGACTTCATCGGCCCGGCGCGCATCGGCGCCTGGGTGGAGGCGCGGCCGGAGGTGCTGAAGGTGACGCGCGGCATGCTCTTCGGCCAATGCCTGGTGACGGCGGATGGCGAGCCGGTGCTGCGCGCCAGCGGCACCTTCCGCCATTCCGGCGACCCGGACCCGCGCTTCGACCGGATCGCGCGGCTGCTGGAGGCTCAGGCGAGCGCCGCTTCCGCCTCCAGCGCGGCGCGGTAGCGCTCGGGCGCGGGGATCGGCTTCATGCGCGCGGCATCGACGAAGGCGCAGACCAGCTCCGCCTCGTAGACCAGCCGCTCGCCGACGCGGCCCGTCACGGCGAAGCGCAGCGAGGAGCCGCCGAGGCGGGCCAGCCGCACCGTGCTCGCCAGCGTGTCGCGCGGGGTGACGGGGCTGCGGAAATCCATCTGCACATGCACGAAGGGCGTGCCGATGCCCTCGTCGACATTCATCTCGTACCAGCCGGTGCCGAGCCGGTCCTGGAACCAGCGCTCCACCGCCTCCATGGCGAAGTCGAGGAAGCGCGCGGTATAGGCGATGCGCGCCGCATCGGTCTCGCCCCAGGTGATGCGGCGGGTATGGGTGAAGGCCTCAGTAGGTCTCAACGTGGTAACGTCCCTGCTCCCGCATCTGGCCGCGCAGCCCGGGCCAGTCGATGCCATGCTCGCGCCCGATCGCCTCGAGCGCCTCCTCCACGCCGGCCTCAAGCCCGCGCAGCCCGCAGACATAGATATGGGTGGAGGGCTTGCGGAGCAACGCCGCGAGCGCCGGCCCCTCGGCGAGCATGCGGTGCTGGACGTATTCGCGCGGCTTCTCGGGCACGCGGCTGAAGCAGAGATGCTGGTCGAGCAGCGCCGCCGGCACCTTCTGCAGCGGGCCGAAATAGGGCAGCTCCTCCGGCGTGCGGGCGCCGAAGAAGAGGTGCAGCCGCCCCCTGCCCTGCTGCGCCAGGCGGCGCCGCCGCTCGGTGAAGCCGCGGAAGGGCGCGGCGCCGGTGCCGGTGCAGATCATGACGAGGTCGGTGTCGGAATCGTCCGGCATCAGGAAGGTGGCGCCGAAGGGCCCGGTCACCGGCACCGTCGCGCCGATCGGCAGGTCGCAGAGGTAGTTGGAGGCGAGGCCGCCTTCCACGCGCTTGACCGTCAGCGCCAGGTTGTTGGTGTTCGGCCGCTCGCCGTCGCGCGCGCTGCTGATGGAGTAGAGCCGCATCTCCGCCGCGCCCGGCGGGGTGACGCCGATGCTCTGGCCCTCCAGCACCGGGAAGGCGGTCGCGCCGAAGTCGAGGATGATGTGGTGGACGTCGGAGCCGGACTCGGCGCGCGTGACGCGGATGTTGCCCACGACCTTCGCCATGGCCGGCGCCGCGCGGTTGAAGAGGTTGACGCGCGGCTTGCTGGCCGAGGCCGGGGCGCGCGCCTTGCCGCCGGCGCCGGCATGGGCCGCGGCGATCAGCGCCTCGGCCTGCTCGTCGAGGGCGTCGGGCGCGGCCTCCTCGGCCGGGCGCGGCGGCAGCTCGGACCAGGAGAATTGCTCCTCCAGGCTGAAGGCCGCCGGCACCTGGAACCAGTTGTCGATCGCGCCCGTCGGGCAGGGCGCCACGCAATCCATGCAGGCGTTGCAGATCGACGAGTCCACGACGTAGTTGTTGTCGTCATGGGTGATGGCGCCGATCGTGCAGGTCGCCTCGCAGGTGTTGCAGCGGATGCAGATCTCGGGGTCGATGAGGTGCTGCTTCAGCATGCCTGCTTCCTCCGCCACACTCGCCAGGCGCGGGCCGGCCCGCGCCCGGCGGCTGGTCAGTTCCAGATCTTCACATACTCGAAATGGCCGGGCTTGTTGTCGATGCCGACCTTCGGCGCCGCGATCCAGCCGGCATAGGCGCCCGCGGCATCGACCGGCTTCATCAGCCCGGTGATGTAGAGGTTGTCGTCCGCATTCGGCAGCCAGCGGTCATGGTTGGCGGCAAAGGTCGCGGCATCGATGACGCGCCCCTCCGGATCGGCATGGAGGCGCGAGAACTCGCCGATGCGCCGGTTGAAGGCGACATGCGGCAGGGTCAGGCGGAACTGGATGCCGGCCTTCTCGATCGCCTTGTTCCAGCGGTTCACCCCGCCCTGGCAATCCTGCACGTAGTCGTCGCGCAGTCGCATGTTGAGCGCTGAGAGCGCCGGCACCGCCTCCTGAGCAATCTGCCCGTCGATGCAGCGGAGCACGGGGTAGGTGGCGTCGAGCAGGCGGTGGTCGTCCTCGATCTTGTCCTCGCGGTAGCGGCCCTTCATCCCGGCATTGTAGGCATTGGCCGCATTGGTCGAGACCTCGTTGCCGAAGAGGTCGAGGGTCAGCGAGAAATGCAGGTTCATCTTGCGCTGGAGCGTCGGCAGGTCGACGACGCCGAGCGCGCGGATGCGCTCCACATCCGTCGGGTCGCTGATGCCGGCCGCCTTCATCGCCTCGCAGGTCCGCTCGATGATGCGCTGAACGCCGGTCTCGCCGACGAACATGTGGTGCGCCTCCTCGGTCAGCATGAAGCGGCAGGTGCGGCTCAGCGGGTCGAAGCCCGACTGCGCCAGCGCCTCGAGCTGCATCTTGCCGTCGCGGTCGGTGAAGAAGGTGAACATGAAGAAGCTCACCCAGTCCGGCGTTGCCTCGTTGAAGGCGCCCAGCATGCGCGGGCTGTCGGCATTGCCGGAACGGCGGTTCAGCAGCTCCTCAGCCTCCTCGCGCCCGTCCTTGCCGAGGTATTTCTGCAGCAGGTAGACCATGGCCCAGAGATGCCGGCCCTCCTCCACATTGACCTGGAAGAGGTTGCGCAGGTCGTAGAGCGAGGGCGCGGTCTTGCCGAGATGGCGCTGCTGCTCGACCGAGGCGGGCTCGGTATCGCCCTGGATCACCATCAACCGGCGCAGCATGCCGCGGTACTCGCCGGGGATCTCCTGCCAGGCGGGCTCGCCCTTGTGCTGGCCGAAGCCGATGAGGCGGTTCTCGACCTTCGGCGCCAGCAGGATGCCCCACTTGTACTCGGGCATCTTCACGTAGTCGAAGCGCGCCCAGCCCTTCGGGTCGACGCTGACGGCGGTGCGGAGATAGACCAGCGCCTCCTGGAAGCCCTCGGGGCCCATGTCCTTCCACCAGTCGATATAGCCGGGGTGCCAGGTCTCCAGCGCCTTCTTCACCCGCGCGTCCTCGGCCAGGCCGACATTGTTCGGGATCAGGCCGTCATAATCGACGTTCATTCCGTCGGGCATGTCTCGTCTCCTCGGATCTATACGCGGTTCCGGTCGAAGCTCGGCTGAACGCCGCTGCCGTAGAGCTTCAGCGCGCCTTGCTCGCCGACCGAGTTGGGGCGCTGGAAGATCCAGTTCTGCCAGGCCGTCAGCCGGCCGAAGATCCGGGTCTCCATCGTCTCCGGCCCGACGAAGCGGAGATTGGCCTCCATCCCCGTCAGCGCATCGGGCGAGAAGCTGGTGCGCTCCTCCAGCATGATGCGGACCTCGTCCTCCCAGTCCACCTCGTCATAGGCGAAGGTGACGAGGCCCATCGCCTCCGCATCCTCCGCCTCGATCGCGCCGGGCCGGGCGCGGGCGGCGTCGAGGCTGGCGGGCTCGCCGTAGAAGCGCGCCTCCAGCCGGGTCAGGCCGTTGGCCATGGGATAGGCGCCGTGGTTGAGCGGCGAAAGGGCGAGCGCCGCGCCATGGCGCATCACGCTGCGGTCGGCGGCGAAGGCGAGCTCGGCCAGCGTGCCGGCGAAGCAGCTGCCGGGCTCGATCAGCGCGACGAGGCTGCGCGAGGTCATGTCGAGGCGCTTCAGCACGCGCTTCAGGCTCAGCCGGACCTCGCGGACGAACCAGTCGGCCTTGTGCGCCTCGAGGAAGGCGTCATGCGCCAGGACATGGGCGGAATCGCCCTCCGTCCGCAGCACCCAGAGGCCGATCTCCGGCTCGTTCAGGCGGAGATGCAGCATGGCGTCGTCCAGCTCGCGCGCCATCTGCAGCGGCCAGAAGCCGGCGGTCTTCGCGGCCTCCAGCGCCTCGGGCGGCGGGCCCTGCGGCGCGGTGACGGTGAGGACGGCCTGGCGCTTCGCCCGGTCGATGGCGACGGAGACGAAGCCGTAGCGCAGCGCATCCGCCTCGATCCGCCGCTCGAGCGGGGTGAGGGCGACGCCGCGCGCCTCCCGCGGCCGGTCGGAGCGCGCGGCGATCTCGGCGGCGCGCTGCATCACGCGGCCTTCCCAGGCGGAGGGCGGCACGACCTCGTCCACCAGCCGCCACTCGACGGCGCGCTTGCCGCGCACCCCCTCCTCGGTGGAGCAGAAGACATCGGCCAGGTCGCGGCGAACCTTGCGCTTGTCGGTGACGCGCGTCAGCCCGCCGGTGCCGGGAAGGACGGCGAGCAGCGGCGTCTCCGGCAGGGAGACGGTGGAGCGGCGGTCGTCGATCAGCAGGATATGGTCGGTGGCGACGGCCAGCTCATAGCCGCCGCCCGCCGCGGTGCCGTTGATGGCGGCGAGGTAGCGCTGGCCGGAGTTCTCGCTGGCATCCTCGATGGCGCAGCGGGTCTCGTTGGTGAATTTGCAGAAGCCGACCTTGTGGCCGTGGCTCGACTTGCCGAGCATGCGGATATTGGCGCCGGCGCAGAAGACGTTCTCCTTGCCCGAGCGGATGACGACGGCGCCCACCTCCGGGTGCTCGAAGCGCAGGCGCTGCACGGCGTCCGCCAGCTCGATGTCGACGCCGAGGTCGTAGGAGTTGAGCTTCAGCTCATAGCCCTCGAAGAGGCCGCCCGCCGGGTCCACATCCATGACGAGCTGGGCGATGGGGCCGTCGAATTGCAGCCGCCAATGGCGGTAGCGGCTCGGATCGGTCTGGAAATCGATCATGGACGCGCCTCTCCCTCGGGGCTTATGGCTGCTATATAATGCACACATCGGACATTAAGCAAGGGCATATGCATTATAATGCCTCATGCGCGCCGAAGAGCCGCGCGGTGAAGTCCTGCACGGCGGCGAGCACCGCCTCCGGCGCCTTCTGATGGGGCGCGTGGCCGATGCCGGGGAGCAGCAGCGCCTCCACCGGGCAATAGGCCTCCCGCTCGATGGCCTGGACCTGCTCCGGCGTGCCGTAGGGGTCCGCCTCGCCCTGGACCACCAGGATGGGCACGCGGATATGGGCGACATCTGGCTGCAGGTCGAAGACGCGCGGGAAGTCCGGATGCAGCCAGGTGTCGTTCCAGCCGAGGAAGGCCGCCTCCGGGTCGCGGTGGTGGCGGGCGAGGCGGGCGCGCAGGTCGCCCTCCTCCCAGCGCTGGCGGGCGGCGCGGATGGCCGGCAGTGCGGAGTCCTCCACGAAGACATGCGGGGCGAGCAGCACGAGGCCCCTCACCCGCTGGTCCTGGTGCGAGCCGGCATGGATGACGGCGATGGAGCCGCCATCGGAATGGCCGAGCAGGATGCAGCGGCGGATGCCGGCGGCGTCCAGCACGCGCGGCAGCACCTCCCGCCCCTCGCGCTGCATGGCATCCAGCGGGCGCGGCAGGGCGATGCCGTCCGACTGGCCATAGCCGAAGCGGGAAAAGGCCATGACGCCGCAGCCGGTCGCGGCCGCCAGCCGCTCCGGAAAGTCGCGCCAGAGGGAGAGGCTGCCGAGCCCCTCATGCAGCAGCAGGATGGTCGGCGCCGCCTCGGGCCCCTTCCCCCACCAGGCGGCTTCCAGCGCGCCCTCGGCGAGCTCGATCCTCATGACGCGCGCAGCTTGAAGCGCTGGATCTTGCCGGTCGCGGTCTTGGGCAGCTCCTCCAGCACCTCCACCCAGCGCGGATAGGCCCAGGGGCCGGCGCGGGACTTGGCGGTGTCGCGCAGCGCGTCGAACAGGTTGTCCTCGGCGGCGTCCGGCTTCAGCACGACGAAGGCCTTGGGCTTCACCAAGCCATCGGCATCCTCCTCGCCGATGACGGCGGCCTCCTGCACCGCGGGGTGGGTCATCAGCGCCGCCTCCACCGCGAAGGGCGACACCCAGATGCCGCTCACCTTGAACATGTCGTCGGCGCGGCCCTGGTAGCGGTAGAAGCCATCCGCCTCACGGACGTACTGGTCGCCGGTGCGGGTCCACTCGCCCTCGAAGGTGCGGCGCGTCTTGGCACGCTGGTTCCAGTAGCCCTCGGCCGCCGAGGGGCCGCGGACCAGCAGCTCGCCGATCTCGCCATCCGCCACCTCGCGCCCGGCCTCATCCACGATGCGGAGGTCGTAGCCGGGCACGGCGAGGCCGGTGGTGCCGTAGCGGATCGCCTCCGGCCGGTTGCTGACGAAGATGTGGAGCATCTCGGTGGAGCCGATGCCGTCGAGGATGTCGCAGCCGGTCTGCTCGCGCCAGCGGAGGCCGATCTGCTCCGGCAGCGCCTCGCCGGCCGAGATGCAGCGGCGCAGCCGGTCGGAGCCGGCGCCGCGGCCGAGCTCGCCCTGGGCCAGCAGCGCCGCGTAAAGGGTCGGCACGCCGCAGAAGATGCTTGGGCTGTGGCGGCCCATGACATCGAGCACGGCGGCGGGGGTCGGGCGGTCCGGGAGGAGGAGGCTGGCGGCGCCGACCGCCATGGGGAAGGTCATCGCATTGCCGAGCCCATAGGCGAAGAAGAGCTTGGCGGCGGAGTAGACCAGGTCGTCCGGGCGGATGCCGAGGACCTGGGCGCCATAGGTCTCGGCCGTGGCGCGGAGGCTGGCATGGACATGCTTCACCCCCTTCGGCGCGCCGGTCGAGCCGGAGGAGTAGAGCCAGAAGGCGACCTCGTCCGGGCTGGCCGGCACCGGCTGGGCGAGCGGCTGGCCCTCGGCGAGGAAGCCCTCGAGGCTCAGTGCGCCGGGCGGCAGGTCCTCCTCCCCCGCCACCAGCAGCAGGCGCGGCGGCGTCGCGGCCAGCGCCGGGGCGAGCGCGGGCAGCATCGACGCCGCGGCGCAGACGGCCGCGGCGCGGCTGTCGGCGAGCATGTAGGCGAGCTGCTCCGGCGGCAGCAGGGTATTGACCGGCACCGGGACGATGCCGGCCCGCAGCGCGCCCCAGAAGACGACCGGGAAATCGACCGTGTCCGGCATCAGCATCAGCAGCCGGCTCTCACGGGCCACGCCGGCGGCCCGGAGGCTGCCCGCGAAGCGGGCGCTGGCCTCGGCGAGGGCGGCATAGGTCAGGCTGCGCGCGGGGTCGGTGAAGGCGGTGGCGCCGCCCCGCCCCTCGGCCAGGTGGCGGTCGAGGAACCAGCTTACCGCATTGCCGCTTGCGTCCATCTCCGTCCTCCCGGATTGTTATGGACCGAAAGGATATCGCTTCCCCAGGGTCGGTTTCCTGCACTATCCTGCATGCGAACGCCGCTGCAAGCATGGAATGCCGGCGGTGGGGGCGGTTCCTGGTGCCGGGTTGCCCATGCGATGGTGCCGCCCGACGACAATGATCCGGAGGACCGATGCCATGAACGCTCCCGTTTCCGTCTCCGAGGCTCCGGACTGGAGCCGCTACGCCGCCGGCGCCATGGTCGAGACCTTCGCCGATGCCGTGCTGGCGGGCGGGGCGCGCACCCCCTTCACCGACCTCAACGGGGCGCTGGCCGCCATCTCGCCGACCGACCTTGGCATCCATGCGGCGCGGGCGGCGGTGGCGCGGGCCGGGATCGACCCGAAGCGGATCGGCACCACCGTCGCCGGCAACTGCACCCAGGCGAGCTTCGATGCGCTCTTCTTCGCCCGCCATATCGGCCTCTATGCCGGCATGACGGATGACCGGCCGGCGCATGCGGTGCATCGCCTCTGCACCACCGGCTTCGAGGCGATCGCGCAGGCGGCGCGGGCGACGAGCCTGGGCCAGGTCGATGTGGCGCTCGCCGTTGGGACGGAGAGCATGAGCCGGTCGCCGGTCGCCAGCTATACCTCGCGCGGCGGCTTCGCGCTCGGGCAGGTGGAGTTCAAGGACTTCCTCTGGGAGGCGCTCTACGACACCGGCTGCTCGACCGCGATGGGCGGGACGGCGGAGACCCTGGCGCGGCTGCACGGCATCAACCGTGCGGAGACGGATGCCTATGCGGCGGCGAGCTTCGCCCGGGCGCTCGAGGCGCAGGCGGCGGGGCGGCTCGGCGAGGAGATCGCGCCCATCGCCGAGGCCGTCTTCGAGGGGCCGGGGCTGAAGCCGCGGCGGCTGAAGCTGCCGCGCAAGGTCGATGCCGTCTCGGCCGACAGCCATATCCGGCCGACGCCAATCGAGGTGCTGGCGAAGCTCTCCCCGGTCTTCGGCGGGGTGCAGACGGGGGGCAACAGCAGCGCCATCGTCGATGGCGCGGCGGCCGTGGTCGTCACCACCGGCAAGGTGGCGGCGGAAGGCGGGGCGGTGCCGCTCGGGCGCGTGGTCGCCGCCGCGGCGGCGGGGGTGCCGGCGGAGGTGATGGGCATCGGCCCGGTGCCGGCCGCCATCGCGCTGATGCGGAAGCTCGGGCTCGGCATCGAGGAGATCGACCTGTTCGAGATCAACGAGGCCTTCGGTGCGCAGGCGGAGGCCGTCCGGCGCGCGCTCGGCGTGTCGCATGACCGGTTCAACGTGAATGGCGGGGCGATCGCCTTCGGCCATCCACTGGCGGCGACCGGCGTGCGCTGCGTGCTGTCGCTGGCGATGGAGCTGAAGCGGCGCGGGCTGAAGCGCGGCATCGCCGGCGCCTGCGCGGGCGGCGGGCAGGGCATGGCGGTGCTGGTGGAGGTCGGGTGAGCGATTTCGCCCGCCGCTTCCTCGTTCATTGGAATGATTGCGATCCGGCGCGGATCGTCTTCCATGCCAATTTCATCCGCTGGATGGATGAGGGCTTCACCGACATGACGCGGGCGCGCGGCGTGGATTTCCGCGCGCTCGCCGAGGCGGACCCGCATTTCCGCGGCTCGCCCCTGGTCGACCTGCGCTGCGCTTTCCGCGCGCCGGCACGCTTCGGCGACATGCTGGAACACAGGATCGCGCCGCCGGCCTTCTCCGGCGGGCGGTCCTTCCGGCTGGCGCATCGCTTCCTCCTCGACGACGGGACGCTGGTCGCCGAGGGCGAGCAGACGCGCATCTGGGGAAGGGACGAGGGGCAGGGGCTCAGGGCGGTGGAGATGCCGGACGAGATCCGGGCGCGGCTCGCAGGCTAGCGTCGGGGAAGGCCCTGCCTTCCCCAAACCCCATCCGCCAGGCCGGAACCCGGCCTGGACCGGTCCGGGTTGCAGGGCGACCTGTTGCGCGAGCAGCGCCGGACACCAGGCAGTCAGCCAGCGATGACCCAGGGCATCTCCAGGGCGCCGAGGCCCAAGGGACGGTCGCCTTCGATGCGGACGCGCTGCAGCGCCGCGGCTGGGGCGCCGGTGTGGAGCACCGCCCGGTTGTCCCACAGGATCAGGTCGCCCGGCTGCCAGCCATGGCGCCAGGTGACGGAGGGCGCGGTCGCGGCGGCGAAGAGGGCGGCGAGCAGCCGGTCGCTCTCGCCGGCCGGCAGGTTCAGGATGCGCCGGGTGAAGGCCGGGTTGACGAAGAGCGCCCCCTCCCCCGTCACCGGATGGCTGCGGATGACGGGGTGCTCGGCCAGGCGCCCGTGATGGGCATGCTCCGCGCGGAGCTCCTCGGCGCGGCGGCGGAGGCCGGGCGGCAGGAGCGCGAGCGCGGCGCGCTGGTCGGCGAAGGCGATCTCCGTCGCCTCGGCGCCAGAGGATCGAGCATCCGCATGGGCCAGGCAGGCGAGGCTCGGCTCCGCGTCATGCGTGTGGTCGGCATGCCAGGCGGCGCCCGGAGGGGCTTCGCCCTCGGGGATGCCGGCGACGATGCGGAGCGCGGGCGGCAGCAGCATGCTGCGGCGGTCGAGGAGCGGCGCCTCCACCGCGGCGAGGCCGGCGGCGAAGGCGGACTGCGCCGCGGGGCTCAGGCGCTGGCCGCGGAAGAGCAGCACGGCATGCTCGAGGAAGGCATCGTGCAGCACCTCGAAGGCCAGGGCGTTGGGCGGGACGGCGAGGTCGAGGCCGGTAACCTCCGCGGCGAAGCCAGGGAGGAGCGGGTTGATCTGCATGGCGGCGTGGATCCGGGCAAAGGGGGCGGAAGGGAGGGGGTGCGCGTCAGCCTCGACAGCGCATTCGCCCGTGCCCCGGCCCCACGCCCCGCTGTGCTTCGTGCGATCCGATATCGGGCATGGCGATTATCCACGATTCATGATATACATTATGGGCATCGCACGACGGGACGCAAGGATGATTCCGTCACGATGCAACGTTCAACCCGACGGAAGCCGGTTGAATTATCCGATCAGAGACTGTTAATCCTTGGCCGTCATCCGAGAGGAACCGGAGGCCGCCATGTCCCACCCCCTCGCCCGCCGGGCGCTGCCGGGCCTCTCCCTGGCCCTGGCCGCGCCCGGATCGGCCCGCCCCGCCGCGGCGCAGGCCTCCGGACCCCTGCTGAATGTCAGCTACGACCCGACGCGGGAGTTCTACCGCGCCTACAATGCCGCCTTCGTCGAACACTGGCGGGGGAAGTCCCGCGAGGCCGTGCGGGTCAATACCTCGCATGGCGGGTCGGGCCGGCAGGCGCGGGCGGTGATCGACGGGCTGGCGGCGGATGTCGTCACCCTCGCCCTCGCCTACGACATCGACGAGATCGCCGCGCGGGGGCTGATCGGGCGGGACTGGCAGAAGCGGCTGCCGGAGAACAGCGCGCCCTATACCAGCACCATCCTCTTCCTCGTCCGGAAGGGGAACCCCAAGGCGATCCGCGACTGGGGCGACCTGGTGAAGCCCGGGGTCGGGGTGGTCACGCCCAACCCGAAGACCTCCGGCGGGGCACGGTGGAATTACCTCGCGGCCTGGGCCTGGGCGCGCCGGCAGGCGGGTGGCGATGCGGGGGCGGCGGAGTTCCTCGGGCGGCTGCTGCGCAACGTGCCGGTGCTGGATACGGGCGCGCGCGGGTCGACGACCAGCTTCGTGCAGCGGGCGCAGGGCGACGTGCTGCTCGCCTGGGAGAACGAGGCGCATCTCGCCTTCGCCGAATTCGGCGAGGGAGGGTTCGAGATCGTGGTGCCGAGCCTCTCCATCCTCGCCGAGCCGCCGGTCGCCGTGGTCGACCGCAATGTGGAGCGGCGCGGGACGCGGGCGGTGGCGGAGGCCTATCTCCAGCATCTCTACTCGGCCGAGGCGCAGGCGCTGGCGGCGCGGCACCATTACCGGCCGCGCGACAGGGCGGCGCTGGCGGCGGCGCGGGCAACCTTCCCCGACCTGCCGCTGGTGACGGTGGATGCCGAGTTTGGTGGATGGGCGGAGGCGCAGCGGGCGCATTTCGCCGATGGGGGCAGCTTCGACCGGCTGTACCAGCCGGGGCGATGAGGCGGCGGGCAGCGCTGCCGGGCTTCGGCCTCGCCCTCGGCGTGACCTGGCTGTGGCTGGGGCTGATCGTGCTGGTGCCGCTGTCGGCGCTGGTGCTGCGGCCCTGGGAGCTGGGACTCGCCGGCGTCTGGGCGAGCGTCACCGAGCCGCGGGTGCTGGCGGCGCTCAGGCTCTCCTTCGGGGCGGCGCTGGTGGCGGCGCTGGTCGACCTGCCGCTCGGGCTGCTCGTCGCCTGGGTGGTTGTGCGGTACCGCTTCCCCGGGCGACGGGTGCTGGATGCGGCGATCGACCTGCCCTTCGCCCTGCCGACGGCGGTGGCCGGGCTGGCGCTCACCGCGCTCTATGCGCCGAATGGCTGGCTCGGGGCGCCGCTGGCGGCGATGGGGGTGACGGTGGCCTTCACCCCGGTCGGCGTCGCGGTGGCGCTGGCCTTCGTCGGCCTGCCATTCGTCGTGCGGATGGTGGAGCCGGTGCTGCGCGACCTGGGGCCGGAGGCGGAGGAAGCCGCGGCCGTGCTCGGTGCGACGCGCTGGCAGGCCTGGCGACGCGTGGTTCTGCCGGCGCTGGGGCCGGCGCTGGTCTCCGGCGTGGCGCTCGCCTTCGCCCGGGCCGTCGGGGAGTATGGCAGCGTGATCTTCATCGCCGGCAACCGGCCGATGGAGAGCGAGATCGCGCCGCTGCTGATCGTCGCCCGGCTCGAGCAGTACGACTATGCCGGGGCGGCGGCGCTCGGGCTCGCCATGCTGCTGCTGTCCTTCGCCTGCCTGCTGGTCTTCGCGGCGATGCAGCGGCGGCTGCGGCGGGGGATGGCGTGAGCGCCTCCGCTCCCGGGCGCCCGGGCGTCGCGCGGCCGCGCCGGCCGACCGAGGACCCGGCCTGGCTGCGCTGGGCGCTGTGCCTGCTGGCGGTGGTGCTGCTTGGTATGTTCCTGCTGCTGCCGCTGGTCGCGGTCTTCGCCGAGGCGCTGCGGCGAGGGGTGGGGCCGGCCGTCGCTGCGCTCGGCGATCCGGATGCGCTGGCGGCGGTGCGGCTCACCCTGCTGGTCGCGGCGATCGCGGTGCCGGTCAACCTGGTAGGCGGCGTGGCGGCGGCCTGGGCGATCGCCAAATTCGACTTCCCCGGCAAGCGGGTGCTGACGGTGCTGATCGAGCTGCCCTTCTCGGTCTCGCCGGTGATCTCGGGGCTCGTCTACGTGCTGGTCTTCGGGGCGCAGGGCTGGCTCGGGCCCTGGCTCGAGGAGCGGGGCGTGCAGGTGGTCTTCGCCCTGCCGGGGCTGGTGCTGGCGACCATCTTCGTCACCTTCCCCTTCGTGGCGCGGACGCTGATCCCGCTGATGCAGGACCAGGGGCGGACGGAGGAGGAGGCGGCGGCGACGCTCGGCGCGAACGGGTGGCAGATGTTCCGGCATGTGACGCTGCCGAACATCCGCTGGGCCCTGCTGTCCGGGGTGCTGCTGTGCAATGCGCGGGCGATGGGGGAGTTCGGGGCGGTGTCGGTCGTCTCCGGCCATGTGAGGGGGGAGACCAACACCATGCCGCTGCATGTCGAGATCCTCTACAACGAGTACCAGTTCGTCGCGGCCTTCGCGGTGGCCGGCCTGCTGGCGCTGCTGGCGCTGGTGACGCTCGCCGCCAAGGCGGTGCTGGAGCGGGCGGAGTGATCGAGGTCACGGGCTTGCATCTGCGCTACGGCGGGGTAGCGGCGCTGGATGGGGTCGAGCTCGCCCTGCGGCCGGGCGAGTTCGTCGCGCTGCTTGGGGCCTCGGGGAGCGGGAAGACGACGCTGCTGCGGAGCTTGGCCGGGCTCGAATTCCCGGATGCCGGGCAGGTGCGGATCGACGGGCGGGACATGGCGCAGGTCCCGGCGCGGGAGCGGGGGATCGGCTTCGTCTTCCAGAACTACGCGCTGTTCCGGCACATGACGGTGTTCGAGAACATCGCCTTCGGGCTCAGGATCAAGCCGCGTCGGCTGCGGCCAGGGCGCGCCGAGATCGGGCGGCGGGTGGAGGAGCTGCTGGCGCTCGTGCGGCTGCCGGGGATGGGCGGGCGCTACCCGGACCAGCTTTCGGGCGGGCAGCGGCAGCGGGTGGCCCTCGCCCGGGCGCTGGCCATCGAGCCGCGCGTTCTGCTGCTCGACGAACCCTTCGGCGCGCTGGATGCCAAGGTGCGCAAGGAGCTGCGGCACTGGCTGCGCGGGCTGCACGACCGGCTGGGCCTGACGAGCCTCTTCGTCACCCATGACCAGGACGAGGCGCTTGAGCTCGCCGACCGGGTGGCGGTGATGCGCGACGGGCGCGTCGTGCAGTTCGACACGCCGGAGGCGCTGCTGGCGGCGCCGGCGGATGCCGGGGTGGCGGGCTTCCTCGGCGATGCGGTGCCCGTGGAGTGCGAGGTGCGCGGGGGGCAGGCCTGGTTCGCGGCGCTGCCGCCGGTCGCCGTCGAGGGGGTGGCGGAGGGGAAGGGTATCGCCTTCCTCCGCCCGGTCGACCTGCTGGCGGAGCCGGGGGCGGGCGAGGCGAGGGTCGCGGCGGCGCGGCGGGATGGGCGCGGGGTGCGGCTGACGGTCGAGGCCGGGGAGGTGCTGCTCGAGGCGGTGCCCTCCCCCGGCTGGGTGCCGCAGCGGGGGGAGGCATGCCGGGTCACGGTCGTCGCGGCACGGGTGTTCCCCCGCCAGGATGGCGCGGGCCGCGCTTGACCGACCCGCTCAATCGACCCTGGCGCCGGTCGCGCGGACGATCGGCACCCAGCGGTCGATCTCGGAGGCGATGAAGGCGCGGGTTCGCTCCGGCGTCATTCCCTCCGGGATGGTGTTGCCGAGGCCGACCAACCGGTCCCGCACGGTGGGCTCGCGCAGCGCCTGGGCGACCTGCTCGTACAGGAACTGCCGGTTCGCCGCCGGGGTGCCGAGGGTCGTCGACCAGGGTGTCCAGGTGGTCGCCTGGTAGGCGCCGAGGCCGGCCTCGGCGCTGGTCGGCAGGCCGGGGGCGAGCGGGGAGCGCTCGGGGGTGGCGATGACGAGGCCGCGCACGGTGCCGGCCTTCAGCGGCTCGGCGAGGAAGGAGATGGTGTCGGCCTGGAAGGCGGTCCGCCCGGCGGCGAGGTCGGCGAAGGCGGCGGCCGAGCCGCGATAGGGCACGTGCTGCGCCTGCACGCCGAGCAGCTGCAGCAGCATGGCGCCGGCGATATGCCCGGTGGTGCCGTTGCCGGAGGAGCCGTAGTCGTACCGGCCCGGGTTGGCCTTCAGCAGGGCGGCGAATTCCGCCAGCGTCCGCACCGGCAGGGCGGGATGCACGGCGACTGCGATCGCCGAATGGCTGGAGATCGTGATGTGGTCGAGGCCGGTCAGCGGATGGACCTTGAGGCGCTCGCCGTAGAGGCCGATGTTCAGCGCGTGCGAGCCGAGCGCCCCGACCAGCAGCGTGTAGCCGTCGGGCGGCGAGGCGGCGACGGCCTCGGCCGCCACGGTGCCGCCGCCGGAGGGGCGGTTCTCCACCAGGAATTGCTGGCCGAGCTGCGCGCCGAGCTGGCCCGCGACCAGGCGCGCATTGAGGTCGGCATTGCCGCCCGGGGCCAGCGCGACGATGACCCGCACCGGACGGCTGGGGTAGTCGGTGCCCGGCGCCCTCGGCTGGGCCTGGGCCGCGCCGATGGCAAGCGCCGCCAGCGCGGCCGCGATCCATGCTTTCATTGCCGCCCGTCCTCCCCGGCCCTTGGCCTAGCCGATGCCATGCTCCAGCACGCCGACCCGCTCGACCTCCAGCCGCATCCGGTCGCCCGGGCGGAGGTAGCGCGGCGGCGAGCGGAAATGCCCCGAGCCGGCGGGCGTGCCGGTGGCGATCACGTCGCCCGGCTGCAGCGCCATGAAGCGCGAGACATGGGCAATGAGCGCGGCGACGCTGAAGATCAGGTCCCGCGTATTGCCCTCCTGCACCAGCTCGTCGTTCAGCCAGCAGCGCAGGCCGAGCTGCCAGGGCTCGCCCACCTCCTCGGCGGTGACAAGCCAGGGGCCAAGCGGGCAGAAGCCGTCCAGCCCCTTGGCGAAGCTGGTCATCGGCAGCGGCTGGTCGAACTGGAATTCGCGGGCTGAGAGGTCGTTCAGCACGGTGTACCCGGCGACATGGTCGAGCGCCGTGCCCTCGCCGACCTGCCAGGCGGCGCGGCCGATGACGACGCCGAGCTCCACCTCCCAGTCTGGCTTGGTGACGGCGGGCGGGATGCCCACCACGGCGCCTGGGCCGCAGACCGAGGAGGTGGGCTTCAGGAAGAGCCGCGGCGCGGCAAGGGCGGGGCCGCCGACCTCCTTCGCATGCCCGGCGTAGTTGCGGCCGACGCCGATGACCTTGCCGGGCAGCAGCGGGGCGCGGAGCGCGACCGATGCCAGCGGCCGGCGCAATGCGGCGTTCTCCGGCCGGGCCGCGAAGGCGAGCGCCCGGCCGGCGGCGACCAGCGCCGCCTCGCCCGCCGCGAGCAGGCCGAGCATCGTCCCGGGCAGCCGCTCCGGCGCCTGGCCGGCGGCGGCGCGGGCGGCATCGAGCGCGGGCTGCAGGGGCACCACCGCATCCCCGAGCACGGCGCCGATCAGCCCCGCGCCATCGGCCTCGAAGCTTGCCAGGCGCATCTCAGGCGGCCAGGGCGGCGTAGTCGAGCGTCGCCATCACCTGCACCCGGAGGATGAAGCGCGGCTCGTCCGCGGCATAGTCGGCGACGGCGTTGTGGGTGGTGCCGATATTGTCCCAGATGAGCAGGTCGCCCGGCGCCCAGGCATGGCCGTAGAGGTATTTCGGCTGCGACTGGTGGCGGAACAGGTATTCCAGCAGGGCGTCGCTCTCGCCCCGCTCCAGCCCCTCGATATGCATGGCATAGCCGGGGTTGCAGTAGAGCACGCGGCGGCCGGTGATCGGGTGGATGCGGAAGACCGGCTGCGGCACGGGCGGCTTCTTCGCCCGCTGCGCCGGGGTGAGCGGGCCGCGGATGCTGCCGGGGCGCTGGCGCATCATGTCCCAGAACTTGCTGAAGTCATGGATGGCGACGCGGCCCTCGAGGCGCTCCACCACCTCGGCCGGCAGGTCGTCATAGGCGGCATGCATGTTGCGGAACTGCGTGCTGCCGAGCGGCCGGCCGTCGCGCACGGGCACGCGCTTGGCGTGCAGCACATTGGCCAGCGCGATCTCGGTCGAATAGGACATGTCGGTGTGCCAGCCCTGGCCGGCATCGTTCAGCCCGAGCGGCCTGCCCTCGGCATCCCTCTCGTTCGAGAGGATCATGACCTCGGGATGGCCGGGGGCATGGAACAGGTTGGCGACGTTCACTTCGAGGTCGCCGAAGCGGCTGCCGAAGGCTGCAAGCCGGGGCGCGTCGAGGTCCTGGCCCGGGAAGCAGAGCACACCGTACTGGCCGAGCGCCCGCAGGATGGTCCGGTGGCCGGCAGGCGGGAGCGGCTGCGCCAGGTCGATGCCCTCGACCCGGGCGCCGAGCCCGGCATTGTTCGGCGTGATCCGCATGGCCTTCCCTCCCGGCTTGCAGGAAGGGTCGGACGGGCGGCCCGCCGCGTCAACCTCGGCGCGGCCGGGGAGCCCCCGGGCCTGCCGGGTCAGCCCTTGACGTCCATCGCCTGGCGCAGCCCGTCGCTCAGCAGGTTGAAGCAGATGGAGGTGACGAAGATGCAGGCGCCGGGCAGCACCGCGACCCAGGGCTGGACGTAGATGGCGGTGCGCAGCGTGTTCAGCATGAGGCCCCATTCCGGCTCGGGCGGCTTGGTGCCGAGGCCGAGGAAGCTGAGGCCGGAGGAGAGGATCATGCAGACGCTGATCAGCCCGGTCGCATAGACGAAGATCGGGCCTAGTACGTTGCCGAGTACATGCACGCGGACGATGGTGAAGCCGGAGGCGCCGGAGGCCCGCGCGGCTTCGACGAAGTCGAGGTTGCGGACGCCCTGGGTCACGCTTTCCGCCACGCGGATGATCTGGGGCACGAAGACCAGCGTCAGCGAGAGGATGGCGTTGAAGATGCCGGCGCCGAGCGCCCCCGAGATGGCCACGGCCAGCAGCACCGAGGGGAAGGCGTAGAACACGTCGGTGACGCGCATGATCGCCATGTTCACGCGGCCGCCGACGAAGCCGGCCGTGACGCCGAGTGTGGTGCCGATGACGAAGGCAAGCGCCACGGGCACGATCCCCATGAACCAGGAAAGGCGGCCGCCGTAGAGCAGGCGGGTCACGATGTCGCGCCCCAGCTCGTCGGTGCCGAGCGGGTAGTTCGGCGTGCCGATGCCCCGCAGGCGGCGGATCATGCTGCCCTGGTAGGGGTCGTGCGGGGCGAGCAGCGGGGCGAAGACGATCGCCAGCAGCATCAGCAGCAGGATGGCGGCGCAGGCGATCGTCACCGGGTCCCGCCGGACGCGCCTGAAGACGCCGGCCCAGTAGCCCTGTGAGCGGACGGGTGCCTGCTTCCGCTGGATAGCAAGCTCGGCCTCGGCGGCCGTCGGGGTGGTGGCTGTGCTCATCTCCAGGCCCTCCTCAGGCGCGCTTGATGCGGGGGTCGAGGGCGGTCTGGACCAAGTCGACCAGCAGGTTGAGGGCGACGAAGAACATCGCCAGCACCAGGATCGTGCCCTGGAGCACCGGCAGGTCGCGCTGGAAGATGGCGCTGTTCAGCAACAGGCCCGTTCCCGGCCAGGAGAAGACGGTCTCGACCAGGATGGAGCCGCCCATCAGGTAGCCGAGCTGCAGGCCCATCACCGCGAGCGCATTGGGTGCTGCATTCTTGACGACGTGGCGAAAGATGCCGAGCCGCGTCAGCCCCTTGCCGCGCAGCGCGGTGATGAATTCCTGGTTCATGATCTCGGCGACGATGCCGCGCACGGTGCGCGTGACGATGCCCATCGGGATGACGGAGAGGGTGATGGTCGGCAGGACCAGGTGTCTGATGTGGTCCCAGTCCCAGCCCCAGTCGGAGGAGCCGCCGGGGCCGGCGCCCATCGCCGGCAGCCAGTTGAGCTGCACGGAGAAGATGACGACCATCACCATCCCCAGCCAGTAATGGGGCACCGAGACGCCGGCGACGGCGAGGCCGGTGGCGCCGCGGTCGATCGCCGAGCCGCGGAAGGTGCCGGCGAGGCCGCCCAGGATGCAGCCGAGGACGAAGCCGAGGCCGGAGGCGCAGATGGCGAGCATCAGCGTGTTGCCGATGGCGCTGCGGAGATCGGCCCAGACCGGGCGGCCGGTGGCGAGCGAGCGGCCGAGGTCGCCGACCACGACCTTCGAAAGCCAGAGGCCGAACTGGACGGGGAGCGGCTTGTCGAGGCCGTAGTCGCGGCGGACCTGCTCGACCACATCGGCCGGCGCGTCGGGCGGCACGATGGCGTTGATCGGGTCGCCGGGGGCGATCTGCACCAACATGAAGCAGACGAAGCCGACGGCGAGCGCGATGGGGACCGCGTAGAGGATGCGGCGAGCCAGGTAGAGGATCATGCGCGCAGCCTCGTGGCGGCGGGCGGGGTCTCGGTGCCGAGGGGCATCGGTGGTGGTCTCCCGGTCGTCCCCCCGGGTGATGCAAGGGGCGCGCCAAAGGGGCGGGGCGGCGCGGGACACCGGCGGGGCGGGCGCTGCCCAGGGAGGGGGCAGAGTGCCTGCGGGCTGGGCTTAGGCGGAAATTAAGGGGAAGCGGGGAGAGTGCCGACATCGGAGCGGCAGGCATGGCGGGCAAGGGCAGGAAGGACGGCGTCACCATCGTCATCCGCAAGGAGGAGGCGGGCGAGCACGGCCATCATGGCGGCGCCTGGAAGGTCGCCTACGCCGATTTCGTCACGGCGATGATGGCCTTCTTCCTGCTGATGTGGCTGCTCAACGCCACCTCGGAGGAGCAGCGGCGCGGCCTCGCCGACTTCTTCTCGCCGAACAACGTGCTGGCGCGGGCCAACTCGGGCAGCGGGCAGCCCTTCGGCGGCAAGACGCCGCATGCGGATGGAGCCTCGGTTTCCGACAACGGAGCGGTGCGGGTGGAGCGGGGGCAGGCGCCCTTCACCCTCGATATCGAGGAGGATGGGGATACGCCGGCGCCGCCGCCCTCCCAGCCCCTGCCGCCGCGGCCGGACCAAATGGAGGTACCCCATGCGGCACAGCCCGACACCGCCGCCATCCCCGATGCAACGCTGCGCGAGGAGCTGGCGAAGCGGGAGCGCGTCGCACTCGAGCGCGCGGCGGAGGACATCCGCGCCGCGGTGCGCGACGACCCGGCGCTGGCGGAGCTGGCGCGGCAGCTCGTCGTCGAGCAGGTGCCGGAGGGCTTGCGCATCCAGATCCTCGATGCCGAGCGGCGGCCGATGTTCGCGACCGGCAGCGCGGTGCCGAACGAGCGGGCGCGGACGCTGATGCAGGCGGTGGTGCGGGTGGCGGCCAGGCTGCCGAACGGGCTCGCCATCGCAGGGCACACGGATGCGACGCCCTTCCGCGGCGGCGAGCGGAGCAATTGGGAGCTCTCGGCCGAGCGGGCCAATGCGGTGCGGCGGCTGATGGTGGAGGGCGGCATCGCCGAGGGGCGGCTGCAGAGCGTCACCGGCCATGCCGAGCGGGACCTGCTGCTGCCGGGCGAGCCGGCCAACCCGGCGAACCGGCGCGTCGCCATCACCCTGCTGCGGCAGCTGCCGGAGAGCGCCGCGCGATGACGACGATCGGCGGGCTCGTCTTCCTCTTGGTCTGCGTCTTCGGCGGCTATGTGATCGCGGGCGGCAAGTTCGACATCATCCTGCATGCGCTGCCGCATGAGATGGTCATCATCGGCGGCGCGGCAATCGGCGCCTTCGTCATGTCGAACAGCGTGCACGACATCAAGCATGTGCTCGGCGGCTTCGGCAAGATCGTCAAGGGCGGGCGCTTCCACAAGGCGGAGTTCCTCGAGCTGCTCGCGCTGCTCTATTTCTTCGTCCGCCTCGCCCAGCAGAAGGGGGCGATGGCGCTGGAGCCGCATATCGAGAAGCCGGAGGAAAGCGCGGCCTTCCAGAAATTCCCGAAGATCGCCCGCGACAAGGTCGCGGTCGCGATGATCTGCGACTACCTGCGGATGGTCGGCATGAATGCCGACGACCCGCACCAGATCGAGGACATCATGGCGCGCGAGCTGAAGAAGCTGCGCGAGGAGCAGATGCATGCCTCCCACTCCATGCAGTCGATCGCCGATGCGCTGCCGGCGCTCGGCATCGTCGCCGCGGTGCTAGGCGTCATCAAGACCATGGCGAGCATCGACCAGCCGCCGGCGGTGCTGGGCGGGATGATCGGCGGCGCGCTGGTCGGAACCTTCCTCGGCATCCTCCTCGCCTATGGGATGATGGGCCCGATGGCGGCGCGGCTGAAGGGCGTTGTCGAGGAGGACTGCAAGTTCTACGAGGTGATCCGCGCCGTGCTGGTCTGCCACCTGCACGGCAACGCGCCGCAGGTGGCGGTGGAGGCGGGGCGGAAGACGGCGCCGAGCCACAGCATGCCGACCTTCCAGGAGCTCGAGGGGGCGCTGCAGGAGCTGCAGATCGCTTGACCGCCGCAGGCGGCGCGGGCATCGGTGCGGGCATGGACACCGCGCATTCGCCTTATCACGAGCATCTCGGCATCGCGGTCGAGGAATGGCGGGAGGGCTATGCGCGGCTGGTCTGCGCAACGGCGCCCTTCCATGCCAATCGCTCGGGCATCGTGCATGGCGGGCTGCTGCTCTCGATGGTCGACCAGGCGGCGGCCTTCGCCGGGCTCTACTGCGCGGTGCCGGGGCGGGTGCGCCGGGCGGTGACGCTCGATCTCGATTGCCGCTTCACCGGCCAGGCGGCGATCGGCGGCAGGCTGGTCGCGGAGGGGCGGGTCGTGACGGGCGGGCGCAATGTCTTCTTCGCCCGCACCGAGGTCTTCGATGCGGAGGGGCGGATGGTGGCCTTCGGCGCCTCCACCCACCGGTACCGGGCAGGGAGCGGGGATCCGCAGGGAGTGGCTATTCAACCCTGAGCGCGGCGCGGCGCTCGGCGCGGCCGGCCGGGTCGGTCAGGGCGGAGAGGCGGTCGGCGGCGAGCATGGCGAAGCGGTGGAGCAGGGCGCGACGGCGGGCCGGGGCCAGCGGGTGGGCCGGGGCGGCGCGGAGCTCGGCCATCTCGAGCCCGTCGGCGACGAGCAGGCCGGCATCCTCCGGCAGCAGCGCCTGCGGGAAGTCGAGATCCACGGCGAAATAGAGCCGGTCGCAATACTCCCGATAGTCATTCCATTTCATATCAGAGATGAAATCCCGCGCGCAGGACTTGACCTCGACGATGACGAAGCCGCCATCGGGCAGAAGGGAGATGAGGTCGGCGCGCCGGCCATTCGGCAAGGGCATCTCCGCAAGCGTCGCCCAGCCGCGGAGGCCCAAGAAACGTTGCGCGGCGCGGCAGACAAGACTGGTGCGTTCCGCGGGCGTCAAGGTGCATCCCTGCGGGAGATCCGGCGTTGATGGGAGAATGGTCACAAAATCACGGCTCCGGTGTCAGCGAAACAATGGAAGGGACTCCGGCGACCCGGGCCGGCCTGCCCTACCCAATGATAAATCATGATAGCGACTCGCTTCTCCGTCGGCCTCCATATCCTCGTCATCGTCGCCAGCGACCCGCCGGGCGGGGCGACCAGCCTGCGCCTCGCGGCGAGCATCGGCACCAACCCCGTGGTCGTCCGGCGCATCGCCGGGCAACTCTCGCGGGCGGGGCTGATCACCGTGCAGCGCGGGCCGGGGGGCGCGACGCTCACCCGGCCGGCGGAGGCCATCACCCTCAAGGATGTCTGGCGGGCGATCCACCCGGCGCCGGAGGCGATGCTCCGCGTCCATCGGCGGAGCCCGCAGGCCTGCCCGCTCGGCCAGCGCATCCCGCCCATGCTGCGGCGCCGGTTCGACCAGGCGGAGGAGGCAATGCTCGCCGACCTCACCCATACGACGCTGGCCGAGCTGGTGCATTCGGCACGGCAGGCGACAGCCGAGGCCGCCGACTAACCCAATAAGGCGTCGATCGCGCGGGCGAGGCGGAGGTCGCGGGCGGAGAGGCCGCCAGCGTCATGCGTCGTCAGCAGGATCTCGACCCGGTTCCAGACATTCGACCATTCCGGATGATGGTCCTGCGCCTCGGCCAGCAGCGCGACGCGGGCCATGAAGCCCCAGGCCTCGGAGAAGTCGCGGAAGCGGAACTCGCGGCGGATGGCGTCGCGCTCCCCCACCGGCTGCCAGGCGGGCAACTCGGCGGCGAGGGCGGCGCGGGCGGCGGCGTCGAGGGGCTCGACCATCTCTGACATCTCCTTGCGGCTTGACCTGGGGGCGCGGCGGGCTTCCGCTAGGGGGATGCGCCACAGCACCCCGCCGAGCCTCGAGGATATCCTGGAACTGGCCGAGCAGGCCCTCACTGCCATGCCCGCCGTCCTGCGCGAGCAGGTGCGCGGCACGGCGATCATCGTCGAGGACATGCCGGATGACGAGACGCTGGAGGAGATGGGGCTCGAGGAGCCCTGGGAGCTTACCGGCCTCTACCGCGGCGTGCCGCTGACGCAGAAGAGTGTGCTCGACACCCCGCGGGAGCCGGACACCATCCTGCTCTACCGGGAGCCGATCCTGCTGGAATGGATCGAGACGGGGGAGGATCTCTTCGGCCTGGTGCGGAATGTGCTGATCCACGAGATCGGGCATCATTTCGGCCTGTCGGATGGGGATATCGACCGGCTCGAGCGAGAGGGCTAGGGCGGTTTCCGTTCGCCTTGGCTCACGGAACCCGCTCCAGCCTGCTGTTTGGTCGAGCACATTACTCCGATCAGGTGGAATCACCCGACCAGAGTTCGCTTTAGGGCCTGATCGTCCAGGCGGGGACGGCGGCGCCGAGGGCGACGGAGGCGGCGACGCGGGAGGCGATGCCGGCGATGGCCCAGCCGCCATCCGGGCCGCGGGCCAGGACCGGGGCGCCGCTGCTGCCGCGGGTGCCGGCGCAGTCGTGGAGCAGCATCGCGCCCGGGCCGGCGGCCGAGAAGCCGAGCAGCCGGCAATCATGGTCGGCCAGGATCACCTCCGGCCGGTCCTGCTGGTAGCCGCCGAGCATCAGCGGGGTGCGGGGCGCGGGCGGGGCGGCCAGCAGGGGCAGGATGCCGCCGGGGGTGCCGAGGGCGGCATCGAGGGTGAGGATCGCCCAGTCGGCCGGGGCGGGGCCGCCCTTCGCCGGGTCGAAGCCGGGGCCGGTGCGGTAGGCGACGGCGCGGGCATGGCCGCGGGCCTTGCCGCGGTCATAGCCGAGCAGGACATGGATGGTGCCGGGCTGCACGAAGGCGCGGCTGCGGGGCGCGACCAGGCAATGGGCGGCGGTCAGCACCTCGCGCGGGCCGATCAGCGCGCCGGTGCAGCGGCCGCCGATCTCGAGCTGGACGCGGCCGAGGGCGCGCCAGGGCGGCTGCTCCAGATCGACGGGGCGGCGCGGGTCCGCCTCGCCGATGCCGGGACGAAGGGCGGGTTGCCCCGCCGCCGGCCCGGCCAGGAGCGCAGCCAGGAGGGCGGCGGCGGGCCTCAGTGCTGATGGGCCGGGCCGCGGGCGCCGGCCGCGCCGACATGCAGCATGACCCGCGCCTCGCCCGCCCGCTCGAAGCGGAGGGTAAGCGGCACCTCGCTGCCCTGGGCCAGCGCCTCCTTCAGCCCGATCAGCATGACGTGGAAGCCGCCGGGCTGGAGAGTGACGGTGGCGCCGGGCGGGATGGGGATGCCGCCCTCCGCCTCGCGCATGCGCATCACCTCGCCGTCGCGCACATGGGTGTGGAGCTGGACGCTGCGGGCGACCGGGGAGATGGCGGAGAGGAGGCGGTCGGGCTGGGCGCCGGTGTTGCGGATGGTGAGGAACCCGGCGCCGGTACCGTTCGCCCCGGCGGCGCGGGACCAGGGCTGGCTCACCCGGATGTCGCCGATGGTGGCGTCATCGGCGAAGGCCGGGAGGGGGCCGAGGAGGGCGAGGGCCAGCAGGATTCGGCGGGGGGTGGGCATGGCGGTGTCCTTCAGCGCAGGGGCTGGGTTGGGGCGGGGCGCGCGCATCTCAGGGCGTGCCGCGCCGGCCGGGGAGGAGGAGGAAGGAGGGGGCCGGCCGGCGGAGGTCCGAGGCCGGGCGGGTGGCGTCCGGAGTCTCGGTCCAGGCGGCGGTGGCGCCGCCGGTGCAGGTCTGGATGACCGGGAGGTAGACCCTCTGGCCCGGCACCGCCGGGGCCCGGAGCATCACCACGAACTCGTCGTACTGGTCGTCGGGCAGCGGGCCGCCGTCCCAGGTCACTTCGCTCACCACCTCGTCGCGCTGGCCGCCCTGGCCGTTCGGGGCCGGCCCGTCCAGCGGGCGGCGCGTGATGGTGAGGCGCCAGCCGGGCTTCGGCATGGGCCGGGCGGAGAGGATATCCTCCGGCAGGCGGAGGGTGATGCGCTCGGTCGCCGCGCCGGCGCAGCCGTGCGGCACGCGGAGCGTGGCGCGGACAGAGGTGCCGGCGGGGGCCTCGGGCGGATCGAGCGTGACATGGGCGATGGCGGGGGCGGGGGCGGTGGCGGTGGCGGCCAGCAGCAGGGCGGCCATCGGGGCGAGGCGCATGCGGGTTCTCCTGGATCGGGGACGGGCGCGGCCGGGGGCGGCCGCGTGCGGCGGATCAGGAGAGGGCTGGTGGGGCGCGGGCGCCGCCCGGCGGGCCGCGGATGCCGCCTGGCAGGCGATCGGAAGGGACCGGGGCGGGGCTGGCGGTGAGGCGGAGCCAGGCCGGGGCCGGCAGCGGCGGCGGGTCCAGCATGGCGCCGGCCGGCAGGGCATGGCAGGCGAGGCAGGCGCCGGCATGGCCCGGCTCGGCCGGGCTGCCGTCGGGCTGCTGCTGGTGGAGCGTCTTCAGCCCGTCCACCGTGCAGATCTCGAGGGTGAGGCTGTGGCGCGCCATCGCCAGCCCATGCGCCGGGGCAAGGACGGCCTGCAGCAGCAGGGCGGCGAGCAGCAGGAAGGACAGCCGGCGGTTCACCGGCCGGACCCTAGCCGGGGCGGGCCCGGAAGTCGATCCGGGCCTGCCTCCCTCCCCGGTTCAGGCCGCGAGGGCGTATTCGACCTCGGGCACGTAGAAGGCCTGCTCCTTGCCGAGCAGGCTGGAATAGAGGGTGAAGCTCTCGACCGGCACGGAGGGGGCGCGGAAGAGGTTATGCGCCTGGACGAACTGGATCAGCTTGTCCGGCGCGGCGCGATCGGTGCGGGCCAGCGTCACATGCGGGGCGAAGCGCTTGCGCTCCGGCTCCAGGCCGACGCGCTGCAGGGCGGTCTCCACCTTGGCCTGGAGGAAGGCGAGCGCCTCCGTCTTCTCGACGCCGACCCAGAGGGCGCTGATGCGGCCGGCCTTCTCGAAGGTGCCCAAGCCGCGGAGCGACAGCTCGAAGGGGCGGGCGCGGATATTGGCGAGGGCATCGTCCACGTCCTGCGCCTGCCAGGACTCGACCTCGCCGATGAAGCGGAGGGTGAGGTGGTAGTTCTCCGGCGGCACCCAGCGGGCGCCGGGGATGCCCCCCGCGAGGTCGGCGAGCTGGTCCTTGATGGCGGGCGGCAGGGCCAGGGCGACGAAGAGGCGGATCATCGGGGACACTCCTCAGCCAGGGGTGACACGGTCCAGCAGGGCCTCCACCGCGGGAAGGATGCGGGCGACCAGACGCTCTACGCCGCGGAGGTTCGGATGGATGCCATCCGCCTGGTTCAGGGCCGGGTCGCCGGCGATGCCCTCGAGGAAGAAGGGGTCGAAGACCAGGCCGGGGCGCTCCCGCGCCAGGTCGTGGAACACGGCCTGGAATTCGCGGCCGTACTCGGCACCGAGATTGGGCGGGGCGAGCATGCCGGAAAGCAGCACCGGGATGCGGCGGGCGGCAAGACGGTCGAGGATGGCGGCCAGGTTGCGGCGGGTCTCGGCGGGGGGCAGGCCGCGGAGCCCGTCATTGCCGCCCAGCTCGACGATCGCGGCCTGCGGGTTGTCGGCAAGCGCCCAGTCGAGCCGGGCGAGGCCGCCGGCGGTGGTGTCGCCGGAGACGCCGCCGTCCAGCACCCTCACCTGGCGGCCGCGGGCCTGGAGCGCGGCCTGGAGGCGGGGGACGAAGCCCTCGCCGGCGGACAGGCCATAGCCGGCCGTCAGGCTGTCGCCGAGGGCGAGGAGGCGGACCGGCTCGGCCGCCCCCGCCCCATTCATCCCGGCCCGCAATACTCCGATACCCGATAGAGCTAGGCCGATCGCGCTTCTGCGCCCATATCGGCTGGCATCCCGGAACCCGCATGGCACCATGGACACCATCGCAAGCCACTCCCGATCCCTGACGGACGACAAGACGGACGACTCGCTCATCACCGCAAGGGGCCTGACCTTCAAGGTGGCGGGGGCGGCCGGTGCGGTCAACATCCTCCGCGGGGTCGATCTCAGCATCGGGAAGGGCGAGGCGGTGGGGCTGGTCGGCCCCTCCGGCTCCGGCAAGACCTCGCTGCTGATGCTGCTGGCAGGGCTGGAGCGGCCCTCCTCCGGCAGCCTCGTGGTCGCCGGGCGGGAGCCCGGGCGGATGGACGAGGATGCGCTGGCGCGCTTCCGGCGGGAGACCATCGGGATCGTGTTCCAGGCCTTCCACCTGATCCCGACCATGACGGCGCTCGAGAATGTCGCGGTGCCGCTGGAATTCGCCGGGCGGCGGGATGCCTTCGCCCGGGCGAGCGAGGCCTTGCAGAATGTCGGGCTCGGGCACCGGCTGGGGCACTACCCGGGCGAGCTCTCGGGCGGCGAGCAGCAGCGGGTGGCGCTGGCGCGGGCGACGGTGGCCGAGCCGCCGCTGCTGCTGGCGGACGAGCCGACGGGCAATCTCGACCGCGGGACGGGAACGCAGGTGATGGACCTGCTCTTCGGCCTCAGGGCGCGGCTCGGCACGACGCTGCTGCTGATCACCCATGACCCGGTGCTGGCCGGGCGCTGCGACCGGGTGATCCGCATGGAGGACGGCCTGATCCTGCCGGGCTGAACGGAGCCCGGCGCGATGCGTTCGGGCGGCGAACGGATGAGGATGAAGCGTATGCGTGTGGTGATGCTGGTGCTGGCGGCGCTGTCGCTGTCGGGCTGCGGGTTGGTGGCGCTGCCCTTCCGGGTGACGGGGGACGTGATCTCCGTCGTCCCGGTGATCGGCAAGCCGATCGGAGCGCCGATCCATGCGGTGGGCGACGTCATCGACTGAACCAAGCCGCGGGTTCCAAGGGCCTTTCTGCCCCAGGACATGTGGGGCTTGAGGAGGGCGGAGCCCTCCTCGATGCTGCCGCCTAAAGCCCTGCCCCGCGGCGGCGCTCGATCTCGCGCCAGCGGGCGACGTTGCGGTTGTGCTCCTCCAGCGTGCGGGCGAAGGCGTGGCCGCCCGTGCCATCGGCCACGAAGTAGAGCTCCTCGGTCGTGGCCGGGCGGGTTACGGCGCGCAGGGCGGCGACGCCCGGCGCGGCGATGGGCGCGGGCGGCAGTCCCCTCACCTTGTAGGTGTTGAAGGGATGGTCGCGGTCCAGGTCGGCGCGGCTCAGCGGACGGTCGAGCAGGGCGCCGTCGGCGGCGGCATAGGCGACCGTCGGGTCGGATTGCAGCGGCATGTTCGCGCGGAGGCGGTTGAGGAAGACGGCGGCGATGCGCGGCCGCTCCTCCGGCACCGAGGTCTCGCGCTCGACGATGCTGGCGAGGATCAGCGCCTCGCGCGGCGTCGCCAGCGGCAGGTTCGCGGCGCGGGCGGCCCAGGCCTCGGACAGAGCCTGGAGCATGGCGGCCTCGGCGCGGCGGAACAGCGCGGCGCGGCTGTCGCCCCAGGCATAGGCATAGGTCTCGGGGAGGACGACGCCCTCGGCGAAGACGGGCAGTTCGCCGGTGAGGCCCTCGGTGCGGCCGAGGATGGCGGCGATCTGGCGGGCGGTGAGACCCTCGGGGATCGTCACGCGGCGTTGCACCGGCCGGCCCTGGCGGAGGATGCCGAGCACCTGCGCCATGGAGGCGCCGGGCGGAAAAGCGAATTCGGCGGCGCGCAGCGGGCCCTCCCCACGCGTCACCAGGGTGGCGAGGGCGAAGAGGCGGGGCTCGTCGATCACCCCGGCGCGGTCGAGGGCGGCGGCGATGGCCTCCGTCCCGCCGCGGGGGATGACAAGCTGGGCCTGTTCAACCAGCGGCCCGGGGGCCTGGACGCGATGCCAGGCCCAGCCCGCGCCGGCCGCGGCGAGGAGGACCAGGGCGGCGACGGCCGCCCCGGCGATGCGAAGGCCCCGTCTCAGGGCGCCGCGCGGAAGACGATGCTGGCATTGGTGCCGCCGAAGCCGAAGCTGTTCGACAGCGCCACCTCGATCTTCCGCTCCTGCGCCACCTTGGCGACCCGGTCGATCGGGCTGTCCTTCGAGGGCTTCTCGAGGTTCAGCGTCGGCGGGGCGATGCCGTCGCGGATGGCGAGGATGGAGAAGATGCCCTCCACCGCGCCGGCCGCGCCGAGCAGGTGGCCGATGGCGGACTTGGTCGAGGACATCGCCAGGCCGCGCGCATCCTCGCCCCAGAGCCGCTCCACCGCGCCGAGCTCCAGGTCGTCGCCGAGCGGCGTCGAGGTGCCGTGGGCGTTGACGTACTGGACCTCGCCCGGGGCAACGCCGGCGCTCTTCAGCGCGGCGCGCATGGAGCGGAAGGCACCGTCGCCGGTGTCGGAGGGGGCGGTGATGTGGTGGGCGTCGCCCGACATGCCGTAGCCGATGACCTCGGCGTAGACCTTCGCGCCGCGCTTCTTCGCGTGCTCGTACTCTTCCAGCACGACGACGCCGGCGCCCTCGCCCATGACGAAGCCGTCGCGGCCCTCGTCCCAGGGGCGGGAGGCCTCGGCCGGCGTGTCGTTGTAGCCGGTGGAGAGCGCGCGGGAGGCGCAGAAGCCGGCCATGCCGATCTCGCTCACCGCGGCCTCGGCGCCGCCGGCGACCATGACATCGGCATCGCCGAAGGCGATCAGCCGGGCGGCGTCGCCGAGGGCGTGCACGCCGGTCGCGCAGGCCGTCACCACCGCATGGTTCGGGCCCTTGAAGCCGTAGCGGATGGAGACATGGCCCGAGGCGAGGTTGATCAGCGCGCTCGGGATGAAGAAGGGCGAGACCCGCTTGCCCTTGCCCTGGGCGATGAGCTGGGAGCTTTCGTAGATGGTGGTGAGGCCGCCGATGCCGGAGCCGATCATGACGCCGGTGGCGCAGCGGCCCTCCTCGTCCTCCGGCATCCAGCCGGCATCCTCGACCGCCTCCACCGCCGCCACGACGGCGAGCTGGATGAAGCGGTCCATCTTCTTCTGGTCCTTGACCGGAATCCATTCGGCGAGATCGAGCCCGCCTTCGGCCCTGGTGCCGACAGGGACCTGGCCGGCGACCTTGGCCGGCAGGTCCTTCACGTCGAAGGACTGGATGGCGGCGATGCCGCTCTGCCCCTCGACCATGCGCTTCCAAACCCGCTCGACACCGAGGCCGAGCGGGCAAGCGATGCCCATGCCGGTGACGACGACGCGCCGCGGCGCGGCAGCCTGTGCGAACACGCTACACCCTCTTCCCGGTCTCGGTCGTGGCGGGGAAGGGCCTCAGCCCTTCTGGCCGTCGATATAGGCGATGGCGTCCTTCACCGTGGTGATTTTCTCGGCCGCATCGTCCGGGATCTCCACGCCGAAGGCCTCCTCGAAGGCCATCACGAGCTCGACGGTGTCGAGGCTGTCGGCGCCCAGATCGTCGATGAAGGAGGCGTCCTCGGTCACCTTGGCCTCGTCCACACCGAGGTGCTCGACGACAATCTTCTTAACCTTCTCGGCGGTCTCGCTCATCGCGTGCCAGTCTCCAAATCAACAGCCATGCCCCTGGCGTCGACCAGCCCATGCCCGGAATCGCGGCGTGCCGCACGGGGGCGGTTGGTTGGTCAACGCGGAACCCGGAGGGGGCGTAGGCGGTGTTTGCGGCGCTGGCAAGTCCCTTTGGTGCCTTCCGCATGGGCCCGGCGGATGACGCGGCGCAGCATCAGCGGGGCGGGGCAGCCAGCTGTGCCAGCCGGGCCACGCCCATCATCGCCTCGATCGCGGCCGTGGGCGAGACGAGGCAGGCGAGGCCGGCGGCGATCGCCAGATGCAGGTCGGCGCCCTGCGAAAGCACGGCGAAGGGTGCGGCGAGGGCCGCGGCGCCGAGCAGCCACCAGGGCCCGTCGGGCCAGGGGCCGACCAGGGAATCAGGGGTGAACGGGGGCGGTTTGAGACGCACCATCGCTGCCTCGGCTGCTGGGGCTGAAGCGGGCCAGGCAGTCTCGGGTTGCGCGGGCGGCGACGCAACAAAAAGCGATGGGCGGGCGCGCCCTCCCCCGATCAGATCATCGCCATGCCGCCGTTCACGTGCAGCGTCTGGCCGGTGACCCAGGCGGCCTCGGCGCTGGCGAGGTAGACGACGGCGGCGCCGATATCCTCCGGCGTGCCCATGCGGCCGGTGGGGATGCGCTCGAGCAGCTTGGTGCGGGCGGCCTCGGGCAGGGCGTCGGTCATCGCGGTCTTGACGAAGCCCGGGGCGACGACGTTCACCGTGACGCCCCGCGTCGCCACCTCCTGCGCCAGGGATTTGCTCATGCCGATGAGGCCGGCCTTGGCGGCGGCGTAGTTGGCCTGGCCGGCGTTGCCGGTGACGCCGACGATCGAGGCGATGGAGACGATGCGGCCGTGGCGGCGCTTCATCATCCCGCGCAGCGCGGCGCGGGCCAGGCGGAAGGGGGCGGTGAGGTCGACCTCCAGCACCGAGGCCCAGTCGGCATCGCCCATGCGCAGCGCCAGCATGTCGCGGGTGAAGCCCGCATTGTTCACCAGGATGTCGAGGCCGCCGAGCGCCGCCTCCACCTGCTCGACCAGCGCCGCAGGCGCCGCCGGGTCGGCGAGGTCGGCAGGGGCGACCAGCACCCCCTCCCCGCCCGGCTTGGCCCCGCCCAGCTCGGCGGCGAGCGCCTCGAGCTCCGCGGCGCGGCGGCCGGTCAGGGCCAGCTTCGCCCCCCGGGCATGGAGGGCGCGGGCGGTGGCGGCGCCGATGCCGCCCGTCGCGCCGGTGACCAGTGCGACGCGGCCGGTCAGGTCGAACATGGTGGGGCTCCCGTCATGGGTTGAGGCCGCGGGCGGCCGGGTCGAAGGAGGCGGCGGTCTTGAGGTCGAACCAGGCGGCGGCACTGGCCTCGCCGGCGCCACCCAGGGCGAAATGGCGGCCGAGGCCGGGGATGTAGAGCTGGTCGATGAAGAGGTGCGGCGCTTCCTGGGCGACGACATAGCGCTGGCCGCCGCCTTCCGCCGTCACGCCCGGACCGGCATGGGCGGCGATGAGGATGCCGGGCTTCGGGCGGACGCGGACGATGATGTCGCAATCCGTCCAGGCGGGCGGCAGGGCGAGCTGGCGGCGGGCGGCCTCGATCAGGGTGATGCCGGCGGTGCGGGCGCGGGAGAGGAGCAGGACCATGCGGTCCTCCTCCATCCACCAGGGCGAGTTCAGCAGCGGCAGCAACGCCTGGCCGCCGCTGCCGAGATAGCGGCGGGCGGCGAAGCGGTAGAGCATGTTGTCCTCGGCCAGCAGCACGCGGCGCTTGGCGATGAGGCCGCCGTTGCGCTGGTAGGCGAAGCCGCCCGGGGCATCCGGGTCCGGGTCGCTGACAAGGGTCTTGCGCGGGCCGTGGGAGGCGTTGCGCCACTGGTAGCCCTCGGCCTCCATCCGGAGGGTGCTGTTGCGGTACCAGTCCTCGTTCACCGGCGTGGCAGACATCGGCGTTGGAATCCTCGCAGGGTTGAGAGACCTGCGGTTGAACATAGCCATTCCAATTGCGCGACTGAGTTCCGCGTGATCGGGATAGCAGGGGTTCAGATGGTCTTGAGGAAGGCTTCGACCTCGGCGGGGGTGCCGATGGCGCTGGCCGTCGCCTCGGGCGCGTTGCGCTTCATCAGGCCGGTGAGGACGCGGCCGGCGCCGAGCTCGACGAAGCGGTCGCAGCCCATCGCCGCCATGCTGGCGACGCAGTCGCGCCAGCGGACGGTGGCCGTCACCTGCTCGACCAGCAAGCGGCGGATCTCGGTCGGGTCGGTCGCCTTGGCGGCGGTGACATTGGCGATGACCGGGACGAGGGGGGCCTGGATCATCGCCTCGGCGAGCGCCGCGGCCATGGCATCGGCGGCAGGCGCCATCAGGGCGCAGTGGAAGGGGGCGGAGACGGGGAGTGGCAGGGCGCGCTTCACGCCAAGGCCGGGGGCGGCGGCGATGGCGCGGTCGACGGCGGATTTCGCGCCGGAGATGACGACCTGGCCGCCGCCATTGTCGTTGGCGATCTGCAGTACCTCCTCCTCCCCGGTTTCCGGGTCGGCCTTGGCGACGTCGCAGATGGCCTGGGCCTGGGGAAGCTCGGCGCCGAGGAGGGCGGCCATCGCGCCGGTGCCGGGCGGTGTCGCCCTCTGCATTGCCTCGCCGCGGAGGCGGAGGAGCCGTGCGGCGGTCGAGAGGTCGAAGGCGCGGGCGGCGGTGAGCGCGCTGTACTCGCCGAGGGAATGGCCGGCGACGAGGGCGACCCTCGCGGGGAGCTCGAAGCCCCCCTCGCCTTCCAGCACGCGCAGCACGGCGACGGAATGGGCCATCAGCGCGGGCTGGGCATTGGCGGTGAGGGTGAGCTCCTCGGGCGGACCCTCGAACATCAGGCGGGAGAGGTGCAGCTTCAGCGCCTCGTCGACCTCCTGGAAGACCTCGCGGGCGACGGGGAAGGCGGCGGCGAGATCGCGGCCCATGCCGGGGGCCTGGCTGCCCTGGCCGGGGAAGACGAAGGCCATTGCCATGGACGGTTCCTCAGAGGGGGCTCGATTTGGTTGGCGGCGGGCCTACCGGCCTGTCACAGCGCTGTCAATCGGCCGCTCAGGGCGAGGCGGCGACGCCGCGGGCGACGCTCTGCGCCACGGGCGGGAGCTGGGAGGTCAGCGCGTTCTGCGCCGCCTGGGTGGCAGGGGACGGGCCGGAGGCCTGGGGGGCCGGCTGCGGGGCAGGCTCGGCGGCGGCCCCGGTGGGCGGAGTGGGCGGCGGCGGGACGACGACCGGGGGCGGCGGGGCAGGCGGCAGGGCGGCCGTCTCGCCGACGGGGGCTGAACCGGGGGTTGGAGTGGGGGGCGGGCTGGCGGCGGGCCGGGACTGGGCAGCGGTTGCCGCGGCCGCCGCCGGGGTGGCGGGCGGCTCGGTCGTGTAGTCGGGGACGATGCGGGCCTGGGTGCCGGCGATGACGAGGACGCGCTGGCCGATGACGAGCGGCGTCTGGTCGCGCTGCGTCACCGAGATCAGCTCGCCCTTGCCGGTGGTGCGGACGATGTACTCGAAAGCCTTGGTATCGCCCGCCACATGCTCGGCCGTGGTGCCGATGAGGCCGCCGATCAGCGCCCCACCGACGCCGCCCAGCGCCGAGCCGATGCCACCCCCCGGCGCCTGGGCGCCGAGCACGCCGCCGGCCGCCGCACCGGTCGCGGCGCCGGTGGTGCCCTCGGCGGTGATGTTCACCTCGCGCCGGCCGACCAGCATGCCCTGCTCCACCTTGTTCGCCTGCTGGACGGCGCGCGTGGCATAGGTGTCCGGCGAGTAGTCGGCACCGCAGGCGGCGAGCAGCAGGAGGAGGGAGAGGCTTGGGATGCGTCGCAAGGGCGGGTCACCGTTCCGGGCTCGAGGAATTTGCGGCGCTGCATAATGCGGATGGGGGGTGTTTGTCATCCTGTGCCGCGATGGCTCGGCCTCTCGCCCCGGGAAGAGGGCCGGTCAGCGGGCAGCCTGCCGGGAGATGGACGGCAGGTAATGCGGGACGCTCCCTGCCCGCCGAGGCAGGGCATCCTGCCGACCGCCGACCGGGCCGATGCGACGGGCGTCGCCGAGGGCTTCCCGACCGTCCGGGGGTACGGGCGGGGCCAAGTCGGGACTTGCCTATGGCGGGACGGCGTGCTTTACGCCGCGCTTCCCTGCCGCCGCGGAGGCATCGCGCGCGGCTATGCCCACTTGCGCGCCCGGCATCCTGCCTTGCGCCTCGGGCTGAGACAGCCAGAGGGGTTCCACATGCCGCTATATGAAAGCGTGTTCATCGCACGCAACGACGTCACCCAGCAGCAGGTCGAGGCGATCGCGGAGCTGGTCGCCGGCATCGTCGCTGAGCAGGGCGGCGAGGTGAAGAAGCGCGAGTACTGGGGCCTGCGCGGCCTCGCCTACCGCATCAAGAAGAACCGCAAGGGGCACTACATGCTCCTCGGCATCGACACCGCTCCGGCGGCGATGCAGGAGGCCGAGCGCCAGCTGGGCCTCAACGAGGACGTGCTCCGCGTCATGACGCTGCGCGTCGAGGCGATCGACGAGGCGCCGTCGGCCATCCTCTCCCGCCGCGGCGAGGAGCGCGAGCGCGACCGCGGCTTCCGCGGCCCCCGCCCGCCGGGGCGCTTCAGCAGCGGCCGGCGCGAGCGCGGCGACGAGCGCGAGGAATTCCGGGCCCGTCCGCGCGACGAGATGATCGATCCCTCCATGGGCGGCGAGGAGTAAGCCATGTCCGACGAAACCCCCGCTTCCGACATGACGCCGGCTGGGCGCCGCCCGGCCGTCGGTGCCCGCCGGCCCTTCTACCGGCGCCGCAAGTCCTGCCCCTTCTCCGGCCCGAACGCGCCGAAGATCGACTACAAGGACGTGCGCCTGCTGAGCCGCTTCCTCTCCGAGCGCGGCAAGATCGTCCCCAGCCGCATCACCGCGGTCTCCGCGAAGAAGCAGCGCGAGCTGGCAAATGCCATCAAGCGCGCCCGCTTCCTCGCACTGCTGCCCTACGTCATCAACGACTGAGGGCGGCCAGGGTAAGTGAGGCTTGGCGGCGGTGACGGCATCAGCACCACTCGGCCGGCCCCGTGAGGGCCTGATGGCGGCGGCGGCCGCGGCGCTGGCCGCGACCGTCTGCGCCATGTGGGCGTTCCGCGGCCTGCCGGGCGGCACGGTGCTGTTCTGGCTGACGCCCTTCCCGCTCTTCGTGGCGGGGCTTGGCTTCGGCCTCGGCAGCGCGGTGGCGGCGACGGTGCTGGCGGCGCTGCTGCTGGCGGTGATCGGCGGCGGCGTGCCGCTGCTGGTCTTCCTGCTGCTTTTCGGCGTGCCGGTGCCGCTGCTGCTGGCGGCGGCGTACCGCGAGGGCGGGATCAGCCTGTCCCTGCCGCTCGCCCTGCTCGGGCTATGGCCGCTTGCCGTGCTGCTCGCCGCCGCGCTGTTCCTCGCCGATGACGGCGGGCTGGAGCCGGCGATGCGGCGCGCGGTGGAGGTCGCCCTGGCCCGGCTCGGCCTGCCGGCGCAGGAGGTGCTGATTGCCGGGCTGGTGCGGGTGAAGGCGGCGGCGATCGGCTTCTGGGCCTGCATCGCGCTGCTGGCCAATGCGGCAGGGGCAGAGCGCTTCCTCGACCGGCGCGGCTGGCTGCCGCTGCCGCCGGTGCCCTGGAGCACGGTGCGGCTGCCGGGCTGGTACCTGCCGCTGCCGGCGATCGCCGCGGGCTTCTTCCTGGCGGCGCCCGAGGATGGGGATGCGGTCGCGCTCTCCGCCCTGCTGATGCTGCTGGTGCCGCTCTTCCTGCAGGGCTGCGCCGGGGTGCATGCACGGGTGCGCGGCCGCCGGGGCGCGGCGGCGATGCTGGCGGGCTTCTACCTGCTGATGGTGCTCTTCCTGCAAATCATGGGCCCCGGCCTCGTCGGCCTCGGCCTCTACGACCAAATCCGGCGGCGCCCGGCGCCGCGCAACAGCTGACGAGAGAGTTTAACCCATGATCGACATCATCCTGATGCAGCGCGTCGAGAAGCTCGGCCAGATGGGCGAGGTGGTGAAGGTGAAGCCGGGCTACGCCCGCAACTTCCTCCTTCCCCTCGGCAAGGCGATCCGCGCCAACAAGGCGAATCTCGAGAAGTTCGAGCAGCAGCGCGCCCAGCTCGAGGCGCAGAACCTGAAGCGGCGCGAGGAGGCCGAGCGCGTTGCCGAGCGCGTGGCGGGCCTCACCGTCACCATCATCCGTCAGGCGGGCGAGAGCGGCGGCCTCTATGGCAGCGTCTCGGCGCGCGACATCGCCGATCTCTGCAAGGAGGGCGGGCTGACCGTCTCGCGCAGCCAGGTGCTGCTCGAGCAGCCGATCAAGACGCTCGGCCTCACCCAGGTGCGCGTCGAGCTGCACCCGGAGGTGCATATCCAGGTGACAGTCAACGTCGCCCGCAGCCAGGAGGAGGCCGAGCGCCAGGCCCGTGGCGAGGAGATCGTCCGCGAGGAGGAGCCGAGCCTCGAGGACGAGCTGCGCGCCGAGATCGGCGCGGCGATGGACGACCGGTAACTCCCACGGCACCGCTGCGCGGCATCGCGGGGGCCCAGACGGAGCTCCTGCGGTCCACGCTTCGGCGTCCTTCCGCGGTGAGGCCGCAGAAGGTGGAAACTAAGAGGGGGCCGGAAGGCCCCCTTTTTTCGTGCAGCGACGCGGGACGTCGTAGAGCCGGACGGGGTTGTCGGCCAGCACGCGCTGGCGCGTCGCGCACACGGTCGCTGCGCCCAACCAGCGTGTCGGGCCCGATCCGGGCGAGCGCCGGTGCGTCGAACAGGCTGCCGGCGGGGGCAAGCCCTGTGCGGCGCGCGGGTTTGGTGATTCTTCGGCGGGCCGCAAGGAGCAGGCTGGAGCAGCTCGCCCCAAGCCGCGGGCCTGAAGCGAGTGCGCTGCTCCGGCATGGTTCCCGCTTGTCTCGGCGCATGGCATCCGCCCCGGCAGGTAGCCGATCGGGCCAGTATCCCCGATCGGGCAACCCTGCCGGCCGGTTACTGCCTCATGCGGCGTGGCGTTCGGCCAGCGCTGCTGAGCGGCGAGCCCAGCCGAGATTGACCGGGCTCTCGGGCTTGGCAGCCAGCCTTTCGGCCAGCAGCCCCTCGGCGAGTGGCCGGTCGCCGAGGCGGATGGCGGCCTCCACCAGGGTCCAGGACAGCACGTCGCGTTGGGCATGGCTGCCGCCGAAGCGGTTGGCCTTGCCCCGCAGCGGCAGCAGCTCCGTGATCGCGGCCGCATAGTCGCCGCGGCCGAAGGCGGCGAAGCCGCGGCAGGCGGGCAATCCCACCTCTCGCGCCATCATGGCATCGGTCCCCTCCCCTTCGGCGGCACGTGTCAGGCTGGCGAGCAGGGCGCGCTGGGCCGCCTGGTCGTCGGTGCCGATGAAGGCCATCATTGCGTGCAGGTCGTTGAAGGCGAAGACACGGTCCTCGATCCGTGCCGCCCAGCCGGGCATCACGCGGGACCAGCGGCCACCCACGTCATGCCCAAGCACATGCAGCCGCCAGAGCATGGCGGCGCCATCCACCAGCTCCAGCGCCTGGCCGAAGCCGCCGCCCGCCACGCCCTCGTCGAAGAGCCGGAGCACCTCGGCGATCTCGCCCCGGTCCAGGTGGAACAGGCCGAGATGCCACCAGTTGTGGAAGGCGAACATGTTGCCGGGCGCCCAGCTCCCGGCCGTATCGCCGAGCCAGGCGATGCCCTCCCCGGTCCGGCCCTCCATCTCGAGCACATGGGCGACGGCATGCACCGCCCAGCCATCCCGCGGGTTGAGGGCCACCGCCTCCCGCCCGCTGGCCTCGGCGCGGGCATAGTCGCCGCATTCCTCGAGGCCGAAGGCGTGCATGCCGAGAATGAAGCCATGGCCCGGCATGCCCCGGTGCCAGTGCGGCAGCACCCGGGCGACCCGGTCCCGCAGCATATGCGAATAGCCAAGCATGAAATCACCGATCTGCCCGAGCTGGACCGCCAGGAGGTCGCGCGGATGCTCCATCGCGGTGCGGCCCCAGAGCTCGGTGGCGCCGGTGATGTCGCCCCTCGCCCAGGCCCGGGCGGCGGCGATATGGCCGCGCTCCCGCTCGTTGGCCTGGGGTGCCAGGGCCTCCGCGGCGGCCAGGGAGCGCAGCAGTTCGGGCTCGAAGGCGCGGTCGGCGGCGGTGGCGAGCGCCCCGGCGCGGAAGGCATGGGCCATGGCGAAATCGGGATGCTCGGCCAGGACCGCATCGATATCGGCGATCGGGTCGGCCTGATAGCCATGCAGCTTCACGACCGTGGCCTCCAGGCCCGCGATCGCGGCCTGGTCGCGGTAGCTGACGGGGTTGCCGAGGCTGTCCGTGGTCATCGCATCTCTCTCCTTGCCCGGCCAATGGACGGCCGGGATGGCGGATGGATCGCGCATCGGCGCCGCTGCCGATAGCCGACGCATGGTGCATTCATGGCGGTACGGCATTGGTAATGGTGTCAAGGGATTAGGTTTGTGCCGCGACAGTTCTGACATGGTCGGCACACGAGACTGCACCTTCGGTACAGGGGGCGGCCATGCTGGAACGGACGGCTCAACGGAAGGTCTCGGCCCGCGACCGCCTGCTGGACGAGGCGGAGAGCTCGGTTCTGCGGAAGGGCTTCGGCGCCACCTCGATCGAGGAGCTGGTCGCCGCGACCGGCCTATCGAAGAGCGGCTTCTTCTATCATTTCAAGGACAAGAACGAGTTGGCGAAGGCGCTGCTCGCCCGCTACATCGAGACCGACCGGCGCCTGCTGGACGAGCTCTTCGCGCGGGCCGATGCCTTGAACGACGACCCGCTGCACGGCTTCCTGGTCTTCCTGAAATTCCTGGCGGAAACGCTGGAAGAGCTGCCGGATGTGCATCCCGGCTGCATGGTCGCCTCCATCTGCTACCAGGAGCAGTTGTTCAGTCACGACGTCCGGGAGATGAACAAGGAGGCCCTGCTGGCCTGGCGCCGCCGCTTCCACATCCGGCTGCTGGAGATAGCGATGCGCTACCCGCCGCGGGTCGAGGTGGACCTGCAGGATCTGGCGGACATGGCCGCGGCGCTGACGGATGGCGGCATCACCCTGTCCAGGACATTGCGGGATGCCGCCATCCTGCCGAAGCAGGTGATGCTCTACCGGGCCTTCATCCGGGCGCTCTTCGCGCCCGGATGAAGGCTTTGCGGCCGGGCTTCAGGCCGCCTTCGCCATCCCGCGCAGCACGTAGTGCAGGATGCCGCCGTTCTTGTAGTACTCGACCTCGTCCGCGGTATCGATGCGGCTGAGGACCTTGGTGCGGGTCTCCGTGCCGTCGGCGCGGCGGATGACCAGCTCCAGCGTCTGGCGCGGCGAGAGCTGCTCGAGGCCGAGGATGTCGATCACCTCGTCGCCCTGGATGCCGAGCGACTTGCGGTCCTCGCCATTCATGAAGACCAGCGGAAGGACGCCCATGCCGACCAAGTTCGAGCGGTGGATGCGCTCGAAGCTCTCGGCGATGACGGCCTTCACGCCGAGCAGGAAGGTACCCTTCGCCGCCCAGTCGCGCGAGGAGCCGGTGCCGTACTCCTTGCCGCCGAACACGACCAGCGGCACGCCCTCGGCCTTGTAGCGCATCGCCACGTTGTAGATCGGGGCAACGTCGCCGGAGGGGTAGTGCTTGCTGACGCCGCCCTCGGTGCCGGGGACCATCTCGTTCTTGATGCGGATATTGGCGAAGGTGCCCCGCATCATGACCTCGTGGTTGCCGCGGCGGGCGCCGTAGCTGTTGAAGTCGTCCTGCCGGACCTGGTGCTCGACCAGGTACTCGCCGGCCGGGCTCGACTTGCGGATGTTGCCCGCGGGCGAGATGTGGTCGGTGGTGATGCTGTCCGCCAGCTCGGCCAGGACGCGCGCGCCATGGACCGAGGTCACCGGCTTGATGTCGGCCGACATGCCCTCGAAATAGGGCGGGTTCTGGACATAGGTGGAGCCGCTGTTCCAGCGATAGGTGTCGCTGTCCGCATCGACGCGGATGGCCTGCCACTGGGCCGGGCCCTTGAAGACGTCGCCGTAGCGGCCCTGGAACATCTCGCGCGTCACGCAGGCATGGACGGTGTCGTTCACCTCCTTCTGCGTCGGCCAGATGTCCTTGAGGTAGACCGGCTGGCCGTCGCTGCCGGTGCCGATCGGCTCCTTGGTGATGTCCTTGGTGATGGTGCCGGCCAGCGCATAGGCGACGACGAGCGGCGGCGAGGCCAGGTAGTTGGCGCGCACATTGGCATGCACGCGGCCCTCGAAGTTGCGGTTGCCCGACAGCACCGAGGCGGCGACCAGCTTGTTGTTCTCGATGGCGTCCACGATCGGGTCCGGCAGCGGGCCGGAGTTGCCGATGCAGGTGGTGCAGCCATAGCCGACCGTCTGGAAGCCGATGGCATCGAGATCGGCCTGCAGGCCGGACTTCTCGAAATACTCGGTGACCACCTGGCTGCCGGGGGCGAGCGAGGTCTTCACCCAGGGCTTCGGCGCCAGGCCCTTCTCGCGCGCCTTGCGGGCGACGAGGCCGGCGGCGACCATCACATAGGGGTTCGAGGTGTTGGTGCAGCTCGTGATCGCGGCGATGACCACGTCGCCATGGCCGAGGTCGTAGTTGGCACCCTCGACGGGGACGCGCTTGGTCGCCTCGTCGCCTGGGACGCCCATGGTGCCGGCGGCGAGATCCTTGGCGAAGGAGGTCGCGGCGTTGGACAGCGCCACGCGGTCCTGCGGCCGCTTCGGCCCGGCGAGCGAGGGCTCGACCGTCGCCATGTCGAGCTCGAGCGTGTCGGTGAAGACCGGGTCGGGCGTGGAGCTGTCGCGCCACATGCCCTGGGCCTTGGCATAGGCCTCGACCAGCTTGATGCGGTGCTCCTCGCGCCCCGAGAGGCGGAGGTAGCCGATGGTGACGGCATCGACCGGGAAGAAGCCGCAGGTCGCGCCGTATTCCGGGGCCATGTTGCCGATGGTCGCGCGGTCGGCGAGCGGCAGGTCGTCGAGGCCGGGGCCGAAGAATTCGACGAACTTGCCGACGACGCCCTTCTTGCGGAGCATCTGCGTGACCGTCAGCACGAGGTCGGTCGCGGTGACGCCCTCGCGCAGCCTGCCGGTCAGCTTGAAGCCGATGACGTCCGGGATCAGCATGGCGATCGGCTGGCCGAGCATCGCGGCCTCCGCCTCGATGCCGCCGACGCCCCAGCCGAGCACGCCGAGGCCGTTGACCATCGTCGTGTGGCTGTCGGTGCCGTAGCAGCTATCCGGGTAGACATAGGTGTCGCCGATATCCTGCGCGGTCCAGGCGACCTGGGCGAGGTATTCGAGGTTCACCTGGTGGCAGATGCCGGTGCCGGGCGGGACGACGCGGAAATTGTCGAAGGCGGCCTGGCCCCAGCGGAGGAACTCGTAGCGCTCGCCGTTGCGCTGGAACTCGATGTCGACGTTGCGCTGCAGCGCCTGCGGCGTGCCGGAGACGTCGACCATGACCGAGTGGTCGATGACGAGGTCGACGGGGACGAGCGGGTTCACCTTACGCGGGTCGCCGCCGAGGGCGATGATGCCGTCACGCATGGCGGCGAGATCGACCACCGCCGGCACGCCCGTGAAGTCCTGCATCAGGATGCGCGAGGGGCGGAACGGCACCTCGCGGTCGGAATGGCCGCCGGGGAGCCAGCCGGCGATCGACTTCGCATCCTCCACCGTGTAGCTGCGGCCATCCTCGTAGCGGAGGACGTTCTCGAGCAGCACCTTCAGGCTATAGGGCAGGCGCTGGATGTCGCCGATCGAGCGGGCCGCCTCGGGCAGGCTGAAATAGTTGTAGGTCTTGCCGTCCACCTCGAGGGTGCGGCGGGTCTTCAGGCTGTCCTGCCCGATCATGCGCATGGTGCGGGGGCCCTTTTTCCTCAAACCGCATCGACTATGCTGCGATGCGGGGCTGGCGGTTTTAACCACGCTGCCGCTGGCTGGTCCATGGCCCCCGCGGTTGTCAAGGCCAGATGAGAGGAACTCGCAACTGGCCATGCTGCACGCGGAAAACCTGGCCTGCCGGCGTGGTGAAAGAGTCGTCTTCGCAGGGCTTTCCTTCAAGGTGGAGCCAGGGGCGGCGGTGCTGCTCATCGGCGAGAACGGCGCCGGGAAATCGACCCTGCTGCGGCTGCTGGCCGGGCTGCTCGCGCCGGCGGAGGGGCGGCTGCTCTGGCAGGGGGAGGATGCCTTCGCCGACCGCACGGCGCATGCGGGGCGGCTGCGCTACCTCTCGCATGCCGATGCGCTGAAGCCGGCGCTGACGGCGCGGGAGAATCTCGGCTTCTTCGCCAGGCTCTGGGGCGGCGATGTGGGGGCGGCGCTCGCGGCGCTCGGCCTCGCGCCGCTCGCCGAGCTGCCGGCGCGGGTGCTGTCCTCCGGGCAGAAGAGGCGGCTGGCGCTGGCCCGGCTGGCGCTCGCCCCGGCGGCGCTCTGGCTGCTCGATGAGCCGACGGTCGGGCTGGATGCGGCCTCGGTGGAGCGGCTCGGGGGGTTGCTCGCGCGGCATCGGGCGGGGGGTGGGATGGTGCTGGCGGCGACGCATCTGCCCTTGCCGCTGCCGGGCGCGCGGGAGCTCCGGCTTTGAGGGGGTTCGGGGCGCTGCTCGGGCGGGAGCTGCGGCTGGCGCTGCGGCATCCGGCCGATTCGCTGGCGGCGGTGATGTTCTTCGTCCTCGTCGCGGCGCTGTTTCCCTTCGGCATAGGCCCGGCGCCGGAGGCGCTGGCGCGGCTGGCGCCGGGCGCGCTGCTGGCGGCAGGGCTGCTGGCGGCGCTGCTGCCGCTCGACCGGCTCTTCGGCGCGGATGCGGAGGATGGGACGCTCGACCAGCTGCTGCTCTCGGGAATGGGGGCGGCTGCCGTCGCGCTGGCCAAGGCCGCTGCGCACTGGCTGGTGACCGGGCTGCCGCTGCTGGTGGCGACGCCGGTCGCCGGCGCCATGCTCAACCTGGCGACGGAGGCCTGGCCGGCGGCGATGGCGGCGCTCGGGCTGGCGACGGCCTTCCTGTCGCTGCTCGGGACGGCGGGGGCGGCGCTGACCCTCGGGGCGCGGCGCGGCGGGGTGCTGCTGCCGCTGCTGGTGCTGCCGCTCGCCATCCCGGCCGTCATCTTCGGCGCGGCGGGGATCGAGGCGGCGGCGGCGGGGCTCGAGGCCCGGCCCTACCTGCTGCTGCTCGGGGCGCTGGTCGCAGCGGCGCTGCCGTTGGCGCCGCTTGCGGCAGGGGCGGCGCTCCGGGTGGAGTAGCGATGGCGGCGGGGCTGCCTATGTCATCCAGGCGATGAAGGGGGTCCCTCCTATGCTCGGACGCGTGCTGTCGGCTGCCTCGGGCCTGCTGCTCGGGGCCTGTTCGGTCTTCGGCGTGAGGTCGGGGACGGAGGAGCCTCGCTTCACCGTGGTGGAGCAGTCCGGCGAGGTCGAGATCCGCGACTATGCGCCGCGCGTGGCCGCCTAGACGCTGGTCGCCGCAGCGAGCGAGGAGGCGGCGCGGCAGGAGGGGTTCCGGCGGCTGGCGCGCTACATCTTCGGCGGCAACCGGGGCCAGGCGCGGATCGCCATGACGGCGCCCGTTGCCCAGGCGCCCGAGCGCATCGCCATGACCGCGCCGGTCGGCCAGGCCTCGGCGCCGGGGGGATGGGTGATCCGCTTCTTCCTCCCGGCCTCGATCGCAAGCGCGGAGGCCGCGCCGGTGCCGGAGGACGGGCGCGTCACCATCGCCACCATCCCGGGCGAGCGGGTTGCCGTGCTGCGCTATGCCGGGGTGCCGAATGCCGAGGCGGCCACGGCCGCGCGGGCGCGGCTGCTGGCGGCGCTGGCGGCCGGGCCCTGGCAGGCGGAGGGCGAGGCCTTCGACTGGTTCTACGACCCGCCCTGGACCCTGCCGCCGCTGCGCCGGAACGAGGCGGCGGTGCGCGTCAGCCGCCGGCCGGGGGCGTAGCCAGGCCGGTCGCCACCCGCTCCAGCACCGCGAGGCAGGCGGCGAGGTCCTCCTCCGGGATGCCGGCCAGGATCTCGGCGCGGACCAGCGTCGCCGCCGCCTCGATGCGCTGGGTCAGCGGCAGGGCACGCTCCGTCAGGTGCAGCGTCTTGGCGCGGCGGTCCTGGGCGGAGTTGCGGCGCTCGACCAGCCCCTCCCCTTCCAGCCAGTCGAGGGTGCGGACCAGGGTCGGACCCTCGATGAGCAGCCGGTTGGCGAGCTCCTTCTGCGTGATTCCGTCGCCGCAGCGGGAAAGGGTCAGGAGCGCCAGCCAGCGCGCCTCGGTGAGGCCGAAATCGGCGATGCGCGCGTCCAGCCGGCCGCGCCAGCGCCGCGCGATCTGCGCGATGCTCATGCCGAGGCGCCACTGGGTATGGGCAAGTGTCGAGCCATCCCTCATGCGGGAAGGCTAGCCCCGGCGGCGATAGCTAGGAAGCTAGATATTCAGGACAGGTAGCGGCGGCGGAGATGGGCCATGAAATCCGCCGGGTCGAGCGGCTTGCCGGTCGCCGCCCGCAGCAGGTCCTGGAAGCCGAGGCGGGAGCCCTGGCCGTGGACATGGGTGCGCAGCCAGCCGAGCAGCGGGGCCATCTCGCCCTCGGCGAGCGCTTGGTCGAGGCCGGGCAGGCTGCGGCGGGCAGCATCCATCAGCTGCGCGGCGGCCATGGCGCCGAGCGTATAGCTCGGGAAATAGCCGAAGGCGCCGTCATGCCAATGGATGTCCTGCAGGCAGCCGCGCGCGTCATCGGGCGGGGCGAGGCCGAGCAGGCGGGTGAAGCCATCGGCCCAGGCGCCGGGGAGGTCGGCGACGGCGAGCTCGCCCGCGACCAGCGCGCGCTCGAGGCGGAAGCGGAGGATGACATGGGCCGGGTAGGTCAGCTCATCCGCATCCACCCGGATGAAGCCGCGGGAGACGTGGCGCCAGAGGCGGGCGAGGTTGGCGGTCGCGTAGGGGGCCGGGTCGCCGCCGAAGGCCGCGTGCAGCTCGCGGCCGAGGAATGCGAGGAAGGCATCCGACCGGCAGGCCTGCATCTCCATCAGCAGGCTCTGCGACTCGTGGGCGGCCATGCCGGCGGCCTCGCCGACCGGCTGGCGGGCCCAGGCGGCGGGGAGGCCGGCCTCGTAGAGGGCATGGCCGGTCTCGTGGATGACGCCCATCAGCGCCTTCCCGACCTCCGCCTCGCTGTAGAAGGTGGTGATGCGGATGTCGGTCGGCGTGCCGCCGCAGAAGGGGTGCAGGCTCTCATCGAGTCGCGCATGGGCATAGTCGAGGCCGAGGCGGGCCGAGATGTCGCGGCAGAGGCGGCGCTGGGTCTCGACCGGGAAGGGGCCGGGCAGCGGCTCGGGAGTGCCGCGGGCGGCCTGCAGCGCCTCGGCCTGGGGCAGCGCCTCGGCGAGGAAGGCCTCGTAGGCGGCGAAGACGGGCTCGACATCGGCCGCCCCGATGCCGGGCTGGTAGCCGTCCATCAGCGCGTCATAGGGAGAGAGGCCGAGCGCCGCCGAGAGGGCCGCGGCGGTCTCGCGCTGGAGGCGGACGACCTCCTCCAGGTACGGCCGGACCATGGGGAAATCGGATTGCGCCTTGGCGATGCGCCAAACCTTCTCGCAGGCGGCGTTGGCGCGCTCGGTGGCTTCCACCAACTCGGTCGGCAGGGCGGTCGCGCGGCGATGGGCGCGGCGCATGAGGGCGAGGTTGGCATCCTCCCATTCCTCCACGGCCGTGGCGGCGGCGAGATCCTCGGCGACCTCGGGGGCGATCAGCAGCTCGTGGCGGAGGCCGGCAAGGGTCGCCAGCTGCTCGCCGCGGGCGGCGCCGCCGCCGGGGGGCATCATCGCGCTCGCATCCCAGTGCAGCATGGCGCTCGCCTCGCCGAGGGTGGCGAGGCGGGCGAAGCGGGTGGCGAGGCGGGCATAGGCGGCGCGGCTCATGCGGCATGCTCCCTGCGGCGGCGGAAGAGGAAGGCGGCCAGCACACCGACCAGGGCCGCGGCGAGGCCATACCAGGTGATGGCATAGCCGAGATGCGGGTTGTCGGGCCGCGGCAGGCTGCGGGCGGCGGCGGGGAGCGCTGCCGAGTTGGTGCCCGGCGCGGCGAGGGCGACGAGGCCGAAAGGCGCCGGCGGCGGCAGGCCGAGGGCGGCGCCGATCACGCCCGGATCGAAGACGTAGAAGCGGCGGGCGGGCACGTCGTCGCGCGGCGAGTTCCAGTCGCGGATATCGGCCTGGCGGACATAGCCGGTGACAGTGACCTCGCCCTCCGGCCGGTCGATGCCCCGGCTGCGCTCCACCGGCACCCAGCCGCGAAAGACCAGCAGCGGCGGCGAGCCCTCGCGGATGAGCGGCGTCACCAGATGGGCGCCGAGGGTGGTGCCGCGCAGCTCGATGCCGAGCGTCACCTCCCGCTTATGGTCGAAGCGCCCGGTGGCGACGACCTTGGTGTAGGGCGGCGGAGTGCCGGCCAGCGCCAGCGGCGGCCCGGCCTCCGCGGCCGCGATGCGGTCGAGGATGTCGAGCTTCCAGTGCAGGCGCTGGACCTGCCAGGTGCCGAGGGCGATCAGCGCGGCCAGGACCGGCAGGCTGGCGAGGATGGGGAGGAGGAGGCGGCGCATCGCTCACCGATATGGGGGCGGACCGGCCCGCCGCAAAAGGAAAGGGCCGCCGCCGCTCCTGCGGACGACGGCCCTGGCCGAGGGAAGCCCGGAGGCTCAGTGCGCGGCGATCTCGCCGGCGCCGAGGAAGTAGATGCACACGAAGAGGAAGAGCCAGACCACGTCCACGAAATGCCAGTACCAGGCGGCCGCCTCGAAGCCGAAATGGCGCTGGGCAGTGAAGTGGCCCTTGATGGCGCGGACCAGGCAGACCGCCAGGAAGATGGTGCCGACCATCACATGGAAGCCGTGGAAGCCGGTCGCCAGGAAGAAGGTCGAGGGATAGACCCCGCCGGTGAACTTGAACGGCGCCTCGGCATACTCGACCACCTGGAAGAAGGTGAACGACACGCCGAGCGCCACGGTGAGGGCGAGGCCGTTGATCAGCGACTTCCGGTCGTTGTGGAGCAGGGCGTGGTGCGCCCAGGTGACCGTGCAGCCGGAAAGCAGCAGGATCATCGTGTTCAGGAAGGGCAGACCGAAGGGGTCGAAGGTGAGGATGCCCTTGGGCGGCCAGATCGCCTCCACCGCGCCGGAAACATGCTGGGGATAGAGGGCGTAGTGGAAATAGGCCCAGAAGAAGGCAACGAAGAACATCACCTCCGAGGCGATGAACAGCATCATCCCGTAGCGCAGGCCGATGCGAACGATCGGGGTGTGCATGCCCGGGGTGCGGGACTCGCGGATGACGTCGCGCCACCAGAAGAACATGGTCGCCAGCACGCTGGCGACCCCGAGATAGAGCATCCAGTGGATGCCGTAATGCGACAGCAACACGATGCCGAGGACGAGGGCACCGCCCGCGAAGGCGCCGGCCAGCGGCCAGGGCGAGGGATCGACCAGGTGGTAGGGGTGCTTGTGGAGCGGCGCGGGTTCTGCGGTCGCCGTCATGTCGGGGGAGCTGGCCATTGCGCGTCCTGATCTCTGCGGGAGGAAGCCCGCCGGTCGGGGCGCATCAATCCCCAAAAACCGGCCATTATCAAGCCCTCGGAGGGTTACTGGGTCGTCGTACGGGCCGGGCCGACATGTGGGGCCGCATTGGCCAACGCGCCGGAACGGGCGGCGTCGTCCAGGCTGCGGAAGAAGGTGTAATTGATGGTGATGGTGCGGATGCCCCGGGTATTCGGATCACTCGCAATGGCCGGATCGACCCAGAAGGTGAGCGGCATGTCGACCCGCTGGCCGGGCTCCAGCGTCTGCTCGTTGAAGCAGAAGCAGGCAGTCTTGTGGAAATACTTCCCCACTACTTCCGGCGTCACGTTGTATGTGGCGACGCCGGTGACGGGGCGGTCGGACAGGTTCTCGGCGCGGTAGAAGCCCAGCCCCTCCTCGCCCAGGCGAAGCGAGACGCTCGGCGCCTCCGGGCCGAAGCGCCAGGGCAGGCCGGGATGGGTATTGGCATTGAAGCGGATCGTCATGGCCCCGGCATTGGCGGTGGCGCCGGGCGCGGCCGGGCCGCCGGTCTGCACAGTGCCGTTGTAGCCGGTCGCCCGGCAGAACATGTCGTAAAGCGGCACCGAGGCGAAGGCGAGGCCGACCATGCAGGCGACGCCGCCGCCGACGGCGAGGCCGAGGCGGCGGTTGCGGCGGCGGAGGGTCTCGGCAGGCGTCATGGGATCAACCCCTCAACACGCGGGCGGTGCTGATGGCGAAGAAGAGCGCCACCAGCGCGATCAGCACGCCGAGCACCGCCCAGTTCTTCTGGCGGCGCCGGCGCTGTAAATCGAGGCGCTGCTCGGGTGTCATCAGCCCAGGACCGCCTTGTCGACGGCGAGCGCCACGAAGAGCAGAGCTAGGTAGAGAAGCGAATAGCGGAAGGCCTTCTTCGCCGGCTTGTCGCCGGTGAGGCTGCGCCCGGCCTCGTCCTGCTCATCGCGCCAGACGGCGATGCTCTGGCGGAGGAACTCCGCGCCGAGCAGGACGGCGGCCGCGGCATAAAGCCAGCCGGCGAAGCCGAGCAGCGTCGGCAGCAGCGTCACCGGCAGCAGGACGAGGGAATAGACCAGCACCTGCTTCCGCGTCTCCCGCGCGCCATGGGTGACAGGGAGCATCGGCACGCCGGCCTTCTCGTAATCGGCATGGGCGAAGAGGCTGAGCGCCCAAAAATGCGGCGGCGTCCAGAAGAAGATGATGGCGAAGAGGATCATCGGCGCCAGCGTCACATCGCCAGTGACGGCCGCCCAGCCAATCACCGGGGGGAAGGCGCCGGCGGCGCCCCCGATGACGATGTTCTGCGAGGTCCGCCGCTTCAGCCAGGCGGTGTAGACGAAGACGTAGAAGGCGATGGAGAGCGCCAGCACGCCGGCCGCGACCCAGTTGGTGGCCAGGCCCATGATGAGGACCGAGGCGACGGCGAGGCCGACGCCGTAGCAGAGCGCCGCCCCCGCCTCGATCCGCCCGGCGGGGATGGGCCGGTGCTGGGTGCGGCGCATGACCGCGTCGATGTCGCGGTCGTACCACATGTTGATCGCGCCCGAGGCGCCGGCGCCGAGCGCGATGCACAGCACGGCGGCGATAGCGAGCGTCGGGTGCAGGTGGCCCGGGGCGACGAGCAGCCCGCAGACGCCGGTGAGCACCACCAGCGAGATGACTCGCGGCTTGAGGAGGGTGACCCAGTCCTTGACCTCGGACAGGTCCTGCTGCGGGGCTGCTGCGGTGACGTCGCTCATGGTGGCGATGTAGGGCCTCATAAAGGAAAACGCCACACCCCGGCTCGCAGGATGTGGCGCTTTCGGTCGCGCGGATCTGCCTTAGCGGACCTGCGGCAGCTCCTCGAAGGTGTGGAACGGCGGCGGGCTGCTGACCTGCCACTCGAGGGTGGTCGCCCCCTCGCCCCAGTAGTTGTCGGCCAGGCGCTCCTTCGAGGCGAAGGTCTTCCAGCAGACATAGAAGAAGACGAACATCGAGGCGGTGGAGATGTAGGACCCGGCCGAGGAGACCAGGTTCCAGCCCCAGAAGGCGTCCGGATAGTCCGGGTAGCGCCGCGGCATGCCCTGGGCGCCCAGGAAGTGCTGCGGGAAGAACACCAGGTTGGCGCCGATGAAGAGCATCCAGAAATGCACCTTGCCCCAGAACTCGGGGTAGGGCTTCCCGCTCATCTTGCCGATCCAGTAATAGAAGCCGGCGAAGATCGAGAAGACGGCGCCGAGCGACAGCACGTAGTGGAAGTGCGCCACGACGTAGTAGGTGTTGTGCAGGATGACGTCGACGCTGGGATTGGCCAGCTTCACGCCCGTCACGCCGCCGACCGTGAAGAGGAAGATGAAGCCGATGGCGAAGAGCATCGGCGTCCGGAGGTCGAGGGAGCCGCCCCACATGGTGGCGATCCAGGAGAAGATCTTGATGCCCGTCGGCACGGCGATGACCATGGTCGCGGCCATGAAGTAGGCCCGCGTGTCCACGTCGATTCCGCTGGTGAACATGTGGTGCGCCCAGACCACGAAGCCGACCACGCCGATCGCCGTCATCGCATAGGCCATCCCGAGATAGCCGAAGACGGGCTTGCGGCTGAAGGTCGAGACGACGTGGCTGATGATGCCGAAGCCCGGCAGGATCATGATGTAGACTTCGGGGTGGCCGAAGAACCAGAACAGGTGCTGGAACAGGACCGGGTCGCCGCCGCCCTCGGGCTTGAAGAAGGCCGTGCCGAAGTTGCGGTCGGTGATCAGCATGGTGATGGCGCCCGCCAGCACCGGCACCGCGAGCAGCAGCAGGAAGGCGGTGATCAGCATCGACCAGACGAAGAGCGGCATCTTGTGCAGCGTCATGCCCGGGGCGCGCATGTTGAAGATGGTCGTGATGAAGTTGGCCGCGCCCATGATCGAGCTCGCGCCCGCGAGGTGGAGCGAGAAGAGGGCGAGGTCCATCGCCGGGCCCGGGTGGTAGGCGCTGTCGGAGAGCGGGGTGTAGATCGTCCAGCCCGCGCCCGCGCCCTCACCGATGAAGAGACTGGCGCCCAGCAGCAGGAAGGCCGGGACCAGCAGCCAGAAGCTGATGTTGTTCATCCGCGGGAAGGCCATGTCGGGCGCGCCGATCATCAGCGGGACGAACCAATTGCCGAACCCGCCGATCAGCGCCGGCATGACCACGAAGAACACCATGATCAGGCCATGGGCGCTGACCACCGTGTTCCAGGACTGGCCGCTGCCGAAGAACTGCAGGCCGGGCTGCTGCAGCTCCATCCGCATCAGCATCGACAGGGCGACGCCGATGATCGAGGCGAAGATCGAGAAGATGAGGTAGAGGGTGCCGATGTCTTTGTGGTTGGTGCTGAACAGCCAGCGCGCGACGAAGCCGGGGGCGTGGTCGTGGTGGCCGTCGTGATGTGCGTCTGTGGCGTGCGCCATGGGTCCGCCTCTGGATGAAAGGGTCAGCCGGTTACCGGCTCAGCTCGGCGATGCGGGTGCCGGCCGGGGCCGGCGTGCCGTCATTCGCCGCGTATTTCTTCTTGGCCTCCTCGACCCAGGCCTGGAACTCGGCCTGCGGCACGGCGCGGACCATGATCGGCATGAACCAGTGGTTGGTTCCGCAGATCTGGTTGCACTGACCGTAATAGACGCCCGCCCGGTCCGCGCGGAACCAGGTCTCCAGCGTCCGGCCCGGGATCGTGTATTTCTGCACGCCGAGCGACGGGACGAAGAAGCTGTGGATCACGTCCTGGCCGGTCGTCAGCACGCGGATGTTGGCGCCGATGGGGATCACCAGCGGCTCGTCCACCGCGAGGTTGCGGGGCTGGCCCGGCTTCAGATCCTCATCCGCCACGGGGCGGCTGTCGAAGGCGAAGTCGCCGTTGTCCGGATAGGCATAGTGCCAGTACCACTGCCGGCCCTGGACGTTGATCGTCAGGTCGGCATCGCGCGCCCGGTCTTCGTAATAGATCAGGCGGAAAGACGGGATGGCGATCACCAGCAGGATCAGCACCGGCACCACCGTCCAGGCGATCTCAAGGGTGGTGTTGTGGCTGGTCCGCGAGGGCGTCGGATTGGCCGAGGCGCGGAAGCGCCAGATGCAGTAGGCCAGCAGGCCCATCACGAAGATGGTGATGGCGACGATGATCCAGAGCACCAGCGTGTTGAAGTCGTGGATCGCCTCCTTCACCGGGCCGCCGGCCGGCTGCAGGCCGGTACCCCAGGGGATGGGTGCGCCGAGATCCGATTGGGTTTCGCCCACCGTGCCGCCGGAACTGCGATTGTCCTGCGCCAGGGCGGTACCCATGGCGCCACCGAGCGCGAGCAGGCCGGCCAGCGCCAGCCCCGATGCCCTACCGAACCACTGACCGATCACCCGCTGCATCCCGTGTCCCGCCCGCCGCGCGCCCTGCGCGCACCGCCTGAGAGAGGTTCCGCCGGCCGGACTGGCCAGCCGACGCGTCGCCGCGCCCCGAAAGGAGCTGAGGCGACGCGGCCGGACCATAGTCGCCCTGCACCGCACCGCACAAGTGAGGCTCCGCGCGCGATCCGCAAGTCCGCGCGGGCAGGTCCGGGATCAGGGCGCCGCCTCGGCCTCCGCATCGACCTCGGCGACGTGGTCGACCATGTCGGAGAGCATGGAGCGGACATGCTCGTCCATCACCGCATAGAATACCTGGCGGCCGCGCCGGTCCGCCTGGAGCAGCCGGGCGGCACGCAACAGGCGCAGGTGGTGCGAGACAAGCGAGGCGGAGATGCCGAGGCGTTCCGCCATCTCGCCCACCGCAGCCGGGGCGTCGAGGCAGGCGAGGATGATCTTCAGCCGCGTCGGGTCGCTCATCAGGCGGAACATTTCCGCCAGTTCGACCACCTGGTCGTCGCCGATCCGAATTCGCCCGCGCATCTGCCCTCATCCCTGCCCCGCCGACTTGACAGGATAGCGTCGCGAGCGCACCTGCGGTATGCGTGATAAATAGTTGAAAAACAAGGAACCTTTCAACAGTTGAAGACCTGTTCAGCCGTCGGGCCGAGAGCGGCCGCATGTTGAACCGGCCGGAGGCGCCGCCGCCGCCCGCCGATTTCAGCCTGGCCGAGATGCATGCGAGCGTGCGCATCCCCCATGCGGCCGGCTGGCTGCGGCGGCTCGGCGCCTTCGTCGGGCCCGGCTATCTCGTCGCCGTCGGCTACATGGACCCGGGCAACTGGGCAACCGCCCTCGCCGGCGGGTCGGCCTTCGGCTACACGCTGCTCTCGGTGGCGCTCGCCTCCTCGCTGATGGCGATCCTGCTCCAGGCGCTCTGCGCCCGGATCGGCATCGCCACCGGGCGGGACCTGGCGCAGCTCTGCCGGGACCGCTTCCCGCGCCCGGTCAACCTCGTGCTCTGGGCGCTGGCCGAGGTCGCCATCTGCGCAACCGACCTCGCCGAGCTGATCGGCACGGCGATCGCCCTCAACCTTCTCTTCGGCATCCCGCTGCTGGCCGGGGTGGTGCTGACGGCGTTCGATGCGTTGCTGATCCTCTGGCTGCAGCACCGGGGCGTGCGCTGGCTGGAGGCGCTGGTCGCCGGGCTGATGGTCCTCGTCTTCGGCTGCTTCGCGGTGCAGATGGTGCTCGCCCAGCCGGACTGGGCGGCGGTGCTCGGCGGCTACCTGCCGAGCGGCTCGATTCTCACCGACGAGAACCAGCTCTACATCGCCATCGGCATCCTCGGGGCGACGGTGATGCCGCACAACCTCTACCTCCATACCGCCATCGTGCAGTCGCGGGCCTATGGCGAGGGGGTGGCGGAGCGGCGCGAGGCGATCCGCTTCGCCACCATCGACAGCTCGGTCGCGCTGGCGCTGGCGCTGCTGGTGAACTCGGCGATCCTCATCACCGCGGCGGCCGTCTTCCATGCCGGCGGGCGGACCGAGGTGGCGGAGATCCAGGAGGCCTACGAGCTGCTGACGCCGATGGTCGGCACGGCGATGGCGGCGACCCTCTTCGCCGTGGCATTGCTGGCCTGCGGGCTGAACGCGACCGTCACCGCGACGCTGGCCGGGCAGGTGGTGATGGAGGGCTTCCTCGGCCTCCGGCTGCCGCCCGTGGTGCGGCGGCTGGTCACGCGGCTGATCGCCATCGTCCCGGCGGTGATCATCACCTGGCTCTATGGCGAGAGCGGGACGGCGGAGCTGCTGATCCTCTCCCAGGTGATCCTCTGCCTGCAGCTGCCCTTCGCCGTGATACCGCTGATGCTCTTCGCCGGGGACCGGCGGCGGCTGGGCGCGCATGCGGCGCCGCATTGGCAGGTGGTGCTGGGCTGGGCCTGCACGGTGGTGATCGTGGGCATGAACCTGAAGCTGCTCTGGGGGTTCTTCGCGGGCTAGGGTCGAGCGATGCGCCCGCTCGCCCTCTTCCTCGTCCTCCTCGCCGCCGGACCGGCCCAGGCCCAGGCCCAGGCCCAGGAGGATCCGTGGCTGGCCTGCCGGCGCGCCATACTCGCAGCAGAGCGCGGCTCCGGCCTGCCGCCGGGGCTCCTCCTGGCGATCGCCCTGGTCGAGACGGGGCGTGGCGATCCCCGCTCGGGGCGGTTCGAGCCCTGGCCCTGGAGCTGGAATGCCGAGGGCGAGGGCCATGTCGAGCCGACGCGGGAGGCGGCCATCGCCGCGGTTTCCGGCTCGCTCGCGCGCGGCCGGCGCTCGGTCGATATCGGCTGCATGCAGGTAAACCTGCTTTACCATCCGGAGGCCTTCCGCAGCGTGGCGGAGGGCTTCGACCCGGCGACGAACACCCGCTACGCGGTCCGCTTCCTGCAGGAACTGCGGGCGCGGACGGGGAATTGGGCGGATTCCATCGCGCAGTACCATTCCGGCGACCCGGAGCGTGGCGCGGGATACCAGCGGCGGGTGGTGCTGGCGCGGCTCGGGGCGGCCTGGGCCAATGGCGGCAGCGTGCCTCTCTCCGCCCGGAGCCTGGCCGGGCTCTGCGCCGCGGGGCGGCAGCCGGCGCTCGTCGTCAAGCGGGGCGGGGGCGGGGCGCGGCCGCGGCTGGCCTGCTCGGCCGTCAGCCGAGGTTCGGCACGCGCACCAGGGTGAACAGGCCGAAGGGCGGGCAGGCCTCGATCTCGGCGGCCTGGCGCGGGTCATCCAGCAGGTCGGTCAAGGCGAAGTCGGGGTGCCAGCCGAGCACGCGGGAGAGCGGCGCCAGCGTGCGCTCGGCCCACCAGCGGAGGCCGCCCTCCGCGGCGAAATGGTTGACGAAGAGCAGCTCGCCGCCCGGGCGGACGACGCGGCGCATCTCGCGGAAGAGGCGGCGGGCATCCGGCACCACGGTCGCGGTGAACATGGCGACGGCGATGTCGAAGCTGCCATCCTCGAAGGCCATGGACTCGGCGTCCATCTCGAGCAGGCCGGTGACGTTGTGCAGGCGCTCGTTGGCCACGCGGTCATGGGCGCGGCGGAGCATGTCGCTCGACAGGTCGATGCCGACGACCTGCTTACTCTTTTCGTAGAGCGGCAGGGCGAGGCCGGTGCCGACGCCGACCTCCAGCACCTTGGTGCCGGGCAGGCGGTTGGCGGCGGCCACGGCGCGGCGGCGGCCGGCGCCGGAGACGCCGCCGAAGACCTCGTCATAGACGCCGGCCCAGCGGCGATAGGCGTCCCGGACCGCGCCGGCGTCCAGCGCCGCCCGCGGATGCGCGTCGCGGTCGATGGGCTTGCGGTGGGGCTGTTGCAGCCTGGCGTGCGAAATGACCCGGCTCTCCTCGATAGAGGTCCCTGCGCTAGACCAAGCAGGGCTGGGACGCAAGCGGGGGCCGGCCTCCAGGGTTCCCGAAGAAACCGGTATTGATCGATCAGGCCCGCTTCCGCTCCGGCAGGGCGACCAGGATGCCGCCGAGCGCGATGACCAGGCCGCCGAGCAGCGTCCAGCCATCCGGCCAGTCGCCGAAGACGAGGATGCCGGCGAGGCTCGCCCAGATCAGCTGGGTATAGGAGAGCGGCGCGAGCAGGCTGACCGGGGCGCGGGCATAGGCCAGCACCAGCAGCCCATGGCCGAGCGCACCGAAGAGGCCGAGCAGCATCAGCAGCGGCCAGTCGCCGAGCGGCGGCCAGGTCCAGAAGAAGGGCTGCACCAGGGTGGTCACCACGCAGCCGGCGAAGCCGGTATGCAGGATGGTGGTGCGCGGGTCGTCGATCGAGGCCAGCTTGCGCGTCAGGATCTGGTAGACGGCGAACATGCAGGCCGTGCCGAGGGGCAGGATGGCGGCCCAGTGCGGCGGCTCGGCACCGGTGAGGAAGGGCGGCCTGAGCGCCACCATCACCCCGGCCAGGCCGATGGCGACGCCAATCCAGCGCCGGGCGCTCACTCGCTCGCGCAGCCAGAGGGCGGCCAGCGCCACGGTCAGCAGCGGCGAGGCGAAGCCGATCGCCGTCGCGTCGGCGAGCGGCAGGTAGGGCAGCGCCGAGGAGAACATGAGGTTGGCGCCGGCCAGCATCAGGCTGCGCCAGGCCTGCATCCAGGGCGCGCGGGAGCGCCAGGGCAGCCGGTGCATGGTCAGGCGGAAGACCAGGGCGACGGCGATCAGGCTGAAGAGGAAGCGGGCCCACATCAGCTGCGGGACAGCGTAGAAGGCGGTCATCACCTTCAGCAGCGTGTCCATGCAGACGAAGACGGCGAGCGCCGCGACCTGCAGGAGAAGCCCGGCGAGCCAGCCGCTCATCGGGCGGGAGGTATGAGCATCCGGTCAGGATCGCCGCGAGGCACCCGCTTGGCAATCGCCCGGGACCCTGCCGCGGCCCTGCCGTGGCAAGGACGCGACGCGCGGCAAACAAGCGCCTTCAGCTGGGCCCGGCGGCGACGCGCGGCGTCGTCGTGGAGATCTAGGCCGCATCCTCCCGACGGTCGCGGGCCTTCACATAGGCGACGGCGGCATGCTCCTGGCAGTAGGGCTTGCCGGTCAGCGCATCGCCCGAGCAGAAGCGGAACTCCGGCGTCCCCGGCTCGCCGAGCGGCCAGCAGCAGGTGCGCGCCGAGGTGCGCTGGAAGGGCCGGACGACCGCGGCGGGCGGCGCCGCGGGCTGCTCGAGCCGGCGGAGAGGGGCGGATTCGCGGGCGGGCGGCGTGGTGCGGCGGGGCTGCGCGGCGGGGCGCTCGCCGCCCTCGGCCTCGCGGCGGATCGGGCTCGGCCGGGCGTCGAGGTTCAGCCGGTGGGCCTTGCCGACGACCGCGTTCTTGGAGATGCCCATCCGCCGGCCGATCTCGGCGGTGGAGTGACCCTCCGCCCAATAGGCGCGGAGTTGGTCGATAGCCTCTGCCGTCCACTCCATGTGGTCCTCCCGTGCCCCGGCCTACCAGATGTGGCCACCCACTAGATACGGTAGGATATCGCGCAGGGCCGCCACAAGTTCTGGCAGGTCGTGACTCCTGTGAATCCTGTGGAAAAGCCTCGTTTCGGCCTCAACCGGCGAGTGCATGCCACAGCAGGGGCAGCAAAAGGGCGCTGGCGAGGGCGTTCAGCCCCATCGCCAGGCCGCTGAAGGCCCCCGCGGCGGCGCTGACGGAGAGCGCGCGGGCCGTGCCGATCCCATGCGATGCAGTCCCGATGGCGAGTCCCCTCGCGCGCATGTCCGCGACTCGGGCCAGATCCAGCACCAGGGGCCCGAGCGCCGCGCCGGTGATGCCGCTGGCGATGACGAGGGCGGCGGTGAGCGAGGGCAGCCCGCCGATCCGCTCGGCGATGCCCATGGCGACGGGCGTGGTGACGGAGCGCGGGGCGAGCGAGGCCACGACCTCCGGCGCCGCGCCGAGCGCCAGCGCGATGCCGACCCCGACCATCGCCGCGAAAAGTCCACCGGTGACGACGGAGAGCGCGGCGAGCAGCGCCGAGCGGCGGACGGCCGCCCATTGCCGGTGCAGCGGCACGGCCAGCGCGACAGTCGCCGGGCCGAGCAGGAAGTGGACGAACTGCGCCCCCTCGAAATAGCGGCCGTAGTCGATGCCGCTCAGCAGCAGCCCGGCGGCCAGGATCAGCACGGCGAAGAGCACCGGATTGGCCAGCGGATGCCGCCGGCAGAGGCGCTGCAGCCGCAAGGCGCCGAGCCAGGCGAGCAGCGTCGCGGCGAGCGCCGCGAGCGGCTCCCGCGCCAGGTAGACCCAGATCTCGCCGAGTTCGCTCATCGGCCGCGCAGCAGCCATTGCGCGAGGCGTCCGGTGAAGGCGATGGCCGCCAGCGTCCCGGCCAGGACGCCGAGGCTGAGCGGCGCCCAGTCCCGCGCCAGCAGCGGCAGGTAGAGCACCACCCCGACGCCGGCCGGGACGAAGAGCAGCCCGAGATTGCCGAGCAGCGCATCGGCCGAGGTCTGGAGGGCGGGAGGCGCCTCGCGGCCGCGCAGCAGCAGGCCGGCGAAGAGCAGCGCCATGCCGATCACCGGGCCGGGGACGGGTAGGTGCAGCGCACGGGCCAGAACCTCGCCGGCGAGCTGGCAGGAGAGCAGGGTGGCCAACGCCCCGATCATGCGCGGCACCCCTTGGTCGGCAGCAGGATCATGGCGGCAAGGCTCCTTCCCGCCGCCATGATCCGCCCGCCGCGACAGGGTGGACAAGGCTCGCTCCGCAGGGAGAACCCTTCCGCGGCTTTGCCACGGAAGGGATGGACGGTGTTGGGAAGGAGGCGCCGACCGGGCCCCCCGCGGCAACGCGCAGCGTTGTCGTGGGGATCTACTGCAGGTCCACCGTCACCAGGTCCTGGAACCAGGACTGCGCTGACGTGAACCCTCGCACCCGGCGCGACATCGCGCGCGGGTTCAGGTCGTGGACGATGTAGAGCCAGGGCGGGTTGTCGACCAGCCGCTCATGCGCGCGGGCATAGGCGGCGGCATAAGTCGCCGGGTCGCGGGCATTCTCGAGGGCGGCGAAAGCCTCCTCGAATTGCGGGTCGTTCCACTGGCCCCAGTTGAAGCCGTTCGGCGGGATGAAGGCCTGCAGGAAGTAGCGGGCTGCCACCGCCGGGTCGGATGAGGGGGAGGACGGATTGACCGACACCGAGCCGTTCAGCACCGGCGCCTCCGGCGCGCTGCGCACTGCCGTCAGCAGCGTGTTCCACTCCGTCACCTCGAAGGAGACCTCGACGCCGCAGGCCTCCTTCAAGTTCTGCTGCATGAACTCGTTCATCGGCAGCGGCAGCATCTGGCCGGAGCCGCTGGCCGAGATCATCACCTTGAAGCGCAGCGGGTTCTGCGCGGTGAAGCCGGCCGCGGCGAGCATGGCGCGGCCCTTCGCCGGGTCGAAGCCGTAGCGGTTTTGCGGGCTGCCGAAATGCGGGTCGGAGGGCTTCAGCCAGCCGATCGAGGGCTCCGCCGTTCCGTTCAACAGCTGCACCAGCCCGGCGCGGTCGACGCAGTAGTTGAGGCCCTGGCGCACGCGCAGGTCGCGGAATGGCGTGGTGCTGCCGCCCATCTGGTAGAACCAGGGCCAGACATGCGGGTAGCTGTTGGTGACGATCTGGAAGCCGGCCTGCCTGAGGCTCGGGATGGCATCCGGCGGCGGCACCTCGATCCAGTCGACCTGGCCGGAGCGCAGCGCGGCGAGGCGGGAGTTCGCCTCCGGGATCGGCAGCAGCAGCACGCGGTCGAGCTTCGGGACGCGGCCCTGGTCCCAGTAGTCGGGGTTCTTCGAGAGTTCGGCCGAGACGCGGGGGGTGAAGCGGGAGAGGCGGAAGGGCCCGGTGCCCGCCGGCGGCAGCGCGGCGACCTTGGCCCAGTCGCGGCCGCCCTGCTCCCAGCTCTGCGGGCTGATCGTCAGGATGTAGACCGCCATGTAGGGGAAGTAGCTGGCGACCCGCGTGGTGGTGATGGAGACGGTGAAGTCGTCGATCTTGCGGTAGCTGGCGAGGATCGGGATGCGGGCACGGGCGATCCCGCTGCCGGCCGGGTCGAATTGCGGGCTGTCGTTCTTCCAGAAGCGGTCGAGCGTCCAGATCACGCTGTCCGCGGTGAAGGCGGTGCCGTCATGGAACCTCACCCCGCGGCGGAGGTGGAAGACCCAGGTCTTCGGGTCCGCCGGGTCCTGCTCGTAGCGCTCGGCGAGGCCGGGGCGAAGCGTTGCCGGCTGGTCGGCGCGGGAGAGGTCCCAGAGCACCAGCCCCTCGAAGGAGGGGTAGCCGAGGAAGCGCACGCCCTCGAAGCCGTTGTTCGGCGCGCCGCTCGTGGTCGGCACGTCGGCGGCGGTCATGGCGATGCGGAGCACCTTCGGCTGCTGCGCATCGCCCGGCGAGGCGAGGAGCAAGCCAGCGAGGGCGGCGGCGCCGATCAGTCCCAGTCTTTTCATATGTGGTCCCATCCCGGATTGGTCCGCCTCCTCGATGCAAGCGGCGTGCAAGCGCCGCCGGCCGGGCGCCCTGCGGAAGCGGCGCGCGCCGCTGCCCAAAACCAGAGCACCAGGCGGTCATTGCGGGTCCATGCGGGCCAGATCCTGGTACCAGGACTGCGCGCTGACGAAGCCGCGCAGGCGCAGCGTCATCGGCCTCGATCGAGGTCGTGGACGATGTAGAGCCAGGGGGCGGCATCAACGGGGCGCTCCTGCGCCCTGCGCAACGCCACCCGGATACGCTCCGGGTCTCGCTACTTGCGCGGATCGGCGGCCCCCGGCGCCCAGGCGGTGGCGAGGCAGGAGCGGATACCGGCCAGCTTGTCGGCCTGGGTGAGGTCTCAGTCGACGAGCGGCTCGAAGACCGGGACGCCGAGGAAGCGCATGCCCTCCGAGCCGTTGTTCGGCATGCCGGAGGCGGTCACCGCGATGTGCCGCACCTCCTGCTGCGCGGCAGCGGGGAGCGGCAGGGCGATGGCGGCCGTGAGGGCCAGTCGGGCGGCGAGGCGCGACGGGGCTTCCCCCATGGATGCGTCGGCGGCCTAGGACGGATCGTGCTCGCGGCGCTCCAGCAGCTCGACCATCACGCCCTCCGGCCCGCGGATGAACGCGAGGCAGAGGCCGCCAGCGGTGAGCGGGCCGACGGGGATGTCGGCGCCGGCGGCGCGAAGCCATGCGATGGCGGCATCCATGTCGGCGACGGCGAGGCCGATATGCTCGAGGCCGCAATAGGGAAAGTCCGGGCCGGGCGCGGGCGGGTGGTCCGCATTGGGCGGGCCGATGAGGAGGGTCTGGCCGTCGAGGCCGAGGATCCAGCGGCCGGGCCGCCCCGCCGGCCTGGCGGTGGCGCCGAAGAGCGAGGTGAAGAAGCGCATCATGGCCTCCGGCTCGCGGGCGCGAAGGTGGATGTGGTCGAAGCGGAAGCGGGGCATGGGGCTTCGGTCCGTCATGCGGCGGGCTCCGGCGGGAGGGGGATGCGGAAGCGCAGCTCCTCCGCCGCGCCATAGGCGGCCGGGGCGCGGAAGCGCTCCACGAACTGCCCGCCGCAGGCGAGGATGACGCGCTGGGAGGCGAGGTTCCCGGGGTCCGTCGTCAGCTCCACATGGCGGAGGCCGCGGGCGCGGGCCTCGGGCAGGAGCAGGGCCAGGGCGCGGCGGGCGAGGCCGCGGCCGCGCTTCCAAGGGACGACGGTGTAGCCGACATGGCCGAGCACGTGGGGCGGCAGGGCCTCCGTCCCCGGCTGCCAACGGAAATGGATGGCGCCGCAGAACTCGCCGTCGGACAGCCAGCGGGTGAAGCCGGGCAGGCGCGGGACGCGGCTGCCATCGGGCAGGTGGACGGTCCCGGCCCGGCCGGGCGGCTGCTCGAGGCTGGCAAGGAAGCCCTCCGGGTCGGCGGCGATGGCAGCCAGGTGCTCGGCCGCCACCGCCGCGCCGCGCAGGTTGTGCGGCGACCAGCCGGCCTCGAGTGCCGCGCGGTAGCTGTCGAGCAAGGCGGAGGCGGGGCGGAGGAGAACAAGCTCTGGCATGGCGCCGAGCATAGAGCGCAATCGCCGGGGGCCGGAACGGCCGGAGGCGTGAACCACGCGCGCGGACACCATGCCGGACCATGAGCCGCGACCCGGTCATCGCGGGTCACGGTCTGGCGCCCCCTCGCCTTCCCTGCGCGCCGGTGCTACCCCGCGCGAATGAACCGTCCCTCTGGTCGCGTGGCCGATGCGCTGCGCTCCGTCGTCCTCGAGCCCGGCGTCGCCCGGCATGCCGAGGGTTCCTGCCGCATCCGCATGGGCAACACGGAAGTGCTCTGCACCGCGAGCGTCGAGAGCCGGGTGCCGCCCTTCCTGCGCGGCACCGGCCAGGGCTGGGTGACGGCGGAGTACGGCATGCTGCCGCGGGCGACCCATACCCGCTCCGACCGCGAGGCAGCCCGCGGCAAGCAGTCCGGCCGCACGCAGGAGATCCAGCGGCTGATCGGCCGCAGCCTCCGCGCCGTCACCGACCTCAAGGCGATGGGCGAGATGTCCATCACCGTCGACTGCGACGTGCTGACGGCGGATGGCGGGACGCGCTGCGCCAGCATCACCGGGGCCTGGGTGGCGCTGCACCTTGCCTTCCGGCACTGCATGAAGATGAACGTCCTCGGCACCGTGCCGCTGCGGGACCAGGTGGCGGCCGTCTCCTGCGGGATCTGGCAGGGCGCGCCGGTGCTCGACCTCGACTATGACGAGGACAGCAAGGCGCAGACGGATGCCAATTTCGTCCTCACCGGCAAGGGCGGCCTTGTCGAGGTGCAGGGAACGGCGGAGGGCGAGCCCTTCTCCGAGGCGGAGCTGCTGGCGCTGCTGAAGCTGGCGCGGCTGGGCACGGATGAGCTGTTCAAGCGGCAGCGGGCGGCCGTCGGCATTGGCTAGGCGGCTCGAGCGCGGGCGCCTCGTCATCGCCACTCATAACGAGGGCAAGCGGCGCGAGGTCGCCGATTTGCTGGAGCCCTTCGGGATGGAGGTGCTCTCGGCCGGCGCGCTCGGCCTGCCGGTGCCGGAGGAGACCGAGGACAGCTTCCTCGGCAATGCGCGGATCAAGGCGCAGGCGGCGGCGCGGGCGACGGGCCTGCCGGCGCTGGCCGATGACAGCGGCTTCTCCGTCGCTTCGCTCGGCGGCGATCCGGGCGTCCGGACCGCCGACTGGGCGGAGCTGCCGGACGGCAGGCGGGACTATGCCATGGCCATGGCGAAGGTGGCGGCGCTGGCGGGACCCTTCCCGGACCGGCATGCCTGGTTCTCCTGCGCGCTCGTCCTTGCCTGGCCGGACGGGCACACGGAAGGCTACCTCGGCGAAGTGCATGGCACCTGGGTGCATCCGCCGCGCGGCGACCGGGGCTTCGGCTACGATCCGATGTTCGTCCCCGAGGGCGGGAGGGAGAGTTTCGGCGAGATGGAGCCGGCGGCGAAGCACGCGATCAGCCACCGGGCGCGAGCCTTCGCGCTGCTGCGGGAGGCCTGCCTCGGAGGCTAGCGGCGATGGTGGAGCGCCGCGCCGGCGGCCAGGCCGAGGTTGGGCGCGACGGGATGTCGCGGCCGGCAGGGTCAGCCTCGGTGACGCGAGCGCGCATCGGCGCCCGGTCGAAGGCGAGGTGCTGCGCTGCCTGCTGCCGCAGGCCAACCGGCCGCGGGACCTGATCGCCTCCAGCGCCTGCTGGGCGTGGGCGGTGGTGGCGAAGGCGCAAGCGAGCGCCGCCGCGGCAATGATGCCCCGTTTCAGCGGAATCTTCGGCCTGTCCTGTCCGATGCTGGCAAGGATCGTCGCGGCTGCGGCTCCGTCGTGTCGACGCGAATCAGCCGGCGGATCAGGGGGCCGAGGCCGGCTCTGCCTCGGTTGCAGGCAGGATGCGCCCATCTTCCATCGCGACGATGCGGTCGGCGATGTCGAGGATGCGCGGATCATGCGTCACCATCAGGATCGGCACGCCACGGCGGCGGGCGAGGTCGCGCAACAAGCGAACGACATCGCCGCCGGACTGCTTGTCGAGGGCGGCGGTCGGCTCGTCCGCGAGGATGAGGCCGGGCTGGCCCGCGAGCGCCCGGGCAACGGCGACGCGCTGGCGCTGGCCGCCGGAGAGCTGGTCCGGCCGGCTCTCGCATTTCTCGGCCAGGCCGACGGCGGCGAGCATCTCCCCGGCGCGGGCGAGGCGGTCGCGCTCGTTGGTCGCCGGGTCGAGCTCGAGGGCCATCGCCACATTCTGCCGGGCGGTGAGGAAGCCGAGCAGGTTGTGCTGCTGGAAGATGAAGCCGATGCGGCGCCGGAGCGCCGTGCGCTGCCGCTCCGTGGCGCCGGCGAGCTCCTGGCCGAGGACGGTGGCGCTGCCCGTCTGCAGGGCGCGGAGCGCGCCGATCAGCGTCAGCAGCGTCGTCTTGCCGCTGCCGGAGGGGCCGGTGAGCAGCACAACCTCGCCGGGGGCGACGCTGAGGTCGACATCGCGCAGCACCGGGCGCGCAAGATCGCCGGTGCCGTAGGCGTAGGTGACGTCGCGGAGGGCAACCGGGGTGGTCATCAGAACATGTCGGCCGGGTTGGCGTCGCGGAGCTTGCGCATGGCGAGCAAGCCGGCCACGCCGCACATGGTGAAGATCATGGCGAAGACGCTGAGTGCGCGCGACAGGTCCATCTCGAGCGGCAGGAAGGTCCCCTTCCCCACCACGTCGTAGAGCAGGGTCGAGAGGGCGAGGCCGGGCAGGAAGCCGAACACGGCGAGGATCAGCGCCGCCGAGAGCACGGCGCGGCGGAGGAAGCCGTTGGAATAGCCGATGGCCTTCAGCGTCGCGTATTCGCGCAGGTGGCTGGCGATGTCGCTGAAGAGGATCTGGTAGACGATCACCATGCCGACGACGAGGCCCATCAGGCTGCCGAAGGCGAAGATGAAGCCGATCGGCGTCGCCGTCTCCCAGTAATTGCGCTCATGGGCGACGAGCTCGGGCTGGCTCATCACCATGACATCGGCCGGCAGCAGGGCGCGGAGCCGGGCCATGGCGGCCTCGCGGTCGGCGCCCGGGCGGAGCTTGATGGCGACGAGGTCGACCTGGCTCGGCAGGCGCTCCTTCACCACGCGGCGGAAATTCACCTCCGACATCACGATGTTGCCGTCGGCGCCGAAGGAGGGGCCGATCTCGACCAGGCCGGCGATCTCCATCTGCCGGTTGCCGACCTGGACCTCGAAGGGGCCGCGCTCGGCCAGCAGCCGGGTGACATCGCCGAATTCGGGGCGGGAGCGGCGGTCGAAGGCGATGGTGTCGGGGCGCTTCAACGTCTCGACCAGCGGGGCGAGGCCGGGGAAGTCCATCACGCCGGATTCGGTGTCGAAGCCGACAAGCTGCACGGCGCGGCGGGTGCCGCTTTCCGGGTTCCGCCAGGTCGCCTGGGCCAGGTAGACGGGCACGGCGGCCTGCACCTCGGGCAGCGCCATGGCCTGGCTGGCACGGATGCGCGGCAGCATCTCCGGCTTGAAGCTCACCGTGGTCAGCGGGTGCATGAGGAAGATGTCAGCCCGCATCGCGGCCAGCAGGGCGGTCGCGCTGTCGAACAGGGCGGAGCGGAAGCCGAGCTGCATGAAGACCAGCACGCAGGCGAAGAGCACGCCGGCGATGGCGGAGGCGAGCCGGGCGCGCTCGGCGCGGAGCTGCCGCCAGGCGAGGCGGAGCGGGAGCCAGAGTCCGGCGAGCGGCGAGCCGCCACGCGATGGCGGCGGCGGGGGCGCGGGGGCCGCGGCATCGCCGGTAAGCTCCGGTGCCCAGGGCAGCAGCCTGGCTTCGGCCGCCGGCGCGGTACGGGGGATGGCGTTCATGGCTGGATGGAGACCTGCACCTGCATGCCGGCGCGGCGCTCGAGCGCGGCGCGGCCCTCGGGCGAGAGGGTGAGGCGGACCTCGACGGTGCGGGCATCGACCGCCGCCACCGGGTCCGTCCCTGCCTGGGTGGTGCGGCGGACCAGCCAGCCGATCTCGCGCAACTCCGCGGGGTAGCGGCGCGGGTCGCCGGGGACGATGACATCGGCCGGGGCGCCCTGGCGCAGGCGGGGCACATCCGTCTCATAGACATCGGCGACGACGTCGAGCCGGGTGAGGTCCGCCATGTCGAGCAGCCCGTCGTTGCCCACCTGGTCGCCCGGGCGGGCATAGATCTTGAGGATGGTCCCGGCGATGGGGGCGGTGACGCGGGAGAGGGTGGCATCCGCCCGGGCCTTGGCGAGGGCGGCCTCGGCGGCCATCACCTCGGATTCGGCGACGGCCAGGTCCTCCGGGCGGGGGACGAGGAGGCGCTGCAGCGTCGCATCCGCCTCGGCGCGCTCGGCGGCGGCGCGGGCGGCGGCGAAGCGGGCGCGCTCGGCGGTGGCGGCGCCGCCAGCGCCGGAGGGGACAAGCGCCTCGGCCCGCTCGGCATCGCGGCGGGCGCTCGATTCGGCGTAGCGGAGGGCGTCGATGCGGGCGCGCTGGGCGGCGATCTCCTCCGGCCGTCCGGCGGCGCGGATGCGGGCGAGCTCGGCACGGGTCTGGGCGAGCTGCGCCTCGGCCTGGGCGATGGCGGCGTCCTTCTGCGCGACGTCGCCGAATTCGGCGATGAGCTGGCCGGCCTCGACCCGCTCGCCCTCGGCCACCAGCAGGCGGTCGAGCCGGGTGACGGCCATGCCGCCCGGCGGGTTGAGCCGGCGGATGCGGCTGGCGGGCTCGACGCGGCCGAGGGCACCGACGCCGGGGGGCGGCAGGGGCGCGGCCTCGGCGGGAGAGACCGGGGCGGCCTCGCGCGCGGCGAAGCTGACCCAGGCGAAGCCGGCCCCGGCGAAGGCGACAACCAGCAGGCCAAGAAGGGTAGCGCGGCGGCTCACGGCGCGGGCGCCTCGGGGTCGAGCAGGGTCAGAAATTCGGCCTCGTCGAGCACGTCGAAGGCCAGCAGCGCGCTGTCCGGCAGGTCGCCGCTGAGGCAATCGCCGATCAGGCCGAAGAGGCTTGGCATGGCCGGGTGGAACTGCGTCCCCGCTGCGGCGCCGGCAGCGAGCATGGTGAGGATCGCACCCGCGAGCGCGGTGGACAGCCTCATGGCGTGGCCTCCTCGATCAGGCGCGAGAGGGTGACGTGCATGGCATCCATCTCCGCGGGCGTCGGATTGTACATGCCGAAGATCCGGGCCATGAACAGCCCGTCCCCTGCCGCCATCACCACGCCGCCGATGCCGGGCGGCAGGCCGTCCTCGGCGACACGCCGGCGCATGTCGGCGATGACGGCGCGCACCGGGTCCAGCAGGGCCGGGTCATGGTGGAAGGTGGCGAGGAAGACGGCGGCGGCGCGGTCGCAGCGCTCGTTCATCGCCTCTGCCGTCTGGCCGAATCCCCAGGCCAGCACGGCGCGGGCGACGCGGCCCGGCCCCTCCGGCTGGGCGGCGACTCCGAGGGCGAAATCCTCGGTGATGAACTCGGCCATGCGGGCGATGAGGCCGGTCAGCAAAGCCTCCTTCGAGGCGAAATGGTAGAGCAGCCCGCCCTTCGAGACGCCGGCGAGGCGGGCGGCGGCCTCCAGGGTGAGGCCGGCGACGCCCTTGGCGCGGACGAGGCTCTCGGCCGCATCGAGGATGCGGGTGCGGGCATCGGAGTGGGCAGGGTAGGATGTGCCGTCCATCATGAGGTTCAAACTATACCGGCTGGACGGTTTGTCAACCGTCCAGCCGGTATAGTCCATCGAGCCGGCCCGGGTCAGGCGCCGGGGTCGGCCTGCTGGTGGAAGCGGCTGGTCGCGCTGGAGAGCGGCGCCTCGGCCTCGGCGACCATTCGACCGATGATGAGGTGGTGGGCAGGACGCGGTCGGTATGGGGCGCTCGATGACGCTGCGGGCGCTGCTGGAGCGGCTGGACTGAGCGGCGGCGCTACCCCGCCGGCCAGCGGCGATGCAGCCAGAGCCACTCCGCCGGACGCTCCGTGATCCAGGCGGAGAGCCGATCGTTGATCGCCGTCGTCAGCGCCAGGATCTGCGCCTGCCGGTCCGGGCCGGGCGGCACCGGCAGGGGCGGCTCCACCACCAGGCGGAAGCGGCAGGGGCCGAGGCGCTGGACGCGGCCGGGGATGATCGGGCAACCGAAGCGGAGCGCCAGCTGGGCCGGCGCCGGGGCGGTCATCGCCGGCAGGCCGAGCAGCGGGGCGGCGATGCCATCGTTCAGCTTCTGGTCGGCGAGCATGCCGAGGACGCCGCCCTGCGACAGGTAGCGCAGCGCGGCGCGGGCGCCGGCGGAGCCTTTCGGGAAGAGCGGCAGCGGGTCGCCCGCCACGGCCTCGGCGCGGCAGGCGGCGATGAGGGCATCAACCTCCGCATTGTCGGCGGCGCGGTAGACGCTGCCCATGCGGATGCCCATGGTGGCGAGCGCAGGGGGCAGCACCTCCCAATTGCCTATATGGCCGGAGACGAGGATGGCCGGGCCGCCCTGTTCCGCGATGGGGGCGAGGTGCTCCCTGCCCTCCATCTCCCATTCCAACGCCGGGAGATGCGCCAGTTCGGCGGCCGTGCGGCCGAGATTGTCCCACATGGCGCGCACCACGCGGTCGCGCTCGGCGGCGGGGAGGCCCGGCAGGGTGCGGGACAGGTTGTGGCGGGCGGTGCGGGTGACGGGCAGCAGCGGGCCGATGCTGCGCGCCAGCCAGCCGCCGAAGTCGGAGGCGCGGCGAGGGCCGAGTCGGCGCGAGATGCCGAGCAGCAGCCGGGCGGCCGCGGTTTCGAGCCGATGCTGGACGTGCGCCATGTCAGGCCGGGATCGGCACCCGCTGGGCGAGCGGGTCGAGCAGCGCCTCGATCGCTGCCGTATCCTCCCATTCCAGGCCGATGTTCACCACCGTCACCCGGCTGCGGAAGGCGGCCGGAATGCGGACGAAGTCCTTGCGGGTGGTGACGGGGATGGCGCGTAGCCGGTCGGCCTCGGCCAGGATCTCGCGCATGTCGCCCTCGTCGAAGGGGTAGTGGTCGGCGAAGGGGGCCCGGCCGGCAACGACGGCGCCGATCTCGGTCAGGGTGGCAAAGAATTTCTTCGGGTTGCCGATGCCGCAGAAGGCATGCACCGGCTGGCCGGCGAGCATCGCCGTCTCCGGCGCCGGGCGCTGCCGGGCGCGGAGGATGCGGGTGCCGGGGGGCAGCAGGCTCGCCGCATTGGCCTCGTCCTCGCCGATCATGACAGCGGCGCGGCAGCGGGCGGCGGCGGCGGCGACCGGCTCGCGCAGGGGCCCCGCCGGGATGATGCGGTTGTTGCCGAAACCGAACTGGCCGTCGACGATGAGGAGGGAGAGGTCCTTCTCCAGCGTCGGGTTCTGCAGCCCGTCATCCATGATGATGGCCTGGGCGCCGGCGGCGACGGCGGCTCGGGCGCCGGCAGCGCGGTCGGCGGAGATCCAGGCGGGGCGCTCGGCGGCGAGCAGCAGCGCCTCGTCGCCGACGGCCTGGCTGTCATGCAGGCCGGGGTCGACGCGGACCGGGCCGCGCAGCCTGCCGCCATAGCCGCGGAGGAGGAAATGCACGGCGATGCCGCGATTGGCGAGGCGCTGGCCGATGTCGAGCGCGACGGTGGTCTTGCCGGCGCCGCCCGCCGTGGCGTTGCCGCAGCATATCACCGGCACCGGGGCCAGCCAGCCGGGCTTCGCCATGCGCCGCGCCGTTGCCGCCCCATAGAGCGAGGCGATGGGCGCGAGCAGCAGCGGCAGCAGGCCGGAGCCGTCACCGCCCCAGAAGTCCGGAGCCCGCATCAGCTGGTGGCCATCTCGTCACTAGGCATCGGGCGTCGATGGTTCCTTGTCCCCGTCTGGGCCGGGCGGCAGGAGGCGAAGCAGCGCCCCGGCCACCTGGTCCGGCAGGGTGGCGGCCGGCGCGACGGCGGCGGCGGCGGCCTCTGCCAGATTTCGGCCATGATCGGGGTTGGATAGCACGGCGTGGACGGCCCCGGCCAGCGCCCCCGGCTCCGCCGGCTCGACCCGGCGAGCGCCGCCGGCGGCGATCAACCTGGCGGCGATATCGGCGAAATTGGCAGTATGGGGGCCGAGCAGGATGGGGCAGCCGAGGCGGGCCGGCTCCAGCGGGTTCTGCCCGCCATGCGGCACGAGGGAGCCACCGACCAGGGCAACATGGGCAAGGCGGTAGAAGAGGCCGAGTTCCCCGAGCGTGTCGGCGATGTAGAGGGCCGTCTCCGGGCCGGGGAGTGCGCCGATGCTGCGGCGGGCGAGCGGGAAGCCGGCGGCCTCGGCCTCGAGGCCAGGGCCACGCTCGGGGTGGCGGGGGGCGAGGATGGTGAGCAGGCCGGGGAAGTCGGGGGCGAGCAGGCGATGGGCGGCGAGCAGCATCGCTTCCTCGCCCGGATGGGTGGCGGCGCCAAGCAAGACCGGGCGGGTGCCGACCGCCGCCTGCAGCGCCGCAAGCGCGGCCGGGTCCGCCGGCAGCGGCGGCGCGGCCTCCTTCAGGTTGCCCAGGGCCCTGACCCGGCGGGCGCCAAGGCCGGCGAAGCGGACCGCATCGGCCGGGCTCTGCGCCAGGACGAGGGTGAAGGCGCCCATCAGCTCCCGCCCCAGCGCCGGGGCGAGGCGCCAGCGCGCGGCGGAGCGGGCCGACAGGCGGCCGTTGATCAGCACCAGCGGCAGCCGGCGGGCCCGGGCGGCGCGGATCAGGTTCGGCCAGAGCTCCGACTCGACGAGGCCGGCGGCGTCGGGGCGCCAGGCGTCGAGGAAGCGGGCGACCCAGCCAGGCACGTCGAGCGGGGCGAAGCGGTGGGTCACCCGCTGGCGGAGCGCGGGCGGCAGGCGCCGCTCGAGCAGGGCGGCGCTGGTGACGGTGCCGGTGGTCAGCAGGATGCCGACGGTGGGGGCAAGGGCGGCCAGCGCCTCCAGCACCGGCAGCAGCGAGAGGGTCTCGCCGATGCTCGCCGCATGCAGCCAGATCAGGCGCCCCGGCGGGCGGGCAGCGTTCAGGCCGCGGCGTTCCGGCAGGCGGGCCGCGAGTTCCTTGCCGCGGCGCAGGCGGTGCCGCAGCCAGAGCGGCAGCACCGGGGCGGCCAGCGTGGCGCCGCAGCGCCAGGCCCAGGCGGCAAGGCTCATGCGGCGGCGACCCAGGCATCGGCCGTGTCGCAGGCGGCGCTGAGCGCGGCCTCGATCGCCGGCAGGGCGGCGAGCGGCGCGGCACGGTCGACGGCAACTGGCGGGCCCATCACCAGCACGCCGCGGGCGAAGGGCAGCGGCAGCACCATCCGGTCCCAGCTCCCCAGCAGGCGGGCGCGGCTGGTGTGGGCGGCGCAGGGCAGGACCGGGATGCCGGCGAGCGCTGCGAGCTGGGCGACGCCGGGGGCGGCCTGGCGGCGCGGGCCGCGAGGCCCGTCCGGGGTGATGACGACCATGTCCCCCTGCTCGAGCACCCGCAGCAGCTGCCGCATGCCGGTGGCGCCGCCGCGCGAGGTGGAGGCATGGACGAGTTCCAGCCGGAAGCGGCGGACGATGTCGCCGATGAAGCGACCGTCGCGGTGGCGGGAGACGAGGACATGGGCGCGGACGGCGGCGAGGCGGCGCTCGGCGGCGCGGGCGCGCAGCCAGAGCATCGGCATCATCGGCAGGCGCTCATGCCAGAAGGCGGCGAGGATGGGGCGGCCCCCAGGGCCGGCTTCAGGGCCGAGGGCGGCCGCCAGGTGCCGCTCTCCGAGCAGGGTCCAGCGCGTGGTGCGGAAGACCAATGCGAGGTAGAGGCCGAGCGCCTTGGCGAAGGCCGCCTGGGTGGTGGGATGCCGGATCAGGCGGCGGAGCATGGCGGGCGAGGCATGGGGCCCGCCGCCCTAGCACGCCCCATGCGCAGCCGGAATAGGCAGGGCGGCCTGCCCCGGCCTCAGGCGAAGACGCTCTTCCGGCGCAGCGCCAGGACGGCGGCGGCGAGGCCGCTGGTCAGCGAGACGAGGCCGAGCACCGGCGCGGCAAGCAGGACGGCCGAGGCGGCGGCGGTACCGAGGGCCAAGCCGACGGCGGCCAGGCCACCGACAGCGGCAAAAACGGCCAGGAAGCAGAGTGGGAGCATGTGGAGCCTCCGGCGAATGAGACAGGGTCTGCCATGGTTATGCCATGATTTGGCCCCAGCCGGCCACAATTACGACGACGCCGCCACCCCCTCCCGGGGATGGCGGCGCTTTTGTGACGGAATAGTGAAGCGTATCAACCGGTCTGCTGGACCGCGGAGAGCATCCAGGGGCCGCCCTGGACGCGGAGGAAGGTCCAGAGTTCGGTCGCCTCGGTGCGGCGGTTGGGGTCACCCTCAACCACCGTGCCGTCGCTGACCCGGCGGGTCACGTCGACCATCGAGAAGCGCATGGCGACGGTGGCGAACTCCCGGCTGCCCTCGCGCCAGGCCTCGGCGAGGTCGCCCTGCTCCAGCTTCACGTCGCGGGTCTCGTTGCGGAGGCCGCGGCGGTCGAGATCAGCCAGGTCGTCACCGAAGTAGCGCAGCATCTCGGGGGTGACGACGGCGCGCATCCCAGCCTCGTCCTGGCGGTTCCAGGCCTCGTTCACCTGCCGGAGCGCGGCCTCGAAAGCCTGGAAATCGGCCGGCGTGACCTGGATGGCCGCCGAAGGCGCACCACCGGCGCCGCCGCGAGCGACGGGCGGCGGGCTGGCCATCGCCTCGCGGGCCATGCCCTGCGGCATCCCGGCCATGGCGGGCTGCGGCTGGCGACGGCGGATGAAGCCCATCACCAGCCGGACGACGAGGAAGATCAGCCCGATCTGCAGCAGCAGGCCGAGGATCGAGCCGAGGCCGGTGAAGCCGGCGAACAGGCCGTTGCCGAAGAGCAGGCCGCCGAGGCCGACGCCGATCAGGCCGCCCATCATCGCCGCCATGAAGGGCGAGCGGGAGAAGAAGCCGCCGGCCGGGTTGGGCTGGCCGATCGGCGGACGGGCGGCCTGCTGGCCGGCGGTTGCGGCCGGGCGGCCAGCATCCATCGAGCGCTCCATCGGCCGTGCGGCGTTCGGCGCGGTCGTGGTGGCGGGCGGGGCGCTATAGGTGCGGCTGCCGCGGCTACCGGTCGAGGTGCCGCCGCCCGGCCGCGCATCGGCGAGCGCAGGGGCCAGCGCCAGGACAGCGGCGGCGAGGAAGAGGGCGGGGCGACGCATCAGACTTGGATCTCCGTGTTTCTGAATTATCCGCAATATAGGGAGGCAGCCGGCCAATTGCGACCGGAACCGGTGCCGTTCCGCAAGGCGAGGCCATCGTGCAACAGGCAGCCCGGCGCGGCGAAGCCATGAGCCTGGAAGCGCTGAAACGGCCCTTTTCCGGTATCGGTTCCGCATCCCTGAGCATGGGACTGGACCTCCGCGGCCCCCGGGGGCCTTGCCATGGGGCCGGCACAACCGAGTTCGCCTCCGAGCCGGACAATCCGTTCACAAAAACGATTTCCGTCTCGTATTCTGGATCGCCCTCCCGAACTTTCCGATAAGTTAACGGCGCGCCTCGAAATCGGGCGCGAGGCGACGATCGTGTCGCTGCCGCCAGGGGACGATAGGGACATGGCCAGGAAACTCGTATTCGGGACCAATGGTCCCGAATGGATCGAAACCACCGACATCACCGGCTTCGATGGCCTGACGGTCTATGCCGGGAGCGGCAATGACGGCGTCTGGGGCTCCAGCCTGAATGACAAGCTCCATGGCCAGGACGGCAACGACATGCTGTTCGGCAATGGCGGCAACGACGCCCTGGATGGCGGCAAGGGCAACGACCAGCTCTTCGGCGGTGACGGCAACGACCTGCTAGAGGACTATGCCGGCGTGAACACCCTCTATGGCGGCGCCGGCGACGATACCCTGCTCGGCAGCGTCAACAACGATACGCTGCAGGGCGACGACGGCAACGACCTGATCGGCACCGGGCTGGGCAACAACACCGTCTATGCCGGCACCGGCAACGATACCGTCTATGCGGACAGCGGCAACGACCTCGTGATCGGCGATGCCGGGAACGACTACATCGACGTGGCCAGCGGCAACAACACCGTCCATGGCGGCGCCGGCAACGACTGCGTGCGTGCCACGGGCGGCAACGACTTCATCACCGGCGATGACGGCAACGACCATCTCGACGCCGGCAACGGCAACAACATGGTCTTCGCCGGCGCGGGCAACGACACGGTGCTGGTCGGGGCCGGGGTGCAGTTCGTCACGGGGGATGGCGGCAACGACACCATCCTGGGCTCCGGCATCACCAGCGGCCAGTTCTACGGCGGCGAAGGCAACGACTTCATCTTCGTAACCGGCGGCAGCGCCTTCATCACCGGCGATGGCGGCAACGACTCGATCTTCAGCGCGGTCGACAGCAACACCGACACGATCTATGCCGGCGAGGGCAGCGATCTCGTCAACCTGGTCGCCGCGACGACCGATACACTGGCCCGCGACATCGCCGATGGCGGCAACGGCTACGACGTGCTGCGGCTGAGCGTCACCGACGAGATCTTCCAGTCCGCCGCCTTCACCACCCAGCTTGCCGGATTGAAGGCGTCCATGGCGAGCACCCCCTGGGCGCAGTACAGCTTCGCCACCATGGGCGCCAAGATAAGCGGCTTCGAGAAGGTCGAGGTCGAGACGACCTTGACCTTCGACAAGGAGGCGCTGGCCGAGGGCGCAGAGCACCCGCTGACCTCCTACGCCGACTTCAACTTCGCGCAGACCGGCCTCTACAACCCGGATGGCAGCCTCGGCTATGCCACCCGGTCCGGCGAGAACCTCGCCTTCATCGGCGAGGCCGATGGCATCGACCGGGACGGCTACCCCGGCATCGCCGGATCGCCCATGGTCATCACCCGCGCCGACGGGGGGGACTTCCAGCTGACGAAATTCTTCGCTTCTTCGGCCAGGAGCGATGTCCTGGTCCTGAAGGTCGAGGGCTACAACAATGGCGTCAAGGTCGGCGGGATCGACGTGGTCGTGCCGAAGGGCGCCGCCGATCAGGTGGATATCGCCGATGGCCTGAATCTCGGCGTGGTGGACGAGGTGCGCTTCGGAGCCAACAACTACTTCGGCATCGATGACCTCACGGTGATCGTCTGAACGGCCCAGGGGGCGGGGTAGCGACCCTGCCCCCTTCGGCCGTCAGGCGCCGGCCATGGTGAGGCCCTCGACGCGCACTGTCGGGCTGTCGGTGCCGCGGCGGAATTCCAGGTCGTCGGCCGGCGTCATGTGGAGCAGCATGTCCTTCACATTGCCGGCGATGGTGACCTCGGAGACCGGCTCGGCCAGCGCCCCGTCGCGGATCATGAAGCCGGCGGCGCCGCGGCTGTAGTCCCCGGTGACGCCGTTGACGCCCATGCCGATCAGCTCGGTGACGTAGAGCCCCTCCCGGATATCGGCCATCAGCGCCGTGGGCGTCAGGGTGCCCGCGGCGAGGTAGAGGTTGGTCGGCGCCGGGCCGGGCGGGCCGCCGGTGCCGCGGCTGGCATGGCCGGTGGAGGCCATGCCGAGCTGGCGGGCGCTGCGCCAGTCGAGGATCCAGGTGGTGAGCACCCCATCCTCTACGATGGCGCGGCGGATGCCCTGCATCCCCTCCCCGTCGAAGGGCCGGCTGCGGAAGCCGCGGCGGCGAGTCGGGTCGTCGATCACCGAGAGGCCAGGGGCCATGACGCGCTGGCCGAGCCGGTCGCGCAGGAAGCTCGTCCCCCGCGCAACGGCGGCGCCGTTGATGGCGCCGGCCAGGTGGCCGAGCAGCGAGGTGGCGACGCGCGGGTCGTAGACCACGGGGATGCGGGCGGTCTTCGGCCGGGTCGGGTTGAGGCGGGCGACCGCCTTCTCCCCGGCGCGGCGGCCGATGGCGGCGGCATCCTCGAGGTCGGCGAGGAAGACGGCGCTGGAATAGTCGTAGTCGCGCTCCATCCCCGTCCCCTGCCCCGCCAGCGCGGTGGCGGAGATGGAATGGCTGGTGCGGGCATACTCGCCCGCGAAGCCGTTGCTGGCGGCAAGGGCGATGGTGTAGCGCGAGAAGCCGGCATCGGCGCCTTCGGAGTTGGTCACGCCGGCGATGGCGAGCGCGGCATCCTCGGCGGCGGCGCAGCGGGCGATGAGCGCCTCGGCGCTGGGCTCGGAGGGGTCCTCCAGCTCGAGGGCGGAGGCGATCAGGCCGTCCGGCGCATCGGGCAGGCCGGCGAAGGGATCCTCCGGCACGACCTTCGCCATGGCGACGGCCCGCTCGGCCAGGGCCTGGAAGCCGCGGGGCGAGGGGTCGGTCGAGGAGACGATGGCCTGGCGCTGGCCGAGGAAGACGCGGAGGCCGAGGTCGAAGCCCTCGGCGCGCTCCAGCTGCTCGATCCTGCCGAGGCGGCGCTGGACGGAAAGCGAGGCGGAGGCCACGAGCAGCGCGTCCGCGGCGTCGGCCCCGGCGCGGCGGGCGGCGGCGACGAGGTCCTGGAGGAGTTCGGCATGGGAGGTCATGCCGGCACCCTAGACCAAGCGGGCGCGGGGCGAAGCATCAAACTCCCCGTCCGGAAGGCGCCCCCTCCCCTACCCGGCTTTCAGCGCCGCCCAGACCCGGGGCGGCGTCAGCGGCATCTGCAGCCGGTCGGCCGCCGCGGCATGGCCGGCGCGGGCCAGCGCATCGGCGACGGCACTGACCACGGCGGGCGTAGCGCCGATGGTGCCGAGCTCGCCGACGCCCTTCACCCCGAGCGGGTTGGTGCGGCAGGGGATGGACTGGTCGAGCTGCGTCACATAGCCATGGGCGAGGTCGGCGCGGGGCATGGCATAGTCCATGAAGCTCGCCGAGAGCGGCTGGCCGCTCTCCGGGTCGTAGGCGACCTGCTCGGCCAGCGCCTGGCCGATGCCCTGCAGCGCGCCGCCGACGATCTGGCCCTCGACGATCAGCGGGTTGACGACGCGGCCGGCATCGTTGGCCGAGACGTAGGAGAGGACCTCGACCTCGCCGGTGTCGGGGTCGAGCTCCACCTCGCAGATGTGGCAGCCATTCGGCCAGGTGGGACCGGAGACGGAATGGCTGATATCGACGAGGATGCGGCCCTCCGGCTGCCGCGCGGCGAGGTCGAAGAGGCCGATGCGGCGGTCGGTGCCGGCGACGCTGATGACGGCGTCGCGGTATTCGAGGTCGGCAGCGGCGGCCTCCAGCGCCTCGGCGGCGAGGTCCTTCGCCGTGTCGACCGCCTTGTCGGAGGCGACCTTGATCGCCGAGCCGGCCGTGAAGAGCGAGCGGGAGCCGGCACTGCCGAAGCCGCTGCCGCGGTCGGAATCGCCGAGCACCACCTTGATCTGCTCGATGGGGACGCCGAAGACGTCGACGGCGAGCTGGGCGTAGCTGGTGGCGATGCCCTGGCCCATGGCCTGGGTCGTCGCATAGACCTCGATCTCACCCCCCTTATCCCCATTTGGGCCCTTGACCGCGACCGTCACGCGCTCCTCGAAGACGTTGCCGCCGGTCCATTCGAGGAAGGTGGCGATGCCACGCCCGCGCAGCCTGCCTCTCGCCCCGGAGGCGTCGAAGCGGCCAGCGAAGCCGGTCCAGTCCGCGGCCTTCAGCCCCTCGTCGAGGATGCGGGCGAAGCTGCCGCTGTCATAGGTCTGGCCCATGGCATTGGTGTAGGGCATCTGCTCCGGGCCGATCATGTTGCGGCGGCGGAGCTCGGCCGGGTCGATCCCCATCCTGCGCGCGGCGGCGTCCATCAGCCGCTCGATCAGGTAGATCGCCTCCGGCCTTCCGGCGCCGCGATAGGGCGCGGTCGGCGGGGTATTGGTCAGCAGCGCGGTGAAGCGCAGGTCGATCGTCCTGATGTCGTAGATGCTCGTCGAGACCCAGGGGCCGATCATGAGCTGGATGGCGACGCCGGCGGCGCGCTGGTAGGCGCCCATATCGGCCAGCGTCTTCACGCGGAGGGCGAGGACCTTGCCATCCGCATCGAGGGCGAGCTCGGCGCGGCTCTCGGTGTCGCGGCCATGGGTCGCCGAGAGGAAATCCTCGAGCCTTGTCGCCGCCCATTTCACTGGGCGGCCGAGCTTGCGGGCGGCGAAGGCGACGACGCCGTCCTCCGGGTAGAGGCCGGTCTTCATGCCGAAGCCGCCGCCGACATCGCCGACCAGGACGCGCACCTGCTCGGGCGGGATGCCGAGGATCTCCTTCGCCAGCGTGTCGCGGGCGCTGGAGGGCATCTGGCTGCTGAGGCGGAGGGTGATGCGGCCGCTCGCCGCGTCCCAGTCGGCGAGCGCCATGCGCGGCTCCAAGGAGGCCGGGGCGAGGCGCTGGTTGACGAGGTCGAGCGAGACGGTGTGCGCGGCGCGGGCGAAGGCGGCCTCGGCCGCGGCGGCATCGCCGTAATGCGTCTCGGCGACGACATTGCCGGTCGCCGCCGGCCAGACGAGCGGCGCGTCCGGCGCGCTGGCGCGGGCGAGGCCGATGACGACGGGGAGTTCCTCATATTCAACCTCGATGGCCTCGGCGGCGTCGCGGGCCTGGCCGGGGCTTTCGGCGATGATGGCGGCGACGGCCTCGCCGGCGAAGCGGACCGTATCCGTCGCCAGAATCGTCCGTGGCGGGGCGGCGAGTGGCGAGCCGTCCGGCCGCTTGAAAGGCAGCGCGACGCCGAGCGGCTTCACCCCGGCGGCTTCCAGCTCGGGGCCGGTGATGACGGCGAGCACGCCCGGCATCGCCAGCGCCGCGGCGGTGTCGATGCCGGTGATGCGGGCATGGGCATGGGGTGAGCGGAGGAAGACGAGATGCGCCTGGCCGGGGAGCGAGAAATCATCGGTGAAGCGGCCGGTGCCGGAGAGCAGCGCCGCATCCTCGATGCGCCGCACCTTCTGGCCGCTGCCGAAGCGGCCGAACCCGGCCTCCATGCCATCCGCTGCCATCTGTCGCTCCCCTGCCGGTCTCGTCGGGCGAAGCTTAGCAGCGGGTCGGCAGGGGGCGACAGCCCCGGCCGGTCGATGTAGCCTCGGCGCCGTTGCTTGGCCGGATGGAAGGACAGGATGCCTCGATCAGCCATCGTGCTCGGCGCCGGGATGGTCGGCGTCTCCGTCGCGCTGCATCTGCGGCGGCGCGGCTACGACGTGGTGCTGGTGGACCGGCGGGGCCCGGGCGAAGGCGCCTCCTTCGGCAATGGCGGGCTGATCCAGCGCGAGGCGGTCTTCCCGCATCCCTTCCCGCGCGAGGCGAGGGAGATCGGGCGGGTGGCTTGGAACCGCTCCATCGATGTCCGCTATCACCCGCTTGCCATGCCCGGATTCATGGCGCCGCTGCTGCGCTACTGGTGGCATTCGGAGCCGGCGCGCTACGCGGCGGCGGTCGAGGGCCATGCGGCGCTGATCCGCACCTGCCTCGACGAGCACCTGGCGCTGGCGCGCGGCACGGAGGCGATGGCGCTGCTGCGGCCGATCGGCTGGATGCGGCTCTACAGCTCCGCGCCGATGCTGGAGGCGGCGGTCGCCCAGGCCGAGCAGGCGCGGCGGGAGCATGACGTCAACTATGTGGCGCTCGACGGGGCGGCGCTGGCGGAGGCGGAGCCGCACCTGCTGGCCACGCGGGCGGGAGCGATCCATTGGACGGATCCGCTCTCGGTCAGCGATCCGCATGCGCTGACCTTGGCCTATGCCGGCTTCTTCCAGCAGGAGGGCGGCGCCTTCCGCATCGGCGATGCGGCGACGCTGCGGCGCGTGGGGGCCGGCTGGGCGGTGCGGACGGCGGAGGGCGAGGTGGAGGCGGCGGAGGTCGTCATCGCCCTTGGTGCTGCGGCCGGCGAGGTGACGCGGCCGCTCGGCTATGCGCCGCCGCTCTTCGGCAAGCGCGGCTACCACATGCATTACGGGCTCCGCGGGAACGCGGTGCTGCACCGGCCGGTGCTGGATACCGAGAGCGGCTTCCTGCTGGCGCCGATGCGCGCCGGGGTGCGGCTGACGACGGGGGCGGAGTTCGCCAGGGCAGGCGCACCGGCGACGCCGGTTCAACTGGAGCGGGCGGAGCCGGTGGCGCGCCGCCTGCTGCCGCTCGGCGAGCGTGTGGAGGGCGTGCCCTGGATGGGCATCCGGCCCTGCACGCCGGACATGCTGCCGGTGATCGGCCGGCTGCCGGGGCAGGCGGGGGCGTGGTGCGCCTTCGGCCATGCGCATCAGGGACTGACGCTCGGGCCGACGACGGGGCGGATGCTGGCCGAGATGATGACGGGCGAGCAGCCCTTCGTCAGCCCGGAGGCCTATCGGCCGGAGCGGTTCCTGCGGCGCGGGATGGCGGCCTGACGTAAGGGAGATAAGTCGATGGCACGGTCGATCCTGGTCTTCTACGGCTCCTACCGCTCGGACCGGACCGGCATCAGGCTGGCGCGGTACGTGACCGAGGGTTTCGCCGCGCGCGGGGCCGAGGCGGAGCTGATCGACGCGCAGGCGGTCGGCCTGCCGATGCTCGACCGGATGTACAAGGAATACCCGAAGGGCCGGGCGCCCGAGGCGATGGAGGTGCTCGCCGGCAAGCTGCGCCGGGCGGATGGCTTCGTCTTCGTCACCGGCGAGTATAACTGGGGCGTGCAGCCGGGGCTGAAGAACCTCACCGACCATTTTCTCGAGGAGTGGTTCTGGCGGCCGGCGGCGATCGCCAGCTATTCCGCCGGGCGGCTCGGCGGGGCGCGGGCCAACCTCGTCTGGCATGGGACGTTGTCGGAGATGGGGATGGTCGTCATCTCCAGCACGCTGATGGCGGGGCCGATCACCGCCGCGCTGGACGAGGCGGGCAAGCCCACGGGCGATGGCGGGGCGACGCTGGAACGGGCCTTCCCCCGCTTCGCGGCCGATCTGGAATGGTGGGTCGATGCGGCGCGGGCGCAGCGGGAGCGGCAGGCGCCGCCCTACTGAGCGCGCCCCGGGTCAGTTCACCCCGACCGCGCCGCCGAGCACCTCGCCGATGCCGCGATGGATGACGAGATCGGCGATGTCGTCCAGGCCGGTCTCCTGGTTGTTGACGATGGCGAGCTGCGCGCCGATGCGCTTCGCCAATTCGGGGAAGCCGGCGGCGGGGTAGACCACCAGCGAGGAGCCGAGGACGAGGCAGAGATCGGCGGCGAGCACCGCCTCCTGCGCGCGGCGCATCGGGCCTTCCGGCATGGACTGGCCGAAGCTGATGGTCGCAGTCTTGATGAGGCCGCCGCAGCGGCGGCAGCCAGGGATCTCGCCGCTGCGCTCGAACTCCTCGCGCAGTTCCTCGATCGAGTAGCGGGCGGCGCAGTCGAGGCAGGCGCCGTAGGTGGTGTTGCCGTGCAGCTCGATCACCTGCGCCTCCGGCACGCCGGAGGCCTGGTGCAGGCCGTCGATGTTCTGGGTGATGACCTCCGCGACCTTGCCCTCGCGCACCAGCCGGGCAACGGCGCGGTGGCCGCGGTTGGGCTCGGCGGCGCGGAGGCGGGCATCGGCGGCGAAGCGGCGGCGCCAGCTCTCGCGCCGGGCCTCGGCGGAGGCGAGGAAGTCCTGGAACATGATCGGCTTCATCTGCTCCCACACCCCGCCGGGGCTGCGGAAGTCGGGGATGCCGGATTCGGTGCTGATGCCGGCGCCAGTGAAGACCACGATGCGGCGCGCGGCCTCGATCATGCGGCGGAGGTCGGCGATGTCGCGGTCGTCCATGGCTCAGCTCCGGTGAAAGACCAGGGTGAGGTTGTTCGCCGGCATGGGCTCGACAATGGGTGCGGCGAAGCCTTCCGCCGCCGCTGCTTCCGCGACCGCCTCGAGGTCGCGGAGGCCGAAGGCCGGATCGCGGGCGCGGAGGTCGGCGTCGAAGGCGGCGTTGCCAGGCGCGGTATGGGCGCCGCCCCGGCGGAAGGGGCCGTAGAGGATCAGCGGGCCGCCGGGGGCGAGGCTGGCCGCCGCACCACGCACCAGGCCGAGCGTCGCCGCCCATGGGGCGATGTGGATCATGTTGACGCAGAGCACGGCATCGGCGGCGGGCCAGCCGGGCTCCGTCGCGTCGAGCAGGATGGCGGGGCGGATATTGGGCAGGCCAGCGGCCCAGGCATCGATGCCGGGCAGGGCGTCGGGGTCGCGTTCGGTGGGCCGGAAGGCGAGCCCCGGCAGGGCGGCGGCGAGGAAGGCGGCGTGCTCGCCGGTGCCGCTGGCGATCTCCAGCACCAGGCCGGCGGCGGGCAGGTGGCGGCGGAGGGTGGCGAGGAGGGGCTCGCGGTTGCGGAGCGTCGCCGGGGCGTGGCGGCGGGGGTCGGTCATGCGAGGCCGATGCGCTCGCGGATCTCGGCGATCTGACCGGCGGTGATCCGGGACTCGGTCAGGCGCGGATGCGCCTTCGACGTCGCGGTCACATGATGCGGCAAGGCGAAGCAGGGCTTGGCGCAGCCATTGTCCGACGTCGGCGCGATCGGCACGGCGAGGCCGGACGGGGCGAATTCCGCGTCCTCGGTCAGCGGGACGAGGATGGCGGTCGGATAGGTGGGGAAAAGCGTCTCGTCCTCGACGACCACGGCGGGGCGAGGCTTGTTGGGTCCCTTCGGCAGGCCGTCGCGCCAATCGGCGAGGACGATCTGGCCGGCCCGCAGGCGGAGCGTCACAGGCCGTCGGGGATGGTGGCGGGAGCGCTGCAGGCCTCGCAGAAGGCCTGAGCCTCGGCCGAGCTGGCGATATAGGCCGCGACCCGCTGCGTCTCCGCCCGGATGCGCTCGTTCCGCACGCGCCGGGCCTCGGCGGTAGCGAGGTCGCGGAGATAGGTCGAGAGGCCGATGCCGCGCTCGCGGGCGACCGATTCCAGGGCGGACTGGACGGCCTCGTCGAGGCGGATCGAGACGGGGACGCCCATGGCGGATGCTCCGGTACGGCGAGGATGTAGTTAGGTGACGCACTACGATCAACGACTACCCGGGCGTGAGCTCCGCCGCCTTCACCACAGGCCCGCAGGCGGCGGCGACATCCGCCACCACGCGCTGGCAGCCCTTCGCATCCAGCGGCCGCACTTCCCACAACTCCGGGCCGGTGGCGCTGGCGACGCCGTGGAACGGTCTCTTCACCACCGAGGCGAGGATCGATCCGGAAGCGATATTCCTCGCCTGGCGCGACCTCGTCTTCGGCCCGCCCCTCCCGCCGGAGGCCGGGAAGGGCTAGATTGGGCCGCGATGCGATATCTCAGCACCCGCGGCAAGGCCGCGCCCCGCAATTTCGAAGGCGTCCTGCTGGCGGGCCTCGCCGAGGATGGCGGGCTGTTCCTGCCCGAATCCTGGCCGAGCCTCTCGGCCGCCGAGTGGCGGGGACTGCGTGGCCTGCCCTATGCCGAGCTGGCGGCGCGGCTGATCCACCCTTTCGCCGGGGAGTCGCTCTCCTTCGAGACGCTGCGGGGGATGACCGGGGAGGCCTATGCCGGCTTCGGCCACCCGGCCATCGCGCCGCTGGTCCAGCTCGATGCGCGCAGCTTCGCGCTGGAGCTGTTCCATGGGCCGACGCTCGCCTTCAAGGACATGGCGATGCAGCTGCTCGGGCGGCTCTTCGACCATGCGCTGGCGCGGCGGGGGGAGCGGATCACCATCGTCGGCGCCACCTCGGGCGATACCGGCTCGGCGGCGATCGAGGCCTGCCGGGATCGCCATGCCATCGACCTCGTCATGCTGCACCCGGAGGGGCGGACCTCGGAGGTGCAGCGACGGCAGATGACGACGGTGCTGTCGCCGAACGTCGCCAACCTCGCCGTCCGGGGCAGCTTCGACGACTGCCAGGACCTGGTGAAGGCGATGTTCAACGACGCGCCCTTCCGCCAGGAGATGCGGCTGGCGGCGGTCAATTCGATCAACTGGGCGCGGGTCGCGGCGCAGATCCCCTATTACGCCCATGCGGCGCTGGCGCTCGGGGCGCCGGATCGGCCCGTCGCCTTCTCGGTGCCGACGGGGAATTTCGGCAATGTGCTCGCGGCCTGGGCGGTGCGGCGGATGGGGCTGCCGGTGGAGCGGCTGATCATCGGCGCCAACCGCAACAACATCCTGGCCCGCTTCCTGGCCTCGAACGACATGTCCATCCGCGCGGTGGAGCCGAGCCTGTCGCCCAGCATGGACATCCAGGTGAGCTCCAATTTCGAGCGGCTGCTCTTCGAGCTGCTGGGCCGCGACGGCGCGGCGACGGCGTCGGTGATGGGGCGCTTCCGCAGCGAGGGGCGGATGCCGGTGCCGGATGCCGCCTGGCGCGAGGCGACGGGGCTGTTCCACGGCTTCACCCTCGACGATGCGGGGACGCTCGGCGAAATCCGGCATCTCTGGCGGAGTGCCGGGTATCTCGCCGATCCGCATACGGCGATCGGCACCGCGGCGGCGCGGGCGCTGGCGCCGAAGGAGCCGTCGATCCCGGTCATCGTTGCGGCGACGGCGCATCCGGCGAAATTTCCCGATGCGGCGGAGGCGGCGATCGGCCTCCGCCCGCCGCTGCCGCCGCGGCTGGCCGACCTCTACGAGCGGGAGGAGCGTTATGCGGTGGCGGAGCCGGACCTCGCCGCCGTCGAGGCGCTGGTGCGCAGCCATGCGCGGCGGAACTAGCCGCCACTCGCGCCCGCCCCTCCCCGGCCCCATATCGTCCCCAATGCCAGCATCCCCTGCCACAAGGTCCCTCATGTCCGAAGCCGTCCGCGTCACCCGCCTCGCCAATGGCCTCACCATCGTCTCCGAGGCCATGCCGCGGGTCGAGACAGTATCCTTCGGCGCCTATGTCTCCGCCGGCACCCGCCATGAGAGCGAGGCGGAGAACGGCGTCTCCCACTTCCTCGAGCACATGGCCTTCAAGGGCACCGCGACGCGCGACGCGGCCGCCATCGCCCGCGAGATGGAGAATGTCGGCGGCCACCTGAACGCCTACACCGCCCGCGAGCAGACCGCCTACTACTGCAAAGTACTGAAGGAGGACCTGCCGCTCGCCGCCGATATCATCGGCGACATCCTGACGCATTCCACTTTCATCCCGGACGAGCTGGAGCGCGAGCGCGGCGTCATCCTGCAGGAGATCGGCCAGGCGAACGACACGCCGGACGACATCGTCTTCGACCATTTCCAGGCGACGGCCTATCCCGGCCAGCCGATGGGCCGCCCGACCCTCGGCACCGAGGACGTCATCAAGCGCATGAAGCGCGAGGCGCTGACCGGCTACATGGGGCACCATTACGGGCCGGAGCGCATGGTGGTCGCCGCCGCCGGCGCGCTCGACCACGACCGGCTGCTGGAGCTGGTGGAGAGGCACTTCCGCGACCTGCCGCAGGTGGCGCCTCCGCCGCCCGAGGCGGCGCGCTACATGGGCGGCGAGTTCCGCGAGGAGCGCGACCTCGACCAGGTGCATATCGTGCTCGGCTTCCCCTCCTGCGGCTACAAGGATCCGCTGCACTATCCGAGCATGCTGCTGAGCACGCTGCTCGGGGGCGGGATGTCCTCGCGGTTGTTTCAGGAGATCCGCGAGAAGCGCGGCCTCGTCTACTCGATATACTCCTTTGCCCATCCCTTCGACGACAGCGGCCTATTCGCCGTCTATGCGGGCACCGGCGAGGCGGAGGCGGAGGAGCTGGTGCCGGTGACGCTCGAGGAGCTGCGCAAGGTGCAGACCGGGGTGACGCAGGACGAGCTGGACCGCGCCAAGGCGCAGCTCCGCGCCAGCCTGCTGATGAGCCTCGAGAGCACCGGTAGCCGGACCGAGCAGCTGGCGCGGCAGATCCAGGTGCATGGCCGCATCATTCCAGTCGAGGAAACCAAGGCGAAGATCGCCGCGGTCACCATCGAGCAGGTGCAGGAGGCGGCGCGGCAGGCTTTCCGCGGCACGCCGACGCTGGCCCTGCTCGGCCCGGCGGGCAAGGTGCCCGGGGTCGAGGAGATCGCCGCCAGCCTGCGTTGACGGGCGCGCGAGCGAATATGTGAGTATTCAATCGCGCCGCATCCCCCCTACCCTCCCCTGATCGAGAGCCCCGGCCAACGGGGCGCACGGTGCGGAAGCGCCGGGACGATCAGGGGAGTGAGGCATGAAGCGGCGCGATTTCCATATTCTGGCCGGCGGCAGCCTGGCCTTCGGGTTGGCTGGTCCCTTGGCGGCCCCGGTGGTCCGGGCCCAGGCGAAGCGGAGCCTCGCCTTCGTCGTCAATGTCTCGGCCGATTTCTGGACCATCGCGCGGCGCGGCATCGAGAAGGCGAACCGCGAGCATCCCGAGTTCGAGATGGAGATGATCATCCCGGGCCAGGCGAGCGCCGCCGAGCAGCGCCGCATCCTGGACGAGCTGCTGGCCCGCAAGGTCTCGGGCGTCGCCATCTCCGCCATCAACCCGGCGAGCCAGACCGACGTGCTGAACCGCGTCGCCGAGCAATCCGTGCTCTTCACCACGGACAGCGACGCGCCGGCGAGCAAGCGCATGCTCTATATCGGCACGGACAATGTCGCCGCCGGCCGCGCCGCGGGCGAGCAGATGAAGAAGGCGATGCCCGAGGGCGGCCGCGCCATGCTCTTCGTCGGCACCATGGATGCCGACAATGCCCGCGAGCGGGTGCAGGGCATCCGCGAATCGCTGCAGGGCGGCAAGATCGAGATCATCGATGTCCGCACCGACGAGAGCGACTTCGCCCGCGCCCGCCGCAACGCCGAGGATGCGCTGTCGCGCGAGAGCAATCTCGGCATGATGGTCGGGCTCTGGGCCTACAACACGCCGCAGATCTACCAGGCGGTGCGCGAGGCGGGGCGGCAGGGCAAGGTGAAGATCGTCGGCTTCGACGAGGATGCGCTGACCTTGCGCGGCGTCGCCGACGGCACCATCCACTCGACCGTGGTGCAGCAGCCCTACGAGTTCGGCTACCGCTCGATGAAGGGGCTGATCCGCGTCGTCAACGGCGACCGCGGCTGGATCCCGGCGAGCAAGCAGGACATCGTCGAGACCAAGGTCATCGACCGGACCAATGTCGGCGAGTTCCAGTCCTACATGCGGGGCCTGCTGCGGGGCAGCTAGCGTGCTGCTGGAACTGGACGGGATCGGCAAGTCCTATCCCGGCGTCCGCGCGCTCGACGATGTCTCCCTGAATCTGACGGCCGGCGAGGTGCTTGGCCTCGTCGGCGAGAACGGGGCGGGCAAGAGCACGCTGATGAAGGTGCTCGGCGGCGTGGTGCGGCCGGATGCCGGGCGCATCCGGCTGCACGGCCGGGATTTCCCCGCGCTCACCGTGGCCGAGGCGGGGGCGCAGGGCGTCGCCTTCGTGCATCAGGAACTCTCGGTCTTCGACAATCTCGACGTCGCGGCCAATGTGCTGATGGGGCGGGAGCCGGTTATTGGCAACAGGCTTTGGGGCGGACCGCTGCGGCTGGTGGACCGGCGCGCGGCGCGGGCGCAGGTGGCACCGCTGCTGGCGCGGCTCGGCGCGGATTTCGGACCGGAGGCGCCGGTCGCCACCCTCTCCATCGCGCAGCGGCAGATGGTGGAGATCGCCCGGGCGCTGTCGATGCGGGCGCGCATCATCATCCTCGACGAGCCGACCAGCAGCCTGACGCTGTCGGAGACGGACCGGCTGCTGGCGGCCATCGCGGCGCTGAGGGCGGCGGGGACGGGCATCATCTATATCAGCCACCGGCTGGGCGAGATCACCACCTGCGCCGACCGCGTCACCTGCCTGCGCGACGGGCGGGTCGTCGGCCATCTGGCGCGCGGCGAGATCAACCATGCGACGATGACGCGGCTGATGATCGGGCGGGACCTGAAGTCGCTCTACACCCCGCCGGCCACGGCGCCACGCGAGGCGGGCGGCCTCAGCATCGAGGGGCTGGTGACGGAAGCCTTCCCGGACCGCAGCATCGACCTCGCGCTGCGGCCGGGGGAGATCCTCGGCCTTGCCGGGCTGGTCGGGGCGGGGCGGACCTCGCTGGCGCGGGCCCTTTTCGGCGTCGAGCCGGCGCTGGCCGGTCGCATCAGCCTCGGCGGGGAGGAGTTGCGCATCCGCAACCCGCGCGAGGCGATCGCACGCGGCATCTACCTCGTGCCGGAGGACCGCAAGCGCTCCGGCCTCGTGCTCGACATGTCGATCGCCGAGAATGTCTCGCTGCCGGACCTCCCGGGACATGCGCGGGCGGGGCTGGTGCGGGGCGCGTCGGAGGCCAAGGCGGCGGAGGCGCAGCGGCAGTCGCTGCGCATCCGGGCGCCGGGCGTCGCGGTGAATGCGGGGACGCTCTCGGGCGGCAACCAGCAGAAGGTGGTGCTCGGCAAGTGGCTGGCGATGCGGCCGCGCGCCCTGATCTTCGACGAGCCGACGCGCGGCGTCGATGTCGGGGCCAAGGGCGAGATCTACGCGCTGATGCGCGGCCTCGCCGACCGCGGCGTCGCCGTGCTGATGATCAGCAGCGACATGGAGGAGGTCATCGGCGTGAGCGACCGGGTCGCGGTGATGCACGAGGGCCGGATCGCCGGCATGCTGGAGCGGGCCGAGGTGGACGAGCCGAACATCCTCCGCCTCGCCACCGGGCAGCAGCCGGAGCGGCACATGGCCACGGCGGAGGCCGTGTGATGGGGCGGAAGGAGCTCGGCCTCGCGGTCCTCATCGTCGCCATCGCGGCCATCACGGCGGCGCTGAACCCGCAATTCCTCTCGACCGTCAACCTGATGAACATGGCCAACCTCATCGGCCTGTTCGGCATCTTCTCGATCGGCCAGGGGCTGATCATCATCACAGGCGGGATCGACCTCTCGGTCGGGTCGATCTTCGCGCTGCTCGGCGTCGTCTTCCTCGACCTCACCGCCAACATGGGCGTCGCCTGGCCGATCGCGCTGATGGTGGTGCTGGCGCTCGGCCTGGTGATGGGGCTGGTGCACGGGCTGCTGGTCACGAGGCTCGGGCTGCAGCCCTTCGTCGTCACGCTCTGCGGGCTGCTGATCTATCGCGGCGCGGCGCGCTACTACACGGGCGACAGCACCATCGGCCTCGGCTATGCTGAGGGGCTGGACGGGCTGGCCTGGCTGGCGGCGGGGCGCAGCTTCGGCGTGCCGCACAGCTTCCTCGCCCTCATCGTCGTGGCGCTGGTGATGGGCGTGGTGCTGCACCGCTCGGTCTTCGGGCGATACCTCTTCGCCGTCGGGCGGAACGAGGAGGCGGCGCGCTACTCGGGCATCCGCACCGGGGCGGTCGTCACCGGCGCCTATGTGCTGGGCGGACTGCTGGCGGCCTTCTCGACCATCCTGCTGGTTTTCTACACCAGTTCCGTCTCGCCCTCCTCCTTCGGCAATTTCTACGAGCTTTACGCCATCGCCGCGGCGGTGCTCGGCGGCTGCTCGCTGCGCGGCGGCGAGGGGAGCGTGCTCGGGATCGTGCTGGGGACGGTGCTGCTGCAGATCCTGCAGAACCTGGTCAACATCCTCGGCATCCCCTCCTCGCTCAACTTCGCGGTGATGGGAGGCGTGATCCTGATCGGCGCGCTGGCGGACCGGCAGCTCGCGCAGCGCAGATCGGCGCCGGCACCGGTGAAAGGGGCGGTGGCGGCGGCCGAGTAGGCTAATAGCTCTTCGGCTGCTCCAGCACGCGCTCGGCGATGAAGGAGAGGATCATCTGCTCCGAGACGGGCGCGATGCGGCAGATCATCACCTCGCGCAGCAGGCGCTCGACCACGTATTCCTTGGCATAGCCCATGCCGCCATGGGTCAGCATGGCGCGGAGGCAGGCCTCGTAGCCCGCCCGCGCGCCGAGCAGCTTCGCCGCATTGGCCTCGGCGCCGCAGGGGCGGCCGGCATCGTAGAGCCAGGCGGCCTTCATCACCATCATCCAGGCGCTCTCGAGCGCGGCCCAGCATTCGGCGAGCGGGTGCTGGATCGCCTGGTTCTGGCCGATGGGGCGGCCGAAGACGCTGCGTTCCCGGGCATAGCGGCTGGCGCGCTCCAGCGCGTCGCGGCCGATGGCGATGGCCTCGGCGGCGATCAGGATGCGCTCGGGGTTCAGGCTGTCGAGGACATAGGAGAAGCCGCGGCCCTCCTCGCCGATGCGGTCCTCCTCCGGGATGAAGAGGTCGTCGATGAAGACCATGTTCGAATCGACCGCGGCGCGGCCCATCTTCGGGATGCGCTGCACCTCGACGCGGCTGCGGTCGAGATCGGTGTAGAAGAGGGTGATGCCCTCCGAGGCGCGCCGCGCCTCCTCCTTCCGCGTGGTGCGGGTCAGCAGCATGATCTTGTTGGCGACCTGGGCGGTCGAGGTCCAGATCTTTCGCCCGTTCACGCGGTAGCCGCCGGGGACGCGCTGGGCAAAGGTGGTGATGCTGGTGGTGTCCAGCCCGGCATTCGGCTCGGTGAAGCCGAAGCAGGCCTGGTCGGTGCCGGCGACGAGGGCCGGGATCAAGCGCGCCTTCTGCGCAGGCGTGCCGTGGACGACGATCGGATGCGGGCCGAACATGTTGATGTGCAGCGCCGAGGCCGCGCCCATCGCCCCGCCATGGCGCGCTGCGGCATGCATCATCAGCGCCGCCTCGGTCACGCCGAGGCCCGCGCCGCCATGCTCCGCCGGCATGGTGATGCCGAGCCAGCCGCCCTCGGCCATCGCGCGGTGGAACTCACGCGGAAAGCGGGCCTCCGCCTCGCAGTCGCGCCAGTAGTCGTCGCCGAAGCGGCGGCAGGTGGCGGTGACGCCCTCGACGATCGCCTCCTGCTCGGGGGTGAGGCCGAAATCCATCTCTTCTCTCCCAATCCGGCCGAGGATCGGCCGGGCGGCGCCGGAGGGCAAGCGCTCACGCTGGCGTCGGAGCGTGGCGGCCGTCCTTCGCCATGCTCGCGGAACGAGCCACAGCCGCTGCCGCGATGCCCGCCCCCTGCCCGGGACTTGCGGACCAGGTTGCGGGGCCCCGGGCCCGGCCGGGGCGCCTGCTCGCTTGCCAAGCCTGCCGGTTCGGGCGAAGACCCCATTACCTGCCACGCATCCCGGAGACAGCCATGGCCTCGGCGTTCGACCGCATCGCCGACATCATCGCGGAGACCAGCGACGTCCCGCGCGACACGATCCGGCCGGAGAGCCATGTGATCGAGGATCTCGGCATCGACAGCCTCGACTTCCTCGACATCGTCTTCGCCATCGACAAGGCCTTCGGCATCAAGGTGCCGGTGGAGGCCTGGACCCAGGAGGTGAATTCGGGCGCCGCGCCCGCCTCGCAGTATTTCGTCATGGAGAACCTGGCGAAGCGGATCGAGGAGCTGGTGGCGGCCAAGTCCGGCGGCTAGGCCGGTGCAGCTCGAATACTTCCGCATGATCGACCGGGTGGTCTCGGCCGATGCCGGGTCCATCGCCGCCGAGGCGGTGGTGCCGGAGGCGAGCCCGGTCTTCGAGGGGCATTTCCCCGGCCATCCGCTGGTGCCCGGCGTGCTGCTGCTGGAGACCATGGCGCAGGCCTCGGGCTACCTTCTGCTGGCGCGGCTCGGCTTCGCGCGCATGGCCTTTCTCATCGGCAGCAAGGAGCTCAAGCTCAGGCGCTTCGTGCGGCCGGGAGAACGGCTCTCGGTCACTGCCAGGCTGGTGCATGAGGGCTCGGGCTATGCGGTCACCGATGCGGCCATTGCCAGCGAGGGCAAGCGCATCTGCGAGGTGCGCGAGATGAAGTTCAGCCTGGCCGACTTCCCGGCGCCGGAGCTCGCCGCGGCCATGCGGGCCGAGGCGGCGCGGATCGGGCTCGGCGCATGAGCGAGGCGGTCTGGATCACCGGCATCGGCCTTGCCTCCTCGCTCGGCGAGGGGGTGGAGGTGCATCGCATGGCGCTGCGCGAGGCCGGGCTGCGGCCGGTGGTGGACGAGACGGGCTTCGCCCCCTTCCCCATCCATCCGATGCCGGCGCTCGCCTTCGACGCGCAGATCCCGAAGAAGGGCGACCAGCGGCAGATGGAGCCCTGGCAGCGGCTCGGCACCTATGCGGCGGGGCTGGCGCTCGACCATGCGGGCGCGCGCGGGCTGGTGGGCGACATGCACCTGCTCGTCGCCGCCGGCGGGGGCGAGCGCGACGTGGCTCTCGACGAGGCGATCTGCGCGGAGCTCGCCGCGCTGCCGCCGGAGGAGGCGGGCGCGCTGCTGAACGAGCGGCTGGCGAATGGCCTCAGGCCGACGCTGTTCCTGGCGCAGCTCTCCAACCTGCTGGCCGGGAACATCTCCATCGTCCATGGCGTCACCGGCTCCTCCCGCACCTTCATGGGCGAGGAGGCGGCGGGGGCGGAGGCGGTGCGCATCGCGGCGGCGAGGCTCGCCGAGGGACGGGGCGAGGTGGCGCTGGTCGGCGGGGCCTATGTCGCCGGGCGGTGGGACATGCTGCTGCTCTTCTCGACCTCCGGCGGGTTGTGGCGCGGGCCCTGGGCGCCGCTCGCCGAGCGGCCGGGCGGCGGGATGGTGACGGGGAGCATCGGCGCCTTCCTGGTCCTGGAGACGGAGCGGCATGCCCGGGCGCGCGGGGCGCGCGGGCTGGCGCTGCTCGGCGCGGCGCGGCGCGGCGCGGCGCGGCGGCGCGGCGAGGACAGCGCGCGGGCGAGTGCCGCGGCGCTGGCCGAGGGGCTGGCGTTGCGGCCGGGCCATGCCGTGATCTCCGGGGCGAGCGGGGCGCCGGAGGCGCTGGCCGAGGAGCGGGCCTTCCTCGCCAGCCTGGCCGGGGCGGGTCCGGTGCGCTTCACCGCCGACCTGCTCGGGCATGGGGTGGAGGCGAGCTTTCCGGCCAGCCTGGCGCTCGGTGCCCTCGCCATCGCCGAGGGCCTGGCGGCGCAGGCGCTGGTGACGGGGTTCGGCCTGTGGCGCGGTGAGGCGCTGGCCATGCTGGAGGAGGCGTGATGCGCGATCATCTCGGGCGGCCTCTCGTCGCGGTGACGGGGATGGGGCTGGTGACGCCGCTTGGCTTCGGGCGCGAGGAGAGCTGGCAGGGACTGCTCGCCGGCCGGTCAGGGATTCGCCGCATCACCCGCTTCCCGACCGGGCACCTGAAGACGACGATCGCCGGGCAGGTGACGCTGCCGGGGGAGGAAGCGCTCGCCTCGCCGGAGCGGGTGGAGCGGATGGCGGAGCTCGCCGCGGCGGAGGCGGTGGAGCAGGCCGGGATCGGCGGGCGGTTCCCCGGGCCGCTCTTCCTCGGCATGCCGCCGGTCGAGGTGGAATGGCCGCAGCGGCTCGATCTGGCGCGGGCCGGCGCGGGCTATCCGGCGATGATCGCGGCGGCGACGGGGCGGCTCGGATTGTTCGAGACCTTCCTCTTCGGCGGGATCGGCGAGCGGCTGGCGGAGCGATTCGGCACGCGGGGCGCGCCGGTCTCGGTGACGACGGCCTGCGCGACGGGGGCGTCGGCGATCCAGCTCGGGCTGGAGGCGATCCAGCGCGGGGAGGCGGCGGCGGCACTCTGCATCGGCGCGGAGGGGAGCGTGGCGCCGGAGCCGCTGGTGCGCTTCTCGCTGCTCGCGGCGCTGTCGACGCGCAACGACGAGCCGGAGCGGGCCTCGCGGCCCTTCGAGAGGACGCGCGAGGGCTTCGTCCTCAGCGAGGGCGCGGCGGCGCTGGTGCTGGAGAGCCTGGAGGCGGCGGAGGCGCGCGGGGCGGAGGTGCTCGGGCTGGTGCTCGGCGCGGGCGAGCGGGCCGACAGCTTCCACCGCACGCGGAGCAACCCGGATGGCGGGGCGATCATCGGCGCGATGCGCGCGGCGATCGCCGATGCGGGGATCGAACCGGCGCAGATCGGCTACGTGAACGCGCATGGCACGGGCACGCCGGAGAACGACAAGATGGAGACGCTCGGCATGCGCGCCGTCTTCGGCGAGGCGCCTCCCCCGATCTCCTCGAACAAGTCGATGATCGGGCACACGCTCTCGGCGGCAGGCGCGATCGAGGCGGTGGCGAGCCTGCTGACCATCCGCGACGGGATGCTGCCGCCGACGATCAACCACGAGGTGCCGGACCCGGCGATCCCGCTCGACGTGGTGCCGAATGCCGCGAGGCCAGCGAAGGTGGAGCGGGTGCTGTCGAACAGCTTCGGCTTCGGCGGACAGAATGTGTGCCTGGTACTGGGGGCGGCTCCATGAGGGCGTTGCAGCTTTTCGGCGACCGCGACATGCGGCTGGTCGAGGTGGCGGAGCCGGCGGCGCCGGGGCCGGGCGAGCTGCAGCTCCGCATGCGCGCCGTGGCGCTCAACCATATCGATGTCTGGGGCTGGCGCGGGATGGCCTTCGCCAGGCGCCAGCTTCCGCTCACCGTGGGAGCGGAGGCGGTCGGCGAGGTCGTCGCCATCGGCGCGGGCGTCGAGGGCTGGCGCATCGGGCAGCTCGCGGTGCCCTACGGGGCGCAGACCTGCGGCCGGTGCCGCGCCTGCCGGGAGGGGCGGGACAATCTCTGCGAGGCCGTCTCCGGGGTGAAGGGCTTCCACCTCGACGGCTTCGCGCAGGAGCGGGCAAACCAGCAGGCGAGGCTCTGCGTGCCGGTGCCGGAGGGCATCGCCGTCGAGGATGCGGCCTGCGCGGCGATCACCTTCTCGACCGTCGAGCACATGCTCTTCGACAATGCGCGGCTGGAGCCGGGGGAGACGATCCTGGTGCAGGCGGCCGGCTCGGGGATCGGCACCGTCGCCGTCAGGATGGCGAAGGCGATGGGGTGCATCGTCATCGCCACCGCGGGCTCGGACGAGAAATGCGAGCGGGTGCGGGCGCTCGGGGCGGATCACGTCGTCAACTACACGACGGACCGCTTCGAGAGCGTGGCGCGCAAGGTGACGCGAAAGCGCGGCGTCGACGTGGTGTTCGAGCATGTGGGCGCGACGACCTGGGCGGGGTCGCTGCTCTCGCTCCGGATGGGCGGGCGGCTGGTGACCTGCGGCTCGACCTCCGGCGTCTCGGCGGAGACCAACCTGATGATGCTGTTCCAGCGGCAGCTTCGCATCATCGGCAGCTTCGGGGCGGCGCTGCGCAACGTCGCCGACGGGCTCGGCAAGATGTCGGGCGGGACCCGGCCGGTGATCGACAGCACCGTCCCGCTGGAGGGCTTCGCCGGGGCGCTGGCGCGGCTGGAGACGCGGCAGGTCTTCGGCAAGATCGTCGTCACGCTCTGAGCATGCGCGGCAGGGCGGTCGCGGCGCTGGTGCGGGGGCTCTTCGCTATGGTGCGGACGCTGGGGCCGGACCGGGCGGGGGCGCTGGGCGCCTTCGTCGCGCGGCGGGCAGGGCCGCTGGCGAAGGCGCATCGGATCGCGCTCGGCAATGTGGCGGCTGCGTTTCCCGGGCTGTCTGCCGAGGAGCATGCGCGGATCGTCGGCGAGGCCTGGGAGAATCTGGGGCGGACGGCGGCGGAATACGTGCATCTCGATCGGATCTGGGATTTCGACCCGGAGGGCGCGCCGGGGCGGATCGAGATCGCGCCGGAGGTGGTGGAGCGGTTCCTCGCGCTGCGCGAGGACGGAAAGCCGGCGCTCTTCTTCGCAGCGCATCTGGCGAATTGGGAGCTGCCGGCGGTCGCGGCGGCGAAGCATGGGCTGCCCTCCGCCGTACTCTACCGGACGCCGAACAACCGGGCGGTGGCTGGGTACATCCGCGCCTTGCGCGAGGGGATCATGGGGCGGCTGATCGCGGCGGATGTCGCGGCGCCGGTCCGGATGATGGAGGCGCTCGACGAGGGGCTGCATGTCGGCATGCTGATCGACCAGCGCTTCGGGCGGGGGCCGGTGGTGCCCTTCCTCGGGCGGCCGGCGGCGTCCAACCCGCTGCTCGCGCGGCTGGCGCGGCGCTTCGACTGCCCGGTGCATGGGGCAAGGGCGATCCGGCTGCCCCGCGGGCGGTTCCGGCTGGAGCTGACCGAGGCGGTGGAGCTGCCGCGGGACGAGCGCGGGCGGGTCGATGTGGAGGCGGCGACGGCGCTGGTCAACCGGATCGTCGAGGGCTGGGTGCGGGAGCATCCGGGGCAGTGGCTCTGGATGCACCGGCGGTGGCGCTAGGCCTCAAATCCTGAAGGCGGGGCAGGCCAGCGCGTTGAGTTCGAGCGCTTCCGGCGCGGCGCTTGAAGGCTTCAAGGCTGATTGGCGACGGGGGCCGTGACCCAACCCTGGAAGGGCGGCTCGCCGCAATCGCCGCACCAGAGCTCACGGTTCAGGCCGATCAGGTGCAGGCGCGCATCGCGGCCGACCAGGGCGATAAGCCGGGCGCGGCTATAGGTCTGGGACCGGCAGCCGCAACGCAGGCAAAGTGCCTCGTCGCGCGCCAGGTCGTTGACCGTGAGGGCGAAGGCAGGGTCCATGACGAGGACAAAGGTAGAACATCCTTGCCGGTTCCGCAAGCTTGTTCTATCGGTCCCGCATCGTTTCAACCTTTAGGTGGCGGTGGCGGTGCAGCCAGGACCGTTGCGGTTGAAGCTGGCGATGCGGCCTTCGCGCGATTCGAAGACCAGGACGCAGCCCTCGGCCGCGCCGCCATAGCCGCCGAGGCCCAGGCCAAGGCCGGTACCGACCCCCACGCCGCCACCGAAACTGCCGAAGCCGAGCCCGATGCTCGGGAAGACGGCGGGGCGGCTGGAGGGGCGGGCGAACTCGTATTGCAGCAGGCGACGGCCATCGCCCTCATAGGTACGGCTGGGGACGCCGAGATTGGCGACGACATCCGCTTCCGGCCGGCCGACATAGGAGCCGATGCGGCGGTCGAATTCAGCCGTGGTACCGGAGGAGCCGCAGGCGGCGAGCAGCAGGGGCAGCAGCAGGAGGAGGCGATGCATCGGCAGGGGCCCGTCCGCGGGCGGCGGGATTGCCGGCGCGGCTTTTGATAACGTTCGGCGGCCGGCTTGGATCCATCAGGCGGTGAGCTGGGCGCTGCGGCCGGCATTCACATCGAGGGTGGTGCCGGAGATGGTCGGGGCGCCGGGGCCGCAGAGGAAGGCGATGGCATCGGCGATCTGCTCGGGCGGCAGCACGGGGATCGGGAGGGCATGGCCCGCGAAGGCCGCGGCGCGGCGCGGGTCGGGCTGCGGGGCGTCGCCGCCGCGATGGACCATGGGTGTCTCCACCGCCGTCGGGGCGACGGCGTTGACGGTGATCTCCTCCGGGCCGAGCTCGGCGGCGAGGGACTTCATCAGCCCGGTCAGCGCCCATTTGGTCGCCGCATAGGCGCCGGAGCCGTTCACGCCCATCCGCGCCTGGACCGAGGTGACGATGACGATGCGCCCTCCCCTCCCGCGGCGGCGCATGCCCGGGAGCATCGCCTGGATGGTGTTGAGGGTGCCGGTGAGGTTGACGTCGAGCATCGCCTGCCAGGCCTCCGGGGCGGGCTCGGCGAGGGCGCCGTTGATGGCGATGCCGGCATTGGCGACGAGGAGGTCGGGGCCGCCGAGCTCCGCCTCGATCCGCTGCGCCGCGGCGCGGAGGGCGGCGGCGTCGCGGATATCGGCGACGAGCGGGAGGGTGCGGATCTGCTGCTCGGCGGTGAGGCGGGTGGCCTCGGCGAGCTCGGCGCGGCTGGCGAGGCGGTAGCCGCGCAGCGCCGGGATGGCTTCCGGTTCGGCGATGTCGAGCAGGGCGATGTCGGCGCCGAGGCGGGCCAGGGCGATCGCGGTGGCGCGGCCGATGCCGCGGGCGGCGCCGGTGACGAGGGCGGTGCGGCCGGTGAGCTGGCGCGCCGGCTGCGCCGCGGCGGGGGTGGCGGCGAGGGCCAGGGTGGCGGCGGCGAAGAGCTGGCGGCGTTCGGTCATCGGCATCCTCCGATGGGGCAACGCGGCGGGGCACGCTATGCTCCATGGATGCCGACCGATCCCTTCGCCGACCTGCTCGCCCACCTGCCGGTGCCGGAAGCGGCGCGGGAGGCGCTCGCCCGGCGGATGGCGGGGCCCGGGCGGCACTATCATGGCGTCGGACACCTGGCGCTGCTCTGGGCGCGCTACCGGGAGTACGGGCCGGCGGCGGGGCTCGGCGATGCGCCAACGACACGGCGGATGGCCTGCGCCATCGCCTGGCACGATGCCGTCTACGAGCCGCAGCGGCGGGACAACGAGGCGCGCTCGGCCGCGCTGTGGCGGGAGGCAGCAGGCGAGGCGGGGCTTGCTGCGGAGGAGGTCGAATGGGTGGCGGGGACGATCCTCGCCACGGCGGATCACCTGGGGTACCGCACGGGGCCCGGGGATGGGGCGCGGGTCCTCATGCTGGATCTCGACCTGACGCCGCTCGGCGAGGCGCCGGAGGTCTTCGACCGGAACGCGGCGCTGCTGCGGGCGGAGTATGCCCATCTCGACGAGGCGAGCTGGCGGGCGGGGCGCAAGGCCTTCCTCGCCAAGCTGCGGGAGGTGGCGGGGCTTTACCGGACGCCGGTGATTGCGGCCGCCTTCGAGGCGCAGGCGCGGCGGAATATCGAGCGGGCGGTCGCCGAGGATGGCCCGGCCTGACGGCTTCAGTTCAGGTTGGGCGGATTCGCCTGGTTGGGCGGCGGCAGGGGGGTTCTGGCGGTGGTATCGGGCGTGGTGCGCGTTGCACCGCCGCCGGGATCGGTGCGGGGGCGGCCATCGGTGATCTCGGCCGGCTTGGGGGCCGGAGGTGTCGCATTCGGCGCCGGCCGGGGAATGGGGCGGTCGACGCCCTGCGCGGGAGCCGTGCCCTGGGCCGCTGCGGCGAGGGGCAGGGCGAGTAGAGCGAGGGTGAGGAGGAGCTGCATCGCCACACAACGCTGCGTGCGAAGCGCGGGTTGCGGTGAACGCGGAGCCGCTTGCGGCGTTGGCCCTAAAGATCGGGTGCGGGTGGCGCCCGGAAGCGGGGCCTCGCATGACCGAACAGAATGACTCCAGGTTGAATGCGCGCCGGCGCTTCTTCGGTGCGCTCGGCCTTGCCGCGATGGCGGCGCCGGCGGCCGCGATCGAGGCCGATGGCGGCACGGGCGGCTTGCCGCCGCAGAGGGAGAGCGAGGCGGAGAAGCGCAAGCCGCGCTACCGCGAGACCGACCATGTGCGGGCCTTCTACCGCACCAACCGGTACTGAGCGCCATGTTGATCCGGCGGAGCGAGGGACAGGCGGCGCGCCAGCGGCTGGCGAGCGCCTATCAAGGGCTGAGCGCGGGGGGAACGGACCGGCGCGGTTTCCTCAAGCAGGCAGGGCTCGGGGGCGTGGGGCTGGCGGCGCTCGGCGCCATGCCGCCGGTGATGACCCAGGCGGCGGAGGGGACGCGCCCCGCCGCGCCGATCCAGCGGGTGAAGAATGTCTGCACGCATTGCTCGGTCGGCTGCAGCGTCATCGCCGAGGTGCAGGCCGGCGTCTGGACCGGGCAGGAGCCGGCCTATGAATCCCCCATCAACCGCGGCACGCATTGCGCCAAGGGGGCGAGCGTGCGCGAGCTGGTGCATGGCGGGCGGCGGCTGAAATACCCGATGAAACTCGTCGGCGGGGAGTGGCAGCGCCTCTCCTGGGACCAGGCGATCGAAGAGATCGGGGCGAAGCTGCTCGAGATCCGCGAGCGCAGCACGCCGGAGGCGGTGTTCTGGCTGGGCTCGGCGAAATTCACCAACGAGGCGGCCTACCTCTTCCGCAAGTTCGGCGCCTTCTGGGGAACGAACAACACGGACCACCAGGCGCGCATCTGCCACTCGACCACCGTCGCGGGCGTGGCCAATACCTGGGGCTACGGAGCGCAGACCAACAGCTACAACGACATCCGCAACGCCAAGACCATGATCATCATGGGCGGCAACCCGGCGGAGTCGCACCCGATCGCGGTGCAGCACGTCCTGGCGGGGCGCGAGCTCAACCGCTCGCACCTCTTCGTCGTCGATCCGCGCTTCACCCGCACGGCGGCGCATGCGACGGAGTATGTGCGCATCCGGCCGGGGACGGACATCCCCGTCATCTGGGGGATGCTGTGGCACATCTTCGAGAACGGCTGGGAGGACAACGACTTCATCCACCAGCGCGTCTACGGGATGGACGAGATCCGGCGCGAGGTGGCGAAGTGGAACCCGCGCGAGGTCGAGCGCGTGACCGGCGTGCCGGAGGGGCAGCTCAAGCGCATGGCGCAGGTCTTCGCCACGCAGAAGCCGGCGACGCTGATCTGGTGCATGGGCGCGACGCAGAAGACGGTCGGCACGGCGAATGTGCGGGCCTTCTCGATCCTGCTGCTGGCGACGGGGAATGTCGGCAGCGCGGGTACGGGGGCGAACATCTTCCGCGGCCATACGAATGTGCAGGGGGCCACCGACATGGGCCTCGATGTCTCGACCCTGCCCGCCTATTACGGGCTGGACGAGGCGGCCTGGCGGCATTGGTGCCGTGTCTGGGGTGTCGAGTACGAGTGGATGCGCGGGCGCTTCGTCGAGAAGAAGTACATGGAGATGCCGGGCATCCCGAGCACGCGCTGGTTCGACAGCGTGGTGCTGCCGCGCGACCAGGTCGACCAGCCGACGAACTGCAAGGCGATGTTCGTGATGGGCCATGGCGGCAATACCGTCACGCGCATGCCGGAGGCGGTGAAGGCGCTGGAGCAACTGGAGCTGCTGGTGGTCGCCGACCCGCACCCGACGACCTATTCGCAGATCTCGGACCGGCGCGACGGGACCTACCTGCTGCCGATCTGCACGAGCTTCGAGACGGTCGGCAGCCGCACCGCCTCCAACCGCTCGATACAATGGGGCGAGAAGGTCGTCGAGCCGATCTTCGAAAGCCGCAACGACTACGACGTGATGTATGCGCTGGCGCGGCGCCTCGGCTTCGCCGAGCAGATGTTCAAGAACATCAAGGTCGAGAACGGCGTGGTGGTTGTGGAGGACGTCCTCCGCGAGATCAACCGCGGCACCTGGGCGCTGGGCTATACCGGCCAGTCGCCGGAGCGGCTGCGGCACCACATGGCGAACCAGGAGCATTTCGACGTGACGACGCTGCGCGGGCAGCCCGGCACGCCGGTGGAGGGTGAAGTCTACGGCCTGCCCTGGCCCTGCTGGGGGACGCCGGAGATGAAGCACCCCGGCACGCATATCCTCTACGACACCTCGCTGCATGTGAAGGAAGGCGGCGGCACCTTCCGCGCCCGCTTCGGCGTCGAGCGCAACGGCGAGACGCTGCTCGCGGAAGGGAGCTACAGCAAGGGCTCGGAAATCCAGGACGGCTACCCGGAGTTCACCGTCGCCGTCCTGAAGAAACTCGGCTGGTTCGACGAGCTGACGGCGCATGAGAAGGAGTCGATCGCCCGCGTTGGGGGTACGAATATCGACCGCGTCTCCTGGTCGACGGACCTCTCGGCGGGGATCATCCGCGTCGCCATGGAGCATGGCTGCCTGCCCTACGGCAACGGCAAGGCCCGCGCCGTCGCCTGGAACCTGCCGGACCCGGTGCCGGTGCACCGCGAGCCGATCTACACGCCCCGGCTCGACCTGATCCCGACACCGGAGCAGGCACGGGTGCTGGCGGCCAATCCGCAGGCGATCGCGCCGAACGGAACCTACCCGGCGCTGCGCGACAGGCGCGGCTACCGGGTGCCGCATCTCGGGCTCAGCATCCAGATGCGCTCGCACGAGGTGGTGAAGGAATTCCCGATCATCCTCACCTCCGGCCGGCTCGTGGAATACGAGGGCGGCGGCGAGGAGACGCGCTCCAACCCCTGGCTCGCCGAGCTGCAGCAGGACATGTTCATCGAGATCAACACGGCGGATGCGCAGGCGCGCGGCATCGGGCCGGGACAGTGGGTCTGGGTGCTGGGGCCGGAAAACGGCTCGCGCATCCGGGTGAAGGCGCTGGTGACGGAGCGCGTGGCGAGGGGCGTCGCCTTCATGCCCTACCACTTCGGCGGCTGGTGGCAGGGCGAGGACCGCAGGCGCTTCTACCCGCCCGGGACGGACCCGTACGTGCTCGGGGAGAGCGCGAATACCGTGACCACCTATGGCTATGACCCGGTGACCTTCATGCAGGAAACCAAGGTCACCCTCTGTCAGATCAGGGCGGCCTGACCCATGGCGCGATTGAAGTTCCTCTGCGACAGCGACCGTTGCATCGAGTGCAACGCCTGCGTCACCGCCTGCAAGAACGAGCACGAGGTGCCCTGGGGCATCAACCGGCGCCGCGTCGTCACCATCAATGACGGCAAGCCGGGCGAGCGCTCGATCTCCATGGCCTGCATGCACTGCACGGACGCGCCCTGCGCGGCCGTCTGCCCCGTCGCCTGCTTCTACGGCACGGAGGACGGGCTGGTGCTGCACGACAAGGACCTCTGCATCGGCTGCGGCTACTGCTTCTACGCCTGCCCCTTCGGCGCGCCGCAGTATCCGCGCGTCGGCAATTTCGGCGGGCGCGGCAAGATGGACAAGTGCACCTACTGCGCCGGAGGCCCGCAGCAGGACAGCACCCCCGTCGAGTACATCCAGTACGGCAGCAACCGCATCGCCGAGGGCAAGCTGCCGCTCTGCGCCGAGATGTGCTCGACCAAGGCGCTGCTCGCGGGCGATGGCGAGATCATCGCCAGCATCTACAAGGAGCGCGTGCAGCAGCGCGGCTACGGCTCCGGCGCCTGGGGCTGGCGCACCGCCTATCGAGAGGAATTGCCGGCATGATGCGGCTCGTCATGGCGCTGCTGCTCTCCCTCCCGCTCGGCGGGGCGATGGCGCAGCAGGGATCGGGCTCGCCTCCGGCCGGGGCGCCCTCGGTGCAGTCGGCGGCGCCGGAGGTCGGCGCGGGGCGCGGCGGCCCGGGCAATGCCGACCAGCCGGCAACCTCCGACCCGGCCCCGCAGACCGGCGGGGCGCGGCCGGCGCCGATGCCGCGCAAGCCGCGCGTGGAGGTGGAGCCGATCCCGGCGCCCCTGCCCCTCACCTCGCGGGTCGATACCGATGCGGCGGCGCTCGAGGCGCAGCATGCGGAGAATGGCGGCGTCATCGACGGCGCGGTCAGCATCCCGAACCAGGCGGCGGGCATCCTCATCCAGCCGCAAGGGCGGGACTGGCGCGGCTTCCGCGAGCGCATCCTCACCATCGCAGGCGCCGTGATCCTGCTCGGCACGGTCTTCATCCTCGCCGGGCTGTACCTGCTGCGCGGGCCGCAGCGGATCGATGCGGGGCGCTCGGGGCGGACGCTGCATCGCTACGGGGCGTTCGAGCGGATGAACCACTGGATGGTCGCCGTCAGCTTCGTGCTGCTCGGCCTCACCGGCATCAACATCACCTTCGGGCGCACGCTGCTCAGGCCGGTGATCGGGGCCGAGGCCTTCACCACGCTGACCCTGGCGGGGCAGGCGGTCCACCAATTCCTGTCCTTCCCCTTCGTCGTCGGGCTGATGGCGATGGTGGTGGTCTGGGCGCGGGACAACCTGCCGAGCCGGGTCGACATCGCCTGGATCAAGGCCGGAGGGCCGGTCGCCAAGGGGCATCCGCCGGCGGGGCGGTTCAACGCAGCGCAAAAGGCGCTCTTCTGGTTCGTGCTCGGCGGCGGGATCCTGGCGTCGATCTCGGGCTACCTGCTGATGGCGCCGGGGCTGCTCGACAACGTCATCACCCAGCAATGGGCGCATGTGCTGCACGGCGCCATGGCGATGGTGATGATGGCGGCGATCCTCGGCCACATCTACATCGGCACGGTCGGCACCGAGGGCGCCTTCGAGTCCATGGCGACGGGGCGCGTCGACTACAACTACGCCCGCGAGCACCACAGCCTCTGGGTCGAGGACCGGCTGGCCGAGGCGCGGCGGACGGCGGCAGGCGCCGATTAGGCAGAGAGGCGGTCGAGCGGGAGGAGGAGTTCCACCGCGAGGCCGCCAAGCGACCAGTGGAACAGGGCGGCGCCGCCAAGCTGGGCCGCGCTCTGCGTCACCAGGCGGTGGCCGAAGCCGTCGCGCTTCGGCTCGGGGGCGGGTGGGCCGCCGGATTCCTCCCAGACCAGGCGTAGCGCGTCGCTGCAGCCCTTGCGCGGGATCGTCGACCAGCGCAGCGCCACCTGCCCCTCCGGCCGGGCGAGGGCGCCGTACTTGGCGGCGTTGGTCGCCAGCTCGTGCAGGGCGAGGGCGAGCGGCGGGGCAGCGGTGGGGCCGAGCCGGACGGCCGGGCCGGCAAGAGCCAGGCGCCGGGACTGCGCTCCGAGTTCGGAGCGGAAGGGGTCGAGCAGGGCCTCGGCGAGGGCCGCCAGCGCGGTGCCACCAGGCTCCATCACCAGCGCGCCGCCTAGTGCCGGGCGCACCAGGTCATGCGCGCGGGCCAGGGCTTCGATCCGTCCGGTCAGCGTGGCGCGCATGGCGGCGGGACTCGGCGCGGTGCGGGCGGTGAAGCTCACCAGGCCCGCGATGATGGCGAAGAGGTTCTTCACCCGATGGTCCAGCTCGCGCAGCAGCAGCTCCCGCGCGCGGTCGGCGCGGCGACGCTCCGTCACCTCCTCGCAGATGATGCCGATGCCGGTCACCTCGCCGGTCTCCGGGTCGCGCACGGGGTAGAATTGCTCGACCCAGTCGCGCTTGACGCCGGGGGACTTGGCGGTCTCGCCGGTGATCTCGATGCCGGTGAGCGGCTCGCCGGTATCCAGCACCTGGCGGAGCAGCGGCTCGGCGGCCTCGCGCACATCGGGCACCAGCTCCCAGAAGCGGCGGCCGAGATGGGCGTCGACAGGGAAGCCGTTGATCTCGGCCAGCGCCTCGTTGATGCGGACGAAGCGGAGCTCGCGGTCCATCTGGGCGAGGCCGAGCGGGGCGGTGCGGTAGAGGCTCTCCAGGTCATGCAGGCGGCGGCGGGCCTCGCGGGCGCTGGCGGCCTGGCCGGAGGCGGCGCGGTGCTGGTCGGTCAGGTCGAGATGCGTGCCGGCGATGGCGAGCGCCCGGCCCTCCGCGTCGCGCTCCAGGGCACGGGCGCGGGAGCGGATCCAGACCCAGTGGCCGGCGGCGTGGCGCAACCGCAGATCCGCCTCGTAGTGCTCGGCCACGCCCGATCGGAGCGCGGCGAAGCGGGGGCGGGCAATGGGCAGGTCGTCGGGGTGGATCAGCGTGGCGAGGGCAGGGAGCGCGATGCCCTCGGCGGGCGCCGGCAGGCCGAGCATGGCAGCCCAGCGGGGCGTGACCTCGATCAGGCCGGAGGCGGCGTCCCAGACCCATGCGCCGAGATCGGCGCCGGCCAGCGCCACTTCCAGCCGCCGGTTGGCGACGGAGAGGGCCGTCTCCGCCCGGTTGCGGCGGATGGTGGGGACGAGGCCGATGGTCAGCACCACCCTCCCCTCCAGAGTGAGGCGGCGGGCACGGATCAGCACCGCCTCCGGCGGGTCGGCGCGGCGGGCGAGGCGTGCGTCGAAGAGTTCGGGGCGCTCGGTGGCCTCGACCGTCGCCAGGCGCTGACGGAGGGCGGCGCTGTCGCCGAGGGCATGGGCCCAGGCCTCGGCGACGGCGCCAGGGTGGCAGCCGAGGAGATGTGCCGCCTCGGCATTGCCCGCTAGGGCCTCGCCGGTTGCCGGGTCGAGGAAGAGGGCTGCCACGGGAGCTACTGCGAGCAGGGCCACGGCCCGGTCGGCGAAGCCTGCGGGGGCGGGCGCGGTCATGGCGATCCGGTCAGGGGCAAACGCGGCGGTCCGGGACTGCGGGGGGTGTCGGTGACAATCGCCCCGGCGCCGCCGCCGTGGCCTTCACCTTTCCGTCAAGCGGCGCAGCATGGCGATGATGCCGGAGAAATCGACATCGCCATGCCCTTCCTCCTGGAAGCGGCGGTAGAGGGCGAGGGCCTCGGCGCCGAGCGGGGTGACGGCGCCGGCGGTGGCGGCGGCCTCCTGGGCGAGGCCGAGATCCTTCGCCATCAGCGCGGTGGCGAAGCCGGGCCTGTAGTCGCGGTTGGCCGGGCTGCCGGGGACCGGGCCGGGGACGGGGCAGTAGGAGGTCAGCGCCCAGGATTGGCCGGAGGACTTGCTGGCGACGTCGAACAGCGCCTGGTGGGTGAGGCCGAGCTTCTCGGCCAGGACGAAAGCCTCCGCGGTGACGATCATGTTGGCGGCGAGCATCATGTTGTTGCACGCCTTGGCGGCCTGGCCGGCGCCGGCGCCGCCGCAATGGACGAGGCTGCGGCCCATCGCCGAGAGGATGGGCGTAGCCGCGGCAAAAGCGTCCTCCGGGCCGCCGACCATGAAGGTGAGGGTCGCAGCCTCGGCGCCCATCGTGCCGCCGGAGACGGGGGCGTCGAGCATCGGGCGGCCGGCGGCGGCGGCAACCTCGCGGGCGGTGGCGACGTCGATGGTGGAGCAGTCGATCAGGATGGCGGCCGCGGCGGCGGCGGCGGCCATCCCCCCTGCCCCGAGCCAGGCGTCGCGGACATGGCGGCCGGCGGGAAGCATGGTCAGGACAAAATCGGCGCCCGAGGCGGCCTCGGCGGCGCTGCCGGCGCGGGTGCCGCCGGCAGCGGCGAAGCCATCGAGCGCCTCCTGCGAGAGGTCGAAGCCGGCGACCGCGTGGCCGGATTTCAGCAGGTTGCGGGCCATCGGGCCGCCCATGTTGCCGAGACCGACGAAGCCGATGCGTGCCATTCCCTGGCCCTCCCCTGATGTGACCCGGCGGCAGTGTGCCGTGGCGGGGCCAGGGCTTCCAGCGGGGGGCGGCGGCGCCCGGCTATCGCTGCGGTGTCGCATTCGATCGGAGCATCGGTAGCACGCTTGCGACGGGCCGCGGCGGTCCTTCCTCTCCTGCTCGACCGGTCGCGTCCGGGCCGCCGGGCTGAACCGGGGCGGCCGCGGGGCGCTTCTGCCGGGAGAGAGGCAGGAGGAGGATCCCCTATGCGCAGGATGATGCTGGTGGCGCTCGGCGTCACCGCGATGGGCACGGCCCAGGCGCAGGATATCGGCGAGCGGCTGGGGCGCGCCTGGCAGGAGCTCCAGGGCGGGCAGCAGGGGCCGGCCCAGACCGATCCGCGCTATGATCCCCGCTACGACCAGCGGCCGGGCGGGCCGGGTTATGGCGGCGAAGACCGGCGCTACAGCGAGAACGACCGGATGCGGGCACTCGACGAGGCGGAGCGGCGCCTGGATGCGCAGCAGCGGCAGATCGACCAGGAGCGCCGGCAGATCGAGGCGGAGCGGCGGCGGCTGACGCGGTAGAGCGCCGGGCCGGGCCCCGGCCCGGCCATGATCGGGGTCAGCCCGCCGGCTTGTGGCCGTTGCGCTTGCGCTCGCCGTTGCGGCGGAGGAGGAATTCGCGGCCGATCTTGACGCGCGCGACGCCGTCATAGGCGACGATGTCGGCGGTCGCGTAGGTCTCCGACCAGGTGTCGGGGATGAAGCTGCCGGTTCCGACGACGTCGAGCGGCGCCTTGGCTTCCGCCATGACGCGGCACTTGCCGACGCCGAAGCCGGAGGAGGCGACGATGCGCACCTTGGGGAAGCCGGCTTCGTCCAGCGCCTCGCGCATGCGCCAGATGGCGGCGGCCGAGACGCCGGTGCCGACAAGGTGGCGCAGTTCCGTCTCCGAGCGGTAGCGGCGGATGGCGCCGGGGGCATGGCGCTCCAGCACGGCGTAGCTCTCGGCCGGATCGAGGCCCTCGAGGAAGCGGCCGCCATGGGTGTCGAGGCGGACGGCCAGGCGGCCCTCGGCGGCGAGCTCGGGGAAGCGGCGGCAGACGGCCAGCCCGTCCGTGACCTCGCGGCCGAAGTAATCCACCAGGACGGTGAGGTTCTCCTCCGGATAGGTCTCGTGGAACATCTCGGCGGCGCGGAGGGTGCTGCCGGCATAGCCGATCAACGCATGCGGCATGGTGCCGGAGCCGCGCGGCGCGCCGAACCAGTGGGCGGTGCTGTCCGTCGCATTGCCGGCGAAGCCGCGGGCGCCTTCCTTGCGGGCGGCGGCGCTGCCGACGCCGGCCGCATAGGCCATCATCTCCTGCATCTCGGCGCCGGCGCAGTGGCGCGCATCCATGGCGAGGAAGGTGACGGCGGGAAGCTCGAGGCACATCTGGTAGGCGTTGTGCGCGGCGACGCAGGGCGGGCCCAGCTTCTGCAGGTAGAGCGTCTCGAGATCGGCGAGCTGGGTGAAGGGCCCTGTCAGATAGAGGATCGGGTCGCCAGCGCCGACCCAGGTGCCCTCGGGATGCATCACCTCGATGCCGAATTGCGTGCCGCGGTCGCGCGCAACGCTCTCGAGCCAGTCCAGCATCAGCCGCGGAGCGCTGACGACGGGGCGGCGGAGGAAGACCGCATAGGTCACCTGGCAGTCGCCGAAGCGCTGCACGATGGCGCGGGTGCGGTTGAAGTAGACATCGGTGCGGCCAGCGATGGCCGCATCCGAGGCGCTCCGGGTCGGGGTCTGGTCCATCGCTACTGCGCCGCCTGGGCCGGCATCGCGGGCACGCGGCGGGCCTTCAGCTCGGCCGCGATGAGGAAGGCAAGCTCCAGCGACTGCTCCGCATTGAGGCGCGGGTCGCAGAAAGTCTGATAGCGGAGCGCGAGATCGGCCTCAGACAGGCGGTGGGCGCCGCCCAGGCATTCCGTCACCTCCTGCCCCGTCATCTCGACATGGACGCCGCCGGGCTGGGTGCCCTCGGCGGCATGGGCGTCGAAGAAGCGGCGGACCTCGGTGAGGATCGCGTCGAAGGGCCGGGTCTTGTAGGCGCCGACGCTGGTGGTGTTGCCGTGCATCGGGTCGCTCAGCCAGACGACGTTGCGGCCGGCGCGCCTCACCGCGCGCAGCAGCGGCGGCAGCTTCGATTCCACCTTGTCCGCGCCCATGCGGGAGATGAGGGTGAGGCGGCCCTTCTCATTCGCCGGGTTCAGGATCTCGGTGAGGCGGACCAGCTCGTCCGGGTCCGTGCTGGGGCCGACCTTCATGCCGATCGGGTTCTTCACGCCGCGGAGGAATTCCACATGCGCGCCGTCGGGCTGGCGGGTGCGGTCGCCGATCCAGAGGAAATGCGCCGAGCAGGCATAGCTGTCACCGGTAGTGGAATCGACGCGGGTCAGCGCCTCCTCATAGGGCAGCAGCAGGCTTTCGTGCGAGGTGTAGAAATCGGTCTCGCGCACCTGCGGCAGGCCGTCCATGCCGCAGGCCTGCATGAAGCCGAGCGTCTCGTCGATGCGCGAGGCAAGGTCCTGGTAGCGGTCGGCGAGCGGGCTGCGGGCGACGAAGCCGAGATTCCAGCGATGGACCTGATGAAGGTCCGCATAGCCGCCGGTGGCGAAGGCGCGGAGCAGGTTCAGCGTACCGGCGGATTGCAGGTAGGCGAATTCCATCCGCGACGGGTCGGGGATGCGGGCCTCGGGGGTGAATTCCGGCGCGTTGATGATGTCGCCGCGATAGGAGGGGAGCGTGACGCCGCCCTTCGTCTCGGTGTCCGAGGAGCGGGGCTTGGCGAACTGGCCCGCCATGCGCCCGAGCTTCACCACCGGGGTGCCGCCGCCGAAGGTCAGCACCACCGCCATCTGCAGCAGCACGCGGAAGGTGTCGCGGATGATGTTGGCGGTGAATTCGGAGAAGCTCTCGGCGCAGTCGCCGCCCTGGAGGACGAAGCCCTGGCCATCGCCGGCACGGGCCAGCGCGGCCTGGAGGCGCCGCGCCTCGCCGGCGAAGACGAGCGGGGGGAAGCGGGCAAGCCGCGCCTCGACCTCGGCCAGCTTCGCCTGATCGGGGTAGTCCGGCACCTGCCGGATCGGCATGTCCCGCCAACTGCCGGGATGCCAGCCGCGCGCCACCATAGTCTGCGTTCTCCCTTTGGAGGGGCGACCCTAACCGAATCGCGCAGGCAGGTGAACCCGGGAGCTATTCCGCCGCCGCACGGATACCCGCTTCGCGCGTGCGGGTGCGCAACGTGACGAATTCCTCGGCCGCGGTCGGGTGGATGCCGATGGTGCGGTCGAAATCCTCCTTGGTGGCGCCCATGGTGACGGCGATGCCGATGCCCTGCATGATCTCCGGCGCATCCTCGCCGAGCATATGGGCGCCGACCACCTTCCGCGTCCGCTGGCAGACGACGAGCTTCATCAGCGCGCGCCGCCCCGGCCGGCCGCTGATGACGTGGCGCATCGGGGTGAAGCGGGCGAGGTAGATGTCCACCGGGCCCTGCACCACCGCATCCGCCTCCGTCATGCCGACCGTCCCGATGGGGGGCGAGGTGAAGACGGCGGTCGGGACGTTCTCGTAGCTTGCACGGCGCGGGTTGTTGCCGAAGAGGGTGTCGGCAAGGGCGTGGCCGACGGCGGTGGCCATCGGGGTCAGGTTGAGGCGGTCGGTGACGTCGCCGATGGCGTAGATGTTGGGGGCGGTGGTGCGGTGCTCGGCATCGACCTCGATGGCGCCGCGGGCGGTGCACTCGATGCCGGCGGCGGCGAGGTTGAGGCCGTGCGTATTGGGGACGCGGCCGGTGGCGAAGAGGATGGCATCCGCCTCCAGCCCCTCCCCGCCCATCAGGCTGAGGCGAAGATGGTCGCCCTGGTGGTCGATGCGCGCGAGGCGCCTGTTCGGGTGCATGCGGATGCCCTGGGCCTGAAGCGCCTCGGGCAGCGCCTCGCGGATATCCTGGTCGAAGCCGCGCAGCGGCAGGACGTCGCGGTAGACCACGTCGACCTGCGCGCCGAAGGCCTGGAAGACGCAGGCGAATTCGAGGGCGATGTAGCCGGCGCCGATGACGATGAGGCGCCTCGGCACATCCTTGAGGTCGAAGACGTTGTCGGAGAGCATGCCGAGCTCGGCGCCGGGGATGTCCGGCCGCGTCGCATGGCCTCCGACGGCGACGACGATGCGCTCGGCGGTGACGCGTTTGCCGCCGACATCGAGCGTATGGGCGTCGACGAAGGTGGCACGGGCGTCGAAGCTGGTGACGCCGGCATTGCCGAGCAGCTTGCCGTAGATGCCGTTGAGGCGGGCGATCTCGGCATCGCGCCGCGCCTTGAGGGCGGCGAGGTCGAAGCGCCCCTTCTCCACCTGCCAGCCGAAGGCCGGCGCGTCGTCGGCCCAGAGGCCGTATTCGGCAGCATTGACCATGATCTTCTTCGGCACGCAGCCGACATTGACGCAGGTGCCGCCCCAGAAGCGCTCCTCCGCCACGCCGACCCGGGCGCCATGCCCGGCTGCGATCCGGGCGCAGCGCACGCCGGCCGAGCCGCCGCCGATGACGAAGAGGTCGAAGTCGTAAGTGCTCATGCGCGCCTTCCCGTGCCGGGCCCGTATCTGGGTGCCAGGGACCGGCGCGTCCAGCCTGCGACGGCGGGGCGGCCGCCGCAAGCGCCGGGGCTTATTGCGAGTGACTATCACTTGCGTTACACACCCGCCATGCGACCCCTCCCGCTCGATGCCCTGCGCCAGGCCAGTGCCGAAGCCCTCGCCGCCGCCTTCGCCGGCCCGCCCGAGGAGGCGGCCCGCTGGATCGATGCGGCTGCCCGCTACGGGATGGTGGAGGCGCAGTTGCTCCTCGGCCAGATCCTGCTCGACGGGCGGGGGATGCCGCAGGACATGGCGGCGGCACGGGGCTGGTTCCGCGTGGCGGCCGAGGCGGGGAGCCTGGCCGCGCGCAACATGCTCGGGCGCTGCCACGAGCTGGGCTGGGGCGGAGCGGTGGACGAGGCGCTGGCCCTGGCCTGCTACTGCGTCGCGGCGGAAGCCGGGCATGACTGGGCGCAGTACAACCTCGCGGGGATGCTCTGGCGCGGGGCGGGCACGGCGGCTGACCGGCGGGCGGCGCTCGCCTGGTATCGCCGGGCGGCGGAGCAGGGGCATGCCAAGGCGCTGAACATCCTCGGGCGGTTCCTCGAGGAAGGCTGGGAGGCGCCGGCCGATCCGGTGGCGGCGGCGAAGCTCTATCGCCGGGCGGCGGAAGGCGGGGATTTCCGCGGGCAGTTCAATCTGGCCACGCTGCTGGCCGCGGCGGGCGAGGTGGAGGAGGCGCTGGGATGGTTCCGCCGGGCGGCGGTCGGGAGCCCGGCGCGGTTCCGCAACGGGATGGCGGCACGGCTGGCAGGGCGGCCGGAGGCGGCGTTCCGGGCGCTGGCGGCGGAGCTGGGGGCCTCGCCCCGTCACGGCCGGAGCTGATCGGGACATCCGGCCTGGCTGGCGGGAGATGCCCGGGCATGCCGCGACGGGGTGGCGGGCTAGGTGCCGATGCCGCCGAGGGCGAGGTATTTCACCTCGAGATATTCCTCGATGCCGAGATTGCTGCCCTCGCGGCCGAGGCCGCTCTGCTTCACGCCGCCGAAGGGCGCGACCTCGGTGCTGATCAGCCCCTCGTTGATGCCGATCATGCCGGCCTCCAGCGCCTCCGCCACGCGGAAGATGCGGCCGACATCGCGTGCGTAGAAGTAGGCGGCGAGGCCGAAGGGGGTGTCGTTGGCGAGCGCGATCGCCTCCTCTTCCGTGCTGAAGCGGAACAGCGGCGCGACGGGGCCGAAGGTCTCCTCGGTGAAGATCATCGCCTCATGCGGGACATTGGCGAGAATGGTCGGCTCGAAGAAATTGCCGCCGCGCGCGTGGCGCTTGCCCCCCGTGACGATGTTGGCGCCGCGCTTGGTCGCATCGGCGATATGCTCCTCGACCTTCTTCACCGCATCCTCGTTGATGAGCGGGCCCTGCGTGACGCCCGGCTCCATGCCGTCGCCGACCTTCAGCGCCTCGACGGCCGCCTTCAGCTTTCCGGCGAAGGCGTCGTAGACGCCATCCTGGACGAGGATACGGTTGGCGCAGACGCAGGTCTGGCCGGTGTTGCGGTACTTGCTCGCCATGGCGCCCTGCACGGCGGCGTCGAGGTCGGCGTCGTCGAAGACGATGAAGGGCGCGTTGCCGCCGAGCTCCATCGAGGTCTTCTTGATGGTCGGCGCGCATTGCCCGAGCAAGATGCGGCCGACATCGGTGGAGCCGGTGAAGGTGAGCTTGCGGACGAGCGGGTTGGAGGTCAGCTCCTTGCCCGTCTCGCCGGAGGGGCCGGTGATGACGTTGCAGACACCGGGTGGCATGCCGGCGCGCTCGGCGAGCACCGCCAGCGCCAGGGCCGAGAAGGGCGTCTGCGAGGCGGGGCGGATGACGCCGGTGCAGCCCGCCGCCCAGCCGGGGCCGGTCTTGCGGGTGATCATCGCCGCCGGGAAGTTCCAGGGCGTGATGGCGGCGAAGACGCCGATCGGCTCCTTCGTCACGATGATGCGGCGGCCCTTGGCGTTCTGCGGAATGGTCTCGCCGTAGACGCGCTTCGCCTCCTCGGCGAACCACTCGAGGAAGCTCGCGGCATAGGCGATCTCGCCCTTGCTCTCGCTGAGCGGCTTGCCCTGCTCGGCGGTCATGATGGCGGCGAGGTCGTCGGTGTTCTCGAGCATCAGGTCGAAGAGGCGGCGGAGGATGGCCGAGCGCTCCTTCGCCAGCATGGCGCGCCAGGCGGGCTGGGCGCGGTGCGCCGCCTCGATGGCGCGGCGCGTCTCGGCGGCGCCCATGGCGGGGACCTGGCCGACCACCTCACCGGTCGAGGGATTGCGGACGGCGATGGTGTTGCCGCTATCGGCCTGGACCCATTGGCCGTCGATGCAATTGGCCTGGCGGAACAGCTCGGGATCCTTAAGGGGGAGCTTGGCGAGCGTGTCGAGCATGGCGGCGTCTCCTTCTTGGGGCGGAGGATAGGCGCCCTCCCTGGCCCTGTCACCGCGTCGACCGGGGCACAGGGCCGGACCCGGCCTTCGGCGCCAACCGGCAGGGAGAGGATGCGTTCCATGGGGCGCCGGATCATCGACAGCGCGGTGCCGCCGAAGGCCGGACCCAACCGGGGCGTTGCCACCGCACGGCATCGTGGCCCTTTGCGTCCCGGTGACGCTGCAGGGGGCCCCGGCGCAGTCCCCAGCCCCGGCGGATGACGATCGCGTGATGGGCGGCGCGACGACAATCCGCGCCACACACGCCAAGATGACGACGCGGCCCATCGACAGCGCTGCGATGGATGACGATTTTTGAAACTGCGGTGGTGCAGGCGAGTCCGGCACGGCATCCCCGTCATGGGATCCTTCGCCGGGATGGTATCGAGCACAGCTTACATCATGTCATTGACCCCGTCCGGCCGCGCGCCCCGCCCATGAGCAAGGCCAGCGACGCCCTGCCCGACCTCACCAGCTGCGACCGGGAGCCGATCCACCAGCTCGGCCAGGTGCAGCCCTGGGGCTTCCTGCTCACCGCGACGACGGATGGCACGGTGCGCCATGCCTCGGCCAATGTCGCCGAGCACCTGAAGCTGGCGCCGGAGGCGGTGATCGGGCGGCGGCTCGACCAGCTGCTCGACCGCCGCTCGCTGCACGATATCCGCGCGCGGCTGCAGGGGCTGCAGGGGCTGCACCAGACCGACCGGCTCTTCTCCCTGCCGCTGATCGCGGGCGGGCCGGACTACGATGTGGCGGTGCATTTCGCCCCGGGCGACGTGCCGATCATGGTGATCGAGGCGGAGCCCTCGGCCGCCGAGCCGCGCTTCGACGCCGTCGGCACGGTGAAGGGGATGATGTCGCGCCTGCTGCGCGCCACCGACCTCGCCGGCATGCATGACCGCGCGGCGCGGCAGGTGCGGGCGGTACTCGGCTTCGACCGGGTGATGATCTACCGGTTCGACCAGGACGGCACCGGCGAGGTGGTGGGCGAGGCGACGGCGGAGCGGCTCGATTCCTTCCGGCGGCTGCGCTTCCCCGCCTCCGACATCCCGAAGCAGGCGCGGGCGCTCTATTGCCGCAACTGGCTGCGGCTGATCGCCGATGCCGCCGCGCGGCCGGTGCCGGTGCTGCCGGCGCCGGTGCCGGGCGAGGCGGTGCTCGACCTCTCCTCCTCCGTGCTGCGCAGCGTCTCGCCGGTGCATATCGAGTATCTGCGCAACATGGGCGTCGCCGCCTCGCTCTCCATCTCCATCATGCGCGGGGATGAGCTCTGGGGGCTGATCGCCTGCCACCATGCGGAGCCGCTGCTGCCGAGTTTCCAGCGGCGCAGCGCGGCGGAGCTGTTCGGCCAGCTCTACTCGCTGCAGATCGAGAGCCTCGAGCGGGCGGAGGCGGCGCGGCACGACACGGAGGCGCGGGCGGCGCATGAGCGGGTGCTCTCCGCCGTCTCGGCCGAGGAGGATCTCGGGCGCAGCCTGCAGCGCATCGCCGAGGAGATGCGGCTGCTGATCCCCTGCGACGGCGTCGCCATCCATACCGCGGCGCATACCGAGCTGATCGGCAGCACGCCGGACGAGGCGGTGGTGGAGGGCATCATCGGCGCGCTGAACCGGGCCGATACCTCGCGCATCTTCGCGACGCGTGAGATCGCCAGCCACTATCCGCCGGCGTCGGGGCAGGCGGAGCGGGCGGCGGGGATGCTCGCCATCCCGATCTCGCGGGCCTCCCGCGACTACCTCATCCTGTTCCGGCGGGAGCTGGTCCACAGTATCGCCTGGGCCGGCAACCCGGCGAAGGCGGCGGAGCCGGGGACGGACCGGCTGCATCCGCGCCGCAGCTTCGAGGCCTGGCAGCAGGAGGTGCGCGGCCGCTCGGCGCCCTGGCTCGATGCCGAGCGGCGGGTGGCGGAGGCGCTGCGCGTCACCTTGCTGGAGGTGGTGGTGCGGCTCTCGGCGAGTGTCGCCGACCAGCGCCGGAGCACCAATGACCGGCAGGAGCTGCTGATCGCCGAGCTGAACCACCGCGTGCGCAACATCCTCGCGCTGATCCGCGCGCTGGTGCAGCGCAGCCGGGAATCGGCCGAGACGCTGGAGAGCTTCGTCACCGTGCTGAACGGGCGCATCCAGTCGCTCGCCCGGGCGCATGACCAGCTGACCGACGACCGCTGGGGGCCGGTTGCGCTGCGGGGGATGATCGACAGCGAGTTCCATGCCTATCTCGGCGACAAGCAGCAGGAGCGGACGAGCCTCGCCGGGCCGCCGGTGCTGGTGGAGCCGCAGGCGCTGACGGTGCTCGCGCTCGTCGTGCACGAGCTGGCGACCAACGCGGCGAAGTATGGCGCGCTGTCGGACCGGCACGGCGCCGTCGATGTACGCTGGGAGCTGAAGCCGGACAACACGCTGCTGCTGCGCTGGCGGGAGCGCGGCGGGCCGCCGGTCCACCAGCCCAACCGCCGCGGCTTCGGGACCACGGTGATCGAGCGCTCGATCCCCTTCGAGCTCCAGGGGCTGGCCGATGTGCGCTACCTGCGCGAGGGGCTGGAGGCGGATTTCACCATCCCCGCGCGCTTCGTGCAGATCGGCGTGGAGACGGCGCAGCCTGCCGCGGCGCCGCCGCGCAGGGCGCAGCCGCTGCGCGTCTCCGGCACCGCCATGGTGCTGGAGGACAGCACGCTGCTGGCGATGGACGCCGAGGAGATCCTGCTCGAGCTCGGCTTCGACAAGGTGGAGGTGGTGGGGACGGTGCCGGCCGCGCTCGCGGTGATGCGGCGGCTCGGCCGGCAGCTCGCCTTCGCCCTGCTCGACGTCAATCTCGGCGACCAGACCAGCCTGCCGGTGGCGCAGGCGCTGTTCGCGGCGGGCATCCCCTTCGCCTTCGCCACCGGCTACGGCACGGGGATCGACCTGCCGCCGGAGATCGCCGAGGTGACGGCAGTGGTGCCGAAGCCCTACCGGCGACAGGACATCGCCGAGCTGGTGGGGCGCACGCTCGGCTGCGGCTGATCTACTCGACCGTCACGCTCTTCGCCAGGTTGCGTGGCTGGTCCACATCGGTGCCCTTCAGCACGGCGACGTGGTAAGCCAGCAGCTGGACGGGGATGGCGTAGAGGATCGGCGTGGCGAATTCGCCGATCTGCGGCAGGACGATGACGCGCTCGGCGAAGCGGCTGAGCGCGCGCTCCCCTTCGGCATCGGTGAAGGCCATGACGCGGCCGCCGCGGGCCGCGGCCTCCTGCAGGTTGCTGGCCGTTTTCTCGAAGAGCGGGCCTGAGGGGCAAAGGGCGATCACCGGGACGTCGCTGTCGATCAGCGCGATGGGGCCGTGCTTCATCTCGCCGGCCGCGTAGCCCTCGGCATGGATGTAGCTGATCTCCTTCAGCTTCAGCGCGCCTTCGAGGGCGATGGGGAACATCGCGCCGCGGCCGAGGAAGAGCACGTCGCGGGCCTTCGCCACCTCGGCGGCCAGCTCGCGGATCTGCGCGTCCTGCTCGAGGATGGCGGCGGCCTGGCTCGGCACCTCCAGCAGGGTCTGGGCGAGGCGACCCTCATCCAGCGTCGAGAGCTCCCGCCGCGCTCGGCCGAAGCCGATGGCGAGGCAGGCGAGCACGGCGAGCTGGGCGGTGAAGGCCTTGGTGGAGGCGACGCCGATCTCGGGGCCGGCGACCGTCAGCAAGGCGCCGTCGCTCTCCCGGGCCATGGAGGATTCGGGGACGTTGACGACGGAGAGGACGCGCTGGCCGCCCTCCCGCAGCAGGCGGAGGGCGGCCATGTTGTCGGCCGTCTCGCCTGACTGGCTGATCAGGATGGCCGCACCGCCTTCGGCCAGGGGCGGGTTGCGGTAGCGCAGCTCGCTGGCGACATCGGCATCGACGGGGAGCCGCGCGAGCTGCTCGATCCAGTATCGGCCGACCAGGCCGGCGAGGAAGGCGCTGCCGCAGGCGCTGATGGTGAGGCGGGTGATCCGCGCCGGGTCGAAGGGCAGGCGCGGCAGGCGCACTTCCAGCGTCTTCGGGTCGAGATACTGGCGGAGCGTGTCGCCGAGCACGGCGGGATGCTCGTGCAGCTCCTTCTCCATGAAGTGGCGGTAGTTGCCCTTGCCGACGGCGGCGCCGGAGACGGCGGTGACGGTCACGCGGCGTTCGACCGGCTTATGCGCGGCGTTGAAGAAGCGGGCGCCTTCGCCGTCGACGGCGACCCAGTCGCCCTCCTCGAGATAGGCGATGCGGCGGGTCAGCGGGGCGAGGGCCAGCGCGTCGGAGCCGACGAACATCTCGCCCTCGCCGAAGCCGACGGCAAGCGGCGCGCCCTGGCGGGCGGCGAGCAGCAGGCGCGGGTGGCCGGTGAAGATGGCGGCGAGGGCGAAGGCGCCGTGCACGCGCGTCAGGGCGGCGGCGAAGGCGGCCTCGGGCTCCTGGCCCTGGTGGAGGAAGTCGTCGACCAGGCGGACGAAGGTTTCGGTGTCGGTCTCGGTCTCGAAGACGGCGCCCTTCGCCTCGAGCTCGGCGCGCAGCTCGGCATGGTTCTCGATGATGCCGTTGTGGACGACGCTGACGCGGTGGGTGCTGTGGGGGTGGGCGTTGCGCTCGGTCGGCGCGCCATGGGTCGCCCAGCGGGTGTGGCCGATGCCGGTGGTGCCGGGCAGCGGGTCGCGGTCGAGGGCGCCGGCGAGGTTGCCGAGCTTGCCCTCGGCGCGGCGGCGCTCGATATGGCCGTTCACCAGCGTGGCGATGCCGGCGCTGTCATAGCCGCGGTATTCGAGGCGGCGCAGCGCCTCCAGCAGCAGGGGCGCCGCGGGGGCCTTGCCGATCACGCCGACGATCCCGCACATGGCTACCTGCCCTTTCCTTTGAAGCCGCGCCCGGGCTTCACCGCCTGGCGGCCGCGGGCGATGCCCATGGCGTCGTCCGGCACGTCCTCCGTGATGACGCTGCCGGCGGCGATGAGCGCGCGGTCGCCGATGCGGACCGGCGCCACCAGCGCCGTGTCGCTGCCGATGAAGGCGCCGGCGCCGATCTCGGTGCGGTGCTTGGCGACGCCGTCGTAGTTGCAGGTGATGGTGCCGGCGCCGATGTTGCTGCCCGCGCCCACCGTCGCATCGCCGAGATAGCTCAGGTGGTTGGCCTTGGCGCCGGGGCCGAGCAGCGCCGCCTTCAGCTCGACGAAATTGCCGACATGGGCGCCCTCCCCCACCTCGGTCCCCGGACGCAGGCGGGCATAGGGGCCGATGATGGCGCCGCGCCGCACGATGCAGGATTCGAGATGGCTGAAGGCGCGGATCTCGACCTCGTCCTCGACCGTCACGCCGGGGCCGAACACGACATGGGGGCCGATCGTCACGTCCTGGCCGAGGCATGTGTCCCAGGAGAGGAAGGTGGTCTCGGGGGCGATGAGGGTCGCGCCGCCCTCCATGGCGGCGGCGCGGAGGCGGGCCTGCATCCGCGCCTCGAGGCCGGCCAGCTCGGCGCGGCTGTTGGCGCCGGCGAGGTCGGCCTCCGCCGCCTCCTCGGCCAGCACCCGGCGGCCCTCGGCAGCGGCGAGGGCCACGACATCGGGCAGGTAGTACTCGCCCTTGGCGTTCTCGGCGCGGATGGCGGCGAGCCAGCGGAAGAGGTCGGCGGCGGGGGCGCAGACGACGCCGGCGTTGCAGAGGGGGATGGCGCGCTCCGCCTCCGTCGCATCGGCCCATTCGACGACGCGGAGCACCGTGCCGGCGTCATCCGTCACCACCCGGCCGTAGCGGGCGGGGTCGGCCGGGCGCATGGCGAGGAGGGCGAGGCCGGCCTCCGCCCGGCGGGCGAGAAGGCGGCGGAGGGTCGCGGTCGGGATGAGGGGGTTGTCGGCATAGAGGACGGCGACGTCGCCCGGGTAGTCGGCGAGGAGGAGCGCGGCCTGGGCGGCGGCGTGGCCGGTGCCCAGGCGCTCGGCCTGCACGACCGTCGCATGCGGGCGGGCGGCGGCCTCCAGGGCAGGCATGTCGGGGCCCACCACCACCACGATGCGGTCGAAGATCGGCTCGCAGGCGGCGATCAGGTGGTTCAGCATCGGCCGGCCGGCGATGGGGTGCAGCGCCTTGGGCAGCGCGCTCCGCATGCGGGTGCCGAGGCCGGCGGCGAGAATGATGGCAGCAGGCATGGCACCGGCGTAGTCGCGGAGGGGTGGCCGGGGCAAGCCCCATGCGCGTCAAGATGGATTGCCGGATATGACCGGGCGGGCCAGGGTGGCCCATGGCCTCGCCCGTCGCCCTTTTCGACCTCGATGGCACCCTCGTCGACAGCGTGCCCGATATCCATGCCGCGCTGGACCGGCTGATGGCCCGGCTCGGCCGGCCGGGCTTCGCCAGGCCGGAGGTGACGGCGATGATCGGCGATGGCGTGCGGGTGCTGGTGGAGCGGGCGCTGGCGGCGCGCGGCCTCGGCTTCGACCCGGCGGCGCTGGAGGGTTTCACCGCCGACTACACGGCGCGGGCGGCGGAGCGGACGGCGCTCTTCCCCGGCATCGCCGAGGCGCTCGACGGGCTGGAGGCGGCAGGGTGGCGGTTGGCGATCTGCACCAACAAGCCGGCGGCGGCGACGGCGGCGCTGCTCGCGGCGCTCGGCATCGGTGGGCGCTTCGCCGCGGTAGGCGGGGGCGACAGCTTCGCGGTGCGGAAGCCGGATCCCGGTCACCTGCTGGCGACGCTGGCGGCGGCCGGGGGCGAGCCGGGCCGCGCGGCGATGGTCGGGGACCATCGGAACGACGTGCTGGCGGCGCGCGGGGCCGGGCTGCCCTGCCTCTTCGCCGGCTGGGGCTACGGGGCGCCGGAGATGGCGGAGGGGGCGGCGGCGGTGATCGGCCGGCCGGAGGCGCTGCTGCCGGCGCTGCTATCTCTGCCCCTGGGCCAGGGCCTGGCCTGAGCCGGCCGGCTCCACGCTCGTCAGCACGGCGCGGACGGTACCGAACCAGCGGCTCGGCAGCTCGACGCGCACCGGCAGCGGCCCACGGCCCGGCAGGGGCTGGCCGAGCCAGATATCGGCGGTCTGCGGGCGTCGGGCCTCCTCCGCATCCTGGTCGCCGCGGAAGCCGGCGACCAGGCGGCTCTCGAAGACGCATTTGAGGGCCGGGCCGCCGAAGCCGCCCTCGACGGGAAGGACGCCCTGGCCGGCGGTGCGGACGGCGTAGTCGGCGCGGCGGCGGCCGTCATAGACCCGGGCGCCGGTGTCGCAGCGGCCGGTCTGGGCGACGGTGCGGGTCAGCTTGGCGAGCGCCGAGAGCGCATCCATGGTGCCGGCCTGCAGCGCGTCCGGCACCGGCTCCCGCTCGCCGGCATTCGGCGGCTCGATCGCCCGGAGGAGGGGCCTGCCGTCCGGGCCGTAATCCATCACCACCACCCGCCGGTCGCCGCGCCAGGTGCCGGCCACGCGGTAGCGGGCGGGCACCGGCTCCGTCCCGCGCCAGGCGCCCTCGGCCGAGGTCTCCTGGTCGCCGCGGGCGAAAACGCCAATCATGCCGTTCATCTGGACGCGGGTACGGACGAGGTAGCGCGGGCCGTCGATATCGAGGAGCGCCTCGATCCTCATCACCCTCATGCCGGCGGCATGCACCTCGTACCGGGCGATGAGCGGCTCCGCCGCCGCGACGGCGGGCAGCAGCGCGAGGCCGAAGGCGAGGGTCAGCGAGCGTCCCATGGACGACCATATGGCCCGGCCCCGCGGCACCGCAACGCATGGGCCGGTCAGCTCTCCGGGAAGAAGCGGCTGGGGGGACGGGGGAGGCCGAGATTCTCGCGCAGGGTCCGGCCCTCGTACTCCCGGCGGAAGAGGCCGCGGCGCTGCAGCTCCGGCACCACGCGGTCGACGAAATCGTCGAGGCCGCCGGGGAGCCAGGGGAACATGATGTTGAAGCCGTCCGCGCCGCGCCCCTCGAGCCAGGCCTCCATCTCGTCGGCGATGGTGTGCGGCGTGCCGACCATGGCGAGGCCGGCATAGCCGCCAAGGCGCTGGGCGAGCTGGCGGACCGTCAGCCCTTCGCGCTCGGCCAGGGCGATGGCCCGCTCGCGGCCGGTCTTGCTGGCATTGGTCTCGGGGATGGGCGGCAGCGGGCCGTCCGGGTCGAAGGTCGAGGCATCGGTGCCGAGGGCGATGGAGAGGGAGGCGATGGCGCTGTCGTAGTGGACCAGGCTGTCGAGATGGGCGCGCTTCGCCCGCGCCTCCTCCACCGTGTCGCCGACTACGACGAAGCAGCCGGGGAGGAGCTTCAGGTGCTCCGGGTCGCGGCCGAGGGCGGGCATGCGTCCCTTGATGTCGGCATAGAGCTGCTGGCCCTCGGCGAGCGTCGCCACGCCGGCGAAGACGGCCTCGGCGGTCTCGGCGGCGATCTGGCGGCCGGCCTCGGAGGCGCCGGCCTGGACGACGACGGGCCAGCCCTGGATGGGACGGGCGACATTCAGCGGGCCGCGCACCTTGAACTCGGGGCCCACATGGTTGAGCGGCTTCACCCGGTCCGGGTCGAAGAAGATGCCGCTCTCCACGTCGCGGATCAGCGCGTCGTCGGCCCAGCCGTCCCAGAGGCCGGTGACGACCTCGTAGAATTCGCGGGCGCGCTGGTAGCGCTCGCCATGGGCCATGTGCTCGTCCTGGCCGAAATTCAGCGCCGCGTCGGGGTTGGAGGTGGTGACGAGGTTCCACCCTGCCCTGCCGCCGCTGATATGGTCGAGCGAGGCGAACTTGCGGGCGATGTGGTAGGGCTCGTTGTAGGTGGTCGAGGCCGTGGCGATGAGGCCGATATGCTCCGTCACCGCGGCCAGCGCCGGCAGCAGGGTCAGCGGGTCGAAGCTGCTGACGGTATGGCTGCGCTTCAGCGCCTCGATCGGCATGTTGAGCAGCGCCAGGTGGTCCGCCATGAAGAAGGCGTCGAACCTGCCGCGCTCCAGCGTCTGGATGAAGCGCTTGTAGTGGCCGAAGCTGAAATTGGCATCCGGGAAGGCGCCGGGATAGCGCCAGGCGCCGGTATGGATGCTGACCGGGCGCATGAAGGCGCCGAGCTTCAACTGACGCTGGCTCATGGCGATGGCCTTTCTCTGTTGCGGATCAGGTGCGAATGGCGAAGCCTCCGCGCAAGGCCGGATGGGGGCGGCGCGCCATGCTGAAACTGCTGGGCAGGTCCGACGCCTACAATGTGCGCAAGGTGCTCTGGCTGCTCGGGGAGCTTGGCCTGCCCTTCGAGCAGGAGGCGTGGGGGCGCGGGCACCGGCCGACCTCGGAGCCCGAATTCCTGGCGCTCAACCCGCTCGGCACGGTGCCGGTGCTGGTGGATGGGCCGGTGGTGCTGCGGGAGTCGCATGTGATCCTGCGCTACCTCGCGGCGCGGGAGCGGGCCACGCATCTGCTGCCGGAGGCGCCGGCGGCACGGGCGCTGGTCGAGCAATGGATGGACTGGGTCGCCTATGACATGACACTGGCGATGAAGGGGGCCTATCTCGGCGGCAAGCTTGGCCTCGACCCCTGGCGCGAGCCCTGGGCAGTGGCGCGCGGGCGGGCGGAGTATGCGCAGGGGATGGGGCGGATCGAGGCGGCGCTCGGCGGCGGGCAACCCTATCTGGCCGGCGAGGGATTCACGCTGGCCGACATCCCGGCGGGCTTCCTGGTGCATCGCTGGTTCTCGCTGCAGGGCGTCGAACGGCCGGAGATGCCGGCGCTGGCGCGGTATTACGAGCGGCTCTCAGAGCGGCCGGCCTACCGCGCGCATGTCAGGAACGGGCTGGCCTAGCATCCCCTCCGATTCCACCTTTCGATGTTGTTGAACAAATTCATATCACGATCGTGGAAAGGTTGTCTTTGACAGGGCGGGACGGATCGGCTCTTCTCCGCAGGCCGACGGGCTGCGCCATGCTGGACGACCCACCGGAGCGGAGCCCGACCGATGCCCATCGCCCGCCGCACGCTGCTCGCCGCCGGCTTGGCCGCCCCTGGCCTCGCTGCCGCTAACCTCGCTGCCCCTGGCCTCGCCGCCGCGCAGGCGCCGCGCGTGCTGAAATTCGTGCCGCAATCCGATCTCGGCGTGCTCGACCCGGTCTGGTCCTCGGCCTATGTCGTGCGCAACCACGGGCTGATGGTCTTCGACATGCTCTACGGGATGGATGCGCGGCTCCGCATCCAGCCGCAGATGGCCGAGGGCCACGAGGTCTCCGAGGATGGGCTCACCTGGACCATCCGGCTGCGCGAGGGCCTGCGCTTCCATGACGGGGCGCCGGTGCTGGCGCGGGACTGCGTCGCCAGCATCCGCCGCTTCAACGCGCGGGACGGGCTCGGCCAGTCGCTCGCCGCCGCGACCGAGGAGCTGGCGGCGGTGGATGACCGGACGCTGCGCTTCCGGCTGAAGCGCCGCTTCCCGCTGCTGACCTATGCGCTCGGCAAGCCGGGCTCGCCGGTCTGCGTCATCATGCCGGAGCGGCTGGCGGAGACGGACCCCTTCCGCCAGGTCACGGACATGGTCGGCAGCGGGCCCTACCGCTTCCTGCCCGGGGAGCGGGTGGCGGGCGCCCGCGTCGCCTATGCGCGGTTCGAGGACTATGCGCCACGGCCGGGCCCAGCGAGCTTCACCGCGGGCGGCAAGCAGGCGCTGTTCGACCGCATCGAGTGGCAGGTGCTGCCCGACCCGGCGACGGCGGCGGCCGCGCTGCGCGCCGGCGAAGTGGACTGGTGGGAGGCGCCGACCTTCGACCTGCTGCCGCTGCTGGCGCGCGACCGGAAGCTGGCGCTGAGCCAGTGGGAGCCGCCGGGCTTCATCAGCACGCTGCGCTTCAACCAGCTGCATCCGCCCTTCGACAACCCCGCCATCCGCCGCGCGGTGCTGCCGGCGCTCTCGCAGGCGGACTACATGACGGCGGTGGCCGGCGCCGTGCCGGATGGCTGGCGCGAGGGCGTCGGCTTCTTCGCGCCCGGCACGCCGATGGCGAGCGATGCCGGGATGACGGCGCTGACCGGCCCGCGCAGCCTGGAGGCGGCGCGGCGGGCGCTCGCCGAGGCCGGCTACAGGGGGGAGACGGTGGTGCTGCTGGCGCCGGCCGACTTCCCCTCGCTGAAGGCGCTCGGCGACATCGGCGCCGACCTGCTGGCGAAGATCGGCTTCAGGGTCGACTACCAGCTGACCGACTGGGGCACGATGCTGCAGCGGCTGGTGCGGCAGGAGCCGCCGGCGCAGGGCGGGTGGAACGCCTTCCACACCAGCTGGTCCGATCTCGACCAGCTCGACCCGGCGGTTCACCAGTACCTGCGCGGCAATGGGCGCGCGGCGCGGCCGGGCTGGCCGGAGAATGAGAGGCTCGAGGCGCTGCGCGAGGCCTGGCTCGCCGAGGAAGGCGAGGACGGTCAGCGGCGCATCGCCGCCGAGATCCAGCGCCAGGCCTTCGAGGACCTGCCCTACATCCCGCTCGGCCAGATGCGGCCGCGCTTCGCGCACAAGCGGGAGCTGACGGGCTTCACCGGCGGCTTCGCCATCTTCTGGGGAGTGCGACGTGCCTGACCTCTCGCGCCGCGCGGCGCTGCTTGCTGCACTCACTGTCCCTTCGGCGGCGCGGGCACAGCCGGGGGCCTTTCCCGGTCATCCGGTGCGGCTCGTCGTGCCCTTCACCCCGGCAGGGCAGACGGACATCATGGCGCGCCTGGTCGCGCAGCGGCTGACCGAGGACTGGGGCAAGCCGGTGCTGGTCGAGAACCGCGCCGGCGGCAATGCGATGATCGGCGCCGATGCGGTGGCGAAGGCGGCGCCCGATGGGCATACGCTGCTCGCCATCACCCTGACCCATGCGGTGAATGCCTCGCTCTTCCCGCAGGGGCCCTATGACTTCCTCCGCGACCTCAAGACGCTGACGCTGCTCGGCGCACTGCCGCTGGTGGTCTGCGTGCGGGCGGAAAGCCCCTGGAGCTCGCTCGACGCGCTGGCGGCGGCGGCGCGGGAGCGGCGGCTCAATGGCGGCTCCTCCGGCACCGGCTCGCCGCCGCATCTGGGGCTCGAGATGTTCCGCCGCGCGGCGGGCGCCGGGGACCGGCTGCAGCATGTGCCCTATCGCGGCGGGGCGCCGGCGGTGACCGACCTCGTCGCCGGCAACCTCGACCTCCTCATCGGCAACCTGCCGGAGGTGATCACCCAGGTGCAGTCCGGGCGGCTGCGGGCGCTGGCGGTGACGGATGCGGTGCGGCACCCGCTGCTGCCGGATGTGCCGACCACGGCGGAGGCCGGCCTGCCCGCGCTCCGCATCACCAGCTGGACGGCGATCCAGGCGCCCTCGGGCCTCGCCGAGCCGCTGGCGGAGACGATCGCGGCGGCGATCCGCCGGGCGCTGGCCGATCCCGCCCTGGTGCGCAAGGCGGGCGAGCTCGGCTTCACCCTGATCGGCGCCGGGATGGCCGAGTCGCGGCGCTTCGTCGCGGCCGAGGTGGCACGCTACGCGGCGGTGGTCGCGGAAGCGGGAATCCGGGCCGAATAGGGCCTCGCAAGGGGCTTGCCAGCGGCTGGCGATGCCCCTATCAACCCCCTCCCGAGCGGATCGGGTGCGTAGCTCAGCGGTAGAGCATTGCCTTCACACGGCAAGGGTCACAGGTTCAATCCCTGTCGCACCCACCATCGCCCGCTCTCCAACTCTCCGGCCGGATTGGGCCATGAAGCTGGTGCGCTACCCTAATAAGCGCGATATCCTGCGCGACCCCACAAGCAAGGCGGGAGTAGGCGGCATGACGATCGCGCGGGTGCCGGTTCCGCATCCGGCGAGGCTGCGCCCGGGCGCATCGCCACGAGGCGCCGGGCCGGACCGGGCATGAGGCTGTCCTCCCGCATCCTGCTGGTCATCGCCATCTGCCTGCTGCCGACGATCGCCCTCCAGCTCGCCTTCAGCTGGTCGCAGTGGTCGCAACGCAAGGCGCAGCTCGACACCGTCGCCGTTCGCCAGGCGGAGCTGCTGGCTGGCACCGTCTCGGGCATCGCCGAGGGCGCGCGAATCCTGCTGGGGGCGGCCGCGGAGTACCGCCAAGTCCGCACCTTCGGGGCGGATTGCGATGCGCGCCTGTCCTCGCTCCGGCACTATGCCTTCGGCTATGCCTTCATCGCGCTCCTCGACGAATCGGGGCGGGTGCGCTGCTCCTCGGACCCGGTGCTGCTCGGCCAGGGGGAGCCGCCGGCCTGGGCGGCGGCGGCGCGGTCGGCGCTGAACTTCACCGCCGGGCAGTTCACCCGCGTGCCGCACCTGCCGGGCGGCGTGCTGCCCTTCTTCCTCCCGACCGCGGCCGGGCCGGACGATGCCTCGCAGGCGGTGCTGGTCGCGGCGCTCGACCTCGACTGGCTGGCGCGCAGCCTCGCCGGGCTGAAGCAGAGCGGCGCGGCGCTGCTGACCAATGGCGTGCTGACCATTGCCGATGCGGATGGCAAGATCTTGGCGCGCGACGTCCGGCATGAGGAGTTCGTCGGCGCCCGCTTCCCGCCCTCGGCGCAGCCGCTGCTGGCGGCGACGCGGCCGGGGACGCTCCGGCTCCAAAGCATCGACGGGACCTTCCGGCTGATCGGCTACGTGCCGCCGACGCCGTCGAGCCACAACCTCGCTGCCGTGGTCGGCTTCGCCGAGCCGGAGTTGATGGCCGATGTCGAGCAGCGTGTGGTGCGCGGCATGCTGCTGATGGCGGCAGTGGCGCTTGCGGCCTTCCTGCTGACGCGGCTGGTGGCGCGGCGCTTCATCGAGGCGCCGACGCGGGCGCTGCTTGCCGTCGCGCATCGCTGGGGCGAGGGGGACCTGGCGGCGCGGGCGCCGGCACGCGACAGGCGCTCCGAATTCGGCCAGATCGCCGTGGCCTGGAACGCCATGGCGACCCGGCTGCAGCGGCGGGAGGAGGAGTTGCGCCATCACGCCGATGCGCTCGAGGCCCGGGTCGAGGAGCGGACACGGGAGCTGCGGCGCAGCAACGAGCGCCTGAGCGCCGAGATCGAGGAGCGGCGCCAGGCCGAAGCGGCGCTGCTGCAGGCGCAGAAGGTCCAGGCGGTCGGCCAGCTCGCCGGCGGCATCGCCCATGACTTCAACAACGTGCTGCAGGCGGTGCTCGGCGGCACCAGCCTGATCCGGCGGCGGTCGGAGGATGCCGACGCGGTCCGTCGCCTCACCGCCATGGTGGAGGAGGCGGCGCGGCGCGGCGAATCGGTGACGCGGCGGCTGCTCGCCTTCTCCCGGCGGGAGGAGCTGCGTGCCGTGCCGCTCGAGCTCGGCCGGCTCCTCGGCGATCTGCGGGAGGTGCTGGCGGCGACGCTCGGCGGGCGGATCCGCGTCGAGGCGGTGGTGGCGCCGGGGCTGCCGCTGGTGCTGGCCGACCGCAGCCAGTTCGAGACGGTGCTGCTCAACCTTGCCACCAATGCGCGGGATGCGATGCCGGACGGCGGCACGCTGACGCTGCGGGCCGCGGCTGGCCGGATCGGGCCCGAGAGCGGCATCGAGGGGCTTGCGCCGGGCGAGTATGTGCAGCTCTCGGTCGAGGACACCGGCGAGGGGATGGATCGGGCGACGCTCGCCCATGCGCTGGAGCCCTTCTTCACCACCAAGCCGCTCGGCCAGGGCACCGGGCTCGGCCTCGCCATGGCGAACAGCTTCGCCCAGGGCTCGGGCGGGGCGCTGGCGATCGAGAGCGAGCCGGGGCGGGGCACGCGCATCTCGCTCTGGCTGCCGGTGACGCAGGCGGATGTACCGGTGGAGCGGGTGGAGATGGCGGGCAGGCGCGGGGATGCGGCCGGGCGCCCGCTCGGCCGCCGGCCCCGGCTGCTGCTGGTGGATGACGAGCCGCTGGTGCGCCGGGTACTGGCCGGTGAGCTGGCCGATGCCGGCTACGAGGTGGTGGACGCGGCTGATGGCGCGCTGGCGCTCAGCTTGCTGTCGCGCGGCGAATCCTTCGAGTTGCTCATCACCGACCTCGCAATGCCGGGAATCGATGGCGTCAGCCTGATCCGCGAGGCGCAGGAGCGCCAGCCCGGCCTGCCGGCAATCCTGGTGACCGGCTATGCCGGGGATGCGGCGACGCTCGCCGTGGGCACGGTGGTCGGCGGGCCCTTCGCGCTGATGCGCAAGCCGGTCTCGGGCGCGCGGCTGCTCGACCAGATCGCCGCGCTGCTCGCCGCGGCGCGGCAGCCTGCCGGGGTTGACTGAGGGCCGGAGCGCAATCGCCGGTAGCGCCGCTCATGCGGTCAGGCAGGGTGCGAAGCCATGATCCGTGACCGCCGGTCGCGGTTCAGCGCATCGAGGCGCAGCCGCGCCGGACATGGGCCATCTCCGCCGCGGTAAGGCTGGCGCCCTGCTGGAAGCGGAAGACGGCGTCGCTGCAGCGCCGGTCGATCGGCAGCGGCGTGCGGACCGGGTGGCGGGCCGTGGCGGCCACGGTCAGCGGCGGTGCGTCGGGCGGCGGTGGCGGGACAGCAGGCTCGGCGAGGTCGACGGCGCGGGACTCTGCGGCGCGGGCCGGGGCCGCGGCCAGCACGGGGGCCGGGGCGGCCGCCAGCATGGGGGGCGGCTCCGCGGCGACAGGCGCCGGTTCGGGCGGCAGGGGTGCGGCCTCGGCGACGAGGCCGAAGCCGGCGCCGGGCGGGGCGGGTGCCGGCTCGGCCGGCATCAGCAGCGCTGTGACGAAGCCGAGGCTGAAGATGCCGAGCACGCCGCAGCCGACCAGCCCGGCGCGCACCATGCGCGCCACCGGCAGCGTCATCCAGGGCCGCCAGCGGCGAACCAGGAGGGACGGCTCCGGCAGCGGGCCGTCCAGCGCCTCCCAGGTCACGCTGGCCTGGAGCGTGCGGCGCAGCACGCCGATCCAGCGGCCGCGATCGGCGATGGTCAGCACCTGGTCGTAGGCGAAGGCGTCCTCGATCCGGGCGCGGAGGCCGCCGAGTTCCTCCGCCGTCACCTCGACCTGGACGATTGGCAGGTAGCCGCGGCACTGGGAGGAGAAGTCGACGGCGTTCAGCAGGCGGCGAAGATGCGCCTCGGCCTGCGGGGTGCGCATGGGCAGGAGGTCGACCAGGGCGACGCCGATCTCGGCATGGGCTAGGACGAAGCAGCCGCCGCCGGCGACGTGGCTGGCCTCGCCGGCGCGGCAGCGGCCGATCAGTACCCAGTCGGGCGGCAACACGGCCTCGAATGCAGGCTGGAAGTCGAGCAGCTTGGGCGGCATCGCTGCGGAGCCATCCGTTGCGGGCAAGGCAGCGCCGTCGGCCGGTCCTTCTGGGCGCACAACAACCTCTCGGGCCTGGTCCAGGGCAGCCCGCACGCGGAGGGCTGCCATCGAATGGCTCTGTACGGGCGCCGGGCGCGGCACGGAAGGCAGATTACCGGCCCTTCGCCAAAGCGTGTACGGATGCCGCGCCGGGCAGGCAGGCCGCGGGCCAGGCGGCTTCCGTTCAAGCATTCAGGCGGATGCGTGGCATTCCTGCGGGTCCATTCCAGCGTGCTGGCGCGTGGTTGATCAGTAATGCCCACGCTTGCAGGAAAAGACCCCTTGCCGGGTACCAATGATCTTGGCCATGGTCGCCGCATGAGGGCAGGACCACGACCCAGGACGGAATTCCACTGGCGATGCGCCCTGCTCAACATCTGCGCGATATTCGGTGCCCTTTATACCGTTGTACGCGAAGGTTGGGATCTCAATGCCGATGGGCTGCTGAGCCTGCAGGAACTGGCGCTGGTTTTCGTCCGGCTGTTGGCCTTCCCGGTGCATGTGATCATGCAGATCATGCCGGCCGCGGTGCTCGGGCTGTTCGGCCTGCCCCCGGATGCGCCCTGGCCCTCCTCCGCCCTCGTCGCCGTGCTGCTGAGCCTGCCGCTCTGGGGCATCTTCGTGATCGGCGGGCTGGTGCTGGAAGCCTGGCTGGAACTCTCCGCCGAGGGCTCGGACAAGGGGCGCGGGCCGGTGCGCGGCATGCCGCGGGTCTAGACCGTCACCCGTGGTCACCGGGCCGCGGATCGTGGCCCGGCTTGCCCGTCTCCGGCGTGAGGCACGCCTCGGGTCCTTCCGGTCCCCGACGATCACGCTCTAGCCCTCGATGCCGTCCAGCTCGCGCCAGTCGGGTGGCGCCGCCTCCAGCAGGCGGCCGGCGCGGAGGATGATTCGGTCCGACTGCGGGCGGCTCAGCCATTCCGACCAGGAGCGGGCGCGGAACAGGATCAGGTCCGCCGGGGCGCCCTCGCGGAGCAGGCCGGCCTCGGGCAGGCGCATGATCGCGGCGGGGGTTGCCGTCGCGGCGCGGGGCCAGGCGGCGACCGGGTGGTCGAGATGCAGGATGCGCGTCGCCTCGCGGTAGACCTCCACCATGTCGAGGTCGCCATAGGCGAGGAACGGGTCGCGCGTATTGTCCGAGGCGACGGAGACGGGAATGCCGGCGGCCTGCATCTCGTGCACCAGCGTCACCCCGCGCCAGCGCGGCGTGCGGCCGGGATTGCGGTCCTGCAGGTAGAGGTTGCACATCGGCAGGACGATGACGGCGAGGCCGGCCTCGGCGCAGAGGCGAAGGGTCTCGCGCACATGCGCCTCCGGCTGGAGGGCGAGCGAGCAGCAATGGCCGCACTGGATGCGGTGGGGGAAGCGGCGGCGGAGCGCGGTCGCGGCGATCTCGCGGAGCGCCCGGGCCCCGGTCTCGCCGCTCTCGTCGACATGCAGGTCGAGATCGAGGCCGCGGGCCTCGGCCAGGGCGAAGAACGCGTCGAGGCGGGGCTGGAAGTCGGCCGGCAGCGGGTCGGCGGCATCGCCCGCGAGGCGCGTCACCATGCCGAGCGCGCCGCCCTCGGCCGCGACCAGGTCGGCGAGCGCCCTGCCCTGCTCGCCGTCGAAATCCTCGAGTGGGGCGATCGAGCTGGCCTGGAGGGCGATGCGGCCGGACCAGGCCTCGCGCAGGCGGCGGAAAACGCGCCAGGAGGCGGGCGTCTCCAGATGCGTGCGGAGGGCGACGCTGCCATGCGCCTCGGCGCAGCGGAGGCCGAAGGCGAAGCGGGCCTCGATGCCGGCCTCGGTCCACCGGGCGCGGTCGGCGGCGGCGGCCGAGAGGGCGCCGGGGAAGTCGCCGCCGAGGTTGGGGCTGCGGGGCCAGATCTGGCCCTTGTCGAGATGGGTATGGCCATCGACCAGGCCGGGCCAGAGCTGGCCGCCGTCGAGGCTCGGGCCCGCGGGGGCGGTGCCGAGAGGGGCGAGGGCGGCGACGCGGCCGTGGCTGATGCGGAGGTCGAGGCGCACCAGCCCCTCCGCATCGGCTGGGGCCAGAAGGGCGGCCGATGCGGAGGGGAGCAGGGCGGCGGGCGCGCGGGCGTCGCGCAGCCAGAGGTCGGGGCCGGCCGCGGCGAGGGCCTGGCGCAGCCCCGCCGTCGCCGCCCCTCCCGCCATCAGCGCGCTGGTGCGGGAGACGGGGCCTCCGGCCGGCCGTGATGCTGGCCACCGTGATGCTGGCCACCGTAATGCTGGCCGTGGCCGTGGCCGTGGCCGTGGCGGTGCGGGCGGGCGGGCAGCTCGTCGAGGGTGATGCCGTTGTCGCCATTGGCGTCGACGGCGCGGAACCGGGCCTCGGCTATCGGGCGAATCTCGTCGAGGGTGACGCGGCCGTCGCGGTTGGCGTCCGCGCCGCGGAACATCATCGCCACCATGCGGGCCTGCATCGGGCCGATCTCGGGCGGCGGCGGGGGCGGCGGAGCGCCGGCCGAGGCCGGGGGCGGCATGAGGCGGGCGGTGGTCGCCTCCTCCAGCACCAGGGCACCGTCCTTGTTGCGGTCGGCCTCGGCGAAGCGGGCCTGGACGAAGGACCAGCCCTCCTCCTGGGTGATGCGGCCGTCGCCATTGGCGTCGAGGCGGGCGAACATGCCGGCGGGGCCGCGGGCGGGCGGCGGCGGGGCAGGCTGGGCGAGGGCCGGCAGGGCGACGGCGACCAGGGCGGTCCCGAGCAGTGCCGAACGAAGCGTCCTCATGGGTACTCCTTCAAGCCATGTGTGGCCCCGTGGAGAGTCGTCGCTCCATGTAACCCGCGCATGACGCCGCAGGTTAGGAAAGGTATCATTTGCGGCGGGGCGTGCCCTCTTCGCCCAGATCCCACCACATTCCGGCAAAGGCGAGCAGGCCCTCGCGCGCAGGGGCGATCAGCAGGTGCTCGTCCGGGCCATGCTGCTTGCAGCCGTTGTAGCTGTGCGGCACCCAGACCAGCGGCACGCCGAGGTGGTCGACGAAGACATCGCCCGGCAGGCCGCCCGAACTGTTCGGGATGATCTGCACCGGCTTGCCGAGGCTGTGCTCCATGCTCGCCTGCGCCCAGCGGACCCAGGGGTGGTCCGGGGCGGTGCGGCTGGCGGCCATGCGGATGCCGGCATTCTCGATCCGCACCTGCTCCAGCCCATGCGCGTCGAGATGGTGGCGCAGTGCGGCCTCGAAGCCGGCGGTGTCGGAATCGACGGTGTAGCGGATCTGGCAATGGGCGCGGGCGTCGGGGGCGACGGCATTCACGGGGTTCTCGGGCCGCCCGCTGATCATCGAGAGGACGATGAGGCTGTTCCAGCCGTAGATCTTCTCGGCGGGCGTCAGGCCAGGCTCGCCCCAGCCCTCGTCGATGGTCGCCGCCCCCTCCCCGCCGCCCACCGGGCAGCCGGCCAGCACGCCGCGCACGGCGGCGGGGACGCCGTTGCGGGGCAGCCAGTCGCGCACCAGGATCTTGCCGTTGCGGTCCATGATGGTGGAGAGCGCATGGGCCAGGATGATCGCCGGGTCGGTGGTCAGCCCGCCCCAATGCCCGGAATGGACGCCGCCCTCGCGCAGCCTGACGACGAGGTCGAAATGCCAGGTGCCGCGGGTGCCGGTGGCGATGGTCGGCACCTCGGGGTCGACGCGGGGGCCGTCGGAGGCGATGAGCGCATCGGCGGCCAGCGCCTCGGCATGCGCGGCGACGAATTCGCGGAGGCCCTTGCTGCCGCGCTCCTCGGCCATCTCGAGGACGAGCTTGACGTTGAAGCCGAGGCGGCCGCCGCGCTCGGCCAGCACCGCCTCCAGCGCGGCGAGGTTGAGGGCGTGCTGGCCCTTGTTGTCGGCGGTGCCGCGGCCGTACCAGCGGCCCTCCTCCTCGGTGAGCGTCCAGGGGGCGAGGCCGGCGCGCCACTGGTCCTCAAGGCCGCGGACGGTGTCGCCATGGCCGTAGAGAAGGATGGTGGGGCGGGAGGCGTCCTCGATCCGCTCGGCGGTCAGGATGGGGCCGAAGCCGGGAAGCGGGTTCTCGTGGATGGTGGCGGCGAAGCCCATGCGTTCCAGCCAGGGGCGGATGCCCTCGGCAAGATAGGTCTCGAGGGCTGCCTCGGCGCCGGGCTCCTGCGAGGTGGAAGGGTACTCCACCAGCCGGGCGAGCAGCGACCTGAAGCCCCCTTCGTCGAAGAAGCGGGCCGCGCGGGTCAGGGCGCCGTCACGAGAGGGCATGGATGATCCTCGGCAGGTCTCGGCGCGCAGTGTGGCCGAGGCGGCGGGTCCGGACAAATCCCATCCGGTTGGTTGCAGACGGGCGCCGCCGGGATCGGCATCCGCATCGGATGCGGCAGGCCTCGCCAGGGCGGTTTCCGTTCGACCTGGCTCGCCGAACCCGGCTCCATCCCGCTGTCTGGTCGAGCAGATTACTCCGGTCAGGTGCTTCCACCTGATCGGGGTTTGCTCTAGGGCCGCGCCGCGCGCCAGAGCAGGAAGGGCGCCAGCTCCGGCAGGCGGCGTGGCTCGGCCAGCGGGCCGGTGAGGCGGAGCGCGATCTCCGGCGCCTCGGCGACGGGACGGGCGGCGAGGCGGAGGTCGAGGGCGAGGCGGGCGAGGTCGATGGTGCCGCTCGCCGTCGCCGCGCCGCCGCCCTCGGTTGCGAGGCTTGCGGAGGAGAGGGCGATGCGGCCTTCGGCAAGGCTCGCCTTCGCCTCCAGCCGCTCGAAGGCGGTGGCGCCGCCGGCCAGCGCGGCGCGGAGGGCCTGGTCGGGGGTGGGCGAGGCGGCGGCCGCCCCCAGCGCGGCGAGATCGGCGCCGATCAGCATGCCGTCATGGATGGTGACCGCGGCCTGGCCGCTGATGGTCGCGGCCAGCGCCGCCATGCTGTGGCCGGTGGCGCGGAGGGCGGCCTCGGCCTGCACCCGTCCGGCGCCGAGGTCGAGGGGCAGGCCGAGGAGCGGCTCGCCGATCGTGGCGTCGTCGAGCATCGCGTCGAGGGCGAGGCGGGGCGGGCTGGCGGCGCCCTCGATGCGCAGGCTGGCGCGCAGGGCGCCGCCGGCGAGCCGAGCCTGGAGGTTGTCGAGACGGAGGGTGCCGGCCTCCAGCCTCAGCGCAGTGGAGACGGCGTCGAGCGGGGTCCAGCCGAGAGGCTCGAGGCGGGCGGCCTCGAGGGCGAGATCCGCATCCAGCAGGGCGAGGCGGTCGAGGCCGAGGGGGGCAGCGCCGCGAAGCGCGGGCGTCGGCAGGGGCAGGCGCTCTGCCGCGATGCGGCCGGTGAGGCGCGGCCGGGGCGTGGCGAGGGCGAGGGCGAGCTGGCTGCGCAGGCGGAGCGTTCCGGCAACGAGGTCGAAGCGGTCGGCGGTCAGCGTGGGGGTGCCGCCGAGCTGGCCCGCGAGGCTGGCGATCAGCGAGAAGGACCCCTCCCCCAGCCAGTCCGTCACATCGGCGCCCGAGAGCAGGGCCAGGAGGCGCGGGGCGCCCGGGTGGCGGAGCGTGAGCGTGCCGGTGCCGCGGCGGGCGCGGGCATCGAGCGTCGCCGCGGTCTCGATCCGGAGGCTGCCGAGATCGCCCTCGGCCCTGAGCGCCACCGCCTCCGGCGGGCCGCCGCCGGAGAGGCGCAGCGCGATGGGCTGGCCGAGCAGCGGCGCCCAGCCGGACGGCAGGAGCGGCGCGAGGATGGCGGCGTTGGGGCCGCTGGCTTCCAGCGTCAGGTCGGGCACGCGGAGCGAGGGGGTGAGCTGGGCGGAGCCGGAGGCGGCGAGGTCCAGCTCGCCGAGGCGGAAGGCGAGGCGGCGGAGGGCGAGCCTGCCGTCCTCGATGGTGGCGTCGAGCGTCGCGCGCTCGGCGGCGAGCTGCCGCCAGGAGAGGCGGTCGGCGGCGAGGCGGAGGTTGAGGTCGATGGGGCCGAGACCGGCGGCATCGGGCAGCAGCCCGTCGAGGTCGAGCCGGTCGAGGGCGAGGCCGAGGCCGACCTGCGGCCGGGCGCCGCCGAGACGGAGCGAGCCGGCCCCCGTCACCCGGGTCTCGTCCACGGTCGCGGCGATGTCGGAGAGGGTGGCCTGGCCGTTCTCGAGCGCGAGGCGGAGGCGGCCTTCCGCCGAGTGAAGGCGGGCGGGGTCCGTGCCGGCGAGCGGCAGGCCGAGGGCGGTCAGCGTCTCGCGCAGGGCCTGGCCGGCGAACTGCACGGCCAGCTCCACGCGCGGGCCGGCGGTGGCGCCGGCGACCTCGAGCTGCATCTCGCCAGGGAGCAGCGCCGAGACGTCGGAGAGGGTCAGGCGGTCGCCCTCGAGGAAGAAGCCGCCGCGGAGCCGCCGCAGCGGGATGCCGCCGAAGCCGGTCGCCTCCGCCGAGAGGTCGATGCTGACCGGGAGCGGCAGCGCGCGGGTGGTGCCGCGGGTCTGGCGGAGAGCGGCGAACCAGGCATCGAGGTCGAGCCGGCCGGCGGCGAGCGCGATGTCGAGCCGGGATTCCGGCGCGAGGCGGAGGGTGGCGGCGCCGCGGGCGGGCTGGCCGGCGAGGTCGATGGAGAGGTCATCGGCGGCGAAGAGATCGGCGGCGACGGTGAGACGGCCGGTGGCGCGGAAGGCGACCGGCGGGGCAGGCAGCAGGAGGGAGAGGTCGGGGCCGGCGGATTCCATCCGCCCGTCGAAGCCGTCCGAGGCAAGGACGCCGCGGGCCGTCAGCGTCGAGCCGGCCAGGGCGAGGGAGAGGTCGAGCGGGGCGATGCCGTCGAAGCCGGCGCGGCCGAGCTGGCCGGCGAAGCGGATGGCATAGCCGCGCCAGGCGAGCGTGCCTTCCGCGCTCAGCGCCTCGGCCGCGGCGCCGGTCTGCAGGCGGGCGTTGAGGGCCTCGAATTGCAGGCCGCCGAGCCTCAGGCGGCAATCCTCGAGGCGGGCATCGAGGGCGGAGAGCCATGGCGGCGGGCGGAGGCTCGGCAGGGCGGTCGGCGGCCAGGGCATGGTGATCTCGCCGCCGACGAGCGCGATCTCGCGCGGCTCCAGCCGGCCGGAGACCAGGCTGGCGAGGTCGAGGCGGAGGCGCATGGCCCGCGCCGTGATGGTCAGCCCGTCATTGTTGGAGCCGATGGCGACGGCGGCGGCCTCGACGCGCGGCTGGGGCAGCAGCGTCAGGGTGATCCGGCCGCCGAGCGTCACCGGGCGGCCGAGCTGGGTGCTGGCGATCTCGGCGAGCTGCGCGCGGTAGGGCTCCCAGTCGAGCAGGCGGGGGCCGACCCAGAGCGCGGCGCCGAGCAGCGCCAGCAGGGGGACGAGGATGGCCGCGAGGCGGCGCATCAGCTGGCGGGCGGGCCCCAGCCGCCGCCGCCCGGGGTTTCCACCACCAGCGCATCGCCGATGGCGAGCTCGGCGCTGCCGCTGTTGCCGGGGATGGGCTCGATGGCGCCGCCCGCGCGCTCGACCCATTGGCGGCCGGGCATGCCGTCGGCGCCGCCGGCCATGCCATGCGGGGCGACGTTGCGGCGGGAGGCGACGACGATCGCCTGCATCGGGCGGAGGAAGCGGATTCGCCGCCGGGCGCCGTCGCCGCCGCGCCACTGGCCGAGGCCGCCGGAGTTGCGGCGGATGGAGAACTCCTCGAGGCGGACGGGGTAGCGGAGTTCGAGGATCTCCGGGTCGGTCATGCGGGTATTGGTCATATGGGTCTGCACCGGGCCCCAGCCGTCGAATCCAGGGCCGGCACCGACGCCGCCGCAGACCGTTTCATAGTACTGGTAGAGATCGTCGCCGAAAATCACGTTGTTCATGGTGGCCTGGGCCGAGGCGCAGGCGCCGAGCGCGGCCAGCAGGGCATTGCAGGTCATCTGGCTGACCTCGGTATTGCCGGCGACGACGGCGGCGCCGGGCAAGGGCGAGAGAAAGGTGCCCGAAGGGACGACGATCTCGAGCGGCTTGAGGCAGCCGTCGTTGAGCGGGATCTCCTCGCCGACCAGGGCGCGGAAGCAGTAGAGCACGACGGCGCGGCAGACGGCGGCGGGAGCGTTGAAATTCGATGGACGCTGCGGGCCGGTGCCGGTGAAGTCGATCACGGCGCGGCGCCCCTCCCGGTCGACGCGGACGGCGACGACAAGGGGCGTGCCGTCGTCGGTCGTGGTGCGGAACTCGCCATCCTGCAGGCGGGCGAGGACGCGGCGGACGCTCTCCTCGGCGTTGTCCATGACGTGGCGCATATAGGCGCGGACGGTCTCGAGGCCGTGGTCGCGGACGGCGCGGCTCAGCTCCTGCACGCCCTTCTCGTTGGCGGCGATCTGCGCCTTGATGTCGGCGACGTTCACGTCCGGGCTGCGCGCCGGGTACCTCGCAGAGGCGAGGAGGGCGCGGAACTCGGCCTCGCGGAAGCGGCCCTTCTCGACGAGGAGGAAGTCGTCGATGACGACGCCCTCCTCCTCCAGCGTGCGCGAGAGCGGGGGCGTGGAGCCGGGGGTCAGGCCGCCGATATCGGCATGGTGGCCGCGGCTGCCGAGGAAGAAGAGGATCTCCCTGCCTGCCGCGTCGAAGACGGGGGTGATGACGGTGACGTCCGGCAGGTGGGTGCCGCCGTTATAGGGATTGTTCAGCGCCACCACGTCGCCGGGGCGGAGCGTCTTGCCGCGCAGGCGGATGACGGTGCGGACGCTCTCCCCCATGGCCCCGAGATGGACAGGGACGTGGGGGGCGTTGGCGACGAGGCCGCCCTCGCTGTCGAAGATGGCGCAGGAGAAGTCGAGCCGCTCCTTGATGTTCACGCTGAGCGAGGTGTTCTGCAGGACGGCGCCGGTCTGCTCGGCGACGGACATGAAGAGGTTGTTGAAGAGCTCCAGCATCACCGGGTCGGGCCGGCCGGTGACCTCGGTATGCGTCGCCTCGCGCGGCGTGGTGCGGCGGAGGATGAGGTGGTTGAGGGGCGTCAGCTCGGCGGTCCAGCCGGGCTCGACCACCGTCGTCGCATTGGCCTCGCGGATCAGCGCCGGGCCGGGGAGGCGGTCGCCGGCGAGCAGCACCTCGCGGTCGTAGACGGGGGCGGCGTGCTCGGCGCCGGCGGCGAAGAGGGGGACGGTGTCGAGCAGGGGGATGGTCTCGCCGGCGGTGCGGGCGGGGAGCTTCGCTTCCTCCACCGCTTCGCCGGCGGCGGTGACTTCGGCGATGCAGGCCTCGACGACGACCTGCCGCTCTGGCGTGGCGAAGCCGAAGCGCGCGCGATGGGCGGCGGTGAAGGTCTCGAGCAGCGCGGCATGCTCGCCGAAGGGGATGGGGAGGAAGCTGTCGGTGCCCTCGTAGCGGAGGTGGAGGCGGCGCGCGGCGGCGATGCGGGCGGCTTCGGCGCCCTGGCGCAGCAGCTCGGCGCGGCCCTCCCCGGCAAGGCCGTCGAGGGTGGCGGCGAGGCCGTCCATCGAGGCCGGCGTGAGGGGGGCTTCGACGGCGGCCTCGCGGATCACCGTCTGGTCGGCGAGGCCCATCCCGTAGGCCGAGAGCACGCCGGCGAAGGGGTGGATGAAGACGGTCTCCATGCCGAGCTCGTCGGCGACGAGGCAGGCATGCTGGCCGCCGGCGCCGCCGAAGCACTGCAACGCGTGGCGGGTGACGTCATGGCCCTTCTGGATGGAGACCTGCTTGATGGCGTTCGCCATGTTGGCGACGGCGACGCGGAGGAAGCCTTCCGCCACGGCGCGGGGCTCGGGCGCTTCGCCCGTCGCGGCGGCGATCTCGGCGGCGAGCGCCGCGAATTTCTCGCGCACCACATCGGCGTCGAGCGGCTGGTCGGCGTCGGGGCCGAAGATCGGCGGGAAGTGATGCGGCTGGATCTTGCCGACCATGACATTGGCGTCCGTCACGGTGAGCGGGCCGCCACGGCGGTAACAGGCGGGGCCGGGGACGGCGCCGGCGCTCTCCGGCCCGACGCGGTAGCGGGCGCCGTCGAAGGCGAGGATGGAGCCGCCGCCGGCGGCGACCGTGTTGATCGCCATCATCGGCGCGCGCATCCTGACGCCCGCGACCAGCGTCTCGAAGGCGCGCTCGAACTCGCCGGCATAGAGGGCGACATCGGTGGAGGTGCCGCCCATGTCGAAGCCGATGATGCGGTCGAAGCCGGCCATGCCGGCCGTGCGGGCAGCGCCGACGATGCCGCCGGCGGGGCCGGAGAGGATGGCGTCCTTCCCCTGGAAGTGGCCGGCCTCGGCGAGGCCGCCATTCGACTGCATGAAGTAGAGGCGGACCTTGCTCTGGCCAGCCGATTCGCGCCCTCCGCCTGCGGCGTCGGAGGATCGGACGGCGTTCAGCTCGCCCGAGACCTGCTCGACATAGCGGCGGAGGATGGGGGAGAGATAGGCATCCACCACCGTCGTGTCGCCACGGGGGACGATGCGGGGCAAGGGCGAAGCCTGGTGGCTCAGCGAGACCTGGGGGAAGCCGACCTCGCGGGCGACCTCGCCGAGGCGGAGCTCGTGTCCGGGATGCGCCCAGGCATGCATCAGCACGATGGCGACGGCGCGGATGCCCTCGGCGTGGGCGGCTTCGAGGGCGGCGCGGGCGGCGGCCTCGTCGAGCGGCTCCAGCTCCTCGCCGGAGACGGCGATGCGGCCGCCGATCTCGGCGACGCGCTCATGCAGCAGGTCGGGGAGCCGTACCGCGAGGTCGAAGAGGCGGGGGCGGGCCTGGTTGCCGATGCGGAGCATGTCGGCGAAGCCGCGGTTCACCAGCAGCAGGACGCGCTCGCCCTTGCGCTCCAGGAGCGCGTTGGTGGCGACCGTCGTGCCCATCTTCACCGCCTCGATCACGCCGGGCGGGATGGGGGCGTCCGGCGCGACGCCGAGGATCTGGCGGATGCCGGCGACGGCGGCGTCGCGGTAGCGGCCGGGGTTCTCGGACAGCAGCTTCGCCGTGGTGAGGCGGCCGGCGGGGTCGCGGGCGACGATGTCGGTGAAGGTGCCGCCGCGATCGATCCAGAACTGCCAGCCTGCGTCCATGATCGCCTCCGTTCGCGCCGTGATGGCGCCCCCTCGCCTGCCGCGCAAGGCCGCCGCCATCTCGTTGACGATTTATCGATATTTTGTCAATGTTCGCGCATGGCCGAACCCCGCCCCGTCGTCTCCTCCGCGCATCTCGCTGCCGGCGCCTCGCCGGGGCTGTCGGAGGTGGAGTACGGGCTGATCCTCGCCGGGCATGCCTTCCAGCGCTGGATGGTGCTCTGCGCGGCGGCGGCGGGGGCGGCGGGGCTGTCGCCGGTCGAGGTGCTGGTCCTGCACACCGTCCACCATCGCGGGCGGGCGAAGCGGCAGGCGGAGATCCTGCTCGCGCTCGGCATCGAGGATGCGCATATCGCCACCTATGCCATCCGCAAGCTCGAAGGCGCCGGGCTGGTGACGACGAGCCGGCAGGGCAAGGAGAAGCTGGTGGCGGCGACGGCCGAGGGGGCGGCGCTCTGCGCCCGCTATGCCGAGGTCAGGGAAAGGCTGCTGGCGGGGGCGGTGCAGGAGGACGGGCCGCCGGGCGCGGCGCTCTCGGAAGCGGCGCGGCTGCTGCGGACGCTCTCGGGCTTCTACGACCAGGCCTCGCGGGCGGCGGCGACGCTGTGAAGCAGGGTCCCGGGTGGCGGTTGGCCCAGTGAGGAACAGCGACAGTCAACAGCCAGGCTGCCCTGGAACTCTCGGTATCGCGAGCAATTCCGGTGACAGTCTCCGAGTCGGCAGACTCAATATTGATTGCCACTCGTCTAGTCTTCGTCATGAAGAACTGCCGCGACTCGCATGGCGAGGAGCCGGCTGCTGCTGCCAATACCGCAGCGGCGAGCGCGCGGGGGTGCACATCGCTGGTTGTGACCGGGAAGGTACCAGCGAGGGCGGGTGCCGAATCGGCCCGGTCGCCCGTCAGCGCGAAGGCTGGGGCGGATGGGGGTGGCGGTCAACCTTTCGCGCCGGCTCGGGGCAACCCATCTTGCGGACTTGCGGGGCCTCTCCCCGGCCGTCCCGGCGTGGTAGAGGCTAGGGCGAGAGCAAGGGGTGCGGCGCTTGACCCTCTGGGGCAAGATCATCGGCGGGGTGACGGGATTCATGACCGGCGGGCCGCTCGGCGCCGTGGTCGGGGCGGCGCTCGGCCATGCGGCGGACCAGGGCGGGCGCGGCGCGGGCAACCCCTTCGGCGCGCTGCTCGGGCGCTCCGCGGTGCGGCAGGCGGCCGATGCGGCGGCGCTGCTCGGCAGCAAGGAGCAGCTTTTTGCCATCACCGTCGTCGTGCTGGCCGCCAAGCTCGCCAAATGCGACGGGCCGGTGAAGCGCGAGGAGATCGACGCCTTCAAGCGCCTGTTCCGCATCCCGCCCGAAAACCTGCGGGAGGTGGCGGCGCTCTTCGACCAGGCGCGGGACAGCGCCGACCCGCCGGAGCCCTTCGCCGAGAAGCTCGGGGAGAGCTTCGCCGACAACAAGGGGATGCTGGAGGACGTGCTCGGGGCGCTGTTCCAGATCGCCCGGGCGGACGGGCCGCTGACCAAGGCCGAGCTTGCCTTCCTGCAGGGTGCGCAGCGCGGATTCGGCCTCGATGCAGCCGCCTGGGAACGCGCGCGGGACGGTCAGAGCTCGCGCGCCGGCGCCGCGGTCACGCCGAGCGGGCCGGACCCCTATACCATCCTCGGCGTGCCGCGGGATGCGCCCGATGACGCGGTGCGCCAGGCCTGGCGGCGGCTGATGCGGGAGAACCATCCGGACAGCCTGGCCTCGCGCGGCGTGCCGGCGGAGTTCGTCAAGCGGGCGACGGAGAAGGTCGCCGAGATCAACGCGGCCTGGGACCGGGTGAAGCGGGAGCGGAAGCTCTGAGGACAATCGAGGCGCCGAGTCCCAACCAGGATGCGCGGCCGGCGGGCCTGCCGGTCGACATCCTGCTGCTCCACTACACGGGGATGCAGAGTGGGACGGCGGCGATCGAGCGGCTCAGGGACCCGGCGGCCAGGGTCTCCTCGCATTACGTGGTGGAGGAGGACGGCACGGTCTTCCGCCTGGTGCCGGAGGAGCGCAGGGCCTGGCATGCGGGCATCTCCCACTGGCGCGGGCGGCAGGGGCTGAACGACCGCAGCATCGGCATCGAGATCGTCAATCCGGGGCATGAATGGGGGTATCGCCCCTTCCCCGCCCTGCAGATGGCCGCCGTCTGCGACCTTTGCCTCGAGGTCCTGGCGCGGCACCCGATCGCGCCCTGGGATGTGGTCGGGCACAGCGACGTGGCGCCGGACCGCAAGCAGGACCCGGGGGAGCTCTTCGACTGGGAGGGCCTGGCGGCGAACGGCGTCGGGCTCTGGCCCGGGGTGGCCGCCATGCCCGCGCAGGCGCGGCCGGAGGCGCTGCTGGAGGCCATCGGCTACCGGGGCGACCTGCCGCTGCCCCTGCTGCTCACCGCCTTCCAGCGGCGCTGGCGGCCGGAGCGGGTGGATGGCGTCGCCGATGCCGGCTGCCTGGCGCGGCTGGCGGCGGTCGCGGCGATGATTCCGCCGGCAGCGCCCGAAGGCGATTGACGCGGGGCGGACCGGGGGCGCATGACGCCGCCGCGTCAGGTGGCTGGGCGGCCGCTGGCATCGCCGCGAGGCGGTGCTGGAGGAAAGTCCGGGCTCCACGGGAATACGATGCCGGTCAACGGCCGGCGGGGGTCGAACCGCAAGGGGCGGCCCTCAGGGAAAGTGCCACAGAGAAGAGACCGCCGGGCCGCCGCGAGGCCGCCCGGCAAGGGTGAAACGGTGCGGCAAGAGCGCACCGCGCCCCCGGCAACGGGGGCGGCAGGGCAAACCCCATCGGGAGCAAGGCCGAATAGGGGCGACCGGCGCGGGTGGGTTTCGGCCCACCTGGCGCAGGGGCATTCCCGCCCCGTCGCCCGGGTTGGCCGCGTGAGGCGCGCCGCGAGGCGCGTCCCAGAGGAATGGTCGCCTCGTCCCCGGAATTCCGGGGGCGGACAGAACCCGGCTTACAGGCTGCCTGGCGCATTTTCCCCACAGGTTCATCCACAAAGGTGTCCACAGGAAGCACGGTGCGGGGAAAGAACAAACCGGGTAAGTATAACATATTGCTTTCGATTGCAGATGATTTCTCATGCGGTGACGATACGCGCCGCTAAGGCCTTAGGAATCGGGCAATTTGTCGCCCGCATTTAGTAGGCCGAAATGGTATTCGCGCTTGTGGTCCCACGAAATCCCGTGCTATCCCAAGTCATCCCGACGATGGGTCCAAAGCTCGGGGGGGCGAGGGATCCAAAGCGGGATGGTCGGGCGAGCCGGCGGGGTCGGGGGGCCCCGCCGGCCGCTGATCCCCAGGGGCCGGAGACGCCCCTGAGCGCATCCTCCCCGAAGGGCAAGTCAACAAGCGGTCACTGGGGGGCGGTCGCTGGGCGATGTCCGAGTTCATAGGCACCGTGGGTGGGGGGTACGACGCGAAGAAGGGGCGCATTTCGGTGCCTTCCCTCTTCCGCGGCCAGCTTGCCGGCCCTGGCGCCATGGAGATCATCCTCCGCCGGTCCCGCCACAATCGCTGCATCGAAGTCTGGCCGAAGGCGGATTACATGGCCGAGGTGGAGGCCCGCGTGGCCGGGCTCAGCAAGCTCTCGGCGGAATACCAGTCGGTGATGCGCAAGCTGGTCGGCAAGATCCATACCCTGACCCTCGACCCGGACGGCCGCGTGGTGATGCCGAAGGAGCTCGCCGAGCATGCGGGCTTCGACGGCGAGCTGCAGTTCAGCGGGCGCGGCGCCTATTTCGAGATCTGGAGCGCTGCCGCCTTCGCCGAGGAAGAGGCACGGCTCGATGCCGAGGACGAGGGGGGCGACGTATGAGTGCCCTCCCCGGCCATGTCCCGGTGATGCTGGCCGAGGTGCTGCAGCAGCTCGGCCCGCGCGACGGCGGCGCCTATTGCGATGGCACCTTCGGCGGCGGCGGCTATGCGGGCGCCATCCTCGAGGCAGCGCGCTGCACCCTCTACGCCATCGACCGCGACCCGGAGGCGATCGCGCGCGGCGCGGCGCTCGCCGCGCGGCATCCGGGGCGGCTGCACCTGCTCGAGGGGCGGTTCGGCGAGATGCTGGCGCTGCTCGAGGCGCGCGACGTGACGCTGCTCGACGGCGTGGTGCTCGACCTCGGCGTCTCCTCCTTCCAGCTCGACGATGCCGAGCGCGGATTCTCCTTCCGCGGCGACGGGCCGCTTGACATGCGGATGTCGAAACATGGGAAGTCCGCTGCGGACCTCGTCAACACGCTGGACGAGTCGGAGCTGGCGGACGTGCTCTATCAACTGGGCGAAGAGCGTTACTCGAGGCGCATCGCGCGCGCGATCGTCGCGGCGCGGCGCGAGGCGCCGATCACCACCACGGCGCGGCTCGCCGAGCTGGTGCGCGGCTGCATCCCCCGCGACCCGTCCGGCATCGACGGCGCGACACGGAGCTTCCAGGCGCTGCGCCTCGCGGTGAATGACGAGCTGGGCGAGGTGGAGCGCGGGCTCGCCGCCGCGGCCGCGCTGCTGGCGCCGGGCGGGCGGCTCGTCGTCGTCGCCTTCCATTCGCTCGAGGACCGGCTGGTGAAGCGCTTCATGGCGGGTGCCGCCGGGCGCCAGGCCGGGGCCTCGCGGCATGACCCGGCCTCGCTCGCCGGGCGGGCCGCGCCGCCCAGGTTCCGCCTGCTGACGCCGCGCGCGCTGCGCCCCGGCCCGGCCGAGACCGATGCCAATCCCCGCGCCCGGTCCGCCCGGCTGCGCGCGATCGAACGCCTGCCCCTCGACCACCCCGTCGCATCCCGGGACGCCGCATGATCTTCCGCCCTTTCACCTCGCTTTGCCTCGTCGCCTTCCTCGGCGCCGGGATGCATGTCTACAGCACCAAGCACGAAGCCGCGGTGATGGACCGGGAGCTGCGCTCGATCGCCCGCAAGGTCGAGGAGGCGGAGGCGCGGACGCAGACCCTGCAGGCGGAATGGGCCTGGCTGAACGAGCCGGAGCGGCTGCGCGCGGTCGCCCAGCGGCACCTGCCGGAGCTGGAGGCGATGCAGCCGGCGCAGTTTGTCCGCGCCAGCGAGGCGGAGCGGCGGCTGCCGGCGGTTGCCGCCTATGACGGGCCGGTCGCGCTCTTCGCGCCGCGCGAGCCGGTAGTGCCGGCGGGGAATACGGCGCTCGCCCTGCTGCCGCGCGTCGCGGAGCCGGTGGTGCAGGTGGCGGTGGCGGCGGCCCCCGTGGCCGCAACGGTGGTGGCGCGGGCGCCGGCCCCGGTCGAGGTGCCGGCGGTATCCGACATTGGTCTCGCCGCCCTGCCCTTGCCGCCGCCGGAGCCGGTGGCGCCGCCGCTGGTGCGGCTCGCCCTGCCGGCGGCGAAGCCCGTGGATGCGCCGCCGCGGCCGACGCTGGTCGATCTGGCGCGGGCGACGCAGGCGCGGCCCGCCGAGGCGCGGCCCGCGGAGGCGCCGCGCCTCGCCGAGCCGGCGCGTCCGGCGCAGGTGGAG